>NZ_QUIH01000001.1:0-793745 GCF_003479985.1 Clostridium sp. AM43-3BH
GAAAAGCGGTTCCAACAATAGCAAAACCCTGCAAAAGCAGGGCTTTGTCTACAGTCTGTTCACCTATATCGTCATAGAAGAATCTTATCTATGGTTCTTTTTGAGAGTTTCTAAGATAAAACTTTTGTAATTGTATTTTGGTATATTAATTTATTTTTGAGTGAATCAATTTTTATGATATTAAATCAAAGATGATTTTTGTGGCATCTGCTATCAGTTTATTGTCATATTCTGCATCTTGTTCTGCTTTTTTTGAAAGTACAGCTACAAATATAGGTTTTTTATTTGGGGGTGTTACAATAGCGATATCATTTCGTGTTCCGTAAGAACCAGCACCACTTTTATCTGCCACAATCCAATCACTTGGTACACCAGCGCGAATTAATTCATCACCAGTTGCATTATTTGACATCCAATCTATAAAAATCTCTTTTTTATCATCTGACAATATATCTCCAGTTGCATATTCTTTTAAATTTAAAGCCAATTGTTTAGGAGTACTAGTATCTCTTATATCGCCAGGTACAGCATCATTCAATTCAGTTTCTATTCTAGAAGGCTCACTTACAGTATCACCAATTTTACTTAATGATTGTTTAAAACCATTAGGTCCATCAAGAAGAGTAAATTGTAGATTTCCAGCAGTATTATCGCTTTGTCTAACTGCAGCATCACATATTTCTCTAATAGTCATTCCAGTATCTACTTTATCTTTTGCAACTGGTGCATAAGATAAAACATCTTCTTCTTCAAAATATATTACATTATCAAGTTCTTCAATAGAGTATTTTTCTAAAATGGCACCGGCAGCTAAAGCTTTATATGTTGAACAGTATGCAAATCTTTCATCTGCATTATAAGAAATTTCTTTATTAGTTTCTGTATCAAGTGCATAAATTCCTAATGTAGCATCATATTTTTCTTCCAGTTCTTGAAATAGAAAATCATAATCTGCATTAACATTTTCATTGCCATCAGAAATGTTTTCTTGATTATTACTACATCCAACAGATAATAATATGACAAAGATCATTAAAATACTTATGGTAATTTTGTTGTGTTTCATAACTTTATCCTCCTAAAATATAGATTATACATAGAATTTTGAATTTTTGAAGCATTTATATCATTTCATATAGTTAACTTATGCATTTGTAATATATTATCTCCACCTTTCAAGTTTTTCATTGCAAATCCATAATAAAATAGTAGTATTTACATTTTAAAGGATATGAGAGTTGTATTTGTCACAATATATAATTCTTTATTTAGGTTAAATTTAGTAAACCATTCATTTTAGTTGTGCTTACGAACTATAATCCAACATAGTTTATCTTTTCTCAACATATTTGTATTAAGATTTTGAAAATGTTTTGTCACCTCTCTTTATAAATAAAATGAATTCTATATGTATTTGTCAATATAAAATTTTAGTTGAGAAAATATAGCAATAAGTCTATTGTGTGAAGCACGCTTTAAATATTACAATAGTAATATTTAAAAGTCAAGCAAAATTTAAAATAATTTTTCCTATTGTATCTGAGCATAAAAAGTGAACTGAACCAATAAAAACGGACAATGACAAAAAGCCCCCTTATTTAAAATAATAGAATCACATAAGGAGCCTGTGGTTTCAACAAAAAACACTTGATTATATGAGCAGGTTTTGTTATAGCAAAAAGTAAATACACGCATATCAAATAATTGAACCAAAGCTGATTGCTATGTGTAAAGTAGGAAAAACCAATCCGTAAGCTTGTAAAATACTTTTAATTAGAGATTCGACAAATTGAAAACTGAATCAATTACTATAATCGGGAATAGACTCGTCTTATTGCTGGGCTTCTGCTAAAATACAGAGGACGTCCTAAAAAACAGACAGAACCAGCTAGTATCAGAGAATATCAGTAAGAAATTGAGTGCCTGAAGATGAAAAATGAACTTTTACGGAATTTTCTGCGATTAGAAGAACGGATGTGAGAGTACAGGTGCAATATGAGGTTATATACAGACACAGAGTATGCGATACATTATCAATGATGTATCATTTCTTTTAGGTATCTTGCTGTGGATATTATGATTTTCGAAAACAATCATGCAATTTATGAAGAAATATGGATAGAAAGTTGCTGACACAGAAAATGGGTAATAGATATTTCTTATATGTATATATAACAGGATATTTTATATCTGTTAGTCATTTTTTATAACCATAAGTATGTCCAGTTAAAAACAGGAGTGGCATTGCCACTCCTGTTTTTAACTCAAATATTATTATCTTAACAAGAATGTTTTTTATATGCTGTCCACACAATATGGGTAGTTTATCTTTTTGTGTACCATCCTTTTATCAATTTAAAGAATTGTGTTGAACTAAACTGATTGAGTTATGTTGTTTTTTCCTATCTATATGATTGTTACTTTTATAATTTATAAATATTCATATCAGATAATATAGAAAGTGTAATTTCAGATGCAATACTGCCAGTTGCATTATCTATAGCTTGAATATTTGTTGCAAAAAAATATGTATGATTTTTAGATTCCACGAAACCTATAAACCAACCGTTTACATTTTTTTCTTCAATACATCCAGTACCAGTTTTACCATAAATTGTGCAATTAACATCTGAAAATAGCTGGATACTTTCTTTTGTAGTTTGAATGTTTTCTGGCGTAAATCCAAAATCATTAAAGTATAATGACGTTAAAAGTTCTACCTGTTCTATAGGAGAGATTTTTAAGGAGGATTCCATCCAATATGAAGAAAGTTCTCCATTTATGTTTTGATTTCCATATCCAATTTGTTCAATATAAGATTGCAAATTAGATTTACCTAACTTTGCATCCAAAGCTTGAAAATACCAAGTAACAGAAGAATTCATTGCAGAAAACAGAGTTTGGTCTTCATTCCATGATTCAAATGGATAATTCTGTTGAGGACAGGAAATAAAAGAATTTTCTGAAGTAATAATATTTTCTTCTAAAGCAAATAGAGCATCATATATTTTATAAGTAGAGTTGGGAGATATTCGTATAGTTGCCTGTTCTATATCGTATATATTCCAATTATCTTTCTGTAAATCGTAAAGCACAAAACTTCCTTTGTACCCATCAAAATATGATGAGAGATCTACAAGCGTAATCTTTTTTGAGGAAGTATCCCAAGTATAGCATTCCTCCGATGCATATGTGGACAACATAGGAGAGCAACCAAAAAGTAAAATAGCTGTCATTAAAAAAGCAATCAATCCTTTTATTCGTTTCCAATAGGTAGGATTTTCATAAGAAGCAATGTTAAGAATACGGCGTTTAATTTGCTTCATATTTCCGCCAAGTCCAGCTACAAATGGAAATGGAGTGGTAGAAATTTTTTCAGCAAAATTAATCAATGTATTTCCATAGTTAATATAGTCCTTATATTCAAGCATTTTTAATACAGAACTATCACAAGCAATTTCCCTATCATGACACATTTCTTTTAGCGCAACCAATACAATAGGATTAAACCAATAAATAATTCTAATAAGAATCATAAAATAGTTAGTAATATTATCCCTATATTTGTAATGTTGTAACTCGTGTAGCAACATATATCGTAAATCAGAAGTATTATAATCAGAAATCAAATGTATCGGCAAATAAATGCATGGTTTCCAAATACCAACGATGATGGGAGATTTTAAAAAAGCAGTACTGTAAATGGGGATATCCTTTTTTAAATTCATCTCATCTAAACAACTATAATAAATTTTTCGTACTTCAACATTTTGCAAAGATAGAGCGGATTTTTTTAACATATGTAAGCGTAAAACTGATTTTGTAACCAAAATAATCATTGTTAGTACACCTATAATCCAAACAGCTCCTAAAATCAATCCAAATATTGATGATGTATCTTGAGTGATAGAAAGTGTAAAGTCATTCATCCAATTCATATTATTTTCAAAAATTGTTTCATTGGTTGTATGTGATACAATATCATTATTTGGTAATTCTGATTGTGGAATGTTACTAAATAACGCAAATATGGAAAAAAATTTTGTTGGCTTTGATGGTACAAAAGGGATTAACAACAATATAAATAATAAGAACCATAAATTATATTGCATACGGCTAGTTAAAATTTTTTTGAATAATTTTTTAACTACTAAAAGGATTCCAATGATACAGCTAATCCATAAATTACAAATGAGAAAGCGTATCATAAAATCACTCATATTACTTTCCTCCTTTTTGTGACATTTTTGTGAGAATGGAACGGAGTTCCTCTATTTCTGTTGTAGGTAATGCATCATCTTCGAGATAAGAGGATATCATAGCTGTTATTTTACCATTATAATAACGATTTAAAAAAGAATGACGTTTTTGTTGAATATATTCTGATTCGTTGAGCCTGTGAAACTTTTTCTGTAAAATAACCTAAGTAAGGTCCTTCTATGATACAATAAATATCATTAGGAGGGCCTTTTACTATGGCAAAACAAAAGAAACCAGTTCACAGAGTTGAAATGACTGAAGGAAAAAGGAACATCATCCGCCAGCTTCTCGAAGAATACGATATCGAGACCGCAGAAGATATCCAGGATGCACTCAAAGATCTTCTGGGCGGCACCATTAAAGAAATGATGGAGGCTGAAATGGATGACCATCTTGGATATGAGAAATCCCAGCGTTCTGACAATGACGATTATCGTAACGGTTATAAACGCAAGCAGGTAAACAGTCGATATGGCTCTATGGAAATCGAGGTCCCACAGGATCGGAAATCGACCTTTGAACCACAGGTGGTGAAAAAGCGTCAGAAAGATATTTCTGATATTGATCAGAAGATCATCTCTATGTATGCCAAAGGAATGACCACTCGCCAGATCTCGGAAACGATTGAAGATATCTATGGTTTTGAAACATCAGAAAGTTTCATATCCGATGTGACGGATAAGATACTTCCTCAGATTGAAGATTGGCAGAACCGCCCATTGGATGAGGTATATCCAATCCTTTACATCGATGCGATCCACTATTCTGTGCGGGATAATGGAGTCATTCGTAAGCTTGCAGCCTATGTTATTCTTGGCATTAATGCGGAGGGGAAAAAGGAAGTCCTGACGATTACGATTGGTGACAATGAAAGTGCGAAATACTGGCTGTCAGTCCTGAACGAACTGAAAAATCGCGGAGTAAAAGATATCCTGATCATCTGTGCCGATGGCCTTACAGGCATTAAAGAAGCGATTTCAGCTGCGTTTCCCAAAACAGAATACCAGAGGTGTATTGTCCATCAGGTAAGAAACACCCTGAAATACGTTCCGGACAAGGACAGAAAAGCCTTTGCTGCAGATTTAAAAACCATCTATCAGGCCGCTGATGAGCAGAAGGCTCTGGCTACCTTGGAACGTGTAACTGAAAAATGGACTCCGAAATACCCGAATTCCATGAAACGCTGGAAAGACAACTGGGATGCTGTTTCTCCAATTTTTAAATTTTCAACCACTGTCCGGAAGGTCATTTATACAACCAATGCGATCGAATCACTGAACTCCACATACCGGAAGCTGAACCGTCAGAGAAGCGTATTTCCAAGCGATACCGCCCTGTTAAAGGCCTTGTATCTGGCTACTTTTGAGGCTACGAAAAAATGGACTACCACCATCCGTGATTGGGCTCAGGTTTATGGAGAACTGAGCATTATGTACGAGGGACGCTTACCCGAGTAAGCAAAAGAAGGGTTAAGAAGACAGGCGGGAAACCGCCTGCTCTTGACATGCCCGTAAGCAACTGTTATATATAAAACAAGAACGACAAGCCTGATTCACAAGCTTATCGCTCTTAATTATCATAGAAGAATCTTATTTACAGAGATTTTCTCATACTCTCGAAAGTTTGTTAGAACGTATTCTCCATTTTTAGTATATTTTGTATGTGTGGCTTTAGCTTATTTTCTTTGTTTTTATTTATTTCCCAAATATAATGCTGCCTTAGCCTATTTGGGCTTTTTAATTATATATACATATATTGATATTGGGGTTTTTATTTTAGGTTTTTTTATGGGAAAAATCATTGTCAAACGCAGCATTGACATTAGCTTTTTGCTGTGTCTAATATATGCATTAATTTCTTTCGGGTTGATGCTCTTGATAGGTTCTCTGAAATACGTTTTTTATGATTATATGTATAGTAACTTTACGTTTACATTTTCAATCTTCATTGAATCATTAGGTGATAGAGATAGTTTGTTTGTTTCAATTGGGACATTGATATCTTTTTTTATTGGAGAAATTGTAGAATACATCAATAATAAATCTAATTCTTGACGTATAGAACTGGATAGTTGAAACGCTTTTATGCATAAAGTGAAAATAAAAAAAACGGGCAAAGGATTATACGACTATGACCTTTACCCGATTTTTTTATTTCCATATATTCATGTCAGACAAAATAGACATGGTTATTTCAGTAGCGTTGCTTCCGGTAGCATTGCTGTCAGCACCAATGTTGGTAGCAAAAAAGTATGTATTATCTGCAGTTTCGATATAGCCTATAAACCAACCATTCACATCTTGTCCGTTTACTCGTCCGGTTCCAGTTTTTCCGTAGAATGATCCGGCATCGGAAGAAGAAATGCATATGGAATCTTTTACTGCATTGATGTTTTCAGGGGCAAAGCTTAAACTGTTATTTTGCAGCTTAGTTAAAAGTTCGACCTGTTCTACCGGGGAAATTTCCAAGGAAGATTCCATCCAATAGGTGGAGAAATCGCCGCTCATGTTCTTATTTCCATATCCGATTTTCTTGATATAATCGTAAACGGAAGTAGTACCAAGTTGTTCGTCCACTGATTGGAAGTACCAGTTCACAGATGAAGCCATAGCAGACTGCAAGGTCTGATCAGCGTTCCATGCTTCAAACGGATAGCTTTCTCCATTCCATGCAATAAAGGAATCTTCTGGTGTAATGACACCTTCTTCCAATCCAAATAAAGCATCATATATCTTGTAAGTGGAATCCGGCGCAACTCGTAGCGTAGCATGTTCTATATCATGTATGCTCCAGGCATCATTTCCCAGATCGTATAAAACAAAGCTTCCTTCGTATTTTCCAAAGTATTTAGAAAAATCTACATATGAAATATTTTCTGAGGAAGATTTCCATTGGTAGTGACTTTCGTCCGCTGCATATGTAGAAATAAAAGGTGTAAGTCCCATTATTAGAACTGTGGTCAGTATAAAAGCAGTCATGCCTTTTAACTTCTTGTAAAACGTTGGTTTCTCATAAGAAGCGATGTTGATAATGCGACGCTTTATTTGTTTCATGTTTCCGCTAAGGCTGGCAGCAAACGGAAAAGGAGAAATGGAGACCTTTTCTATAAAGTTAATCAGCGTATTTCCATAATTCTCATAATCGTCTTCTTCCAGCATTTTCAGAACAGAAGTGTCACAGGCAACTTCTCTGTCATTACGCATTTCTCTTAGCGCAAACCAGACAAAGGGGTTAAACCAATAAAGCACTCCGGCAAAGTTCATAAGATAATTGGCAATGGCATCCTTATGTCTGTAGTGTTGCAGTTCATGCAATAGCATATATCTCATATCAGATTCATGATAATCTGAGATTAAATGAATTGGCAGATAAATACATGGCTTCAAAAATCCTACGATAATAGGTGATTTCAAAAAAGCGGTACTGTACACAGGAATATTCCTTGTTATTTTCATCTCATTCAAGCATTTGTTATACAGTCTGCGAACCTCTGGGTTCTGAAGGGGGAGCGCAGATCTCTTTATTATGCGTAAACGAAGAGAAGATTTGATTACCAATATCATCATCGCAAGCATTCCCACAATCCATATACCTAATAAAATATATCCGGTAACGGATGGCGTGTCTTTATTTACAGAAAGGGCAAAGTCATTCATCCAATTTGTAGTACCAGATAAAACGGTATCCATAACATTATTTGCACCAACATCGGCATGAGAAGCGGAAGAGTTTCTTACGCTACTGAGCCATGAGAAAATTTGCGGAAAACTAATTAGACGGAAGGGGATAAAAGGCACTGCTAAAAGTCCGAGTAACAGCAACCATAGATTATACTGCATCCGGCTGGACAAGTTGTTTCTGAATACCCATTTGGCTATCAAAAGAATTCCAACGATACCGCTGATAAATACATTGCATAATAAAAAGCGTATCATGAAATTAGCCATGTTAATCGCCTCCTTTTTTGGAACTCTTGGAAAGAAGGGAGCGAAGTGTTTCAATTTCTGTTTCAGACAGTTTATCGTTTTCTATGTATGCAGATAGCATAGAGGTAATGTCACCATTATAGTAGCGATTCAAGAAAGAATTACTTTCTTGACTAATATATTCACACTCTTTTACTAACGGTGTGTAAACAAAAACACGACTTTGTTTTTCATAAGTGAGAACACCCTTGGTCACAAGACGCTTAATGAGCGTTTGGATAGTTTTGGGACTCCAGTTTGTTGTTTGTAGTAATTTTTCTGTTATTTCATTGGTGTTAATGGGGGCATATTTCCATACAATTTTCATAACTTCAAATTCTGCTTCCGAAATTTGTGGTAAATTCTTCATGTAAATCACTCCTTAAATCTTACGCCTGTAATAAAAATAGTATATTCTGTATTTGTTGAAATGTCAATTTTGGAAAAATAGTTGACTGTAAATCTTACTTGTGTAATAATTGAACTATTACATAAGTAAGATTTGAGGAGGTGGAAAGTTATGGGGAAAATGTTGCTGTTGTCATTTGAAAATAGTGAAGATGATGTTATTAGCGAGATATTAAGCATATTAGAAAATAAGCAAATGAAAATATGTGAAAATAAGAACATAAAAAAATGCTTAGAATTTCAGGGATTAACAATAAATGCTGAAAGACGGTTGGCGGTAAAAGGAAACAAAGAAATAGAATTTACTTTTACGGAATTTGAAATTCTTTTACTGTTAGCGCAAAATGCTGGAATGGTATTTAGCAAGGAGAAAATATATAATATTGTTTGGAAAGAGCCATATTTTGGTGATTATAATATTGTCATGAGCCATATCCGCAACCTGCGTGGAAAAATAGAAGATAATCCAAGTAAACCGATTTACATACAGACTGTATGGGGAGTAGGGTATCGCTTCAATAAAAATTTAAGCAGTGGTCTGTAAGTTATAGTCCAGATCACTGCTTATTTTTCTTTTTTAACACCCAAGAGATATTCACAAGATACATGAAAAAATTCTGCCAGAGCCACTACTTCATAATCCGGTACAAAGCGTGTCCCTTGTTCAATGCGTAATACAGTCAAATCACTAAATTCATATCCGGCAAGCTGGAGTTGTTCAGCTAATGCTTTTTGTGATATGTGCTTTTCGGTTCGTAATTCTTTTACACGTTGTCCAATAAGGTTTTTGGAATTTTTTTCTTTATTCCAGTAAATCTTCATTCAAATACCAACTTTCTAAAGATGAAGTGCTACATGATTGATTTTACGGAATAATGTTGATAATATACTTCTAAAGATGAAGTATAAGAAAATAAATTTATTTGATGTAATCTTGGGATTGATAATACTGACTGCAAAATGCAATACTTATATGGAAAGGTGGATACAAAATGAACGAAGTATTTGAAACAGTAGCAGAGGTATTGGAGGAACTTAGAAGCGAAGCAGAAGAACGAGAGTATTCTGTTCACACAAACGAATCGGAAAATGCAGATAAAGCATTGAAAAAGGCGAATCGGGAATATGAAACGGTGTTGGCTGAGCTTTCTGCAGAGCACAGAGAATTTTTCGAAAATTATATGGATATAGTGGATCACGCTCATTTTCAAGAAGAACAAAGAGCCTACTATCAGGGGATGGTAGATGTAATGCAGATATTTGACGGACTGGGGATTTTAAAGGAAAGAAACAAAGTGAAAGAAGTGCTTATGCATATCAAAGAATAGTTCAAACAGGGTGGATGGCTTACCAGGAAGCTGACCACCCTGTTTTTCTTCAGAATAATTCAGAAATAATCCAGAAAAAATCGAAATCTTTCTGCTATTCTGTTTCATGGGTCTTATATGTACGAAGATAGGCTTCTACCAGTGCAAGAATGGTGGTTATCTGATCGTTTGTACATTCTGAAAGATAAACCAACAGTCTTTGGTAATCCAGATTATCAGTTGGAGCTGCCGGATAAAAGAACGGATCAGCAGAGATGTGTAAAGCTCGAATGAGCTGACCGAGTTTTTCAAGGCTTGGAACATTACCATGATTTTCGATCTCTTTGATATATCTTGATGAAACACCGGATTTTTCGGATAATTCATCATAAGTCAGCTTTTGGTCTAATCTGGCTTTCTTCAGGCGAAAACCCATGTCTTTATCAATTTTCTTAGATTTAGCCATGTCATGCACCTCCGTATATAGTGTATAGTTCACCATTTAAAAAGAAAATGAACTAATAACGCACTATATCAGAGGGATATAATGCACTTGAATAAAATAAGTAACTTTGGATATTGCATATAAAAAAACGCAGTATTCAAAGGTTTTTTCTCATGTTTTTATCCTTTGAATGTGTTTGGGAGAGTTATGGATTCTGAACCGTTGAAAGGATATTTTTGTATTTGGAAAATATTATCCTGCCTATTGCGTGGAAGGATAGGTAAATAGGTCACATTTTAAGTAATGTGGCAAATTCTACAATTGAAAGTGCATTATATACACTCGTAAAATGTGGAGAAAATTTAATATCAGATATAAATAGCGTCCTGTGGGTATGTGCCCATAAGGGCGTTTTTTATATACAGAAAAATTTTTCTAAAATTTTTTCAATCCACCCGAACATCTCCCCGGTTTCATTTGGGAGATACTCCGGAAGGGAAAAAAGGCAAAAGCCTTGGCATTCGGAACGGGAGGAGGTGAACTCGTATGGGGCAACCTTCTTCTAAAGATGAAATGACTATCCGGCACCAATTTGATCGGTTATGCCAGATGGCATTAAAAGGCGAAGCTGTAAATTATTACAAACACATGGACTATCGCAGGAAACACGAAGTTGCATTCTCTGAACTGTCGGAAAAGGAGTTGAGCAAATTATTTACTATGGATGAGTATGGAACAGAATATCATCATTTTGAAGTGCATGGCTATGACATTGAAGTAAAAAATACCCTGATTGCTGAAGCTTTGAAGGAACTTACAGAAAGAAAAAGGAATGTCATTTTACTTTCGTATTTTATGGAAATGAGCGATGCGGATATTGCAAGAGAAATGAATCTGGTTCGCAGTACCATTCATGAACACAGGACACGCTCACTTGAAATTTTGAAGAAGATTATGGAAGGAATAGCAGATGAAAAAGATGTATAAAAGCAGAAATGAGGAAAATTTGTTGCCTTTCCATATTATAAAGGCAGCATCAGAGGGTGATGTAAGCGCTATCAATGCAGTGTTAAAGCACTATGAGGGATACATAATCAAATTGTCTACCAGAAAGTTGTATGACGAAAGTGGACAGGTGCATTACTGCATTGATGAAACGCTGCGTCGCAGACTGGAAACCAAGCTGATTACAAAAATATTGGCTTTTGAAGTTGCATAGCATCCGATCAGAAAGTTCCCTTTCTATTCATTGATTGGAAATGATGCAGCGTTGTACCTTGACAACTGAATATTTTTGCATACAGGACGTGAGGATATGCCGAGCCACTAGGTAGGTTCGCAAAGATGTACCTGCTCTTTTAAGGGTGAACGCGAAGAAGTGTTGAAACATGACATTGAAGCAAAGGTATGGAGCGAGAAAAATCTGACAAAATGTGTGGCAGTAACACAGGGCGATGAAGCATATCTGTAATAATGATACTTCCGGATTGTAAAGAGATTTGCAGTCCGGTCAATTTGAATGACGGTGCAAGACCGATGTGGGCAGAGTAATGACCTGCCACCTGTATTGCATTTTTATCTGCCGATGAGAGCCTGCAATGGGGTGTGGGTTGTCATTGGCAGATAAGGTGCATAATAAGTGAAAGGAGTTTATGGTGAACAAAGAAAAAAGAAATATAAAGCAAAAGAATGATATGGAGCGAATTATTGCGTTAGCACTTGTTAAAAGCCTATATAATCAGGGAAAAATATCTGAGTTTGTTTTTAGAAATATCAGAAGTGACACAGAGAAGAAAGTTTCGCTTGAAAATAGGGACTATCTATGTTAATATAAAAACGTAGAAACAATGTAGGAAAAATAAAAGAGGAGAATACGATGAAGGAGAGATTAGTTGCAATATATGCACGAGTGTCTACTGAGCATGAAGCACAAATATCAGCTTTGGAAAACCAAGTGCAGTATTACGATAATTTATTCCAATATCATCCTGAATGGAAATTATACAAGAGATACATTGATGAAGGTATTACTGGAACATCCGTTAATAAAAGACAGAGTTTCCTCGAAATGATGGAAGATGCTAAAAATGGAGCATTTGATCTCATTGTTACCAGAGAGGTTTCTCGTTTTGCCAGAAATACTGTTGATACGTTACAACAGACAAGAACGTTGAAAAAATATGGTGTAGAAGTATATTTTACTGAAGACAATATTTGGACAATGAATGATGAGGATGGCGAGCTTCGATTGACTATTATGGCAACACTTGCTCAGAACGAGAGTAAAAAAACATCAGTTCGAGTAAAGGCGGGGCAGAAGATTTCCTTCCAAAATGGTGTTATATATGGAAATGGAAATATTTTGGGGTATGATAAAGTAGGAAAAGATTTTATCATTAACGAAGAGCAAGCCAAAACTGTTCGCATGATTTATGATATGTATTTAGATGGTATGGGAATGCGAAAAATTCAATTCGCACTCGAAGCGGCAGGGAGAAAGACTTCAACTGGATTGACACATTGGTATTCATCTTATATAAGTAGGATATTGAATAATCCATTTTATTGTGGAATTATATTATATAGGAAAGAATACGTTCCGGATTATCTGGAGCAAAAGAAGGTTAAGAATTGGGGAGAAGTAGAGCAAATTGCAGTAGAAGGTTCACATGAGCCTATTGTTACTAAAGAAGAATTTGAAAAAGTAAGAAAAATGCTTGATTCTAAATCATTTTCTGTTAATAATAGAGGACGCAGGGGAAAGCATAAAGCCAATGATGTTTGGTGCAGAAAGTTGAAATGCTATTGTGGAGCATCTATGAATAGGCGGGTTTGGCGCAGAGTAAATGGCATTCCACAGTATTGTTATCAATGCTATTCACAGGTGAGAACTGGAAGTATTGCCACTCGAAAAAAGAAAGGACTTGATTTAGAAGGTATCTGTGATACACCGATGGTTCCGGGATGGAAATTGGGGGCAATGGCAGATATAATCTTTCAGAAGTTTTGGCAAGACAGAAATGGAATTATAGAAATCGCAAATGAAATGCTGGAAGAACACTTTAAAGATGATAGGGATATTGATTTTCAAAGTGAGATAGAAGAAACGCAGCGAAAGATTGCGATTATAGATAAGAAATTCGATAATCTGGTTGATATGAGAATGGCAGGGGAAATCGACAAAGCAAAATTCGACGAGAAGAAAAAGAGCTTGTTTGAGGAAAAAGAAAAGTGGCAGAAAATGCTACAGTCATATCAGATAGACGAAGAAGTTTCGGATGAAGAATATGATCAACGCTTACAGGTATTAAAGTATGGGTTGGAACAGAATTTTAATTTCTCAACACATAGCATACCTGAAGAAGTGATAGATGCTTTTGTAAAGGAAATAATCGTATATCCAGACTGTTTTGTATGGAAATTGAATATAGTCGATGATGACTTGAAATTACAGGTCGAGGGTCGAAAAAATGATCCAACAGTTAGCCTGATCGAGAGTCCTACAACTGGCAATGGCAGCACAGGCTGCAATCGCTGAGAAATAATCATTTAAGGAAAACCTTGAATAAAATAAATGAGTAGATAAGGACTCCCTTACGAAAGTAAGGGGGTTCTTTTGTATAAATAACCTGCGGCTGTTTATGAAAAAATGGAGTTACCGTTCACGCATGTGTGGACAGTAACAAAATGGATGATGGAAACTTTTTGTGGACATGGTATATTTTGAATGCTATAATAAAAAGTGTAAGAATATAAGGTAAGAGTTAAGTGGGTATTATGGATAAAGTTCCTGTAAATTTTTTACATGGAGCTTTTTTTGATCATATAGGAAATTAAGTCTTATATGCGGGGGCACCTAAGCGCGGACCACTGAATCGTAATAAATGGCCGGAAATCAGATGTGAAGAAATAGAAAAGAATAACAGGGATGGAATGAAAATGAAAGGAAAAAGAGTGATCGCAGGTATTCTGCTTGTTGGAATCTTAGCAGTTACCCTGGCAGGGTGCAAAAACACAGGTGAGAATAAAAAAGAAACGGAAAAACCCGTCATCACCCTGGGAAGCGACAGCTATCCACCATACACTTATCTGAATGAGGATGGTGTGCCGACAGGAATTGATGTAGAACTGGCTACAGAAGCGTTCAGAAGAATGGGCTATCAGGTGGAGCCTGTCCAGATCAACTGGGAGAAGAAAAAAGAACTGTTGGAGAGCGGGGAGATCGATTGCATCATGGGCTGTTTTTCCATGGAAGGGCGCCTTGACGAGTACCGCTGGGCCGGACCGTATATAGCAAGCCGTCAGGTGGTTGCTGTAAATGAGAGCAGTGATATCTATAAACTGAGTGACCTGGAGGGAAAGAATCTGGCTGTTCAGTCCACAACCAAACCGGAAGGTATTTTTCTGAACCGGACGGATGAGAGAATCCCAAAGCTGGGCAATCTGATCAGTTTGGGACACAGGGAGCTGATCTATACATTTCTGGGAAAAGGATACGTAGATGCAGTTGCCGCACATGAGGAATCGATTGTCCAGTATATGAAGGATTATGACACAAGCTTTCGTATTCTGGAAGAGCCGCTGATGATCACCGGTATAGGGGTTGCCTTTGCAAAAGAGGATGACCGGGGAATCTGTGAGCAGATGGATCAGACCCTGGAGGAAATGCGTCGGGATGGAACATCCCTGAAAATCATTGAAAAATATCTGGATGATCCGGGAAGGTATCTGGAGGTGGATGAACTTGGATATTAAGGGAAGGACAAAGAAAAAGCAGATAGAAATAGTTGGTATTTTGTTTGGAATCTGTGTGGCGGTAGTTTCCCTGACTTATTTCTTTCATGCGGAAAAAGCGGAAGCAGAAGAAAGAATGGTAGAGATTGTAAACTATGTGAAAGTGCAGTGTTCCACCTATACTCATTATAATGAATCTTCGGAATCCAAAAGCCTTCTCCGTGCCATTGAAAGTGCCAGACAGATGAGTACCAATATTAACATGGAAAGAGAAAACGGTGGTCAGTTAAGCCGGGAGTTTCTAAAAGATAATCTGCAGACTCTCTGGGTGGATGGCATCCTTGTACTGGATGCAGAGGGAAAGACGGTCTGTGAGTATAGCACAAAAGAGTCTCTGACGGATGAGATTACGGAGTATCTGCAAAAAGAAATTATCATGGATTTTACAGGATATGAAGAAAGAAGCTATTCGGAACGGCTTGCCAGGGAAGACGGGTCCCGGATCGACATTGCAGCCTGCGCCAGAAAAGACGCACCGGGTATTGTGGCAATTTACTATTACACATCTCCTGAATTTACCAGAAACTATACTTTGACGATACAAGGGCTTTTAAATGGATATAGTGTCCAGAAAGATGGAACAATTATTGTTGCAGACGATGGGCTCGTTGTTGCCAGTAACGATGAGAGCCTGTTGGGGCAGAATACGGCCGACAATGAGGTTATTCAGGCAATGAAAAAGCACACAGACAGCCAGCATATTTTTCATTTGAAGAATGAAGGAACCGGATGCTACGGAATCATGCTGAAGCAGCGGGATTATTATATTTATGCATATCTTCCGGATGAGGAAGTGTTTCATAACCTTCCATTAAGTGTGGCTGGTGTCATTTTTCTATATTCTTTGATAGTTGGTATATTTTGGTCCTGTATCTTCAGAACCAATCTGGAACATGAGAAACAAGAGCGGGAAAAGGATGAAAAATATAAATCAGAACTTCTGATAGCTGCCAAAAAGGCGGAAGCCGCCAATAGGGCGAAGACGGAATTTCTCCAAAGGATGAGCCATGATATCCGGACTCCGATTAATGGAATCTGCGGTTTACTCAATATGGCAGATCATTGTGCAGATGATATGGAGAAACAGACAGAATACAGAACAAAGGTGAAAGAGGCATCCAATCTGTTGCTGGAGCTGGTAAACGATGTCCTGGATATGAGTAAGCTGGAGGCGGGTGAAGTGATTCTGGAAGAAATTCCATTTGATCTAAGCCGTATTTCCCAGGAAGTACTTGTTGTGATCGAGCAGATGGCTGCAGACCAGAATATCCGGATTGTGTGGGAGAAGAAAGAAATCACACATCGAAAGCTTATTGGAAGTCCAGGACATGTGAAACGTGTGATGATGAATATTCTGTCGAATGCGGTGAAATATAACAGAAAAAACGGATATATCTATATTAGCTGCCGGGAGATTCCATCCGAACAGCCAGAGATGACGACGATAGAATTTGTCTGCCGGGATACCGGAATCGGAATGGCAGAAGAGTTTCAGAAACATATTTTTGAACCGTTTGTACAGGAACACGCAGGAAGCCGCACAAAATTTGCGGGAACGGGTCTGGGAATGTCGATTGCAAAGAAGCTGGTTGAGAAAATGGGTGGAACCATTACCTTTGAAAGTGAAGATGGTGTAGGGACTACCTTTGTGATCCAGGTTCCATTTAAAATAGATCTGAATTCGGATAAATGGGAAGAACAGAAAGATGTATCAGATGGAAAATCTATAAAGGGACTGCATATTCTTATGGCAGAAGATAATGAGCTGAACATAGAAATTGCTGAATTTATGCTTCAGAATGAAGGTGCTGTCGTGACCAAGGCATGGAATGGGCAGGAAGCTGTGGATCAATTCAAAAAAAGTGAGTTAGGTGAATTTGATGCGATCCTCATGGATATCATGATGCCGGTCATGAATGGTTATGAAGCAACGAAGAGGATCCGGTCTCTGGAGAGAGAGGATGCTAAGACGATACCGATCATTGCAATGACAGCAAATGCGTTCACGGAGGACAGAATAAGAGCAAAAGAAGCGGGAATGGATGAACATATTTCTAAGCCTGTTGATGCAAAATTACTGGTAAAGGTAATTTATGAACTAGCGGAACACAGTTTTAGGGGGATTCGTAATGAAAAAGGAAAAAAGAAATAAGTTACTTGCTGTATTCCTGGTGATGGTAATGGCCATATTACTTTTATCAGGCTGCGGCGGGAAAAGAGCGGAAAAAGAAGATGCAGAAACCATCACGGTGTATTTATGGAGCACAAACCTGTATGAAAAATATGCACCCTATATTCAGGAACAGCTTCCGGATATTAACATTGAATTTGTAGTAGGAAATAATGATCTGGATTTTTATAAGTTTCTTGATGAAAATGGAGGATTGCCGGATATTATAACCTGTTGTCGTTTTTCACTGCATGATGCAAGTTCGCTGAAAGACAGCCTGATGGATCTTTCCACAACCAATGCGGCAGGTGCTGTCTATGATACATATCTAAACAATTTTAGGAACGAGGATGGCAGCATAAACTGGCTTCCGGTGTGTGCGGATGCCCATGGCTTTGTAGTGAACAAAGATCTTTTTGAAAAATATGATATCCCGTTGCCAACAGACTATGAAAGCTTTGTCTCTGCCTGCGAGGCATTTGATAAGGTGGGAATCCGAGGGTTTACCGCAGACTATTATTATGACTATACCTGTATGGAGACACTGCAGGGCCTGTCGGCGTCAGAACTTTCTTCTGCCGACGGACGCAGATGGCGCACCACCTACAGTGACCCGGATCATACAGTGAAAGAAGGTCTGGACAATACCGTCTGGCCGGCGGCTTTTGAACGGATGGAGCGGTTTATCCGGGATACAGGATTGAACCGGGATGATTTGGATTTGAACTATGATAATGTGGTTGAGTTGTTCAAAAGTGGTAAGCTTGCCATGTACTTTGGAAGCTCTTCCGGTGTAAAAATGTTTCAGGATCAGGGCATTCACACAACATTTCTGCCATTCTTTCAAGAGAATGGAGAAAAATGGCTGATGACGACACCCTATTTTCAAGTGGCTTTAAACCGTGATCTGGCACAGGATGAAACACGACGGAAGAAAGCCATGAAGGTATTGGATACAATGCTTTCAGAGGATGCTCAGAACCAGATCCTTTATGATGGTCAGGATCTCTTAAGCTACAGCCAGGATGTGGATATCCATCTTACAGAATATCTGAAAGATGTGAAACCTGTGATCGAAGAAAATCACATGTATATCCGTATTGCGTCAAATGACTTCTTCTCTATTTCCAAGGATGTAGTATCTAAGATGATCGCAGGAGAATACGATGCAGGGCAGGCTTATCAGTCCTTTAACACCCAGCTTCTGAATCAGCAGACTATCTCCGAGGATATCCTGCTGGATTCACAGAAATTCTATTCCAATCGTTTCCATGCCAGTGGAGGTAATGCAGCCTATTCGGTTATGGCAAATACGCTGCGCGGTGTCTACGGGACGGATGTGCTGATCGCCACCGGAAACAGCTTTACCGGAAACGTGCTGAAAGCCGGGTATACGAAAAAAATGGCGGGCAGCATGATCATGCCAAATGGTCTTTTGGCTTACAGCAGTAAGATGAGTGGGGCAGAGCTGAAAGAGACTGTCAGAAATTTTGTGGAAGGCTATGAGGGAGGCTTTATTCCCTTTAACAGCGGTTCTCTACCTGTAGTCAGCGGTATTTCTGTGGAGATCAGGGAAACGGATGATGGTTATACATTGAGCAAAGTTATGAAGGATGGAAAGAAAGTTCAAGACAATGATATGTTCACGGTAACCTGCCTGACGATACCTAAACACATGGAGAATTATCCGGTAGAGGATAATATTGTGTTTGATAGGGGAGATACTTCTGTGAAGGATACCTGGATAGGATATATTTCAGATGGTGATGCCGTTCTTGCAGAGCCTGAAGACTATGTGGCTCTGAGGTGAGAAAAATGGATATTAAGAATCATAATACAGACAAAAAGAAACTTGTCAATAGAAAACAATTCAAGGCAGCTGTCGTTATAGCTGTTTTTCTTGGAATCGTATTGACGGTTTCCCGATATTTTAAATTTGTGTCGAAAACGGTATATGAGGAAAGTGTGTCTCATCTGACAGAGATTTTTCATCAGTCTGATAATATGCTGCGGGAACTGACAGACAAGAATCTGACCTATCTTCATATGTGGGGAGAGAATCTGCAGAACACCTCCAATGAAGACGAAATTCGTGATTATATAGAGAAAGCACAGGAAGATGCCGGCTTTTTAGAATTCTTTTTTCTGTCAGCTGACGGAAACTATAAGAAGGTAACAGGTGAAACAGGGTATCTTGGATTACAGGGAAATATGGAAGAGGAGCTCCGACAGGGAAGTGATGTGATAACAAATGCAGCAGTTCCTGGAAAAGCCCAGCTGCTTGTTTTTGCAACTCCCAAGGCCTATGGAAGTTATCAGGGATTTGAATATGATGCGATTGCCATTGCCTATGAGAATTCTGATATCGTAAATGTACTGGATATCTCTGCTTTCGACGGAAATGCCCAGAACTATGTGATTCATCCGGATGGTCGTGTTGTGGTGGAGCATTCTTCTGGGTCATGGGGGAGAGTGTATAATTTCTTCGGTGTTCTGAGAGAGCATTCTGATATGTCTGAAAGAGAGATCAATGAGCTTTCGGAGAAGTTTAAAGAAGGACGTACCGATGCGAAGCTGGTAAAGCTTGATGGAAGGAGCTATTATCTGGTCTATGAAAAATCAGATATCAAGGATTGGATGTTTCTGGGACTTGTCCCGGCGGATATCGTGAATGCCAGTATGAATAGCCTGCAGTTTAATACAATGCTTCTCGTGGGAGGAGTCGTGCTCTGTATTGCCGCTTTACTTATCAGTTTTATTGTTCAAAAAGGCAGAACAAACCTCAGGAAAAAGGATACGGAGATCCTGTATAGAGACGAATTGTTTCAGAAGCTGTCAATGAATGTAGATGATGTTTTTCTGATGCTGGATGCTAGAACATATCAGGCAGATTACGTCAGCCCGAATGCGGAAAAATTGTTGGGGATTACGGTAGAAGAGATCCGTAAGGATATTCATGTTTTGGGAAAATTGCATTCCGAAAATCCGAAAGAACCGGATAAAAATTATCTGGAGAGAATCCGGGTTCATGAACAGAAAGAATGGGAGTTTGAATACGTTCATTATAAATCAGGAGAGCAGCGCTGGTTTCATAATGTTGCAATGTGCAGCGAGGTAAACGGAAAAAGAAAATATATCTTGGTTATGTCGGATCGTACCTCTGACAGGAAAATGAATCAGGCACTTTCTGAGGCAGTCCGTGCTGCGGAGACAGCAAACCGGGCCAAGAGTACGTTTCTTTCCAATATGTCTCACGATATCCGGACACCCATGAATGCGATCATCGGTTTTACCACACTGGCTGTAAGTAATATTGATGATAAGGAAAGAGTCCGGGATTATCTGGGTAAGATTCTTTCATCCAGCAACCACCTGCTCTCACTGATCAACGATATACTGGATATGAGCCGGATTGAGAGTGGAAAAATCCATCTGGAAGAAACAGAGGTCAGCCTGTCGGATGTGCTTCATGACCTGAAGACGATCATTGGTGGGCAGATCCATGCGAAGCAGCTGGAGCTTTATATGGATGCAATGGATGTGACTAATGAGGATATCTATTGTGATAAGACGCGTCTGAACCAGGTACTGTTGAATCTTTTGTCCAATGCGGTTAAGTTTACACCTGCTGGTGGAACCGTTTCAGTCCGGCTCAAACAGTGTCCGGGGACGCAAAGCGGCAGTGCGCTGTACGAGATCCGGGTAAAGGATAACGGAATCGGTATGAGCCAGGAATTTGTACAGAAGCTCTTTTCTCCTTTTGAGAGGGAGCGGACTTCCACGGTCACCAGGACTCAGGGTACCGGACTTGGCATGGCTATTACCAAGAACATTGTGAATATGATGGGCGGAACTATCGAGGTTCAGACAGAATATGGCAAGGGAACTGAATTTATTGTCCGCCTGCCATTCCGGATTCAGCCTGAGCATCACCATGTAGAGAAGATCGCAGAGCTGGAAGGTCTTAAGGCACTGGTTGTAGATGACGATTTTAATACCTGTGACAGTGTGACAAAGATGCTTGTCAAGGTTGGAATGCGTTCAGAATGGACTCTTTCCGGTAAGGAGGCTGTTCTCCGGGCGCGGCAGTCTATGGAACTGGGGGATGCATTCCATGCGTATATCATTGACTGGTGTCTGCCGGATATGAATGGCATTGAAGTTACCCGTCAGATCCGCAGTCTGGGTGACCATACGCCAATCATTATCCTGACGGCTTATGACTGGTCAGATATCGAAGTGGAGGCCAGAGCGGCAGGGGTTACAGCATTCTGTTCGAAACCTATGTTTATGTCAGATATCAGAGAGACCTTGATGACAGCTATCGGTCAGAGGCAGGCTGAGCAAGAGGATAATATTCTCCCGGCAGCAGGTTCAGATTTCAAGGGCAGATGTATATTGCTTGTGGAAGACAATGAACTGAACCGTGAAATTGCGGTGGAGATCCTGAATGAATATGGCTTTCTGGTTGACACTGCCGAAAATGGAGCAGAGGCAGTGGAGAAGGTAGAAAAATCGAAACCGGGCGGTTATGATCTTGTGTTGATGGATGTGCAGATGCCTGTCATGAACGGGTATGAGGCCACAAAGCGGATTCGTGCCCTGGATGATCCGGCACAGGCGGGAATCACTATTCTTGCCATGACTGCCAATGCTTTTGATGAAGACAGGAAGGAAGCGCTGGAATACGGTATGAATGGATTTCTATCCAAGCCAATTGTTGTAGAGGAATTAATTGATGCATTGCAAAAAAATCTTTCATAGAGGGGATACAGGAAGCAATGGCAAAAGTAACGGAAGTATATGAGTTAACCATTTGAGAAGTTAAGAAGGGATTGCATTAAGTAATGTGGCATGTTGCTAATTGACAAATTCATCTTTTCTAAGTATCGTATATACGTGTACAATAGTACGTATGATTTGAATGTGGAGTAAATATGACCGAAAAACATAGTTATGAGATTATCGTCCTGGATCTGGACGGAACCTTAACAAACAGAGATAAGGTGATTACGCCAAAGACGAAGCAGCGTCTGATGGAGCTTCAGGAGCGCGGAAAGAAGATTGTACTGGCGTCCGGGCGTCCGACGCCGGGAGTGCTGCCGCTTGCGAGAGAGCTGGAGCTGGCAAAATACGGCAGTTATATTCTGTCGTTTAATGGAGGCAGGATCACGAACTGCAAAACCGGCGAGATCATATTCAGCCGTTCCCTGCCGCAGGAGGCGAATCAGAAGATTATACGCCTGGCCGAGGAGGAACAGGTGGGGCTTTTGAGTTACGATGAGGCGGGGGCAAAGCTTCTGACGAACCAGAGTGACAGTCCCTATGCAAAGTTGGAAGCGCGGATCAACGGCATGGAGTTAGTACAGGTGGATGACATGGAAGCTGCGATCACGTATCCGGTACCGAAATACCTGATGATGGAGGATGGAGACTACCTGGCGATGGTCGAGCCGCGCGTCAAGGCGGCGATGGGGAAGAATTTCAGCGTTTACCGTTCGGAGCCGTTTTTCCTGGAGGTGCTTCCGAGGGGCATCGATAAAGCACAGTCGTTAGAGCGTCTTCTTTCTCACATCGGGCTTTCGCGTGAGCAGATGATTGCCTGTGGGGACGGCTACAACGACCTCACGATGATTCAGTATGCCGGATTAGGTGTAGCGATGGAGAATGCGGTGCTTCCGGTGCGGAAAGCTGCAGACTTTATTACCTATTCCAACAACGACGACGGTGTGGCTCATGTGGTGGAGAAGTTTATGCTGTAGAAGATTTGGCAGATTCGCATAAATGTATATTGCGTGAACAGATGAAAAATAAAATATTCATAAAAATAGGCAAGATACTAGACTTTAAAACTTTAATATGTTAATATAAGAAAAACGGAAAAATGAATATATTTTCGGAGTACATATTAAAAAGGGGTGCCTTGCATTATGAATAAAAAACTGAAAACCGAAGCTGTGGATCATCTGTTCCAGGCGATTCTGACACTGAAAAATACCGACGAATGCTATAGCTTTTTCGAGGATGTATGCACAGTTAATGAACTTTTATCATTTTCCCAGAGATATGAAGTAGCGAAGATGCTGCGTGAGAAGAAGACATATCTGGAGATCGCGGACAAGACCGGCGCATCGACAGCGACGATCAGCCGTGTCAACCGTTCTTTAAATTACGGAAGCGACGGATATGATATGGTATTTGCGCGTGTGAAAGAGCAGGAAGAGGCGGAGAAAACGGAAGCGTAAGACGAAGTAGGAATATACGCACGATAGATAAAGCGCGTACTTTCATAGGTGTAGCAAACCAACCTGCCAAAGATGGACAAATTTGGCTTGGGGTGGAATTGTCCCAGGAGCTGGCAGCTGGTTGAATGAAAGATAAAAAGAAATGAAAGAAAAAAGACATTGAAAGAATTTCCACAAGGGGAAGTGATTCCAGTGTCTTTTTTATCGTGTATGGTGCAATGGGTTGAAATTTTTGTTGTTTAGCCTATTTTTGAGTGTGGCGGTACAGCGGAAGTGCTGCCTATTTCTTCTTCTTCGGATTCACTGGCGTCTCCTGCCGGAGCTGTTCCGCCAGGATTTCAATCATCTGTTTTTTCAGATAGACATCAAACGCCAGCTCACTGATAAAGGCGAACAGCTGTAAATACTCGCGGTCTTCACAGTCATAGTCCTTGAATGTCTGGCTGGCGGCGTCAAATTTTGCCATGACGTCTTCCTGCAAGCGCTTGCGCTGCCCTTTTTCCAGCGAAAAGATTTCGTTGTAAAGCTCTTCTAATTCCGGGCTGGAACCATGGGAAAAGTGGTGCTCGCTGATGGGCGAGAAGAGCTGCTCAATATCCCGAAAGGATATCACATTTTTAAAATAATAAATCAGAATCAGCATCAGCAGATGATTCTTGGAGTAGCGTTTTTTGACGGGCGGCGGCAGCAGGTTATTTTTGGCATAGTTATTGATCATGGTTTTGGTCAGGATCTTATCCTCGCCCAGCCATTTGGAAGTGTTCAGGTGGCTGTCCATGAAGGTCGTGACCTGATCCATATATAAATCAATACCGGGAATCTCCGACGGATGCACCCGGGTCAGACTATCAACATAAGCCAGCAGATCCTGCAGGCGTTCTTCGTTCGATTTCATGTATGTACCTCGCTGCGTTGAAATTCGAAAGCTGCGAAACAGGGAGGCGATTTTGGCGCTTCCGCTGTCATGAACTCTCTATGTGATATTATATAGTTTTGAAAACCAGATAGCAAGGAGAAATTTAAAATCAATGAAAATTCCGTGACATCCAAGAGAAAATAGATTATACTAGAGCGTATTCGAACATACTTTTTGTCATTAAAAACAGATTATATAAGAGGATAGAAGGGAACGAAACATATATGAGCAAATACGACACACTTAACCCGATGCAGCGGGAGGCGGTTTTTCACACGGAGGGACCACTCCTGGTTCTGGCAGGCGCCGGTTCAGGAAAGACGCGCGTCCTGACACACCGGATTGCGTATTTAATCGAGGAAAAACGGGTGGCGCCGTGGAATATCATGGCGATCACATTTACCAATAAAGCGGCGGCGGAGATGCGCGAGCGTGTGGATAAGATTGTGGGGGAAGGCGCGGAGGCGATCTGGGTCAGCACGTTCCATTCAAGCTGCGTTCGGATTCTGCGCCGGTTTATCGACCGTCTGGGATATGACACGAATTTTACTATCTATGACGGCGACGACCAGAAAACGCTGATGAAGCAGGTGCTCAAGAAAATGCAGGCGGATCCGAAGCAGTTTAAGGAGCGGGCGGTGCTGTCACGGATTTCTGCGGCGAAAAATGACCGGATCACGGCGGATGAGTTTGAGCAGCAGGCGGGAGCGGACTTCCGGGAGAAAAAGATTGCTCAGATTTACCGGGAATACCAGAAAGAACTCAAGAAGAATAATGCCCTGGATTTCGACGATCTGCTGGTGAAAACGGTAGAACTTTTCGAGGCAAACGCGGATGTGCTGGAATATTATCAGGATAAATTCCGGTATATCATGGTGGACGAGTACCAGGACACGAACCTTGTACAGTTTAAGCTGGTCGATCTGCTGGCAAAGAAGTACAGAAATATCTGTGTGGTCGGTGATGATGACCAGTCGATCTACAAATTCCGCGGGGCAAATATCGAAAATATTTTAAGTTTTGAGAAAGCATTTCCGGGCGCACGCGTTATCAAGCTGGAGCAGAACTACCGTTCCACCCAGAGCATCCTGAACGCGGCAAATGAGGTGATCCGCCACAACCGCGGCAGAAAGGACAAGACGCTGTGGACGGCGAATGACGAGGGACCGAAGGTGCGCTTCCGTCAGTATGACACGGCATACGAGGAGGCAGACGCCATTATCTGTGATATTGAGCGTGAGAAAGAAGAGAAAAATGCGGAATATTCGGATTTTGCCGTGCTGTACCGTACCAATGCACAGTCGCGTCTTCTGGAGGAAAAATGTATTTATTACAGCATTCCGTACCGGCTGGTCGGTGGCGTCAATTTCTATCAGCGCAAGGAAATCAAGGATATTCTCTGCTATTTAAAGACGATTGCGAATGGGCGCGATGATCTGGCGGTTCAGCGTGTTATCAATGTGCCGAAGCGCGGCATCGGTGCGACCTCGATCGGAAAAGTGACGATCTATGCGTCTGCCAATGGCATGAGCTTTTATGATGCGCTGCTGCGCGTGCGCGGCGTGCCGACGATCGGCAAGGCGGCGGATAAGATCGAGAAGTTTACGGAGCAGATCGAAAACTTCCGGTCGCGGCTTTCGGCCCTTTCGATCCCGGAACTTATCGAGGCGATTCTGGAAGAGACGGGATATAAGAAGGATCTGGAGGCGGAAGGCGAGATCGAGGGAGAAACACGTCTGCAGAACGTGGAAGAGCTGGTTAATAAGGCGACCGGCTATATGAGCACAGCGGAGGAACCGACGCTGGACGGATTTTTGGAGGAGGTTGCGCTGGTAGCGGATGTAGATAGCCTGGACGAATCCGAAAACAGGATTGTCCTGATGACTTTGCACGGCGCAAAAGGTCTGGAATTTCCGTATGTCTATTTAAGCGGCATGGAGGACGGGCTGTTTCCGAGCAGCATGTCCATCTTTTCGGATGATAAGGACGCCATCGAAGAAGAACGGCGTCTCTGCTATGTCGGAATCACCCGTGCGGAGAAAGAACTGACGCTGACGGCGGCGAGACAGCGCATGGTCAATGGAGAAACGCGGTTTGCGAAGGTCAGCCGCTTCATCGAGGAGATTCCGCCGCAGCTTCTGGACGAGGAAGAGCAGCCGACCGTCTTTGAACGGGCTGCTGGTATGAGCCGGGGCAGACGCGGATTTGAAGATTCGGGGACTTCTGGCTGGACAACGGGCAGCTTTGGTGTATCTGGCGCGGGAGACGGCGATCGGGTGCGGATTGGCGGAATGTCTGGAAAACACCCTCTTTCAGAGAACGATGCCGCCTGGGAGCGCGGCGCAGCCCGGATGAGCGGCTGGGGCGGTGTGAATGGTTCCGGAAGTGCTGGTTCTGGCCGCACGCTGGATCCATATAAGAGCGCTTATAGTTCCAGCAGCCGTCCAGCCAGCCCGGCACCGTCATTTGGCAAGGCATTTACGGTCCAGAAGGCCGACCATCTTTCCTACGGTGAGGGCGACCGAGTCCGCCACCTCAAATTTGGCGAGGGAACGGTGCAGAAGATCGCGGACGGCGGCAAGGATTTTGAGGTGACGGTTAATTTTGACCGCGTGGGCGTGAAAAAAATGTTCGCTTCATTTGCAAAACTGGTGAAATGTTAGACCGTGTTTGCCGTATTGTTACGGTACACGTATGCGAAAACAGTAATGCCGTATTAAAACATTTTCGCCAGATCCAATAAAAAATATAGTAAAATCGGCTGAGAGATGGTATAATAAAATCAAGAATTGCGGATCAAAACGCGGGAAAGGATGTGGAGTGTATGAATAAATTTGATATGATGAGCAAAGATGCGCTCTCCAGAGTAGAAGAGATCATGAATGCAACCAAACTGAATGAATTCCTTCACAGAAAAGAAGAAGAGGAGAAACAGAAAAACTGTATTCTCTGGATTTTAGCCATTATCGGTATTGTAGCAGCAGTTGCAGCGATTGCATACGGCGTATATCGTTTCTTTACTCCAGATTATCTGGAAGATTTCGAGGACGACTTCGATGATGATTTCGACGATGATTTCTTCGAGGATGAGAGCGACGAGAAAGAGAAGAAAGACTGATTGTGATAATTTAGTCAATGAATCATAAAAAATACTGCGCGGAACCGGAAAATCGGTTTCACGCAGTATTTTTTATGCCATAGGAAAGTTTGTAGATAAGTTTGTATTTTTTATATCTTGGAAAAAGAAAAAAATTCCTGTATACTATAAAGATATGAATTAGAACCGCAGATGAAAATTAGCTGTGAGTTGAAAAATCATTTGCAGTTGGTGATTATAGTGCGGTAAAAGCCACTGAGAGAAGGAGCTATATAGTTATCAATGAAAAAAGGTGAGATTTACGAAGGAACTGTAGAACGGATTGAGTTTCCAAATAAGGGCGTAGTTGTGATAGATGGAGAGAAAGCGATCGTCAAAAATGCGCTTCCGGGACAGAAGATCCGGTTCCGTATCAATAAAAAGCGCGGCGGCCGATGCGAGGGTATGCTTTTGGAGGTTGTCGAGCACTCAAAGTTAGAGACGGCAGAGGATATATGCCCGCATTTTGGTATCTGCGGCGGATGTCTTTATCAGCCGATTCCGTATGAGAAACAGCTTGCGATCAAGGAAAAACAGGTTCGTTCCCTTCTGGATGCGGTATGTCCGGAATATGAGTTTGAGGGCATCTTAGGCAGCCCGCTGGTGCAGGGCTACCGGAATAAGATGGAGTTTTCTTTCGGTGATGAGGTCAAGGATGGTCCTATGTCGCTGGGAATGCACAAGCGCGGCAGTTTTTATGATGTGGTTACAACCGACGAATGCCATATCGTGCATCCGGATTTTTGCAAGATTCTTGTCTGTACAAAAGAATATTTTGAGGAAAAGAAAGTTGGATTTTATAAAAAAATGCAGCATACTGGCTATTTGCGCCATCTTCTGGTGCGCCGTGCGATCAAGACAGGGGAGATTCTGGTCGATCTGATCACGACGACACAGACGGATACCTTTGAGGGAACCGAGGAAGCACTTTTACGGGGATGGACGGAGCGCCTTCAGGCACTTCCTATGGAGGGAAGCTTTGCGGGCATTCTGCATACCAAAAATGATACATTGGCGGATGCCGTAAAAGATGAGGGGACGGACATTCTGTTCGGACGCGAGCATTTTTACGAAGAGCTTTTAGGGCTGCGGTTCCAGATCTCGCCGTTTTCTTTTTTCCAGACGAACTCATTGGGCGCGGAGGTGCTGTACGAGAAAACGCGTGAGTATGTGGGTGAGACGAAGGGAAAAGTCGTATTTGACCTTTACAGCGGCACCGGCACGATCGCGCAGATCCTCGCACCGGTGGCGGAGAAAGTAGTCGGCGTGGAGATTGTCGGGGAAGCAGTCGAGGCAGCCCGTGAGAATGCGGCGCGCAACGGACTTGGCAACTGCGAATTTCTGGCGGGGGATGTCCTCAAGGTGGTGGACGAGTTGGAAGAAAAGCCGGATCTGATCGTTCTGGATCCGCCGCGCGACGGAATCCATCCGAAGGCGATCGGAAAGATTTTGAATTTTGGCGTCAGCCACATGGTTTATGTGTCCTGCAAACCAACCAGCCTTGCGAGGGATCTGGAACCGATCCAGGCGGCAGGATATCAGGTGGATAAGGTGTGCTGCGTGGATATGTTCCCGCATACTGCCAATTGTGAGACGGTGGTTTCATTGACGCGGAAGAAATAAGATCCCAAAATGGATGTGGGAAAAATGGATGAAACAAAAGAGAATGAAATAAAACCAGATACAGCAGATTGTCAGGTACAGGAGACAGCTGTGCAGCGCCGGAAGAGGGAGACTTTACTGCGCGAGCAGACGCCGGATGCCCTGTGGGAAGCGATTCTTGCATTTGAAGGGGCAATATTTTACACGGCGAAAGGGCTGGAATATTCGTACACGATCCGGGGCAACGAGATGTTTGTCAGCCGGAAAGAAAAGTCGGTCACGCGTGCAAGCATCCTGGTGGCGTATAAAAAAGCGCAGGAGCTTGGCTGCGTGACCGGACCAAAGCAGCTGGGAGTGTTTGGGGCAAGCTATCTGTATCCGGTGTTCCTGAGGCTGGGGATTATCTGCGCCAGTGCTGGTTGATTTCCGCACCGAAAAACAGGATGCAGATGCAGGCGTACAGCCACAGCATCAGGATCACGACGGCGGTCAAGCTGCCGTACATATAAGAATAATTACTGAAATGGTTGAAGTAGATGGAAAATCCGTAGGAACATCCGATCCATCCGACGGTGGAAATCAGCGCACCGGGAAGCTGGAGACGGATATCCTGCCGTTCATAGGGCAGCCAGGTGTACAGCGCGACGAAAAAGAGCGTCAGCAGCGCCAGCGCAAGAAACGTCCGGAGACTAATCAGGCAGGAAACGAATCTGTCCAGCATCGGAAAGTAACAGAATAGCAGGCGCTGCAGGGAGGAACCGAACACCATCAGAACCAGGGAGAAAATGCACATCAGGAGAAAAACGATGGTATAGCCAGAGTTGATGATACGTCCTAAAAGGTAATTTCTGCGCTTGCGGCAGCCGATGATCCGGTTTAAGCCGCGCTCGATCCCAAGCATGCCGCGGGCAGCCGACCAGATGGTTGCCACGGTGGTAACCGAGAGCAGGGCGGCCGGGGATACAGTCTGGATGTCCTGGATTACCGATTCAATCAGCGGGTGGATGCTGGAGGGAAGAAGCTGTGTCATCACGTGCATCAGATCCTCCGGGCTGACGGCGGGGATGAGCTGGATCAGCGTCAGCAGAATCATGATAAAAGGTGCGGCAGAGAGAACGATAAAAAAAGAAGCCTGGGCGGCGTACACCGTGACTTCGTCTTTAATGAAATCGTTGTAAATCCGTTTACAGTTCAGGAGAAAAGAAAGCATGAAAAACCTCGCTTGATTTATGTTATTAAGAAAATATCCGTAACTGGCTCATTTCCCTTTGAAAAATGGCTGACGATAGGTGAATGCCATTTCAGTGTTGTTAAAAGTATATTATCATGAGGTCGAAAAAATAGCAACGGATTTGCCTGTCTTGACGAAAACACCGGTTTCCCGTATGATAACAGGATAGAAATGATTCGGGTCTGCAGGGCATAAGGATGGCAGTGATGCGGACAGCAGCAAAAATCAGCCGGCAGCCAATTGGAAAATGGGACATGGGAGGAAACAAAATGATCGCAATCACAGCATGTGCGGCGGCACTGGCAGCCGTGACAGTGGGGCTTTTGCTCCGCTCGGAATATGAAAAAAAACATTTTGTGACCGACCAGTATGAGATAGAGAGTCCGAAGCTGCCGGATGGCGCTGCGTTCCGCTGCGTATTTTTGTCGGATCTGCATGATAATGTGTATGGAACGGACAATGAGCCGCTGGTGGCGGCGATCCGCACATTCAAGCCGGATGCGGTGCTGATCGGCGGCGATATGATGGTCTGTAAGGGAAAAGGTGATTTAACCGTCACGGTATCGCTTCTGGAAAAATTGACCTCCTTTGTGCCGGTTTACTATGCGAACGGAAATCATGAGGAGCGGATGAATCGGGAGCGGGATGTGTACGGAGATTTGTATGATCGGTTCCAGATGGAATTAAAACGTCTGGGGGTTCATTATTTGTCGGATCGGAGCGAGGAGATCAATCCGTGGATCCGGGTGACTGGGTGCAATTTGCGGGAGATATATTATAAGCATCATTTCACGGTGCCGGAACTGCCGATGGAAGAGCTTTCAGAGCGGGTTGGAACTGCGGCAGAGAAGACGTGTTTTCAACAGATGAAAGAATCGTTTTTTCCTGACTTGGCGGAAAAGGAGCGGGAAGCCGGACATGAAATGTATGAGATATTATTATTTCATTCTCCCCTCTTTTTTGAGACCTGCCGGAAATGGGGCGCGGATCTGACGCTTTGCGGACATTTCCACGGCGGAACCATCCGGATCCCGGGGCTGGGAGGCGTGATGACGCCGCAGTACCAGTTTTTCCTGCCATGGTGCGCCGGACGGTTTGATGCGGACGGAAAGACGATGATCGTCAGCCGGGGGCTTGGGACGCATTCGATCAATGTGCGGCTGAATGACCGGCCAGAGCTGGTTTGTGTGACGTTGCGGGGAAAACAATAGAGAGATTCTGGTTATTGTACACGGGTAGGCACTTTTGGAACCGAAAGTGCCGTAAGAAAACGTGGTGGCAGCAGGAATAACTCTTCGGCACAGGTGGATGTATACGGAATTTGGTATATGATTGTAGAAAAAGCTGGCTAAAAGAAGGAGTTCGGAAAGAATGGAAATTTCCTATAAATTAGATAATTTTGAAGGACCGTTGGACCTGTTGCTTCATCTGATTGAAAAGAATAAAGTAAGTATCTACGATATTCCGATCGTCCTGATTACGGAGCAGTATCTGGAATATGTTAATCAGATGGATCATGAGGATCTGGATGTGGTCAGCGATTTTCTGGTGATGGCGGCGACGCTTCTGGACATCAAATCGCGGATGCTCCTTCCGAAGGTGGAAAAAGAAGAGGAAGAAGACGAGGAAGATCCGCGCGCCGAGCTGGTGCGCCGGCTGTTGGAATATAAGATGTATAAATATATGGCGCAGGAGCTGGAAGAGCGGGAGCAGGAGGCAGAGCTTCTCTTTTTTAAGGAACCGACGATTCCCCGGGAGGTGGCGAAATATGAAGAACCGCTGGATCTGGACAAGCTTCTGGATGGTCTGACGCTGGCAAAGCTGCAGAAAGTGTTTGACGCGGTCATGAAGCGGAATGCCAATAAGCTTGACCCGGTGCGAAGCCGGTTCAGTACGATCCGCAGGGAACCGATCAGCCTGGAGCAGAAGGTAAGGTCGGTGCTTTCTTATGCGCGGGAACACCGTCATTTTAAATTCAGCGATGTGCTGGAGAGGGAATCCGATCGCCTGGAGATAGTCGTGGCGTTTCTGGCAGTGCTGGAGCTGATGAAGATGGGACGGATTCATCTGGTGCAGGAAAAATTGTTTGATGAGATGCAGCTCGATACGGTGGATGTGGATGAAACGGAAGGCGAGGCAGAGCTGGAACTTTCGACGGAGGAAGGAGAAGAGTATGCCAGAATTAGATGAAAAACGCGAGGAAGCCATCGTGGAATCGGTTCTCTTTACAATGGGAAAATCGGTTGAGCTGCGCCAGCTTGCGGCGGCGCTCGGGACGGATACAGAGCGCGCGGAAGCGGCGGTCAGACGATTACAGAGCCGTTATGAGGCAGAAAAGCGGGGCATGCAGATCACGCAGCTGGAGGACAGTTGGCAGATGGCGACCCGCGCGGAATATTATGAGAATCTGATCCGGGTGGCAGCGACGCCGAAGAAGCAGATTTTAACGGATGTTGTGCTTGAGACACTCTCGATCATTGCTTATAAACAGCCGATCACGAAGCTTGAGATTGAAAAGATCCGCGGGGTTAAATCGGATCACGCGGTCAATAAACTGATTGAGTACAATCTCGTTTACGAGGTAGGGCGTTTGGATGTGCCGGGACGTCCGGCATTGTTTGCGACGACGGAGGAATTTTTGCGCCGGTTTGGAGTCGGATCGACGAAAGAACTGCCGGAACCGGCACCGGGACGAATCGACGAGTTCCGCATGGAGGCGGAGGAAGAGCTGAAGTTTGAGGGGAAACTGCCGGAAGAGGCAGAGAAGGAAATGAAATATTAACGTTTTCTTAACAATATTCATTCAATTCTGACATTAACAGATTCTTAACATCATATTTCTGTATTTTCTTGTAACTTTTTGTAGCCAACGTGGAAAATGAGGTCAACACAAACAAACAAGCAGCTCTTTCAAATCGCTACATAAATGAAAGAAGCCAGCAAAACAAAAGGGGGAATTGTTTATGTTGACACTTGAGCTTGATATGTATCAGGCGTGTGCTCTTGGCGCACTGGTCTACTGTCTGGGAAGATTGCTTGTACAAAAGCTGCCCTTCCTGAGCAAGTATTGTATACCGGCTCCGGTTGCGGGCGGTGTCGTATTTGCATTCGCTCATCTGGCGTTGTATGCAACAGGAGTTCTGGAGCTTTCCTTTGATACAACCTTACAGAGCGTATTTATGACGATCTTCTTCTGCAGCGTCGGTTTTACCGCCTGCTTCCGTCTGTTAAAGAAGGGCGGCGTTCAGGTATTTATGTTCCTGGCGCTGGCAGTTGGTATCTGTATCGTGCAGGATGCAGTCGGCAGCGGTCTGGCAGCAGCGTTTGGTCTGAATCCGCTTCTCGGCTTATGTATGGGTTCTATGCCGTTAGTTGGAGGTCACGGAACGAGTGGTTCCTTCGGACCGCTTCTGGAGCAGGAATACGCAGTTGTAGGCGCAACTACAGTTGCCTTGGCATCCGCTACATATGGTCTGGTATCCGGCAGTATGATGGGTGGTCCTATCGCCCGTGCCCGTGTTGAGAAACACCATCTGAAATCAACCGCAGCCGAGGAAGGCAATGCAGTTGACGAAGTAGCATCGCCGATCGACGGTCAGAAATTCACCACCGCGGCTGTATTCCTTGCAGTTGCAATCGGTGTTGGTACCTTCATTTTCGCGTTCTTTAAGAGCATTGGTCTTACATTCCCGACTTACATCGGTGCGATGCTGGCAGCAGCCGCTATCCGTAACATCTGGGATGTACAGCACAAAGATCTTCCGATGGAAGAAGTTGACGCACTGGGCGGTCTGTCCTTGAACCTGTTCTTAGCGATGGCAATGATGAGCCTGAAGCTGTGGCAGTTAGCAGCTCTGGCGCTTCCGATGATTGTTATCCTGTTAGTTCAGACGGTTGTTATGTTCCTGTATGCAAACTTCCTTGTATTCAACATCATGGGCCGTGATTACGAGGCAGCTGCAATGACCACCGCATTCTGTGGTTTCGGTATGGGCGCAACCCCGAACGCAATGGCAAACATGAGAGCACTGGTAGAGCGCTATGGTCCGGCTCCGCGTGCATTCTTCATCGTACCGTTAGTAGGAAGCTTATTCGTAGACTTCTTTAACTCCATGGTACTGACTACTTTCATGAACCTCTTATAATTTGACGGCTGGTTCAGCAAAGTATCCATTTAAAATATTCTGATATTGAAGTAGCTCCAACCTATTTCCTTCCCGGCGGTTCTGGATTTCCAGGCCGCCGGGATTTTTCGCGTGCAACGAGCGAAAGTCCGTGCCTGCACGAATTAATACTTTCGGAAAACGCGCGCGTGTGGTATTATAGAGAAACTGGAAAGTTGAAAAATATTTTTCGGGGAGGTGCTTTGTGAAAAACAAACTTGCAAGGCAGCCATTACCGGATAAAATGTGACATAAGAAAGGATTTCATACAGATATGAACAGCATGAACATAAAGATCAAATATTTCACAGACGCCATTGACCGCCTCGCCTACATTGACGGCAAATCTGACTGGATCGACCTGCGTGCGGCGCGTGAGGTGGTGCTGAAAAAGGGTGATTTTGCCCTGATTCCGCTTGGCGTGGCGATGGAGCTGCCGAAGGGCTATGAGGCGCATGTAGTTCCGCGTAGCAGTACCTTTAAAAATTTCGGCATCATCCAGACCAATCATATGGGTGTGATCGATGAGAGTTACTGTGGAGACAACGATCAGTGGCATTTTCCGGCATATGCGCTGCGTGATACAGTGATCCATGTCAATGACCGCATCTGTCAGTTCCGCATCATGGAGCATCAGCCGAAGATCATATTTGAGGAGACGGAGAAGCTTGACAATGAAGATCGCGGCGGCATCGGAAGTACGGGAAAGAATTAATAAAAAGGTTTGGTAAAAATGAAGCAGATAAAGAGGTTAAAACGAAAAAAAACAAGTCTTTTTCTGACAGCAGCGGTGCTTTCACTGGGCATCCTTTCCGGCTGCGGCGCTGAATCGAAGGAAGCGAAAGAGGCGCGTATGACCGGAATCGAGCAGTTAAATGCAGGTAATTATCAGGATGCGATTGATTCGTTTGGAAAAGCGCTGGATGAGAGCGATGGGATCGTCAATTCTTTTGAGCTGGATGTTTTAAAATACCGCGGCGAGGCAGAATACAAACTGGCGGATTATAAGGCGGCAACGCAGACCTATGGAATTCTGGCGGAGGTAGACGGCGGAAAAGCGGAATACCTCTATTATAAAGCGGCATCGGAGGCAGCAGCCGGACAGGCGGAGGATGCCGAAAAGGATTTTGCGGCAGCGGAGGAAAAGGCGAAGAACAGCAAAAAGAGCAGCGCCGCGGCTCCGGGTGTGAGTCTGGCGTTTACGGCGCTTGCGTCGGCGGCGCGGGATGCCGGGGATAGTGAGCTCGCAGCCCAGTACTGCAATCAGGCGATCGAGCGCGGCGTGTCGGGGCCGGAGATTTATAATCAGCTTGCGATCAGTGAAATGGAGGCTGGCGATTATGAGAGCGCGATGTCCCATTATGAGGAGGCGCTTTCGCTGGCGGACAGTGAGACGGCGCTGGTAATCCGGCAGAATATTGCGGTTCTCTATGAGAAAGAGGGCGATTTTGCGAAGGCGCTGGAACAGTTTAAGGAGTGCCAGGCAGCCGGTGCGGACACACCGGAGGTGCAGAGGGAAATCCGTTTTCTGGAAAGCCGGTAAATATTGGAGGTAATATGGCAGAATTGTTCGATATGAAAGAACTGGAGGAGCGCGTCATTCTGGTGGCGGTCAGCACCTCTGATGAAGATGATACGGAGGCGTCCTTGGATGAGCTGGAGGAGCTGGCGGATACCGCCGGAGCGACGGCGATCGGGCGTCTGGTGCAGAACCGGGAGAAGATTCATCCAGGCACCTATCTGGGCAGTGGAAAGATCGGGGAACTGCGGGAGATGGTCTGGGAAATGGGCGCAACCGGCGTGATCTGCGACGATGAACTGTCCCCGGCACAGCTTCGCAATCTGGAATCGGCGCTGGATACGAAGGTAATGGACCGGACGATGGTCATTCTCGATATTTTCGCGGCGCATGCGACGACGAGCGAGGGAAAAATCCAGGTTGAGCTGGCACAGCTGCGTTACCGCGCAGCGCGCCTGGTCGGTCTGCGCAGTTCCCTGTCCCGTTTGGGCGGCGGTATCGGTACGAGAGGACCGGGTGAAAAGAAGCTGGAGATGGACCGCCGTCTGATTCATGAGCGGATCGGGCAGCTAAAGTCGGAACTGGAAGATGTCAAACGCCACCGCGAGGTGACGAGAAAACAGCGCGACCGGAAATATACGCTGTCGGCGGCGATCGTCGGCTACACGAATGCCGGTAAGTCAACGCTTTTAAACACCCTGACGGGTGCAGGAATCCTGGCACAGGATAAACTGTTTGCGACGCTGGATCCGACGACGCGTGGATTAAAGCTGGCGAGCGGACAGGAGATCCTGCTGACAGATACGGTCGGATTCATCCGCAAACTGCCGCACCATCTGATCGAGGCGTTCAAGAGTACGCTGGAGGAGGCACGTTATAGCGATATTGTCCTCCATGTGGTCGATGCGTCGAATCCGCAGATGGACACGCAGATGTATGTCGTATATGATACGTTGCGTCAGCTGGAGATCGGCGATAAGACGGTGGTAACAGTCTTTAACAAGATGGATCAGGTGGAGCATCCGGAGACGCTGAAAGATCTGCATTCTGATTATCAGGTGCAGATTTCTGCGAAGACGGGCGCGGGGCTGGATGAGCTGAAGGATATTCTGGAAATGATTCTGCGAAACCGCAAGATTTATCTGGAAAAGGTATTTTCCTACCAGGAAGCCGGACGCATCCAGACGATCCGCAAATACGGTCAGCTTTTAAAAGAAGAGTACCGGGAGGATGGCATTTACGTGGAGGCGTATGTGCCGACGGAGCTCTACGCAGGGCTGATGCGCTAACAGGCAGATGATAGGTTACCGTGTTACGGTTCACGTATACGTGCCCAGTAACGGAATTTGCCGTGGCTTCGCATTTAAATACGGCAAATTCCTGCTGCCACCACGTTTTCTTACGGCACCTTTGAAATTCCCGGGAATTGACTTTTTATTTTAAATTTGTTAGAATGTAGCATATTTATGGCTGTACAGAATGCTGGAAGGCAGATGCGTACAGATCCATACGGTAAAGAGGTGTGCGGGGAAAAACCGTATGCCTCTTCTTCATGTTTTGGCGGATGCTAAGAAGTTGTTAAGATGAAGAGAAAAGAGATGACAGGGCGCAGGCTGCTTGTGTCGGATAGAATGACCGCACAAGTTTGCAGACATCTGGGATAAAGGAGTTAGAATATACAGAATGGAACAGAAGGGACAAAACAGACAGGAACAGATTCTCGTCGGAATTGACGTTGGCTCAACGACGACGAAGGTGGCAGTGATGGAGGTGGCAACGGGGAAAGTCCTGTTTTCGGACTATACACGCCATCACTCGGATCAGCTTCAGAGTGTGTCGAGAGCTGTAAAATTGGTGAAAGAGACGCTTGCGGGGCGGTCATTTCTGACGGCGATGACCGGTTCGGGCGCAAAGCACCTCTCGGAAGAGCTGGGGATCCCTTATGTACAGGAGGTAGTGGCGAACTCGATCGCCTTGAAAGCCATGTACGAGGAAATCGGAACGGCGATCGAGCTGGGTGGACAGGATGCGAAGATTATCTTTTTCCAGAGGGATAAACGGACGGGCGAGCTGCAGGTCGCAGATATGCGGATGAACGGAAGCTGTGCTGGCGGTACAGGTGCGTTTGTGGATGAGATTGCTTCTCTTCTTAAGACACCGGTTGAGGAATTTGACGCGCTGGCGGCACAGGGAACAACCGTATATGATATATCCGGACGGTGCGGCGTGTACGCCAAGACCGACATCCAGCCTCTTTTAAATCAGGGGGTTAAAAAATCAGATTTGGCGCTTTCCTCCTTCCATGCGATTGCCAAACAGACGATCGGCGGTCTGGCACAGGGACTTTCGATCGAGAAGCCGGTCGTCTTTGAGGGCGGTCCGCTGACCTTTAACCGGACGCTGGTGCGCGTGTTTGCTGAACGTCTGGACCTTCGGCCGGAGGAAATTTTAAGTCCGGACCGGCCGGAACTTCTGATTGCCTGCGGTGCGGCGCGTGCGGCAGTGAAGCTTTTTTCGAAGGAAGAGGCGCTCGCCACGGCAGACGGACTGTTAGATCGGATCGAGAAGGTGCGTGCGGCGCGCGAGGAAGCAAAGAAACAAAGTGAAGCCGGAAATGGCGATGAGATGGCGGAGGGCACGTTCCGTTCCCGTCCATTTTTTGCCGACCAGGCGGCGCAGACGGAATTTCAGGAGAGACACAGACGCCCGGAACGAAAAACAGTATATCCGCAGCCAGGCAGTACGCTGCGGGCATATCTGGGTATTGATTCGGGCAGTACGACGACAAAATTTGTCCTGTTAGATGAGAATGAGGAACTTCTGGATTCCTTTTATGCGCCGAATCAAGGCGATCCGCTGACGGTGGCAAAAAAAGCACTGATTGCGATGCGGGAAAAGTATGCGTCCCACGGCGTGCGGCTGGAGATTTTGGCAGCCGGGACGACCGGTTATGGAGAAATGCTGTTTTCACGCGCATTTTCGGCCGAGACACACGCGGTTGAGACGGTGGCACATGCGCGTGCGGCGGCAAAATACACGCCGGATGCGACGTTTCTTCTGGACATCGGCGGTCAAGATATGAAGGCAATCTGGCTGGATAATGGCGTTATCACAAATATTGTCGTGAATGAAGCCTGCTCATCCGGCTGTGGGTCTTTTTTGGAAAATTTTGCATCCTCCCTGCATATTCCGGCGCGGGAGATTGCTGAAAAGGCATTTTCTTCGCAGCATCCGGCTGCGCTCGGAAGCCGCTGTACCGTCTTTATGACGAGCAGTATCGTGACGGAGCAGAGAAATGGAAAGCTGCCGGAGGACATCATGGCGGGGCTGTGCCGTTCGATCATTGAAAATGTATTTACAAAGGTTATCCGTGTGTCGAATCTGGATTCCCTGGGAAAGAGGATTGTGGTACAGGGCGGAACGTTTGAAAATGATGCGGTTCTCTGTGCGCTGGAACAGTATGTCGGCCGCCCGGTGATCCGGGCGCCGTATCCGGGCATTATGGGGGCGATCGGTGCGGCGCTTTTAGCGAAGGAAGAGGCAAGGAGCCGGAAACAGCCGCATTTTACCAGTTTGGATCAAATGGAGTCCCTGACCTGGCAGCAGGAGGCGAACGTGCCGTGTCCGTTCTGTATGAACCATTGTCAGCGTGCGGTGGTGCGGTTTTCGAATGGAACCTCATGGATCACGAACAACCGTTGTGAGCGGGGCGAGATTCTTGGCGATCCGAAGGATGTGAAAGTGCGCGAGCGACTGAAAATAGCGTCCGAAAACCGGAATAAAGTGCCAAATCTCTATAAATTGCGGGAAGAACTCCTGTTTGCAGATTATCTGGATCAAGCGGAAGAGGGGGATGCATCGTCTGCAAAAAGTCATTCAGAGCGGGCATCCGCTAAGACTGGTTTTGTGCCGAATGCTGTGTCTGATACTGTGCGGCGAAATATAACCATCGGTCTGCCGTGCGTCCTTGCTTTCTGGGATACGATGCCGTTCTGGACGACGTTCTGGCGTTCGCTGGGCTTTGAGATTCAGATTTCATCCCCGAGCACGCACAAGATGTTTGAGGAAGGCTTAAGCGCGGTAACTTCAGATACCGTCTGCTTTCCGGCAAAACTGGTGCACGGGCATATCCGCGATCTGGTAAAGAAGAAAGTGGATCGTATTTTTATGCCGTCGATTGCGGCGATCGGATCGGAAAATACGGAATCAACGAGCGAGTCCATGTGTGCAGTCGTGAAGGGATATCCGCTTGTGATCCGCAACTCGGATTCTCCGGAGAAACAGTGGGGCATTCCGTTTGATGCACCGTTATTTTACTGGTACAGGGAGGAAGATAAAGAACGTCAGCTTATTACATATATGGAACAGACATTTTCCATCCAGCCGTCGGAAACGAAAAAGGCGGTTCTTGCAGGAAATGATGCGATGCGGCAGTTTGGGAGCCGCCTGAAAGAGGCGGGAGCGAAGGTTCTGGAAGAGGTGGAAAAAGAGGGGCGCTATGCGGTGGTGCTGGCGTCAAGACCGTATCAGAATGATGCGCTTGTCAACCACAGCCTGCCGGAGCTTTTGACCGAGTTTGGCGTTCCGGTTCTGACGGCAGATTCTGTTCCGGGCATTGAAAATGTGGATTTAAGCCACAGCCGTCTGGATGTCGTAAACAATTACCACGCGCGGATACTGGCGTCCGCGGTTCTGGCGGCACAGAGCCAGAATCTGGAATATGTCCAGTTTGTAAGCTTTGGATGCGGGCATGATGCATATTTGTCGGATGAGATCCAGCGTATGATGCGGGGAATCTCCGGAAAATCACCGCTGATCCTGAAACTTGACGAGAGCGAGGTACAGGGACCGCTGCGGATCAGGGTGCGTTCCTTCCTGGAGACGATCAACATGCGGCGGAAGAAGCGGGAGATGGCGGAGAGGCTGCAAAACCAGCCTGGAACAAGCCGACAGGAGAATGCGGGCGGCGGAAATGAATGCGGGACGGCTGCGCTGGGACCAGACATTCAAAAATCCTGGCAGGTTCACGAACTTTCGGATCCATATCCGGTTAAATTTGAGGTGGAAGACCGCAAGAAGCGCACGGTTCTGGTCCCGAACACCTCCCACGCGTTCTGCCGGATTATGTCGGCGGCGTTGAAGACACAGGGAATCCGGGCAGTTCCGCTGGCGGTCGGCAGGGAAGAGGCGATCCGCCTCGGAAAGCAGTATGTCCACAACGATATCTGTTTCCCGGCGCAGATTGTCATCGGCGAGGCGCTGGCAGCACTTCGGAGTGGTCAGTATGTGCCATCTGAGACGGCGATCGGTATGGGAAAATACATCGGTGACTGCCGCCTGACCCATTACAGTGCGCTGCTTCGCAAGGCGCTTGACGACGCCGGCTACCCGGAGGTGGCGATTCTGACGAACGATGACGTCGATTATCATGATCTGCATCCGGGCTTCCGGATGAACCTTGTGTCGGCGATCCGTCTGGCGGGAGCGCTTCCGATGATCGATATTCTGGAAGAGCTGCTTCGCAAGATCCGCCCGTATGAGAAAGTTTCCGGAAGCAGTGATCAGGCATTTGGCGAGGCGATGGATTTCGTCGTGGATGGTCTGGAGCAGCATGGGCTTTCAGGCGCTCTGCGAGGCTTTAAAAAGGCGATCCAGCGGATGAATGCGATCGAATATGACCGGAGCCAGCCGCGCCCGCGCGTCCTGATCATCGGCGAGTATCTCCTCAATTTCCATCCGGGCGCGAATCATGAGATTGAGCGCTACCTGGAGAAAAATGGATTTGAGATTATTGAGGCGCGGATGACGGATGTTATCCGGAAAACGTATTTCTGCCAGGATGAGCAGATTCGGACGTATCATCTGAAAAAGCCGTTTGTCAAGAAAAACTGGTACCATGTGGCGAACCGGGTATTTGACGCTGCGCACGCGGCAGCGGATCGGATAGCGAAACAGCATCCGCTCTATACGCCTGTCTGCCGCCTGCCGGAACTGGTAAAGGAAAGTGACCCGATCATCCCGCACACCTTTGATGCGGGCGAGGGCGTGCTGATTCCGGGTGAGATCCTGCACCATGCGGCGCACGGCTGCCGGGCATTTGTGATTTTACAGCCATTTGGCTGTCTGCCAAACCATGTGGTAGGACGCGGCATCGTAAAAAAAATGCGGGAAATGTACCCGGACGCCCAGATCCTGCCGCTTGACTACGATCCGGATGTGAGCTTTGCCAATCTGGAAAACCGCCTGCAGATGCTGATTATGAATGTGAAAGAAAGAAGCGTGGACACGGTTGCCCTGCCGGACGTGGGGCAGAGAAGCCCCGTGGAGACTATGAATAGAAAACAGAAAAACGCCGATAATAAAAAGCAGAAAGTTTCCTGATTTCGGGTTAGACAAAAATAGAAATCACATAAGCCCACGCGGCGGAAAGGGACAAGCTATGAAACATCTGGAAATTGAAAAGGTGATTGGACGGGAGATTGTTGATTCGAGAGGAAATCCAACCGTGGAGGCGGAGGTTTATCTATCAGACGGAAGCATAGGACGCGGCGCGGCACCGAGCGGTGCATCGACAGGTGAATTTGAGGCTCTGGAGCTGCGAGACGGCGACAAGTCGCGTTTCGGCGGAAAGGGCGTACAGAAAGCAGTCCAGAATGTGAATACCGTGATTGCAGAGGTGTTAAGGGGCATGGATCCGGCGGACGTCTATGCGGTTGATAAAGCGATGATCGAGGCGGACGGAACCAAGGATAAATCCAAGCTGGGCGCGAATGCGATCCTGGCGGTTTCGATCGCGAACGCACGGGCAGCAGCCAATGCGTATGGTCTCCCGCTGTACCGTTTCCTCGGCGGTGTGTCTGGAAACCGTCTTCCGGTTCCGATGATGAACATTTTAAACGGCGGCGCGCATGCGGCAAACACCATCGATGTACAGGAGTTCATGATTATGCCGGTTGGAGCAGAGAGCTTTTGTGAGGGACTCCGCTGGTGTACCGAGGTGTTCCATGCACTGGCAGCATTGCTTAAAGAGCGCGGACTGGCAACCTCTGTCGGTGATGAGGGCGGTTTTGCACCGGATCTGGGAAGTGACGAAGAAGCAATCCAGTGCATCTTAGAGGCAGTGGAGAGAGCCGGATATAAGCCGGGCGAGAGTTTTGTCCTGGCGATGGATGCGGCATCCAGTGAGTGGAAGAGCGGCAGGAAGGGCGAATATCTGCTTCCGAAGAGTGGCAAACACTTCACCTCCGAGGAGCTGATCGCACACTGGAAACAGCTCTGCGGGAAATACCCGATCGCCTCGATCGAGGATGGTCTGGACGAGGAGGATTGGGAAGGCTGGCAGAAGATGACCGCAGAACTCGGCGGACAGGTGCAGCTGGTCGGCGACGATCTGTTTGTAACAAATACCGAACGCCTGGAAAAAGGTATCCGTCTCGGCTGCGGCAATTCGATCCTGATTAAGCTGAACCAGATTGGATCCGTCTCCGAGACACTGGAGGCAATCAAGATGGCACATAAGGCAGGTTACACGGCGATTGTATCCCACCGTTCCGGCGAAACCGAGGATACGACGATCGCAGATCTGGCGGTCGCATTGAATACCTGCCAGATCAAGACGGGCGCACCGAGCCGGAGTGAGCGCGTGGCAAAATACAACCAGCTTCTGCGGATTGAGGAAGAGCTGGGAACCGGCGCACAGTATCCGGGGAAGGCGGCATTTAATAAAAATTAAGTTGTCTTTTTTGCGAGATATCGTGCAGACAAGCAATCTGTTACATTGCATGAAATGTGTGAATTGTTCCGAAAACGAATGCATTTCCTCAGAAACAGACAAAAATCATCTGGGGAAATGCCGGATGGCGTCGAAACAAAGGAAAATAGAATACAACTTTGAAAAGGAATGCGTTTTACCGTACAACCAGGACGGAGAGAAACGTATTCCTTTTTGTTTTGCATAAGACCGAAAAAAGGAATATTGCTAAAAGTTTGACAATATTTTAAAAAATAATCGTTTTTATACGAAATTTATTGACAAAACAGTGGGAATGATTGTAAAATAACTGTAAAGCAAATATGAAAAAAGGATTTATTTTTTTTGAACGAATGGAAAAACGTTTTACTAAAGGAATGGTCCGGCGGATAACGTATTTCACATAAAAAGGAGGATGAAAGAATGAGAAAGAGAACATTAAGCATTGTACTTGCAGCAGCAATGTGTGCCAGCTTAACAGCCTGCGGCGGTGGCGGAAGTACCGCTGAGACAACGGCAGCTGACAGCAGCAATACCGAGACAAAGGCAGCCGACGCTTCAGAGAAATCTGACAAACCGCTTCGTGTGTGTGTTGTCTACACCGGCAACTTAGGTGATAAGAGCTACAATGACTCCTGCAACATGGGTGCACAGAAAGCAGTTGAGGATTTCGGCATCGAGCTTAAGAGCCTTGAGGGTACCACTGCTGAAGAGTGGAAAGCAAACCTACTTCAGGCTTGTGATGACGGCTACGATTTAATCATCGGTGCTTCTTCCAACATCGCAGATTATATCACTGAGAATGCATCCAGTTATCCGGATACCAAGTTTGCAGTTATCGATACAACCGTTGATCTGCCGAACGTTGAGTCCATCAGCTTTGCTCAGAATGAGGGCTCCTTCCTGGCAGGTGCGGCAGCAGCTATGTTCACCACCAAGACCGATATCCCGAATGTCAATGAAGATCATATCATCGGCTGGGTAGGCGGTATGGATATTCCGGTACTTCATGACTTCTATACAGGTTATGAGCAGGGCGCGAAGTATATCGATCCGGATATCAAGATTCTTCAGGCTTTTGCAGGAAGCTGGACGGATCCGTTAAAGGGTAAAGAGCTGACGTTAGCACAGTATGAGCAGGGTGCTGATATTGTCATGAACGTAGCATCCGGTACCGGTGTTGGTATTCTGGAAGGTGCAAAAGAAGCTGACAAATACGCAATCGGCGTTGACTTAAACCAGGATTCCGATCAGCCTGGACATGTTCTTACTTCCATGGTTAAGAGAGTTGATAATGCTTGCTATCTGGTTATCCAGTCTGCAGTAGAGGGAACTTTTGAGGGCGGCACAACCAAATATCTGGCATTGAAGGACGGCGGTGTCAGCCTGACCGATTTCTCTGTTATCAAAGAATCTCTGGGCGACAAATTCCCGCAGGATATCGTTGATAAGTGTGATGAGCTTGCCGAGAAGATCAAATCCGGCGAGATCGTAGTTGAAAACTATGAAGGATTTGGCCCACAGGCATAATTGATAAAGACAAGGCCGGGAGCGAGTGAAACCTGGCGGCGAAGGGGGATCTGAATTCTTTCAGGTTCCCCTTCATTTTCAACAAAATGTTTTTTCTTGGAAAGAGCCGTCAGGCATTTCCGGACGAGAGGGTGATCGAATGAACGAATACGTAGTGGAGATGAAAGGAATTGTCAAAAATTTCGGGCAGGTTCAGGCGGTAAAGCATGGTGAATTTACTCTGAAAAAGGGCGAGATCCATTCACTGATTGGTGAAAATGGAGCTGGTAAATCCACCATGATGAAGCTTCTGTACGGCATGTATCCCATTGACGAGGGCGAGATTATCGTCAAAGGTGAACCGATGGGAACCATCACACCGAAGCTTGCAATTGAGCACGGTGTCGGCATGGTCCATCAGGAATTTATGCTGGTGAATGAGCTGACGGTTCTGGAGAATATTATTCTGGGATTTGAACCGAAAAAGGGATTGACAATTGACTTTGACAAGGCAAGAAAAGAAGTTAAAAAGTATATTGAACAGTATCATATGGACGTGCAGCTGGATAAGAAGGTAAGCCAGATTTCAGTAGGCGAGGCGCAGCGTGTGGAGATTATCAAGACATTGATGCGAGGTGCTGATATCATCATTCTGGATGAGCCTACAGCGGTTCTGACCCCTCAGGAGGCGGAACGTCTGTTTGAAATCCTGAATAATCTGAAACAGGATGGAAAATCCCTTGTCTTTATTTCTCATAAGCTGAATGAGGTTATGGCAATATCAGACCGCATCTCTGTGATGCGTCAGGGACAATATATGGGCACTGTTAATAAAGAGGAAACCTCTCCGCTGGATCTGACCAAACGAATGATCGGACGTGAAGTATTCTTAAACATTGATAAGGCTTATTCTGAGGCGGGAGATACGATTCTGGAGGTTCAGGACGTGTGGATTCCCAGTCAGAAGGAGACATCGAAGATCCGGGGTATGTCCCTGCATGTCAAGACCGGCGAGATTGTCGGCGTGGCAGGTATCGATGGAAATGGACAGAGTGAGCTGGTTGAGGCGATCACCGGACTTCGCAAGGTAGAGAAAGGCAAGATCCTTCTTTGCGGCAAGGATATTACGAATCAGAGTCCGAGAAAAGTGAGAGAGAGCGGTCTTTCCCATATTCCGGAGGATCGAAATACAAGAGGTCTGAACCGTGCCATGACCATCGAGGAAAATCTGATCGCAGTCCGCCTGGATCAGCCTCCATTTACCAGGGGCATCATGATGAATAAATCAGGACAGGATACCTATGCAAAAGAAATGGTAGAACAGTTTGATATCCGCCCGGCGGATTATAATCTTCCTACATCTTCCTTATCCGGCGGCAATGCACAGAAGGTCGTAGTAGCCCGGGAGGTATCTCTTGGCAATAAGCTTCTGGTAGCATCCCAGCCTACCAGAGGTGTAGATATCGGTGCCATCGAGCTGATTCGAAATACCCTGGAAAAGGCGAAAAAGGCAGGCGCCGGTGTCCTGCTGGTATCGGCAGAGCTGGAGGAGATTATCTCCCTTTCGGATCGTATCGTTGTTATCCATGAGGGCAAGATCACCGGCGAGATGCGTGCGGATGAGGCGAATGAGAACAATCTGGGTCTGCTTATGATGGGCGGTACAGACACAGGGAAGGACGGTGAAGCAGCAGTATGAATCAGACATTAAATGGTATTCGAAGGATTCTTATTACGATACTCGTTGCGATGGGTGTCGGTGCGCTGTTTATCGTAGCGATCGGGGAGAATCCGATTGATGCATATGCGGCGCTGTTCCGAGGTGCTTTTGACGGAGAGCTTCGTCTTGGTACAACCTTGGCAGGATTTACTCCGCTGCTGCTGACATCCATTGCCTTTGCAGTTGCAGCAAAAGCAGGTGCTTTTAACGTAGGTGTTGAGGGCGAGGTTTTCTTGGGCGGTATCACAGCTGCTTATATTGGCATTAACTGGACCTTCCTTCCGAAGCCGGCTCTGTATGTGGCCTGTTTCGTAGGTGCTATGGTGGTAGCAGCTGCCTGGGCCTTTATTCCGGCGGTTCTGCGTGCCTATTATAATGTAAATGAAGTATGTACCACCATTTTGATGAACACGGTAGCACTTTATATTACATCCTATCTGGTCAGCGGACCAATGAGCGCAGGTACTGCCAATGCTCAGTCCCTGCCGGTTACGGTAAGGCTGTATCAGTTTATGAAACCCAGCAGTGTCAATGTAGGTATTTTCATCGCGGCCATCACCGTGATTGTGATTATTTTTATGCTTCAGAAGAGCAGCTGGGGCTATAAGATTCGTACCGTTGGCCTGAATCCGACCCATGCGGATTATGTGGGAATTGATTCTAAGAAGGTGTTTATCGGTGCCATGATGCTTTCTGGTATGTTGGGCGGCATGGCAGGATGCATCGAGGTTCTGGGTGTTCATGGATATTTCCTGAACAACTTTGCAACCGGACTTGGAAGCAATGGTATGCTGGCAGCTCTGATTGTAAAGAACAACATGGTTTCGACTCCATTTATGGCATTTTTCCTGGCAGTTTTAAAATCGGGCGCTATGGGAATGCAGCAGTCAACCGGTGTGCCGAAATCACTGGTTGATACCATTACAGCTGTGTTCATTATCATAGCGACCATGGAGACTGCGTTCCAGTTTGCAAAGAAACGTAAAAAGAAAACGGAGGAGAAGAAGGAGGATAAGGCATGAATGCGATAATGCAGAATTTTGATAAAATCTTTAATGCGTCGCTGATTTATGCAACGTTTCGTTCAGCGACTCCGATCATCTTTGCCGCTCTTTGTGCGGCTATCACTCAGCAGGCCAATATCTTAAATATCGGTACAGAGGGTATCATGCTGGTAGGTGCTTTTACTGCAGTTGCAGTCAGCTTCTTTACCGGAAGCTGGTTATTAGGCATTCTGGCAGCGATGATCGCCGGTGCTGTCATTGCTATGATCATGGCAGTGGGACATATCCGGTACAATTCGGAGATCTGCGCCATCGGTATGGGTATTAATATGCTGGCACTGGCTATTACTAAATTCATGGTAAATGCGATTTTCCACAGTACCGGAAGTTTTTCAAGCCCGGATATCAAGGCGATTCCCCGTGTGAACGTTGCATTTTTAGACAATCTTCCGGTAGTGGGGGCTCTGTTTAACAACTGGTGCGTGACCGAGTGGTTTGCCATCGTTCTGATTATCCTGCTTCAGTTTTTCTTCTATAAAACTGTATGGGGACTGCGTCTGCGTGCAGTAGGTCAGTTTCCGGAAGCGGCGAAGACGGCAGGTATCAAAGTAAATGCTGTGAAATATCAGGCAATGCTGCTTTCCGGTCTCATCGGAGGTCTGGCAGGTGCTCATCTTTCCCTGGGTTACAGTACCCAGTTTATCGAGAACATGACCAACAACCGTGGTTTTATGGGCGTTGCAGCCATGTATTTCGGCGGTGCCAACCCGGTTCTGACCACACTGGGCTGTCTGCTGTTTGGATTTTCAGATTCCGTCGGTGCCCGTCTCCAGGCATATGGCATTCCATCCCAGTTCGTTCTGATGATGCCGTATATCGTGACCATCGCGGTACTGGCAATTTCCATGATTGCGAAGATTTCAGCCAACAAGAAGAGAGAATCATCCCTGCATGTGGGAAGCTGATGATGAAGAAAGATAAAACACTATAAGGAGGACATAATCAGATGGAAAAGACAAAAATTATTCTTGACTGCGATCCGGGACATGATGACGCGGTCGCGATCACGCTGGCGGCGAACAGTGACAAGATCGATCTGTTAGGTATTACAGTCGTAGCAGGCAACCAGACGCTGGAGAAAACGCAGATTAATGCGAGAAATGTGTGCCAGTGGCTCGGTGTGGATGTGCCAGTGTATGCGGGCTGCGGACAGCCGATGGTGCGTGAAAAAATGATAGCGGGCGATATCCACGGTGAAACAGGGCTGGATGGTCCGGTTTTCCCGCCGCTGACAAAAGAATTAGAGAAAGAGCATGCAGTCGATTTCATCGTTAAAACCCTGATGGAGTCCGATGGCGATATCACGATGGTGACAACCGGTCCGATGACCAATCTGGCGATGGCGATGCGGATGGAACCGGCGATTATTCCGAAGATCAAACAGATCGTCCTGATGGGAGGCGCGTATACCAATGGTAACGTAACTCCGGCGGCAGAGTTCAATATCATCGCCGATGCGGATGCAGCGTATGTATGCTTTACCAGCGGACGCCCAATCACGATGATGGGTCTGGATGTTACCCGCAAGGTACTGTGCTATCCGGAGATCGTTGACCGGATGGAGAAGATAGGCAATAAGGCATCCAAGCTCTTTGCGGATCTGATGCGCTTCTTCTGCAAGACCCAGAAAGAGGTATTTGGCTGGGAAGGCGGACCTCTGCACGATCCGGTTACGATCGCATGGCTGATTGATCCGAGCGTTGTGACCCTGAAACCGATGCATGTGGACATTGACATCCGCAGCGTCCAGTCCTACGGACGTACTAACTGCGATTTCTTCGGTTACGGCGGACAGGAGCCGACTGCAAACGTAGCGATCGATATCGATGCGGCGAAGTTCTGGGATATCGTTGAGGCAGGGCTGAGAAGATACAGCGAGGCATAGTTCATAATACTTGTGTTCGGAGGCAGATATAGATGAGAGACCTGAAAGAAGTTTTAGAGCAGAACAAAGAGAAATATATCGAAGAACTCAAGAATCTGGTGGGAATTGATACTCATGACTTAGGGCACGGAATCGACGGTGGTCTGGAGAAACAGGGACAGGAGTATATGGTAAACCTGTTTGAATCGATGGGAGCCGACGAGATCACGGTGGATCCGATGGATGAGGCTGTGATTCAGGAAAGCTACAAAAAGCATCAGGAAGGAAACCTGGGGCACAACCAGACCGACCGTGCCAATGTCTATGCGACATTTAAAGGAAAACAGGGCGGAAAAAGCCTGTTATTTAACGGTCATATTGACGTTATGCCGGCGGAGATGGAAGACGGCTGGACGAACCCGCCGTTTGAGCCGGTAATTCGGGATGGCAAGATGTACGGACGCGGCTGCACGGATATGAAGGGCGGTCTGATGGCATCGGTGATGGCGGTAAAGCTTTTGCAGGATGCCGGGTATGAGCTGCCGGGCGATGTGACAATTACCTCCGTGTGTGACGAGGAAGGCGGAGGCAATGGCTCGATCCAGGCGGTAATGCGCGGTCTGAAAGCCGACGGCGTTGTCAACTGCGAGCCGACCGACGATACCCTGATTCTGGCGCATATGGGCTGGGTATTCTTTAAGGTTGATTTTGAAGGAAAAGCGTGCCATTCCGGTGCAAAAGCCGAGGGCGTCAGCGCGATCGAGAAGGCGATCAAAGTAATTCAGGGGTTAAATGAGATGGAGCACCGCTGGCTTCTGACGATCCGCCACCGCCTGCTTCCGCCGCCGAGCTTAAATATCGGCGTGATCGAGGGTGGAACCGCCGGTTCTACCGTGCCGGGCGAGTGCAGTTTTTCTACCTGCGTCCACTATGTTCCTACCCTGATGAATCAGGATATGGTTGTAAAGGAATTTACAGAGGTCGTTGAGCGGATCAGCCGTTCCGACGCGTGGATGGAGGCACATCCGCCGAAGATTTCCATTTACCAGACCGGACACGGGTTTGAGATGGAGGAGGATCATCCGCTGGTAGACACCTTTAAGGAGGCGTACAGTGAGGCACTTTCGCGCAACGTGAAGGTGGAAGGATCCCATTTTGGCTGTGATTCCCGCCTGTGGCGCAACATTGCCGGATGCCCGACGATCCAGTACGGACCGGGTGAGGGCGCACAGTGCCATACCGTGGATGAGTGGCTGAAGCTCGATTCCTATCTGGAAGCGATTCTGGTGTATGCGAAACTGATTTTGGCGTGGGGAAAAAATAAATGAGAAAAGGAGATATGATCATGAGCAAGAAAGTATTACTGGCAGGCGAGTCCTGGATGAGCTATACCACCCATGTAAAGGGCTTTGACGCGTTTTATACCTCTACCTATGAGACAGGAGAGAAATGGCTGAAAGCTGCATTGGAGGCAGGCGGCTACGAAGTAACCTTCCTTCCAAACCATCTGGCAAATGAAGAATTTCCATTTACAATGGAAGAACTGAAACAGTATGATCTGGTAATTCTGTCCGATATTGGAGCGAACACCCTGCTTCTGCCGGGTGCTACGTTTAACCGCAGTGAGAAAATGCCGAACCGCTGCAATCTGATCCGCGACTATGTCAACGATGGCGGCGCTCTTCTGATGGTCGGCGGCTATCTGACCTTCTCCGGCGTGGATGCAAAGGGCAAATGGCATGACACAGCCGTACAGGAGGTTCTTCCAGTTGAGGTTCTGACGGTCGATGATCGTATGGAACACTGCGAGGGTGTAAAACCGGTAACCGTGGGCGAGCATGAAGCTTTAAAGGGCATTCCGACCGACTGGCCGGAGGTTCTCGGTTACAATAAGGTAATCGCAAAACCGGAGGCAGAGGTTCCGGTTACTGTAGAGGGCGATCCGTTTATCGCATTTGCTTCTTATGGAAAAGGGCGCAGTGGTGTTGTCACAACCGACTGTGCACCGCACTGGGCACCGCCGGAATTCTGCGAGTGGGAATACTACAATAAATTGTGGCAGAATATCGCAGACTGGCTGATTCAGAAATAAGATAGCAGGAAAAAGGAGAGCGCGTATGGACGGAGCGGTGAAACTTTTAAAAGAGCTTCTGACCATTCGGAGTGTCAATGGACGGGATGACGAGGGAGCAGTGGCAGAATATTTGTGCAAGTATTTCGAACAATCGGGAATTTCTGCACATATACAGCGGATTGACGCGACACATGCCAATGTGCTGGCGGAGCTTGAGGGGGAGTCGGATGACGCTCCGATCTTCTGGAACGGGCATCTGGACACGGTTCCTTACGGAGATACCGGAGAATGGAAGACTGACCCGGCGGTTCCGGTGGAACGGGACGGTTTTCTCTATGGCCGCGGTGCCAGCGATATGAAGAGTGGGCTTGCCGCGATGGTGTACGCGCTCTGTGAATATAAAAAATCCGGTCGTCCGGTGCCGCGTACGATCCATTTCCTCGGAACCTGTGATGAGGAAAAGGGCGGCATCGGCGCCAGGGAGATCTTAAAGGAAGTCCCGGAGACGTCGATTGGAACGCTTCTGATAGGAGAACCGACGGGATGCAGGCTGGGCGTGGCGCAGAAAGGCTGCCTGTGGCTGGAGATAGAAGCACACGGAAAGACGAGCCACGGGGCATACCCGCATGAGGGCTGCAATGCCGTGGAACAGGCGATGGCGCTGACAGGTGAGATTGAAACATATGTGAAAAGCTTCACACACCCGGTTCTCGGCGCATCGACCGCGCAGGTAACGCAGATTTCCGGCGGCGTGGCGCCAAATATGACGCCGGACACCTGCCGGATTCTCATGGATATCCGTATGACACCAGGACTGACAAGCCAGATGGTAGTCGGTCAGGCGGAGGCGTTTGCGGCGGCGCGTTCCGTTACATCGGAAGAAAAATTCCGCGTCAGCTGCCGGATTGTCAATGACCGGCGGGCGATCGAGATTGGAGAATCCCATCCGCTTGTGAAACAGCTCTCGAAGGAACTGGAGAAAAAAGGGCTTCCGGTGGAGACGACTGGGATTAATTTCTTTACAGATGCTTCGATCCTGGTGGAACACAAGCTGGATGCAGCCGTTCTCTTATTTGGTCCGGGCGAGGCAGGTATGGCGCATAAGCCAAATGAGCGGGTCGAGATAGAAAAATATCAGAAATCCATTCAGGTTCTCATGGATCTGATCGCATCGGAGGTGGATGAGTGAGGGCAACCATCAAGGATATTGCCGCTGAGACTGGTTTTTCCGTGACGACAATCTCACTGGTTCTCAATGGAAAAGGATATAAGATCTCGGATGAGACAAAGAATCAGATCCTAGCGAAGGCGCGGGAACTGAATTATCGTCCGAACCAGCTCGCGGTCAGTCTGGTAAAGCGGCAGAGCAAGACCATAGGATTTATCGTCCCGGATATTTCCAATGTATATTTTGCCAATATGGCGCGCGCGATCGATGAGGCGTGCCGCGAAAATGGCTGGAGTGTGATTCTCTGCAACACGAATGATAATTATGACCGGGATCGCGAGTATATCGATCTTCTGGCGGATAAAGGCGCGGACGGCATTGTGTTTATCATGGCTAAAGATAATACGCGGGAGATGGCGGCGGAGGAGATTGATTATCTGGAATCGATCCACATACCCTATGTGGTAGTTGACCGGATCCCGGAGCTTCGGAATTGTCCGGCGGTCGGTACCGACCATGAGATCGGCGGTTATCTGGCGGCGCGCCATCTGTTAAGTCTTGGACACCGGCGGATTGCCTGCGTCGTGGGACCGCATGCGACCCAGATGGATTCGGAGGCGCGTTACCATGGCTACTGCCGGGCGATGGAGGAGGCGGGAATTCCGGTGGATGAACGTCTCGTCTGTGTCGGCGAGTATACGCAGGAGGGCGGCGCGGCGGCAGTCGAACAGCTCATTTCACAGGATTTTACGGCGATTTTCGCCTGCAACGATGCTTCAGCGTATGGCGTATGCAGAAAACTCAAGGAATATAGAAAGAAAGTGCCGGAAGATGTTTCGGTCGTCGGATACGATGACGTTTTCTATGCCCGGATGCTGGAGGTGCCGCTGACAACGATACGGCAGCAGGTACGGGAGATGGGAAGAGAGGCGGTAAGGCTGCTTCTGAAACAGATACGGGAACATAAAAGACCGGAGAGCAAGGTGATCTTTGCGCCGGAACTGGTGGTGCGGGAGAGTACGGCGCGAATACAGCCGTCTTAAGCGATACATCAAAGATGCCGGCGGCAGATTTTGAAGGAATTGGTCAAGGAGGGGAGCAGAGTGAAGGTATTGAATTTTGGTTCACTGAATATTGATTATACGTATCAGGTGGATCATTTTGTAAGAGCGGGAGAGACGATGTCCTCCGAGTCGCTGCAGGTATTCAGCGGCGGCAAAGGGCTGAATCAGTCGATCGCGCTGAGCAAGGCGGGCGCAGACGTATGGCACGCCGGAGCTGTCGGAGCCGGGGATGGAGATTTCCTTATCGAGCAGATGAAGAAGGCGGGCGTCCACACGGAGTTGATCGAGCATCTCGACGGGCAGACAGGACACGCGATCATCCAGAAAGATCCGGCAGGGCAGAACTGCATTCTGCTGTATGGCGGTGCCAACCAGCGGATCACGAGGGAAATGGTGGATCGCGTCCTGACACAGTTTGAGGCGGACGATTTCCTGATTTTACAGAATGAGATCAGCGAGATCGGCTATATCATGGAGAAAGCCCATGAAAAAGGCATGAAGATCGTTCTGAATCCGTCCCCGATGAATGCGAAGATCCTGTCCTATCCGCTGGAATATGTGGATTACTTCTTATTAAATGAGGTGGAGGCGTCGGATATCTGCGGCATTGAGGCAACCAAAGATCCGCAGGCGCTGATGAACGGACTGGTAAAACAGTTCCCGGAGGCGAAGATTGTCCTGACACTCGGCGGCGATGGTTCCGTGTACCGCGATGGTGACACAGTCCTTCGTCAGGGAATCTATAAAGTGCCGGTTGTGGACACGACGGCGGCAGGCGATACATTTACCGGTTATTTTATCGGCGGTTTACAGCTCGGTGAAGACCCGAAGACGGCGCTGGAACATGCGGCAAAAGCGGCAGCGATCGCCGTTTCCCGCCCAGGAGCAGCTCCGTCGGTGCCGAACCGGGAGGAAGTCGAGACGTTTGAAGGATAAAAAGCACCTGAAAACTTGTCTTTTAAAACAGAATATAGTAAAATACCATTTGGTGGCGTTTCCGAAATTCGGGCTGGTACCGGGATTTGCGGAGGCGCCTCTTTTTTGCGCCCGTCTGACTCTTGTCAGTGTGGGCCTGTAGAAATAAAAAAGGAGAAGGTAAGTAGAAATGGGAAGAGAACGTTTTTCCTCTCGGCTGGGATTTATCCTGATTTCCGCGGGCTGTGCGATCGGTCTGGGAAATGTGTGGAGATTCCCGTACATCGTCGGTCAGTATGGCGGCGCGGCGTTTGTACTGATTTATGCGGCATTTCTGGTGCTTTTAGGTCTTCCGATCATCGTTATGGAATACTCGGTCGGCAGAGCGAGCCAGAAGAGTGCGGCGCTTTCATTTGATGTGCTGGAGCCAAAGGGTACTAAGTGGCATTTTGAAAAATGGTTCGCGATGGCGGGCAACTATGTCCTGATGATGTTTTATACGACGGTAGCCGGATGGCTTCTGCTGTATGTGTTCAAGATGGCGAAAGGCGATTTCGTGGGTCTGGATGCGGACGGTGTAGCCGGGGAATTTGGCTCTGTACTGGCAAATCCGGGACTGATGACGGTATTTATGCTGCTCTGTGTCGTATTCTGTTTTTCCATCTGTGCGATGGGACTCCAGAACGGCGTTGAGAAGATCACAAAGATGATGATGGTCTGCCTGTTATTCCTGATGGTTGTGCTGGCAATCAATTCGGTGCGGATGGAAGGCGGACGTCCGGGACTTGAATTTTACTTAAAGCCGGATTTTGGCAAGATTCAGGAGGTTGGTGTCGGCAAGGTCGTATTTGCGGCGCTGGGACAGTCGTTCTTCACGTTGAGTATCGGTATCGGTGCGATGGCGATTTTTGGAAGTTATATCGATAAAGAGCGCAGCCTGACCGGCGAGGCGATCAATGTACTGGTCCTTGACACGCTGGTAGCGTTTATGGCGGGACTTATCATTTTCCCGGCGTGTGCGGCTTACGGTATCGAGGCAGGACAGGGACCAAGCCTGATCTTCATCACGCTGCCGAATGTATTTAACCACATGGCAGGCGGACGTTTCTGGGGCACGCTGTTCTTTGTCTTTATGACCTTTGCGGCGGCATCAACGGTCACAGCGGTATTCCAGAATATCGTATCCTTTGCAACGGATCTGACTGGCTGTTCGATCAAAAAGGCAGTCTGCGTCAATCTGGTGGTGATTGCGGTCCTGTCGCTTCCGTGCGTGCTGGGTTTCAATCTCTGGAGTGGTTTCATGCCGTTCGGAGAGGGCAGCAACGTGTTGGATCTCGAGGATTTCATCGTCAGCAACAACCTGCTTCCACTCGGAAGTCTCGTTTACCTGATGTTCTGTACCAGCCGGTATGGATGGGGATTTGAGAATTTTCTCAAGGAGGCAAATGAGGGAAAAGGCGTGAAGTTCCCGCGCCAGGTGCGAGCGTATGTGACATATGTCATTCCACTGATTGTGCTGTTTATTTTTGTGCAGGGGTACTGGAGTAAGTTTTTCCAGTAGACTGTGCAGCTCTTTAGGTAACGAGAAAAAAGGAAAGTCCGGCAGAGGCAAACTCCGCCGGACTTTCCTTTTTTCGCCAAGGCTATTGACATAGTATTTAAGGGAAAGTTTTACGGGATTTTTACACAGTTTTGTTGATTCTGTATAAACAAAAGCTATATTATAACCATTTGTATTAATTTTTATACAGAGTGAAGGGGGCAGAAGATTCATTTTTCAATTGTGAATTTTTTTTACCTGTGTTATACTATACGCGGTAGATTCTAGCTCCTACGCCCGATAATATTTTCACAATTTCGGCAGAAAAGGCATCTGACGGGAGGTGAATGGGTGGAGGATGAAGGAAAATTTAGTAAGAGAAAGAGGGTTTAATTGATGGGTTTGGCTACATTTATAGGCGGCATTCATCCATATGAGGGTAAAGAACTGTCTGAGGATAAGCCGATCAAGGTTCTCGAACCGTTACAGGGCGAGATCATGGTTTATCCGCTGTCCCAGCACATTGGCGCACCTGCGAAACCACTGGTAGCGAAGGGCGATCACGTGCTGAAAGGCCAGATCATTGCAGAGGCAGGCGGATTTATTTCCGCAAACGTACTCAGTTCTGTTTCCGGTACGGTAAAGGGAATCGAGTCCAAGCTGGTTGCTAATGGTGCAATGGTTCAGTCAATCCTGGTGGAGAATGACGGTGAAGAAGAGGCGATTGAGGGCTTCGGAACAGACAGAGATGCAACAAAGCTGTCGAAAGAAGAGATCCGTAAGATCGTTAAGGATGCTGGTATCGTCGGCCTGGGCGGCGCTGGTTTCCCGACACATGTAAAGCTTACTCCGAAGGATGAGAACGCAATTGATTACGTTATCGTCAACGGTGCAGAGTGCGAGCCGTACTTAACCAGTGACTATCGTACCATGATGGAGCGTCCGGAGCAGATTATCGGCGGCCTGAAGGTTATGCTTCAGCTGTTTGACAATGCGAAGGGTGTTATCGGTATCGAGAACAACAAGCCGGAGGCTATCAAGAAGCTGACGGAGATGGTAAAGGACGAGCCGAGGATCGAAGTATGTCCGCTGCTTACCAAGTACCCGCAGGGTGGTGAGCGTACACTTATCTATGCAGTGACAGGACGTGAGATCAATTCTTCCATGCTGCCGGCAGATGCAGGCTGTATCGTAGACAATATTGATACCGTTGCTTCTATTTATAATGCAGTATGCAAGACAACTCCGCTGATCCGCAAGATCATTACGGTAACCGGTGATGCCATTGCAGAGCCGCAGAACTTTGAGGTACGTCTTGGTACCAACTATCAGAGACTGGTAGAGGCAGCAGGCGGCTTTAAACAGGAACCGGAGAAGATGATTTCTGGTGGTCCTATGATGGGACAGGCTCTTTTCAGCCTTGACTTCCCGGTAGCGAAGACTTCATCTGCTCTGACCACCTTTACCAAGGACCAGGTAGCAGCGATGGAGCCGTCAGCATGTATCCGTTGCGGACGCTGTGTAGGCGTTTGTCCGGAGCACCTTGTACCTCCGCTGATGATGAAAGCATCTACGGCTCACGATCTTGAGAAATTCCAGAGCTTAAACGGCATGGAATGCGTTGAGTGCGGATGCTGTGCATATGCTTGTCCGGCAAGACGGCCGCTGACCCAGGCATTCAAAGAGATGCGTAAGGCAGTAGCAGCCAGCCGCAGAAAGTAGGAGGTGGGAAGAAATGGAAAAATTATTAAAAGTATCGTCATCACCTCACGTTCGTGACGGAGTTACGACACAGCGCCTGATGTTTGACGTTGTGATCGCCATGATTCCTGCCAGTGTTTATGGTGTATGGCAGTTCGGCATGAATGCACTTCTGGTTCTGATCGCTACCGTGATCGCCAGTGTGGCAGCCGAGTATCTTTATGAGAAATTAATGCACAAGCCGATTACGATTTCGGACGGCAGTGCAGTTGTTACCGGCATGATTCTTGCACTGAATATGCCGCCGGAAATCCCGGTTTGGATCCCGGTTCTTGGTGCATTCTTTGCAATCATCGTTGTAAAACAGCTTTACGGTGGTCTGGGACAGAACTTCATGAACCCGGCACTGGCAGCCAGATGTTTCCTTCTGACTTCCTTCGCTCTGTTTATGAATAACTTCTCATCCGCAAAGCTTGGATTTGACAGTCTGACAGGTGCAACTCCGCTGGCACAGTTAAGAGCCGGTGAGACAGTGGATCTGGCATCCCTGGTAATCGGACGTATCCCGGGAACTATCGGTGAGGTATCTGTAATTGCCCTGCTGATTGGTGCGATTTACATGGTAGTCCGCAAAGTTATCAGCCCGGTTATTCCGCTGATTTACATTGGAACCGTATTTGTATTTACATTCCTGTTTGGCGGATTCAACCTGACCTATTCTCTCAGTGAGATCTGTGCAGGTGGTCTTATCTTCGGTGCATTCTTTATGGCAACCGATTATGTAACGAGTCCTCTGACTCCGAAGGGACAGATCGTATACGGACTGATCCTCGGAATCGTAACCGGAATCTTCCGTCTCTGGGGTGCTTCTCCGGAGGGCGTTTCCTATGCGATCATCTTCAGCAACCTGCTGGTACCGCTGATTGAGCGCTATACGCTTCCGACAGCATTTGGAAAAGGAGGTCAGAAGAAATAATGAACCAGATTATCAAAAATACAATCATCCTTTTCGTTATTACACTGGTAGCAGGCTTCTGCCTGGGTGCTGTTCATGATGTGACCTTAGAGCCTATCGCTCAGGCACAGGAGGCAGCAGCTACCAAAACATTTCAGGAAGTATATCCGGAGGCAGCAAGCTTTGACGCACCTCAGGAACTGACTGATGCAGTTGCAGCGGCAGCTGAGAGCATCTCTGAGTGGGGTTACGGCAAGGTAACCATCAACGATGCCAAAGAAGCACTGGATGCCAGCGGCAATAAAATCGGATACCTTATCACCTCTACTTCCGCAGAGAGTTATGGCGGCAATGTTCAGATTGCAGTCGGTATCTCTAATGAAGGCGAACTGACCGGAATCGGTTTCTTAAGCATCAGCGATACACCAGGTCTTGGTATGAGAGCAAAAGAGCCGGATTTCAAGGATCAGTTTATCGGCAAGAAAGCAGAAAAGCTGGAAGTTACTAAGACAGGCGCGTCTGCAGACAATCAGATCCAGGCCATCAGTGGTGCGACTATCACTTCCAAAGCAGTTACCAACGCAACAGATGCAGCTATCTATTTCGTGGCTAACTGCCTGGCACAGTAGGAGGTGGAACGATTATGAATAAATATGTAGAGCGCTTATATAATGGTATCTGGAAAGAAAACCCGATTTTCGTTCAGATGCTGGGTCTGTGTCCGACTCTGGCGGTAACTACTTCCGCTATCAACGGTGTCGGCATGGGTCTTTCGACAACCGCCGTATTAGTTGCGGCAAATATCCTGATTGCGATGCTTCGTAAGATTATTCCGGATGGCGTGCGTCTTCCGGCTGAGATCGTAGTAGTAGCATCCTTCGTAACCATCGTAGATATGTTGATGGAAGGTTTTGTTCCGGACTTATATGCTTCCCTGGGACTTTACATTCCGCTGATCGTAGTAAACTGTATCATCCTTGGCCGTGCCGAGGCATATGCCATGAAGAACGGTCCGGTTCTGTCCGCATTTGACGGTATCGGTATGGGGCTTGGATTTACCGTCGCTCTGGCACTCATCGGTTCCTTCCGTGAGCTTCTGGGCGCAGGTACTATCTTTGGCGTACAGGTTATGCCGGCTGCTTTCCAGCCAATCTCTATCTTCATTCTGGCACCGGGTGCGTTCTTCGTACTGGCTGCTCTGACTGCTCTTCAGAACCGTCTGAAGATGCCGTGCGCAACCAACGGTTCTGTAAAACAGAAGAAGAAAGGCGGATGTAACGGCGATTGCTTAAGCTGTGCAGGTCATACTGCAGAATGTGATAAGGAACAGGAGGAGAAGTGATGAAAGAATTACTTATTATTGCCATAAGCTCGGCGCTGGTCAGCAACGTCGTACTGAGCCAGTTCCTCGGTATCTGCTCCTTCGTCGGTGTATCTAAAAAAGTTGAAACAGCAGCAGGTATGGGCGGTGCGGTTATCTTTGTTATCACCATCGCTTCCATCGTTGCCAGCTTAATTTACCAGTTTGTTCTTCAGCCACTTGGTATCGATTATCTGAAAACCATCGTTTTCATTCTCGTTATCGCAGCGCTGGTTCAGATCGTTGAGATGTTCTTAAAGAAATGCATGGTTTCCCTGTACAATGCGCTGGGTGTATTCCTTCCGCTGATCACAACAAACTGTGCGGTTCTTGGTGTGGCTATCACAAACGTTCAGAATGGTTACGGATTTGTACAGAGCGTGGTAAATGGTGTTGGTACAGCCGTTGGTTATACTATCTCCATCGTGCTTTTAGCAGGTATCCGTGAGCACATTGAGGGAAATGATATCCCTTATAACTTCCAGGGATCTCCTATCGTACTGGTAACAGCAGGCCTGATGGCAATTGCATTTCTCGGATTTTCCGGATTACTGTAGAAGGAGGAGACGAAGATGGATATGAATTCAATTTTGATTGCTGCCGGTGTTATTGCGGCAGTAGGTATTATCGTTGGTATAGGCCTTGGTCTGTTCGGCGCGAAGTTTAAAGTAGAAGTAGATGAAAAAGAGGCAGCTGTCCGTGAAGAACTTCCGGGCAACAACTGTGGTGGTTGTGGTTACCCGGGCTGTGATGGTCTTGCAAAGGCCATCGCAGAGGGCAAAGCTCCGGTAAATGCCTGCCCGGTTGGCGGCGCTCCGGTTGGCGAGAAGATCGCTGCTATCATGGGCGTAGAGGCTGGTTCTTCCGAGAAGAAGGTAGCTTTCGTTAAATGTAAAGGTACCTGCGATAAGACAAAAGTGCAGTACGAGTACCATGGTATCGAGGACTGTGCGAAGGCATCCGTTGTACCGGGCGGCGGTGCAAAGGCATGTTCTTACGGCTGTACCGGTTTCGGTACCTGCGTGAAGGCATGTAAATTCGATGCCATCCATGTAGTAGACGGTGTGGCGGTTGTCGATAAAGAGAAGTGTGTAGCGTGTGGTGCCTGCGTGGCAGCCTGCCCGAAACACCTGATCGACCTGGTACCGTACAAGGCAAAGCATCTGGTACAGTGCAGCTCCCACGATCGCGGACCGGCTGTCAAGGCAGCCTGCCAGGTTGGCTGTATCGGCTGTACGCTGTGTACCAAGCAGTGTAAGTTTGACGCAATCCATATGGATAACAACGTAGCTGTTATCGATTATGAGAAGTGTGTAAACTGCGGAGCTTGTGCAGCGAAGTGCCCGGTTAAGGTTATTCAGTAAATAACGTAAAAGAATACGGAAATAAAAAGTCCGGTTGAACCGTTTGAAAAGATGGTTCAGCCGGATTTTTTTGGTTAAAAGATAAGGTGCTTTTCTAAAGCATCCGATGAAGGTGTTCTTTGAAATTTTTGATGTTATGCTATACGAAATTTAAAGGATTGCTTTTGCTAATGCGGTATGTATCACATTTAATAATGCCTGTGAGGTATACTGGCTGCCGCTTTCAAAGGAGAGATTTTCAAGCGACTGCGTGCTCACGATCTGCTCCGAGAGATGCGAAGCGGAAGGGGAGAGCAGCGGGTACATAGTTTCGATGGAATCACTTAAAGGACGGCAGGTAACAGAGGTGATTTGGGTGGAATCAACCGTGACTTCGACATTGACTGCCTGGCTGCCAAGTGTCAGGGTAGAACTGTACATGCCTGGCAGATAGTGGATACCAGCCGCAGCAGGGGCAGAAGCACTCTGTGTCTTCCTTCCAGGACGGAACATGATGAGGAGAAGCGCGATGAGAAGAAGCCCCAGCCCGATAAAGATAGCAGTATAAATAATCTCTTTCATGCGGAGTACGACAATTTTTGTTTTTGAACTCATAAGAAAGCTCCGGAATTCGTTTAGTACAGTGTATGAGACGGTTTGAGGGAAAATGAAAGAATATGATTTGTTATAAAAATAAAAGTCCCTATTTACATTTGTGTGTCTGATGTATCAACAGTATAATGATACATTTCACAAATTGCGTATGCGATTAGAAAATCAAGTAGTCCAAATTCCATAAAATGAAATTTTAGGGCAAATTACAGACATTAGCTTGGCTGTAGTATTTTTAAACAACATGTGTTAGACTACTGTTATACTAATCGGTATTTAACGAGGAGGTAATGATTATGAGTAGAAATATAAAAGGTGGTTTTTTAACATTAAGTGGTGTTGTTGGTATTGTGGGAATGATAATAGTGGCAATGCAAAATCCAGCAACTGAATGGGTAACGCCACCTGGAAGAATGATTGTAAGTATTTTAGAAAATGGATTATTGATTCCTACGGTTTTATTCCTTGTTCTTTTTATTTATGGATTGTATATTCTCCTAACGGAGAAAAACGATTGAGCAATACCGGTTTGTCGAATTAAGAAAACCGGTATTTGTGGAGGAGGAATTCTGTAATGAAATTTTTTGAAAATACCCGTAAGCCACAAGGCTTCGGCGGAAAATTGATGACGAAGATGATGAACAGCGGTCACGCCAAATTATCGCAATGGGGATTCTCAAATATCTCCGCGAAGTCTGATGCTGAAGTTCTGGACGTCGGCTGTGGCGGCGGAGCAAATATTGCGGTCTGGCTTGATAGATGTGGAAATGGCCACGTGACAGGAATGGATTATTCTGAGGTTAGTGTGGCAGAATCTCAAAAATTGAACGCCCTCGCCATTAAACAAGGGAAATGTAATGTAGTTCAAGGAGATGTATCTGCTATACCCTTTTCTGGCGCGACTTTTGATTATGTTTCTGCCTTCGAAACAGTTTACTTTTGGCCAGGATTAGTAAAATGCTTTTCCGAGATCAACCGTGTGCTAAAAAGCGAAGGCATATTCCTGATTTGTAACGAGAGTGACGGAACGAATGCCGCAGATGAAAAATGGACAAAGATGATCAATGGTATGAAGATTTACACATCTAAACAACTTGTTGCCGCTTTGAAAGAAGCGGGTTTTACAGAGATCAAAACGTATTCAAATGCAAAAAATCATTGGATAAGTATTGTTGCAACGAAATAGCCAAATTCCAGTTTGTCAATTACAGGTGACATTGAAAGAGTCAGCCCATTCAAGGTGCTGGCTCTTTCAAAAATTCAAATCTAATAAATTGCACGACAACTTAGAGTAAAAATGAATACCCATTAGCCAGAAATGAATAGAAAATGAATAAAAGAGTGGTGTTTCGTATAATTATGAGTTAGTATGCATCAGACACACTTTTGTAAAAAGGGAGAAATAAAAAGAGCTGCCATCCGTTGATATGCTTTGATAGGATCCCCCATGTTTTCGTACGGTCAGCGCAGTAAATGCGCAGACCCAAACAGTTACCCCAAATCTACGAAAAGGGAATCTGATCAACGGATGGCAGCTTCTGAGATTTTATGACACGATATTAAACATTGAAGCGGAAGAGTACGACATCGCCGTCCTTTACCACGTAGTCCTTGCCCTCCATGCGTACCAACCCTTTTTCTCTGGCTGCATTATAGGAACCGCAGTCTAAGAGATCCTGATAGTTGACTACCTCAGCTTTGATGAAGCCACGCTCAAAATCGGAGTGGATTTTTCCAGCTGCTTGCGGTGCTTTGGTGCCGACTTTGATGGTCCATGCACGGGTCTCAGTTTCACCGGCAGTCAGGTAGCTGATAAGGCCAAGAATGCGGTAGCTGGCTGCAATCAGTTTTTCAAGACCGGATTCAGTCAGACCGAGATCTTCGAGGAACATTTTCTTCTCATCTTCATCTAACTCAGCGATCTCCTGCTCAATCTGGGCGCAGATAACAAATACCTCGCTGTCGTTCTCAGCTGCAAATTCGCGAACCTGTTTTACATATTCATTGGAAGCACCGTCATCTGCCAGATCATCCTCGGATACGTTGGCAGCGAAGATAACCGGTTTCCAGGTTAAGAGATCCAGCGTATTGATGAACGCGAGTTCATCCTCATCCTCCGGCTCAAAGCTTTTTGCCAGTTTGCCATCTTCTAGGTGAGCATACAGTTTCTTTAAAGTTTCCAGTTCTTTGGCCAGAGCCTTATTTCCCATGGCACTCTTGGTCGTCTTGGCGATACGGCGTTCCAGAACCTCCATATCGGAGAAGATAAGCTCCAGGTTGATGGTTTCGATATCGCGGAGCGGATTGACGCTGCCGTCTACATGGATAACATTTGGATCCTCAAAGCAACGGACAACGTGTACGATCGCGTCTACCTCACGGATATTGGCAAGGAACTGGTTACCAAGACCTTCGCCCTTGGAAGCGCCCTTTACCAGACCAGCGATATCAACGAACTCAATTACAGCCGGAGTGATTTTGGCAGAATTATAAAGAGCTGCTAACTGACCCAGACGCGGATCTGGAACCGGTACGACACCGACGTTCGGATCGATGGTACAGAACGGGTAATTGGCAGACTCAGCGCCAGCCTTGGTCAGAGAATTAAACAGTGTACTTTTGCCTACGTTTGGCAGACCTACGATACCTAATTTCATTTTATGATTTACCTATCCGAAAATCCTTTGCTTATCAGGATTTCCGCCTTTCTTTCGGTTTCTTATTGCGCCTTTTTACGCCCTTTTTGTAATGTTTCTTAATTTTAATGAAAGAAATCAATGCAACTATGTATTATAGCAGAAAGACAGCGCTTTTTCAATCTCAAAGGAGACATTTTGTGGCTATAGGAATGCAGAAATGGTTACTGGACACGTATGCGTGAACAGTAACCAGAAATGTGTAATGGTTGTCTATTTTCCTGTTTAAGAAGTAAGAAAGGATTTTTTAAGGGAGCTGCGGAGTGGTAGGATAGGGCTGAAATACATGATTTTGCAGTAGAAAGAAACTATAAAAATATAGGAATAATTAGAACAAATAAAAAAAAATAAAAAAAACAAAAAAATGCTTGCATTCGCGGAGCGCCTGTGCTATACTAAGCTTCGTCAGTGAGTGACTCACTCGACAGGCAAAAATAGAAAGCAGTAAGCGGGAGTGCTGGAATTGGCAGACAGGCAAGACTAAGGATCTTGTGGGTGTATGCTCGTGTGGGTTCAAGTCCCATCTCCCGCAGTAAGCAGAAGTGGCGGAATTGGCAGACGCGCACGGTTCAGGTCCGTGTGATGGCAACATCATGAGGGTTCAAGTCCCTTCTTCTGCATGACTGATAGCCCGGTACAGAGATGTGCCGGGTTTTTGCTATACTCTGATTCAATAAATTCAGATATAAATTTGCGGAAAACAGGCTTGCAATTTAAATGAAATTGTGCTATACTACTCTTTGTCGGTGAGAAAATCATCGAATAGAGAAAATTGAAAAACAGTAAGCGGGAGTGCTGGAATTGGCAGACAGGCAAGACTAAGGATCTTGTGGGTGTATGCTCGTGTGGGTTCAAGTCCCATCTCCCGCAGTAAGCAGAAGTGGCGGAATTGGCAGACGCGCACGGTTCAGGTCCGTGTGATGGCAACATCATGAGGGTTCAAGTCCCTTCTTCTGCATGATCGATAGCCCGGTACAGAGATGTACCGGGTTTTGTTTTGTTAAAAAAATAGATAGAATATGATGCTGGGATTTGCCATATAAGCATAAACTGTAAAATGAGTGAATTAGTGAATGGCAAGAGCCAGAAAAAAGAAAACCTTTTAAACTTATCTTTGGATGCGACAGAAGCGGAACGGGAAAAGTCCCCGGCACTTCAGATGGGATACGACCAGAATACGAAACGCTGGGAACTAATCATTCAATATAATGGAACTGTGGAAAAGTTGCAGGAACAGCTTCCGCAGGCGGAAATTTATCCACTTTCCGGCGGCTACGCGATTGTGCGGCTCCCTGAATCGCAGGTGGATGATCTGGCAGGATTATCACAGGTTGAGTATATAGAAAAGCCGAAGCGTCTTTATTTTGAGGTGAACCGGGCGATTCGGGATACCTGTATTGCGCCGGTGCAGAGCGGAAATCAAGTCTCTCAAAACGTGTATGGCAGAGATGCTGATTTAAGTGGTCGAGGCACATTGACTGCCATCATCGACTCCGGAATCGATTATTTCCATCCGGACTTTCGAAACGCAGATGGAACGACGCGCATCGCCGCACTTTGGGATCAGGAGCAGAACCGGATTTATACGCGGGAGGAGCTCAACCGGGCATTGGAGGCGGGCAGCCGGGAAAGCGCTTACGAGATCGTTCAGTCGCGGGATGTGAGCGGGCACGGGACGGCAGTTGCGGCGATTGCAGCCGGAAATGGCTGGGAGGGCGGCGGACACTACCGGGGAGTAGCCTGGGAGAGTGAACTTCTGGTCGTGAAGCTTGGAACGCCGCTTGCGGATTCATTTCCCAGGACAACAGAGCTGATGCGGGCGTTGGACTATGTGGTGGGAATCGCACAGGAATGGCGGATGCCGGTGGCGGTGAATCTGAGCTTTGGAAATACTTACGGTTCGCATGACGGAACCAGCCTGCTGGAGACGTATCTAAATTCGATGGCAGAGCGGGGGCGGACTTCCATCATCGTGGGAACCGGAAATGAAGGATACGGCATGGGACACCGGGCGGGATTTCTGCAGATGGGACGTCCGGTGGAGATAGAGCTTGCAGTGGGGGAATATCAGACGGGCTTCGGTGTGCAGCTATGGAAATTGTATCAGGACCGGTTTTCAGTGGAAATTTTCAGCCCGGGCGGCAGCAGCACCGGGGTGATCCGGGAATCATTGGGAGCACAGCGCCTTTCCTATGAGACGGAAGAGATTCTTCTATATTATGGGATGCCGAGTCCATACAGTCAGGCGCAGGAGATTTATCTGGATTTGATTCCAAAAGGAAGCTACATTCAGGACGGGCTCTGGAAAATCCGTCTGATTCCAGAAGAAATACGGGATGGTCAGTATGATCTGTGGCTGCCAGCGGGCATGGCACTGAACAGGGAAACACGTTTTTTGGCGGCATCGCCGGACACGACGCTGACAATCCCATCGACCGCCAGCCGGGCGATCTCGGTGGGGGCGTACGATGACGCCACGCAGGCGTATGCAGATTTTTCCGGTCGTGGATTTGCAAGATTGGGGCATCCGATCAAACCAGAGCTGGCGGCACCTGGTGTAAATATCATAACCGCCCGCGCAGGCGGCGGATATGAGGCAGTGACAGGAACTTCCTTTGCCGCTCCATTTGTGACCGGATCGGCGGCTCTGATGATGCAATGGGGGATTGTAAATGGGAACGATCCCTATCTGTATGGGGAGAAGCTGAAAGCATATCTCATCCGCGGGGCGCGGAGTCTGCCGGGGGAGACGGTATATCCGAATGAGCGGTTGGGGTATGGGGCATTGTGTCTGGAGCGAAGTTTCCCGTTGTAAAAACAATAGGAAGTGCAAGGTGCACAAAAAACAATAAATGAAATTGTAAATTATATTTAAAGTGTTAATTGAATTTTCCGCTCAAAAGAGTATAATTTACATGATATAAAATGCAATGAGCATGGAAAGACATAAAAGAACGGAAATACAGAGAGTCACTGGATGGATCGGGAAAGCTGTTGGGATAGAAAATTCGCCTTTGTTATCCGACTGGATAGCAGAGGCGTTTTTTTATAAATAAACAAAGGAAAGAGGTTTAACTATGAGTGGAGTAATGATGATGATAATCGCCATCGTTGTTCTGGGAGGAGCATACCTCCTGTACGGGCGTTATCTCCAGAATAAGTGGGGCATCGATCCAAACGCCAAAACTCCGGCATATGAGATGGAGGACGGTGTTGATTATGTACCGGCTGATACAAACGTCGTGTTTGGACATCAGTTCGCATCGATCGCCGGTGCGGGTCCGATCAACGGTCCGATCCAGGCAGCAATTTTTGGCTGGCTTCCGGTCCTGCTTTGGATTTTAATCGGCGGCGTATTTTTCGGCGCCGTTCAGGATTTTGCATCCATGTATGCGTCTGTCAAAAATAAGGGACGTACAATCGGATACATCATCGAAGAGTACATTGGAAAATTAGGAAAGAAATTATTCCTTTTATTCTGCTGGCTGTTCTGTATTCTGGTTGTCGCAGCGTTTGCAGACGTTGTAGCGGGAACATTTAAGGGATTTACGGTTGATGAGGCAGGTGCTGTCACAAAGATAGCGGCAAATGGAGCCGTTGCAACTACTTCTATGTTATTTATCATCGAGGCAGTTGCACTTGGATATTTCCTCAAATATACCAAATTCAACAAATGGATCAACACAGCCGTCGCTATCTTATTACTGGTGGCAGCGATCGCGCTGGGACTGAATTTCCCGGTCTATGTCGATCTTGGAACCTGGCATATTATTATCTTTGTGTACATTCTGATTGCCAGTGTCGCTCCGGTATGGGCGCTGCTTCAGCCGCGTGATTATCTGAACAGCTATCTGCTGATCTTTATGATCGTCGGTGCAGTTATCGGTGTATTTGTGGCCAATCCGGCATGTAATTTGAAACCGTTTACAAGTTTTAATGTAAATGGACAGTATATGTTCCCGATTTTATTTGTAACGATTGCCTGTGGCGCAGTTTCCGGTTTCCATTCTCTGGTATCTTCCGGTACTGCATCTAAACAGATCAAAAATGAAAAGAACATGCTTCCAGTTTCGTTTGGCGCAATGCTGATGGAGAGTATGCTTGCTATTATCGCACTGATTGCAGTTGCTTCCTTTGCAGATGGCGAGGCAGCAGCACAGGGACTTACCACCCAGCCGCAGATTTTTGCAGGCGCGATCGCAAATTTTCTTTCCGTAGTTGGTCTGCCGCATTCGCTTGTATTTACATTAATCAACTTGGCGGTATCTGCATTTGCACTGACTTCCCTGGATTCGGTTGCCCGGGTAGGACGTCTGTCGTTCCAGGAATTTTTCATGGATTCGGACACAGACGAGGAAAATATGAGCCCGTTTGTAAAAGTAGTAACCAATAAATATTTTGCAACCATCATCACACTGGTACTCGCGTACCTGCTTACCAAGGTCGGCTATGCAGAGATCTGGCCGTTATTCGGTTCTGCAAACCAGCTGTTATCGGTACTTGCTCTTGTAGCTTGTGCAGTATTCTTAAAGAAAACCAAGCGTCAGGGCTGGATGCTCTGGGTGCCGATGCTGTTCATGATGGCAGTTACCTTTACTGCACTGAGCATGACCATCATAAAGCTCACAAACGCATTTATGACGACCGGTCTGGATCTGGGAAATACACTGCAGCTTGTATTTGCAGTGCTGCTGTTAATCCTGGGTGTATTAGTAGCAATTCAGGGTATCAAGAAACTGCTTGAAAAAGCGGATAAGTAAAAATAATAAGTGAAAATAAAATGTAGATGAGGTCCATCAGGGACAGCCGTTACGTTTTGTATGTATGATAGTAAAGAGAGGATGTCTGTATTCAAAAGAACAGATGTCTTCTCTTTTTCATTCTAAGCCCCTTTGTTCAATAGATGGAAATAAGTAGTCATAATTCCCCTTCTTTCCACATAAAATAAAAAAAGAAAATAGAAAAAGATCAAAAATTCATGGAAAACCTCTGTCCCAAATTACAAAAATATGATATTATTATAAGATAATGGGCGAACTTTCGAATTTATTCCGTAAATTATTCTGAATAAAGGTGGGATCTGGATGAATATCAGAGAAACGATCGAAAAATGGGAACAGGAAACCCTGAGTCCGTATGCGTCGCTGAGTGCGAATACACGGGGACGGGAGCGGAAAGAACCGCTCTGCGACATCCGGCCAGAGTATCAGCGCGATCGCGACCGTATTCTGCACAGCAAATCGTTCCGGCGTCTGAAACAGAAAACGCAGGTTTTTCTGGCGCCGGAGGGCGACCATTACCGGACGCGCCTGACGCACACGCTGGAAGTATCGCAGATAGCGCGCACGATCGCGAAAGCGCTGCGGCTGAATGAGTCTCTGGCGGAGGCGATCGCGCTGGGGCACGATCTGGGACATACGCCGTTTGGTCATTCGGGGGAGGCGGTGCTCAACCGGCTCTGCAGCGAGGGGTTCGCGCATTATCAGCAGAGTGTCCGCATTGTGGAGGTGCTGGAGCAGAAGGGGCAGGGGCTGAACCTGACCTGGGAGGTTCGCAACGGGATCCTGAACCACCGGACGAGCGGTCATCCGGCGACGCTGGAAGGGAATGTTGTGCGGCTTTCAGATAAAATTGCCTACATAAACCATGATATAGATGATGCAATCCGGGGAAAGATCATGAAGGAAGAGGATTTGCCGCGGGAGTACACGGACATTCTGGGAAACAGTGTGCATGAGCGGCTGAATATCATGATCCACGACATCATCGAGCACAGCCAGGACAAGCCGGAGGTGGCGATGTCACCGGAACGCGAGGAGGCGATGCACGGGTTGCGCCGCTGGATGTTTGACCATGTCTACCATGACGGGATTGCGAAAGCGGAGGAAGGGCGCGCACAGCAGATGATCGAGATGCTGTATGGATATTATATGGCGCATCCGGAGGAACTTCCGGAAGAATCCCACCGGATTATGGAGGTAAGAAATGAGACGAAAGAGCGCGCGGTATGCGATTATATCGCGGGTATGACAGATATTTACGCGATTGACCGGTTTAAGGAATTGTTTATTCCGAAAGCCTGGAGCGTATAAGGAGGAAGAAATGTATTATCCGGAAGAGGTAATCGAGGAAGTCAGAATGCGTAGCGACATTGTGGATGTGATTTCCGGATACGTGAAGCTGCAGAAGAAGGGAAGCAACCTGTTTGGACTCTGCCCGTTTCATCATGAGAAATCGCCATCCTTTTCGGTGTCGCCGTCCAAGCAGATGTACCACTGCTTTGGCTGCGGTGTCAGCGGCAATGTGATTACGTTTGTGATGGAATATGAAAATTATTCATTCCGCGAGGCGGTTGAGATGCTGGCGGACCGTTCAGGCGTGAAACTGCCGAAGATGGAATATTCTAAAGAGGCAAAGGCGAAGGCGGACCGCAAGGCGGCGCTTCTGGAGATCAATAAGCTGGCAGCCAATTATTTTTATTACCAGCTCAAGCAGCCGCAGGGAAAGATAGGATATGATTATCTGGTAAAGCGGAAGCTGACGGATGAGACGATCCGGCGGTTCGGACTGGGATTTTCCAATAAAATCAGAGACGATCTGTACCGGTATCTGAAAAGCAAGGGCTATGAGGACGAGCTTTTAAAGGATACGGGGCTGGTGACGATCGAGGAGCGCGGCGCCAGGGACAAGTTCTGGAACCGTGTCATGTTTCCGATCATGGATGTCAACAGCCGGGTGATCGGGTTTGGCGGACGTGTCCTCGGGGACGGGGAACCGAAATACTTAAACTCACCGGAGACGATGCTGTTTGACAAAAGCCGGAATCTATACGGACTTAATTACGCGCGTACTTCGAGAAAGAAATATATGATGCTCTGCGAGGGCTACATGGATGTGATTTCCATGCACCAGGCGGGTTATACGAACGCGGTCGCATCGCTGGGAACGGCGCTGACCGAGCAGCATGCGGCGCTTTTGAAGCGGTATACGGATCAGGTCATTCTGACCTACGACAGCGATGGCGCGGGCATCAAAGCGGCGCTGCGGGCGATTCCGATCCTCAAGCGGGCAGGAATTTCAACCAAGGTATTGAATATGCGTCCGTATAAGGATCCAGATGAATTTATGAAAAACCTGGGAGCAGAGGAGTTTGAAAAGCGGATCGAGACGGCTAGAAACAGCTTTCTCTATGAGATCGATGTGCTGAAAGCCGGCTTTGATATGGAAGATCCGGAGCAGAAGACGGCATTTTACAATCAGACGGCGCGCAAGCTGCTTGAATTTGGCGAGGCGCTGGAGCGGGATAATTATATACAGGCGGTTTCGCGGGAATACTTTATCAATTATGAAGATCTGCGGCGGCTGGTCAACCAGCTCGGAAGCCGGTATGGCGTCGGGGAGACGGCAGCAGGCGGATATGCGGGTCGCTATGGTGATTCATATAGAACCGGAAATACGACTGGTGCGGTACAAAACAGGGAGGTAGGCGGAAGCGTCGGCAGTGCCGGGGCAGTGGCGGAAAACCGCGGTGCTGGAAATGCAGAGTTTCCGGGAAATGCGGGACCGGCGGTGAGACCGGTGGGCAGGAAGAAGGAGAAGGACGAGGGCATCCGCCGTTCAGAACGCCTGCTTCTTACATGGCTGATTGAAGAACCATCGCTGTATGCCCGGATCAAGGACATCATCGGACCGGAGGATTTTGTAAAACCGCTTTATAAAGAAGCGGCAAAAGCTGTATTTGAGGGTCTGGAAGCTGGAAATGTCAATCCGGCGGCGATTTTGAACCGCTTTATCGACGACGAGGGCAATTATAAAGAAGTCGCGGCGCTTTTCAATGCAAGTCTGGAAGAATCCTTAAACAATGAGGAGCAGAAAAAGGCATTTGCGGAGACGGTGCGCCGGATCAAGAAGAACAGCCTCGACGATCAGATCCGGCGGGCGTCGGATTTGAATGAGCTGCAGCGGCTCATACGGGAACAGGCGGGATTGTCTTCGCTCGTAATCACGTTGGAGTGATTGCGGATTGGGAAAAATTGGGTTACTGGACACGTATGCGTGTTCAGTAACAAAATTGGAAATGGTCGGGCAGGTTCTGAGGATGGAAGGAAGGACGAACTATGGAAGAAAAAAAAGATACATTTGAAGAAAAACTCACACAGCTTCTGGAATTGGCAAAAACAAAGAAAAATGTACTGGACAATAAAGAAATATTGAATTATTTCCATGGTGAGATACTGAGTCCGGAACAGCTCGATCAGATCTATGATTTTCTGGAAAATCATCATGTAGACGTTCTCCGGATGGATGACGATGAGGACATGGAGCCAGAACTTTTTGAAGACGGCGAGGAGGAGGAGCCGATCGACGTGGACAACCTGGATCTCAGCATCCCGGATGGCGTCAGCCTCGATGATCCAGTCCGGATGTATCTGAAAGAGATCGGAAAAGTGCCGCTGCTTTCTCCGGAAGAGGAGATTGAGCTGGCGAAGCGGATGGAGCTGGGAGATGAAAATGCCAGAAAACGTCTGGCGGAGGCGAATCTGCGCCTGGTTGTCAGCATTGCGAAGCGCTATGTCGGCAGAGGCATGCAGTTCCTTGACCTGATTCAGGAAGGAAATCTGGGGCTTATCAAGGCGGTTGAAAAATATGATTATTCAAAAGGATTCAAGTTCAGCACCTATGCAACCTGGTGGATCCGTCAAGCGATCACGCGCGCGATCGCGGATCAGGCGCGGACAATCCGGATTCCGGTTCACATGGTGGAGACGATCAACCGTCTGATCCGGACTTCCAGACAGCTTTTACAGGAACTTGGACGGGAACCTACCCCGGAGGAGATCGCGGAAAAGATGGAGATGCCGGTTGAGCGTGTGCGGGAGATCATGAAGATTTCACAGGATCCGGTTTCCTTGGAGACACCGATCGGCGAGGAGGAAGACAGTCATCTGGGCGATTTCATTCAGGACGATCATGTGCAGGTTCCGGTCGATGCGGCAACCTATACATTGCTGCATGAACAGCTCATGGAAGTGCTCGATACGCTGACCGAGCGGGAGCAGAAGGTGCTGCGTCTGCGTTTTGGCCTGGACGACGGCAGACCGCGCACGCTCGAAGAGGTAGGACGGCAGTTCAATGTCACCCGCGAGCGGATCCGCCAGATCGAGGCGAAAGCGCTGCGGAAGCTGCGCCATCCGAGCCGGAGCAAAAAATTGAAGGATTATCTGGATGAATGATCTGGAAAGAAGAAATAAAAAGTAGAACACAGGAGAATAAATCATGCGGACAGAAGTAAAACTCTCGAAGCGTCTGGAACGGATCGCTTCTTTTGTACAGCCGGGCAGCCGGGTAGCAGATATCGGCACCGATCACGGTTATGTGCCGATCTGGCTGGTGCAGAAGGGCGTGTGCCCGTCGGCATTGGCGATGGATGTGCGGAAAGGTCCGCTGGAGCGGGCGGAAGAACACGTGGAAGAGGTGGGGCTTTCCGGGAAAATTGAACTGCGCCTGTCAGACGGACTGGCAAAATTGAAGGCAGGCGAGGCAGACACAGTTGTGATCGCCGGAATGGGCGGAAAACTGACCTGCCGGATTCTGGAACAGGGACGCCATGTGTGGGAGAATTGGAGCGAGGGAAAAGAACGCCTGATTCTGTCGCCGCAGTCGGAGCAGGACGAAGTGCGTCATTTTCTGGAAGAACAGGGATTTTCGATTCTCCGGGAAGCGATGCTGACGGACGAGGGAAAATATTACATAGTGATAGAAGCGGCGCGAGGCACGATGCGGCCGGGGAGAGAGCAGGATTACCGTTTTGGAGCCGATTTGATCCGGAAGAAAGATCCGGTGTTGCTTGCGTATCTGGAGAAAGAAGAGAAGATGACGCGGCAGGTGCTGGCAGGGCTGACAGAAAATGATGCCCAGAACAAGAAGGAAACTTTAGAAGCCAGTGAAGCGGGAGAGACGGCGATCAGCCGCCGAGCAGCGCGCATCAACGAACTGACCGCCTATCTGGCGCTGATAGAGGAGACGAGACATGAAATGCAGTGAGATTATCAAGATCCTGGAAACACTTTCGCCGCGCAGCATGGCATGTGACTGGGACAATCCGGGGCTTTTAGCGGGGCGCAGCGGGAAGGAAGTGAAGACGATCTTTCTGGCGGTGGACGCCACCGATTCTGTGATTGAGCAGGCAGAGCAGGCGGGGGCGGATATGATTTTGACGCACCATCCGCTTATTTTCAAAGGAATCAAGCAGGTGTCCGATCAGAATTTCATCGGCAGAAGAGTCCTGCGGATGATTCAGGATGATATTTCCTACTATGCGATGCACACGAATTTCGATGCAGCGCCGGGCTGCATGGCAGATCTGGCGGCAAAGAAGCTGGGACTGACGGATTGTGAAGTTTTAGAGAAAATGGGAGAGACCGGAGACGGCACTTCCTACGGAATCGGATGCACTGGACGCTTCGAACAGCCGATGACGCTGCGGGCAGCTGCCGAGCAGGTCAAGGAGGCATTTGGTCTGCCGTATGCGGCGGTCTTCGGTGAGCTGGACGGTGAGGCAGTGATTCAGAAAGCGGCGGTCTGCCCGGGCGCGGGAGGAAGCACGATGGGAGAGGTACTGGCAGCCGGGGCGCAGGTTTATATCACAGGAGATATCAGCCACCATGAAGGAATCGACGCGGTTGCACAGGGCATGGCGGTCATTGACGCCGGACATTATGGAATTGAACACATTTTTACAGAATTTATGGAGAAATATCTGATGAGGAAGCTGGGTGATGCCGTGAAGGTTGTGCGGGAGAAACCGGCGTTTCCAATCCAGATTGTTTAGGGAGGGGATTACATGCCGGAGGTACGGATTGGGAGTGAGATAAAAACATATCCGCAGGGAACCGCCTACGCGGAGATTGCGGAGGAATATCAGAAGAATTACGAGAATGATATTCTTCTGGTCTCGGTAAATGGACGGCTGCGGGAGCTGCATAAAACACTGCAGAAGGACTGCCAGATGGAATTTATCACAGCGGCAGATACGGCTGGCTATCTGGCATATCAGAGAAGTGCCGTCTTTCTGATGATGAAAGCCTTTCAGGATGTGGCAGGCAGGGAAAATGTGAAAAATATCACGGTCTGCTTTTCTGTTGAAAATGGTCTGTATGTGGAGGTGGAAGGCGGGGTAACACTCGGCCAGGAGCTGTTAGACCGTGTGAAAGAGGAGATGAAGCGCCTGTCTGAGCAGGATCTGCCGCTGCAGAAACGGAGTGAAAATACGGATGAGGCGATGGATCATTTCCAGGAGCAGGGCATGTATGACAAGGCGCGTTTGTTCAATTACCGGCGGGCGTCGCGGGTCAATGTTTACCGGCTTGGCGATTATGACGACTATTTCTACGGATATATGGTCATGAGCACCCGGTATCTCAAATATTTTGATTTACAGATGTACGAGGAAGGATTTATTCTGCGTCTGCCGAACAAGAAGCAGCCGAAGGCGATTCAGCCGTTCCATCCGCAGAAAAAACTGTTTGAAGTCCAGCAGGAGGCGGAAAAGCTCGGTCACAAGCTCGGTGTGTTTGACGTGGGAACACTCAACGATACGATCGCGCGGGGGCGCATGAACGACCTGATCCTGATGCAGGAGGCGCTGCAGGAAAAGAAGATCGGAGATATTGCGGAGCAGATTTATGAGAGCGGACGCAAACTGATCATGATTGCAGGACCGTCCTCTTCGGGAAAAACGACCTTTTCACACCGTTTGTCGATTCAGCTCGGCGCGCTGGGAATGAAACCGCATCCGATCGCGGTGGACAATTATTTTGTCAACCGTGTGGACAGCCCGCGGGATGAAAATGGAAATTACGATTATGAGGCATTAAACTGCATCGATGTGAAACAGTTTAATGAAGATATGGAAGAACTTCTGGCGGGAAAACGCGTGGAACTGCCGGTTTACAACTTTGTCAAGGGCGAGCGCGAATATAAGGGCGATTTTTTGCAGCTTGGGGCGGAGGATATTCTGGTCATCGAGGGAATCCACTGCCTGAATGATGATTTGTCGTATTCACTGCCGCGTGATAAGAAATTTAAGATCTATATCAGTGCGCTGACCCAGTTAAATATCGACGATCACAACCGAGTTCCGACGACGGACGGACGTCTGATCCGGCGGATGGTCCGCGATGCGAGAACGCGCGGTGCGTCGGCACAGGACACGATCCGGATGTGGGATTCCGTACGCCGGGGCGAGGAGCGGAATATTTTCCCGTATCAGGAAGAGGCGGATGCGATGTTCAACTCTGCGTTTTTATATGAGCTTTCGGTGCTCAAACAGTATGCGGAGCCGATCTTATATAGTGTTCCGCGTGATTCGGCGGAGTACAACGAGGCGAAGCGGCTGCTCAAATTTCTCGATTATTTTCTGGGTGTCAGCAGCGAACAGGTGCCGCACAATTCGATTGTGCGCGAATTTATCGGCGGAAGCTGTTTTAAAGTATGATTGACTGGACAAATGCCTGAAAATATGGTAGAGTTAGGATGTTTTGAGTAAGACAGATGGTCGCGGCTGCAGAACCGAAAGGCTGCAGGTGAGGAAAGTCCGGGCTTCACAGGGCAGGATGCCAGATAACGTCTGGTGGAGGCGACTCCAAGGACAGTGCAACAGAAATGTACCGCCCGGTTTACCGGGTAAGGGTGGAAGGGCAGTGTAAGAGACTACCGCCCGGCTGGTAACAGCCGGGGCACATGTAAACCCCATCCGAAGCAAGACCGAACAGAGAGCGCAAGGCGGCCCGTCTGCTCTCGGGTAGGTCGCTTGAGCCTGCTGGCGACAGCAGGACTAGATAGATGACCATTCAACGACATAACCCGGCTTACCGTTTTGCTCAAATCATTTAAGAGGGCTGTTGCCGAATGCAGATACCAAAGAGCATCTTTATTTGGCAGCGGCTCTTTTTTCTATATTGCATACAAAAGAAAAGGGGGAAATTTTATGTTAGAAGGATTTGCATCACTCGTTGGTGTGATCAGCAATGTTATGTACAGCTATCTGCTGATTATCATGCTGCTGGCGGTCGGACTGTATTTCACACTCCGAAGCCGTTTCGTACAGCTCCGTCTGCTTCCGGAATCAATCCGGGTAGTCGGAGAAAAGACAGACAGCAACTCCGTATCCGCATTTCAGGCGCTGATGGTATCGACGGCGAGCCGCGTCGGCACAGGCAATATCGTAGGTGTAGCCAATGCGATCGCGATCGGCGGTTACGGCGCGGTGTTCTGGATGTGGCTGATCGCGATTGTGGGCGGCGCATCGGCTTTTGTTGAGAGCACGCTGGCACAGATTTATAAGAAGCGCGACGCATCCGGCGGAAGCTACGGAGGTCCGTCTTATTATATCGAGGCGGCGCTGAAGAGCCGTGCGCTGGGCGTTGTCTTCGCGATTGCCCTGATTGCTACTTATGCTGGCGGTTTTAATATGCTGGCGTCCTTTAACCTGATTGACAGCATGTCGAATTACGGCTTTTACCATCAATTTATGATGGGGGACAGGAGCCTGGTTCCGATGATCGGCGGCGCCATTCTGGCGATTCTGGTCGGCATCTGTATCATAGGCGGCGGAAAACAGATTGTCCGCATTACCGGCGTGCTGGTTCCGTTTATGGGCGTTTTCTACATCCTGATGGCGATTGCGGTCATGATCTTAAACATCGGAAGACTCCCGGAGGTATTTGTCAATATCTTCTCCAATGCCTTTGATTTCAAGGCGATCTTCGGCGGATTTGCAGGTTCTGCCATGATGCAGGGAATTAAGAGAGGTCTGTATTCCAACGAGGCGGGTGTCGGTTCTGCACCGAACGCGGCGGCAGCAGCCGATGTCAGCCATCCGGTTAAGCAGGGACTGGTACAGATGCTTTCCGTCTTTATCGATACAATCCTCATCTGTACGGCAACCGCGATGATGTGCCTCTGCACCGGTATCGTTCCGTCCGAAGAACTGAAAGGCGCTCCGTTCGTACAGGAATCTTTGGGAACGGTATTCGGCGTGATTGGACCGTATTTCATTACATTTGCACTTCTTTTGTTTGCATTTACGACACTGCTCGGCAACTTGTTCTACTGTGAGGGATGTCTCAACTACATCGCAGGTCGTACACTGAAAAACAAAGAAATGAACGTGTTCCGCCTGTTTGCGGTGGTAGTTGTCTTCATAGGCGCACAGCTCCAGTTCGGTCTGGTATGGGATCTCGCGGATGTCCTCATGGGTATCATGGCGATCATCAACCTGCCGGTTATCGTGATTCTGGGAAATACAGCGCTCAAATGTCTGGATGATTACCTGGTGCAGAAAAAGGAAGGCAAGAATCCGTGCTTCAAGGCTGAGAGTATCGGGCTGGAAGGTAAGACAGAGTTCTGGAATTAAGATGTTCAAGGGTAGGCACTTTTGGAATCTATAATCTGGAAAATAATAAAAAGCCATGAAATCGCTTATGATCTGTAAATCTACAGAAAAGTCGTTCATGGCTTTTTTGATATTCATTTGATATATTCAGGAGAATTTACAGCGAATACTTCTCATCACAGTACTGGCAGCGGTATACCTCTTTTTCCTCATCCGCGAGATAGAAGATATGCGGAAGCTCCTGCTCGATCGAGGTAATGCAGCGCGGGTTCTTGCAGTGGATGACATTTGTGATTTTTTTCGGCATCTTGACATCTTTTTTCTCTACGATTTTTCCATCCTTGATGATGTTGATCGTGATACGGTGATCGATGTAGCCGAGCACATCAACATTTACCAGATCAAGGCTGCCGTCGATCTTGATGATGTCCTTGCGTCCCATCTTGCTGCTGCGCGCATTTTTGATGATAGCCACCTGGCAGTCCAGCTTGTCCAGCCCCAGTTTAAAGTAAATATCCATACTGCGTCCTGCCTGAATGTGGTCCAGAACAAAACCTTCTTTTAATCCGCTGATATTTAACATGGTTTTTCCACCTCCAGTAAAGTCATGATCAGAGCCATACGGACGTATACGCCGTACTGAACCTGTTTGAAGTAAGCGGCACGCGGGTCGTTGTCCACCTCAACGGAAATCTCATTGACACGCGGAAGCGGATGGAGCACAAACATATCATCACGGGCAAGCTCCATCTTCTTTTTGTCGAGAATGTAGCAGTCCTTCATACGGATGTAATCTTCCTCGTTGAAGAAACGCTCTCTCTGGACACGTGTCATGTAGAGAATATCAAGCTCCGGCATCGCCTCATCCAGGTTTTCGACCTCTTTGTACTCGATTCCCTTTGCATTCAGTGTATCCTCAATGATATAATCCGGGACGCGCAGTTCCGGCGGGGAAATGAGGACGAAACGGATGCCTGTGTAGCGGGACAGCGCATTGATTAAGGAGTGAACCGTGCGTCCGAATTTCAAATCGCCGCACAGACCGACTGTTAAATTGTTCAGGCGTCCTTTTAAAGAACGGATCGTCATCAGATCGGTCAAGGTCTGCGTCGGATGCTGGTGACCGCCGTCGCCGGCATTGATAACCGGGATGGAAGAGTGCAGGGAAGCAACCATCGGCGCACCTTCCTTCGGGTGGCGCATCGCGCAGATATCTGCGAAGCAGGAGATAACGCGGATGGTATCTGCCACACTCTCGCCCTTGGAAGCAGAGCTTGAATCGGCAGAAGCAAAGCCAAGAACCCGTCCACCTAAGTTCAGCATAGCAGCCTCAAAACTTAAGCGTGTACGGGTGCTTGGCTCATAAAACAGAGTCGCGATTTTCTTTCCGTCGCAGACGTGTGCATATTTGGCTGGATTGGCTTCGATATCGGAAGCGAGATCCAGAAGCTGGTCGATCTCCTCAACGGAAAAATCCAGTGGATTCAGCAAATGTCTCATTTGATTCTCCTTCTCTATTCGTATTGGCATATTTTTCCCAACTATTATAAAACATTTCCAGATGGATTGCTATAGCTTTTAATGATCTGTGATATAAAAAATATGAATAGGGGGGATAGAAAATATGGACAATGTGATGACGGCTGGAAGATTACCTGCGATGAAATAGGAAATAAAAATGACTTTCCAGGGCAAAATGGATTAGCGTAAGGAACGGTCAGACAGGGAGAAAAATCTGGTAAGAAAAGCGTAAGGAACATTAAGAAAAATAAGGTAGGAGAATTGAAACAAATCCGGTATAATGTAGAAAGAAGAACTGGAATTGCAATGGTTGAAACTTGTATAAATCCAGGCTGTCAGGAATGGATTTCGATGGAATATTCAGGAGCATGAAATAAGTTAGAAAATGGAGAAGGTTGATGGAAGAGCGGAAAGTGCCGGGGAAGAATGAACTCCGGAAACGGGAACCTGTCATACAGGTAAAAAATCTATATAAAGTCTACCGCGTCGGCGAGACGAAGGTATACGCGCTGAACGGCGTTGATTTTACGATGTACCGTGGCGAATTCTGTGCGATTGTAGGTACCTCCGGTTCGGGTAAATCTACCTTATTGAATATGCTGGCGGGGCTGGAGAAGCCGACGAAGGGTGAGATTGTCATAGCCGGACAGCACATAGAAAAATTAAACGAGAACCAGCTGGTGGCATTCCGCCGGGAGCGGGTCGGATTTATCTTCCAGTCATATAACCTGCTCGGTACGATGAATGCGGTTGAAAATGTAGCGCTTCCGCTGTCCTTCCGCGGTGTGCCGCGCGGCAAGCGCCGGGAGATGGCGGAAAAATATCTGAAAATGGTCGGACTGGAAAAAGTCGGCGATCATATGCCGAACCAGATGTCCGGCGGGCAGCAGCAGCGTGTCGGCATCGCACGGGCGCTGGTGGTACATCCAGAGATCATTTTTGCAGACGAGCCGACTGGAAATCTGGATTCGCACACGACGATGGATGTGCTGAAACTGATGCAGCGGATCGTCCGGGAACAGAACCAGACGCTGGTTATGGTCACGCATGATAACCATCTGGCGGCGTATGCGGACCGGATCTTCCATATTATCGATGGTAAGATTGTGAAGATAGAGGAGAATCGGCAAATGGGTAAGGAAGATGGGAAAATAGAAGGCTAAAACACAGGAATGCTGACGATAGAATGAGAAATTGATAAAAGCAGCATTTAATGTGAGAGGATATGGAGGTATGAAAAATGAGAGGTATGAGAAAGTGGAAGAGATGGGCGGTGTTTTTGCTGCTTTTTGTGGTGCTGGCGGTGGGAGGAAGCCGGACGGCGCAGGCGGAAATGCTGGATATGACAAAATATAACGATGATTTAATTACCGTCAGCAAGGTGCCGCACGGAAAGGCCGGAAATAAAATTTCGATTAAGATGACGGTTCATAATATACATGAGAAAAGGGATCAGGAATTAAAGGAAATTTGGCTGGCAAATGCGGAAGAATTTGATGATTTAATGACAGAAAATTTTGGAGAATCCGATGATGCGGATGAGAGTGATGATAGCGATGCGATCAGATGGTATTCAAAATCATTTCCGTTTGAAACGGATTCAAATTCATTTAAGCCAAAAGCTATAAATGTAAAAGCAGGTACTTCAAAAACTGTTAGTTTAAGTTATAAACTACGCAGAGATTTACCGGCCGGCTATTATCAGGCATTCTTTTTTATTGGACAAAAGGGAAAGGATAAGACCGCGGTTGGTGTCAACATCTGGGTATCCGCCTACGATGGTTCCTCCACCGAGGAAGACGACAACACGAAGCTGGACTACGATTTTTCCATCGGCGATAACCAGCAGACGCCGTATGCGGGGTACAATCAGGTCATGGATTTTGGCGTGAACCTGACCAATACGGGACTTAAAAAGGTTTACGATGTCCGCGTGGATATGCAGCTTGACGCAGATATTACGAAATTCCCGTTTGATATCAATGAGGGCAACTATAACCGTAAAATGGGGGATATGGAATCAGGGCAGATGGTGACGGTTCCGTACAGCATGATGGTGCGTGAGGACGTAAAATCGGGCTTTTTCCCGATTCACTATCTGGTTACATACCGCGAAGAAGAGGGCGGCGAGTTTTCGGAGCCGGTGGACAAGGTGTTTTACGTGCGCGTCAAGGGAAAAGATGACGATGAGCTGTCGGCGGATGCGGGCGAGCAGGATCGAACCAAGGCGCGTATCATCGTGGACAGCTTCGAGACGATCCCGGCAGAGATCTATGCCGGACAGCCGTTTGAACTGCGTGTGCGGATGAAGAATGCGTCTTCGGATGTGGCAGCTTCCAATATTATGTTTACATTTGCTTCGGAAGAAGTTGAAAATACGCCGATCTTTACATCCGAGAGCGGTTCCACCTCCGTAGTTGTCAATAACATGGCGCCGGGGGCGACGGCGGATCTCTCGATGGTGTTCAAGGCGGCGCCGACGGCGGAGCAGAAATCATACCGCATGACGATTCAGGAGCAGTACGACAGCCCGGAATTTAAAAATGCCAAGGAAGAAGTCAAGATTGCCCTCCCGGTCAAACAGGAGCCGCGGCTGAACACCAGCACGATCGATGTGATGCCGGATGCGATCGAGGTTGGTTCTGAGACGAATGTCATGTTTGGCATCAACAACACCGGAAAAGTAATTCTTTACAATGTTATGGCGCGTTTTGAGGCAGATTCTATCCAACCATCTGACGCTTACGTGGGAAATATCAAGCCGGGCGAAACCGGCAATGTCGATACGATGCTGACCGCGATTGCGCCGACAACCGATGATGGAAAAGTGAAGATTATCATTTCCTATGAGGATGAAAATGGAGTCGTTTCAGAGACCGAAAAAGAAATGCTTCTGAACGTGAGTGAGGCGTTTTCCGATGACGGGATGGACGGCATGGATGGAATGGACAACGGCATGGATGCAGATGCCGATGCGGCGCAAGCGGGCGGCGCTGGGCGGATCGCTCCGATGCTTGTGATCGCTGCGCTGGTGGGCGCAGGTGTCGGTGTAGTTGTCTGGAAGAGGAAAAAGAAAATAGCAGGAGAAAAGGCGCTTGAAGACGAATTAGAAGAGGAACTGGACAATGAGCTGGGCGAGCCGGAAATGACGACAGCAGATGTATCGGAAGACGAAACAAAGGACGTTGAAAAAGAACAAAACGATCATCTGAAAAGAAAGAAAAAATAGAAAGGACCGGTGAAAATGAGATTCAGTGATCTGCTGACGATGAGCGTCAACAACCTGTTTCGCAGAAAGCTCCGTACCTTTCTGACGGTTCTGGGAGTCGTGATTGGTACGGCATCGATCGTTGTCATGGTTTCCATCGGAATAGGACTGAAAGAATTTACCATCAAACAGTATTCTTCCTATGGAAGCCTGACCGCGATTCAGGTGTATAATTATGACAATGGAAATTCCAGCGATAAGAAAAATCCAGAGGACAGCTTTATGACGGATGAGACGATGAAGACATTTGAGAAGATTCCGCATGTGACAAGTGCTTATCCGGATCTGAACCTGAATGTGATTATGCGTCAGGGTGTCTACGAGGGAAATGTGCAGCTGCATGGGATCCCCTTGGGAGCAATGAAGAATATCAAGCTGGGGGAAGGAAGTCTGCCGACTGCCGAAACGAAGGATATGGAGATGGTGGTCGGAAACATGGTCGCGCAGAATTTCAGCAATGCTAAGACGGGAAAAGGCTATTGGGACACCGGAGAGATGCCGGATATCGATTTTATCAATAAGCCGATGTTCACGATCTTTGACACGGATGCCTACTATCAGTCTAAAGGCAATTCCGGCGGTGATGACGGCAGCCAGAAGGTGGCGGCTCCGAAGAAATATATGCTGAAAACCGCCGGTCTGGTCGCAGGCGGACCGGATGAGTGGAGTAATTATGGCTACGGCGTCTACGTTGATCTGGATAAGCTCAAGACACAGCTAAAACAGGTGTTCAAGAAAAAGCCGATTCCGGGCCAGCCGACCAATAAAAAAGGAAAACCGTACAATTATTTTGTATATGAGGAAGCGACGGTCAATGTGGACGATATGGATCATGTAATAGAGGTTCAGAAAGCCATCAGCAACATGGGCTATGAGGCAAACAGCCAGATGGAATGGCTGGAACAGTCCAAACAGCAGTCCAACATGATCCAGGCAGCCCTCGGCGGCATCGGCGCCGTTTCCCTGCTGGTAGCTGCGATCGGCATTGCCAACACGATGATGATGTCCATCTATGAGCGGACGAAAGAGATTGGCGTGCTGAAAGTGCTGGGATGTTCCCTTGCAACCATCCGAAATATGTTTCTGATTGAGGCAGGTTTTATCGGTTTCATGGGAGGACTCATCGGACTGGCGCTGAGTTTTATGGTTTCCGTGCTGATTAACCAGTTTCTGGCAGCGACTTTTTTATATGGAATGGATGGAAAACTGTCCGTAATCCCGATCTGGCTGGCAGTTCCATCGGTAGGATTTGCCATCATCATCGGCATGGTAGCCGGATTCTTCCCGGCGATGCGCGCAATGAAGCTGAGTCCGTTGGCGGCGATACGGAATGAGTAGGGGGAAATCAGATACAACAGTAAGTGTAAAAAAGATTCTGAAAGTACATATTAATAATTGGGAGGAAGTTAGCTCCGGAAATGACAGAAAAAGTTGTTTCCGGAGCTTTTTTAAGTCTGTAGAGAGATAAGCGTTATGTATAAAAATGCATAAAATAATCAATATATAAAGTTCTGGAAAGCTGTTTAAAAAGAAAAATTTCGCAGAATACCCTGTTCTGCGAAATCTCTGTACATTATACTATGCTTTTTTTGCGAATTCAATAGAAGTTTCTGCCAAGAATCTATTAGGAAATTATTAAGATAGAAGTTTCTGATTAAAAATTCATCAAATTCTAAATCAATATCAAATAAAAAACCTTTATTTTCAGAAAGAATAACAATTTATTTTCTCAAACTGCGCTGATATTTTCGCAGAACAGGGTATTCTGCGAAAATGGAAGAACTGAGAGGAAGAGACCCGGTATGTGGTACGTAGTGCAGACAACTGTGGGAAGCGAAAAACAGATAGCGGAGAAATTAAACCGGGTTTATTCGGAACATGCGGACCCTCCCTGCTTTGTGTTGCTCAAAGAGCGAACTTGGAGGCGGGAAGGTATTTATCAGATTGGCGTGGAACCGATGTTTCCGGGATATATTTTTGTGGACACAGAAGACCCACAGCGTTTGGAAGAGAATGTTCATAGGTTGGCAGGAAAAGCCCAATTGCTGATGGGCGGGCAAGCGCTTGCAATAGAATCATCGGAGGAAATACTTTTTAAGGAATTGCTTCGAGGAGATTCGCAGCATACAGTGAGACGATTTCTGGTACAGGCAAACGAGGCTGGAGAGATTGTGTCGGCGGAAGGAATTTTAGGAGAGCTGCTGGGGCAGATTGTGCGAAAGCGATTCCGCAAGCGTGTTGTGACACTGGAAATCCCATTTTTGGGAAAAACGCATCAGGTAGAATTATCGATTCGGGTCAAGGACGATCGGGAAAAAACAATGAAAGAGGAAACAATTTGAGACAATACGAACCATTCAAGAGACTGTTCCGAATAGGAAGTGCGGCTATCCTGATGGGAGTGATCACGGGCGTATATGGATGCGTCTGGAACGGTTATTTCAATAAATTGATCGAATTTCCTTTCTGGAGAAGAGGAAACTGGTTGATGATTGCCCTGTATGCAGGACTGCTATTTTTCTTCTTGATGACATACGGAGGATTTCGAATCGGATATCTGAAAAAAGGAAATCTGCTCTGTTCTCAGATTCTTTCGATCGGTCTTTTGAATGTGATTACTTACATACAAATATCGCTGTTGGATAAAAAATTTCATGATCCGAAGATTTTGATTGCCATGACACTGGTGCAGCTTTTGATAGCGATCATATGGACATTCTTATTTCAGAAGCTATACCGCTGTTTATTTCCGCCCAGAACGATGCTGCTGGTTTGCGGCGATCGTCCGGCGTTTCATCTGATGGAGAAGATCCACTCGCGGGAGGACAAATACTATCTGGCGAAGGCGATTCATATCCAGGCGGGAATGAAAGCGATCATTCGGGAAGCACAGAATTTTGACGCTTTGATTATCGGAGATATTCCGGCAAAAGAACGCAATGCACTGCTGAAAAAATGTTTTGAACGCGATATACGAACCTATACCGTTCCAAAACTTTCAGATATCCTGATTCGGACATCCGAAGAATTGGATATTTTTGATAGTCCGCTGCTTTTATCCAGAAATGAGGATATGTCCGGTATACAGCGCTTTTTGAAGCGGATGCTGGATGTGATTTGTTCCGGAGTGGGACTGGTTGTATTATCACCATTTTTCCTGTTGGTGGCATTGTCAATTTATCTGACGGATCGCGGACCTGTTTTTTATAAACAGACGCGGCTGACAAAGGGAGGAAAAGCGTTTCAGATTTGCAAATTTCGAACCATGATTCAGAACGCGGAAGAAAAGAGCGGAGCAAGACTGGCATCGGAACATGACGACCGCATCCTCCCAGTAGGACATTTCCTGCGCAGAACCCGTTTGGATGAACTGCCGCAGCTTTTAAACATCTGGAAAGGCGAGATGAGTCTGGTCGGTCCGCGCCCGGAACGTCCGGAACTGGCAGCAGAGATTGAAAAGGAAATACCGGAATTTTGCTATCGGCTGAAGATGAAGGCGGGGTTGACGGGGTATGCACAGATATATGGAAAGTACAATACGACGCCATATGATAAGCTCAAACTTGACTTGACATACATACGAAATTATTCGTTTCTGCTGGATTTAAAACTAATTCTAATGACTCCTAAAATTATGATGTTAAAGGAAAGTACAGAAGGAATTCAGGAAAATGGGAAATGAAAAGATATGTGAAAATGAATCAGAAGAAATCACAGTATCGGTTGTTATGCCTGTTTATAACGGAGAAAAATATCTGAATCAGGCAATAGAATCGGTTCTGTTGCAAAGAAAAGAAATAAGCAGCATAGAGCTTTTGATTGTAGATGATGCTTCAACAGATTCTACACCTGAAATCATAAAAAAATACCAAAAAGAAAATCCAGAGATTCGCTATCTAAGAAATAAAACCAATATGGGAGCGGCAAGGAGCAGAAACTATGGAGTAGAAGAAGCAAAAGGAAGATGGATTGCTTTTTTGGATGCAGATGATTGGTGGGAAGAAGGAAAATTAATAAAACAGCTGGAAATGCTGAAAAAAAAGAAAGCTTCTCTCTGCACAACGGCTAGAGAACTGGTAAATGAGGAAGGAGATTCTTTAAGGTGCATTATACCGGTAAAAGAAGAGATAAGCTATAAAATGATGCTTCGGCAAAACTGGATTAATTGTTCGTCTGTTCTTGTGTTGAGACATATTATGCGAGAGTTTCCAATGCTGCATGAAGATGCACATGAAGATTATATTACCTGGATGAAAATCATACAAACATATGGAAGTGCCTGCGGAGTAAATGAGGTACTTTTAAAATATCGTTTGACAGGAAAAGGAAAATCTGGAAGTAAATGGAAGTCTGCTCAGATGACATGGAGCTCATACCGGTATCTTGGATTTGGAATAATAAAAAGTTTGTATTGTTTTTCTAGCTATATGCTGCACGGAATCTGGAAATATAGAGCGATTGAACTCAATAGAAGGGTGTGAAAAAGATAGAAGAAAAATTACAAATATTAGTATCAACAATGAATCAGGATGATAAATCTTTAATAAAACGTATGAACATACATAGTGATGCAATCATCATCAATCAGACAGATTCATTTTCAAAAGAGACATGGAATGAAAATGGAAATAACTTTGAATGGTATAACCTGGAAGAGAGAGGGGTGGGATTAAGCAGAAATAATGCATTATTAAGGGCTACGGGAAATATCCTTCTATTTGCAGATGATGATGTGAGATATATAGATAATTATGAAAAAATAATTCAAACTGAATTTGAAAAAAGAAAAGATGCGGAACTGATTTTGTTTAATGTGGAGAGTACAAACAAAAACAGACCAGAGTATATAGATCAAAAATTTCATAAAGTACATTTTTACAATTATCTTCGGTATGGAACGTTTCGAATTGCAGTCAAAAAAAATAGTATCAGAAAGCATAATATTTCATTTTCTCTTTTGTTTGGAGGCGGAAGTAAGTATAGTTCAGGCGAAGATTCGTTATTTTTAACAGAGTGCTTAAAGAAAAACATGAAAATATATGCATCGGAACAACAAATAGGATATGTCGATCATCGGGAATCTACATGGTTTAAAAATTATGACGAAAAGTATTTTTATGATAAAGGAGCGTTGTTTTCAGCAATTTCAAGGAGATTTTCAATGGCTTTGTGTCTGCAATATTGTATACGTCATAAAGAAGTTTGCAAAGAATTAGGGTTAAAGCAGGCATATAAAAGTATGTTAAAGGGGCTGCGTGAATATGAAAGGTGGTAAAGAAAAAGAGATAAAAGATTGTCATAAAACGGTGAAATTGAAAGAAATAAGAAATTATATATTATTAAAATGCTGGTATCCAGCAATATACAGATTCGGAAAGAAAAGAGTATTTGATAAAAAAAGAATTATTATTATTGAAAATTTTGGAAAAAAGCTTAGTGTGAATTTCCAGCCTTTATTTGAGAAATTGAAAAAAAGACCGGATCTAAAAGTAAAAATCATATATTTGGAAAAAGAAAGAGGAACAAAAATAGGGTATTTATGGAGATGCACGAAGCTTGTATGGGATTCGGCATCCGCAGGGTATATTTTTTTGGCGGATGCGTTAAATGTTTTTTCGTGTGTGTCGATACGTTCAGATAGTGTTTATACACAGTTGTGGCATGGATGCGGAGCATTTAAAAAATTTGGAAATGCATTATCAAAAGGAAAAAAGGAAACATATTCAAATTATAATTACAATACATGGATGACTGTAAGTAGTCCGGAAGTGAGATGGGCTTATAAAGAAGCATGCGGGCTTCCAGAGGAAGCAATTATTGCCACTGGCATTAGTAGAACCGATCGTTTTTTTGACAGGGAATTTCATAAAAGAGCAAAGAAAAAAATCAGGAAATATATTTTGTTTAATACCAATCGAAAGATTATTTTATATGCTCCTACATTCCGAGGCGATGCATTAGATGCACAAATGCCACGGATTTTGTCATTAATTCGTTTGAAAGCTGCATTGGAAAAACAGTATGTTATTGTCTTTAAGCAGCATCCGCATATAAAAGAGCATATAAAGATACCGAAGGAATGCGCTGATTTTGTGTTTGATGTAAGTGAAAAGATGGAAATAGATGAACTTATGTGCGTTGCCGATTTATGTATTACGGATTATTCCTCATTGATTTTTGAATATTCGATTTTTGAACGCCCGATTCTTTTTTATGCCTATGACCTAAAGGAATACTGTAAAGAACAAGGCTTTTTTTATGAGTTTGAATCATTTGTTCCTGGATATATATGTAAAACGGAAGAAGATATAATTTATCAAATTGAACATACAACAGATTATGATTTGAAAAAAATGAGAGAATTTCGAAAGAAATTTATGTCATCTTGTGACGGACATGCGACAGAAAGAATTTTGAAATTAGTTTTTGGAGAAAGCTGGTGATCAGATGTTAATGAAAAGATTTATAAGAGATATAAAAAAATATTTTGGCTTTTCAGTGGTTTCAGCGAAAGCACAGTTAAAGTCAGAAGTGGCAAATTCATACTTAAATTGGCTTTGGTGGATATTAGATCCCATTTGTTTTATGCTCATATATACATTTATTTTTGGTTATGTTTTTAAGGCAAAAGAGCCATATTTCCCGATTTTTATTTTTATTGGATTATCCATGTGGGATTTTTTTAATCGAATGATTAATCAAAGTGTACGGATTGTAAAAACAAATAAGCCAATTGTTTCTAAAGTGTATCTTCCGAAATATATATTGGTATTGACAAAGGTATGGGTAAATTCTTTTAAAATGATGATTTCCTTTGCGATCGTTATCTTAATGATGATTTTTTGGAGGGTACCCTTTACCTATAAGATTATTTATACGATTCCAACGCTGCTTTTATTATTGCTTTTTACGTTTGCGTGCTCACTATGGCTGCTTCATTACGGAGTCTTTGTTGAAGACCTTTCGAATGTAATAACGATCGTATTGAGAATGTTATTTTATTTGACAGGTATTTTCTATAATGTCGCTACAAGAATTCCGGCACCCTATGGAGAGCTTTTGACTCGCTATAATCCTATGGCGTTTTTTCTGGAGTGCATGAGAAATTCACTGCTTTATGGAAAAATTCCGCATCGAAAATTAATGCTGGCATGGTTTGTAGTTAGCATTATTTTGGCAGGAACCGGAATTCGAAAGATTTATAAAAATGAAAATAGTTATGTAAAGGTGATTTAAATGAAAGAAAATGCAATTGAAATAAAAAATTTATGCATCAGTTATCGCGGACTGAAATCCTATTCAATAAAAAAAAGCTTATTGCATTTTCATAGAAATAAAGTAGATGAATTTCAGGCAATCCGCAATGTGTCGTTTAATGTTCCCAAGGGAAATATTTTAGGAATTGTAGGAAAAAACGGCAGCGGAAAGTCAACGATGTTAAATGCAATTGCAGGTATATTTGCTCCAGACAGCGGAACAATTGATTTGAAAGGAAACAGCGTTTCGCTGCTGTCGATTGGGGTGGGATTTCAGAGAGAATTGACGGGACGTGAAAATATTATTTTGTCGGGAATGCTTTTGGGATTTTCTGAAAAAGCAGTCCGGGAGCGAATGGAAGAAATTATAGAATTTTCGGAACTTGGAAAATTTATTGATGCGCCTGTCAGAACGTATTCCAGCGGTATGTATTCAAAGCTGGCATTTTCTATTACGGCGATTTTAGAGACGGACATTATGTTGATTGATGAAGTGCTCAGTGTAGGAGATGCCCGATTTAAGAAAAAAAGTTATAACAAAATGAAGCAGCTGATCTCGGATGAAAATAGGACGGTTGTTATGGTGTCGCATGATACAAAGACGCTGGATGGATTGTGTGATGAGATACTGTGGCTCCATGACGGCGAAATAAAGATGTACGGGAATACAAAAGAAGTTCTGGAGAAATACGAAGAATTTATGAGTTAAAGATGGAGAGGGTATATAGAAAATGAATACAGCAATTATTTTAGCAGGCGGTACAGGACAAAGAATGCATCAGGAGATACCGAAGCAATTTATCAATGTCAACGATAAACCGTTGATTATCTATACGCTAGAGGCATTTCAAAAGCATCCACAGATTGACAGCATTCTGGTTGTATGTATCGATGGATGGCATGATATTTTGAAAGCGTATGCCAGACAGAATCATATAACAAAATTAAAGTGGGTGATAAGCGGAGGAAGTACCGGGCAGGAATCGATCCGAAACGGTGTGTTTGCGCTTGAAAATGAATGCAAAGAGGATGATATCGTGGTAATTCACGATGGGATCCGGCCATTAGTTGATGAAAATGTTTTGTCCGATGTGATTGTAAAATGTGGGATTTATGGAAATGCAGTAACTTCCCTTCCGTATAATGAACAGATCTTTGTAAAAAAAGATGAAGAAACAACGGAACAGTATATTCCGAGGGAAACATTGAGACGAGTTTCGACACCGCAGGCATACAAATATGGAACATTGCTTTGGGCGTATAAAAAAGCATTTAAAGAGAAAATAGGTATCTATGGTTCTTCTTATACGAATACAATGATGACAGATTTGGGAGAAACACTTCATTTTGCTGCGGGTTCTGATAAAAATATCAAGATTACGACACAGGATGATTTGGAGTTATTTAAGGCATTACTAATGTTAAAAGAACATTAATGTAAAGGGAGTTTTCAGATGAGAGATAAGAAAATTTGGATTTTCAATGCGGGGAATGCGTTTGATGGGAATCCCAAATGGCTTTTCATGTATATTGTGAATTATAGGAAAGATATTACTCCATACTGGTTTTGCTATACGGAAGAAACGAGAAATTATATTCGTAAACTGGGATATCAGGCTTTTCTGTTTAAATCCAAAATGGCTGAAAAAATTGGTTCACAGGCAGGAGTTTATGTTGTGAACCAAAAGAAGGAAGTTTTTCAGGATTATCTTAAAGGAATCACAGTATTAAATTTATGGCATGGAGTAGGATGCAAAACAGTTGAAAAGGGTGTTACATATGGATTTTTGAATGAACGTATAATCAAAAAACATATTATCAATATGGATTGTTATCAAAATTATCAATTGTTTTTAGTGACTTCTCCACTTATGGAAAAACATTTTATTAAGCAGTGTGATCTAGCTGAAGACAAGATTATTCGAGCCGGATATCCGTGTTGTTTTTATCCGGGAAAAATTAAGACATATGATCATGATATCTTGAAACAAAAAAAGCTGCCAGAGGATACGAAGATAGCTGTTTACGCACCGACTTACAGAGATGCTTCTGCTACTAATTTTTTCTCACAGGCGATTCCGGATATGGAAAAGTTAGTGGACGTATTGGAGAAAAATAATTTCCTGCTGATCTTTAAAATGCATCCATTGATGGCGAATGATTTCCAATACCAAAATATAAAAAAAATATATACAAATTGTCCGAGAGTGCTGTTTTGGGACAATGCAAATGATTTTTATGAAATATTTGATCGGATTGACCTTGCAATTGTCGATTATTCTTCTATTTTCTATGATATGCTGGCAAGCGGAGTCAAACATTTTGCCCGATATATATTTGACTATGGTCAGGAAAATACGTTAAGAGATTTTGCATTGGATTACATGGAAAATACGTGCGGAAAGATCTGTACTAATTTTCAGGAATTTTTAGAAGTGTTTTCAAAAGCAGATGAGGATGAATCGGAAGAAATTGCACGTATCTATAAAAAATTCTGGGAATATGCAGATGAGCATTCTCTGGAGAAAATAGTAGATGCAGCACTTTTGTTTGAACCGGATGAAAGTAAGAAATTGCCTACTTTATATAGTTTTGATATTTTTGATACATTGATTGGCAGAAGTACGCTGCTTCCAATCGGTGTTTTTTATCATGTTCAAGATAAGATGAGAGAATCAAAATTAGAATATCCTAAATATATCAAGGAAAATTTCTATAAAATTCGTCCATGGGCGGAATCAAATGTGCGTGAATACTATAGAAAAAGCATAGTTCTGCGGAAGGATAGAAGAACTGAAATTACATTTGATTTGATTTATGAGAGAATCAAAGAACTATATAGCTTAACAGATGAGCAGACAGAGCAGTTAAAGAAATGGGAATTGGAATGCGAGTATGAGACATCTATACCATATCCGGAGAAAATTCAGCAGGTTAAAGACTTGATCGAACAAGGGGAAACGGTTGTTTTAATCAGCGATATGTATTTACCAAAAGAATTTATAAAAAAGCTGTTATGCAAGGCGGAGCCAATTTTGGGGGAACTCCCACTGTTCCTTTCAAGTGATTATGGAACACAGAAGACAACAAAAGAATTGTTTTTTGATGTATATCATGCCGTAGAGTATCGGTTTGGTAAATGGATTCATTATGGAGATAATAAAAATGCAGATGGGAAAGTGCCAGCCTCAATTGGAATTGAATCTGTAAACCATGAAATCCCGGCGTTTGATTTTTATGAAAAAAATTTGACTCAATTTATAGCAACGTATGATTCTTATCAGATAGCGGCTTTGTTTGCAAGGTTTCGCCAGGAAGAACATCGTATGGAAGAGGTATATGCATATTCGTATGTGTCCTTATATTGGGTTCCGTATGTGAATTGGGCGATTAGGCATGCGCTTGAGAAGAAAATAGATTGTCTGTATTTTATTTCTCGCGATGGATATCATTTAAAACGAATTGCCGATGCGATTATAAAAGAGAAAAAACTTTCTATTAAAACGAAATATATATATGGTTCAAGAAAAGCTTGGAGAATTCCTTCTCAAATCTATGAAATAGATGAAGAATTTTTCGGTGAATTTGGAAATTTTGTTGATATAGAAGAGTATGATAAATTGTTGGAAGCGGCTAGCATGACTTCAGAAACATTTGAGAGTATGTTTCCTGAATTGGCTTATTTAAAAGAAAAGAAAATAATTACACGTCCAGAACTCAAAAAAATTAGAGAGGCTTTTTCTGTATCCGAAAAATATGAGCAGTATCTTCTTCAGACGGCTGCAGAACAGAGAAAAATTGTTCTGGAATATTTGAATCAGGAAATTGATTTTTCGGAAAAATATGCATTTGTGGAATTCTGGGGACGAGGATATACGCAGAATTGTTTAGCACGTTTACTCTGGAAAGCTGCTGGATATAAACACGATAACATATTTTATTATGCAAGAAGTATCTATCCATCGAATGGACATCTAATCCGTTATAATTTTACGGGGAATACATATTCACAAATATTTATAGAATCAATTTTTGCTAATCTGCCATATCGCAGTGTTAGTTCTTATGAGAGAAAGAATGGAAAAGTGGAACCTGTATTAAATCCTTGCGATAATAATCAAAGTCTTCATAATGCGCTTGAAAGATACCTTCCTGAATTTGCAACTGATTTTTGCAGGATGATATTCGAAAATGAAGAATCAATAGGAAGAAGTCTTTTTGATTTTGGAATATCATTTTTCCATAATAATAAGAGTCAGGATATCTTTCTCCAAATGACAGCTTCTTTATATGACTCAGTGGCTCTTTATGGAAAGACAAGAGAATATGCTCCACCAATCACGATGCTAGCAATTATTAAATGGGCGAGAGGCGGACATTTTGGAACAAAGGATTTCAATCTGTCTCTGGCCAGATCGGCATGGTCCTATCGTTTTGTGTGGCGATGTTATCGAAAATGGATTCACGGCACAAAATATGCTGAAAAAATAAAAAAATTGCGGGAGAGGAGATAAAGTATGTATTATTCACATCCATTGTATGTAGAAGATATAAAGAAAATTTCAGATTATACCTTTCCGTGGGAAAAACTGGAGAATAAGAAAATTTTGATTACCGGTGCTAGCGGAATGATAGGAACGGTGTTAGTAGATGTGTTGATGGAACATAATCGTACATATGATTCTAAGATCCATGTGTTTGCAATGGGACGTTCTGAGCAGAGAGCACGTGAACGTTTTAAAAATTATATGGAGGATCTGAACTTTTCCTTTATTCAGGGTGATATTAATAATTCGCTGCAGCTGGATACAAAAATGGATTATCTGTTTCACTGTGCCAGCAATACGCACCCGAGAAGCTATGCAGAAGATCCGATTGGGACGATTATGACGAATGTGGCGGGAACAGAAAATGTATTAAAAATGGCAGTGTATTCAAAGGCTGAGAGAGTTGTTTTTCTCTCTTCGGTCGAAATTTACGGCGAAAATCGTGGAGATGTAGAACGGTTTTCAGAAGAGTATTGCGGTTATATTGACTGCAATACTCTTCGAGCCGGATATCCGGAGGGAAAAAGAACGGGTGAAGCGCTGTGCCAGGCGTATAGACAGAAATATGGACTGGATGTTGTGATTCCGAGAGTATGTCGAGTCTTTGGTCCGACGATGCTTCAAAGTGACAGCAAAGCATTGGCTCAGTTCATAAAGAAAGCAGTAAACAGAGAAGATATTGTTTTAAAGAGTGAAGGAAATCAATATTTTTCTTATTGCTATGTTACGGATGTAGTGTCTGCATTGCTTTATATTCTGTTTTATGGAAAAGACGGGGAAGCTTATAATATTGCGGATGAGAAATATGATATTCGACTGAAAGAACTGGCAGGTATTTTAGCAGACTATGCTGGCAGAAAAGTTGTGTTTGAACTGCCGGATGAAATAGAGCGGAAAGGGTATTCAAAAGCATCGGATGCGCGGCTTGATGCGAAAAAGTTGAATCAGTTAGGTTGGAAGTCAAAGAATGAAATGAAAGAACAGCTTGAAAAAACAATCGAAATAATAAGGTCGAAGACGGAATGAGAATGAAATATGTGGAGGAGCTAAAGTGATTGCTATAGATAGGTATAAAAAGAGTTTAAGCTGTATCATGGCTGTATTTACAATGATGAGTCTCCGAATGAATCTGTTGAAGATGGATTACAAGGGAAATCCATTGAAACGGTATTTGGATGCACTATCAGGTTTTTCACTAGATCAGCTTATTCTCTTTGCGGGAATGATATGTTTATTTTATTATATGTTAAAAGAAATTCAGAGGTATAGACCTGAAAATAAGGCAGAGTTCAGAAAAGATTGCTGCTGTGCAGGTTTATTGGGATTTTTTTTTGCAATATGCATGATTGTAGGTAATGCGATTGAGGTAAACGGAGAATTAAGTGCCCTGTACATGGGAAAACTTCAGATCTTTAAAAGTATAACGGTTCTTATCGGTTATACATGCCTTTTTTCAAGCGTGATAATCTATTTATTTTATAAATGGGACCATCTTACATTATGTCAAAATTCGAATGATGAAAAGATAGTCTCAAAAACTTTCGGGGGGAGGTATCTCTCGTTCCTTGAGAATCATACATTTCTGTGTTCGTTTTTGACGATAGTAGTTTTATATATTCCTTATATTGTGTGTTCATATCCGGCAATTTTGCAGGGAGATGCACAAGATTTTATTTTGCAGGGATATAATTTGCCTAGTCTTCAGTCAGAACGATTGGTATTGTTAAATAAAAATGTATACTTAAATGCGCATCATCCCGTGGCATATACAATGCTTGTGCATATCTGTATGATAATTGGAAAGTTTTTGTTTAAGTCGTGGAATGCGGGATTGTTTTTGGTTTCGTTAATTCAATTTGTATTTGCTGCAAGTGTTATTTCGTATTTTGTGAAATTTCTTAGAGAACTTCGTGTTAATATAAAAATATGTTTCGTGAGTCTAATTTACTATTGTATTTCTCCGAGAATGGTATCATATATGTTTTTATTTTCAAAAGATGTTTTTTACGCATATATGATGCTGTTCCTCATTGTTTTGTTAGCTAAAATAATGATTTGGAAAAGTCTTTTTACTAGTAATAGAGAAAAGTGTAATAAAAATATATTTTTGATTTATTTGGCATTGATATTTCTTTGCGGTGGCTTCATTGTTTTCTTTCGAAATGAAGCAAAATATATTGTTGGAATCTGGTTTGTTTTTCTTATTGCTCATTTTAAAGAATATAGAAAAGAACTGGGGATTGGGTTGGCGTTAATCTTATTCTTGCTTTTTTCTATAAATCATATTATTTTTCCGTATTTAAAAATTACACCAGGAAGTACAAAAGAGATGCTTTCGGTTCCGTTTCAGCAAACAGCACGTTACATAAAAGAATATTCGGATGAGGTGACGGAGAAAGAAAAAGAGGTAATTGATCGCGTCTTAAATTATGATACATTATCGGAACGTTATGAGGCCGACCGTTCTGATAAAGTCAAAGATGGCTGGAATAAATATACATCTAAAGTAGAATTAAAAGAATATTTTTCTGTATGGTATCAGATGCTGAAGAAACATCCTTTAGTTTATGCAGAAGCCACTCTAAACAATTACTATTATTATCTATATCCTGGTAAAAGATTGGCCACAAATTATTCATATAGTTGGTCGGAAAAATGCATGGATAGTGTGAATAAACGTGGAAATCAATTAAATATGGATGTTCATTATCCAGTTAAGCTGAAATGCTTAAGAAATTGTTATGAAGCGTTGCGAGAAGGAATATTTAATCTTCCAGTGCTAGGAGTATTTAAGTGTGTTGCCTTATATATCTGGCTGCTATTAATATTTGCATTTTATTTATTCAGAAGACAAAAGATAGATATTTTATGTTGGGGGATTATCCCATTATTGGCTTCGGTAGGTATTGCATTTTTGGGACCGTGCAATGGATATTACTTTAGATATGTTTATATGATTACGGTTGCATTGCCGGCGGTATTGTTGCTTGGATTGATTGATAAGAAATATCGTTGGATAAAAATGAATAATGCAGGAACACAGATTTTGAATGATAAGTGAAAGGAATATACATAAAATGGATAAGATAGCAGTACTGATTCCATGCTACAACGAGGAAAAAACAATTGAAAAAGTCGTGAAAGATTGGAAAACTGAACTTCCAGAAGCGGTTATTTATGTGTACGACAACAATTCAAATGATAAGACAGCCGAACTGGCTCAAAATGCGGGCGCAATCGTCCGTCATGAATACGCACAGGGGAAAGGAAATGTAATCCGGCGTATGTTTCGGGAGATTGATGCGGAGTGCTATATCATGGTAGATGGAGACGACACGTATCCTGCTGAATACGGAAGAAAGATGGCGAATCTGGTTCTTGAAAAAAATGCTGATATGGTAGTGGGGGACAGGCTTTCATCTACTTATTTTAATGAGAACAAAAGACCGTTCCATAATTTTGGAAATACGCTGGTGAGAGCTAGCGTAAATCGCTTGTTTCATACTGATATCCGGGATATTATGACGGGTTATCGGGCTTTTAGTTTTCTTTTTGTTAAAAGCTTTCCTGTGCTATCGAAGGGATTTGAGATAGAAACGGAGATGACCATTCATGCAGTTGAAAAAAATATGCGGATTGAGAATGTAGTTATCGAATATCGAGACAGACCGTCTGGCAGTGAATCAAAATTAAATACATATTCAGATGGATTTAAGGTCTTGAAGACGATAGGACGTCTCTATAAGAATTATCGTCCGTTTGGATTTTTTGGTCGGATATCGACTGTTTTGATGCTGGTTTCAATGGGACTGCTTATTCCGGAGATCCTACATGATATACAGGTGGGAAAGGTTAAACATCCGTTTATATTTGTTTCATCGGGAATTTTGATTTTTACTTCGATTGTATCATTCTTTTCGGGAGCAGTTTTATCAACTTTGGTTGAGAAAGAACGGCAGGCGTATGAATTTCGGCTGCAGATGATTGAAAAGATGAAAAGTGAATTAGAATGATTTTTTGTGAACGATTAAAGTTGTTTGAGCATCCCTAACCATTCCACCTTTATTTTTACAAAGAAATATGAGATAATAAAAACCAGAAAATAGCACGGGAGGCTCGCTTATGAATGAATTAAAACTTCCGGTAGGGATTGATGGTTTTGAAAAGATCCGTCGAAATGGCTTTTATTATATCGATAAAACAGAATTGATTGAACAATTGTTTTTAAATTGGGGAGAAGTGAATCTGTTTACACGTCCGCGTCGCTTTGGTAAGACCCTTAATATGAGTATGCTGAAGTGCTTTTTTGAGATTGGAACGGATTCATCGCTCTTCGATGGACTCTATATTTCGGAGAAGCAGACATTATGTGAGCAGCATCTGGGAAAATATCCGGTTATCTTTCTCTCCTTAAAGGGAGTAGAGGGCTTGAACTTTTCAGAGGCAAAGCGAAGATGCATTCAGCTGATAAGAAGAGAAGCGGAACGGTTTTATTATCTAAAGGACAGCGAAAGACTTCTTGATTTGGATAAAAAAAAGTATCATCAGCTTCTTGACATGAAGGATCAGCCTGAAGACGTGGATATTGTCATTTCTTCCATAAAAACATTGTCCGATCTATTATATAAACATTATGGTAAAAAGACGGTCATTCTGATTGATGAGTACGATGTACCACTGGATAAAGCATTTCAGCATGGTTATTACAAGGAAATGATCTATTTTACCCGTGGACTGCTTGGAGAAGCATTAAAGACAAACGATTCGCTTAACTTCGCAGTGTTGACGGGCTGCCTTCGTGTCTCGAAAGAAAGCATCTTCACCGGACTCAACAATTTTAAGATCCTATCGATCACAGATACACGATTTGATGAGCAATTTGGCTTTACTGATACAGAGGTTCGAAAGCTGCTTTCAGACTATCATCTGGAAGATAGGTTTGCGGAAGTAAAAGAATGGTATGATGGATATCGCTTCGGAAAAGCCGACGTATACTGCCCGTGGGATGTTGTAAACTTTGTGGATCGTGTAAAGGATGATCCGGAAGCAAGACCAGAAGCGTATTGGATCAATACGAGCGGAAACGATCTGGTAAAGCGTTTTATTGATAAGGCAAATAAGACAACGAAAAATGAAATAGAACGTTTGATTAACGGCGAAGCGATTGAAAAAGAGCTTCGTCTGGATCTTACCTATGAGGAGATTGATCAGAGCATCGAAAATCTTTGGAGCGTACTTTTTACGACCGGATATCTGACACAGACCGGAAGGACGGAGAAGGGCGCTTACCGCTTGATTATTCCGAATCGGGAGGTGCGCGAGGTCTTTCGGCTTCAGATAAACGAGTGGTTTAAGAAATCGATCTTCACTAACACAGAACGCCTGACTGCATTCTGGAAAGCCTTTGAAGAAGGGGATACTGAAGGAATAGAGCAATATTTAAATCGGGTGCTCAGTAATTCCATCAGCGTTTTTGATACAAAGGCAAGGAAGGAAGAAAAGGAAAGCTCCTATCATAACCTTCTTGTCGGGATTCTTACAGGGAACGCAGACTGGCTTGTAAAATCAAATGTCGAAGCCGGAGATGGCTTTGCGGATATCATTGTAGAGACCGATAATCCGGATGCTGGAATTGTTGCAGAATTAAAATACACAAAAAACTTTGATGAGATGAGGATAGCGTGCAGGAAAGCAATGAATCAGATCCGAGATCGCCGTTATCAGGAATATCTCCTGAATGATGACCGGAGGGACATACGGTTATATGGAATTGCCTTTTGCAAAAAAAGATGCTGTGTGATCAGCGAAAAACTTGAAAAATAGGTTACGTTTACGGGTAGGTACTTTTGAAACCGAAAGTGCCGTAAGAAAACGTGGTGGCAGCAGGAATTTGCCGTATTTAAATGCGAAGCTACGGCAAATTCCGTTACTGGGCACGTATGCGTGAACAGTAATAAAAATAGGCAGATGCCAGTTTTCCTCCTTGCAAATCCCCCCAACTTGTTATATACTTAAATATACTATGTTATTATAGTAATGAAAGAACGAAAAAAGGAAGGAATTACCGATGACACTGTTAGAAAATTGGCGCAATCTGGCATATGGTGACGGGCTGGATGATAAAAAGAAAGAGGAACTCTGGTCTGGATATTTTACGATTGAGAAAGGCATTTACGAGCAGATTCTTGCAAACCCGACTGAGGTTATAGAAGGTACCGTTAAGGAACTGGCTGAGAAGTATGATACCGAAGTTATGATCATGACCGGTTTCCTGGATGGAATCAATGAGAGCTTAAAGGGCTATGAGAACCCGATCGAGACCATGGATGAGGATACCAAGGTTAAGATCGAGATCGACCCGGAGAAGTTATATTACAACATGGTAGAGGCAAAGGCTACCTGGCTGTATGAGCTTCCGCAGTGGGATGCAATCCTGACTGAGGAGAGAAGAACAGAGCTGTACCGCGAGCAGAAGGCATCTGGCACAGTCCGCAATACACATAAGATTTACCCGAACGATCCGTGTCCATGCGGAAGCGGTAAGAAATACAAGAAGTGCTGCGGAAAGAATAAATAAGAGATTTATGAATCAGAGAAGCACATCCGGAACACAGAGTGAACCGGATGTGCTTTTTTCTATGGAAATATAGGACGTGCTTTTGTATAATAGATATAGAGAAAAGACAGCAGACGAATGATGGCAGGAGGCATGATAAAAGAATGGCAGGTACAAAGCAGTGGAGGGCGGCAGATGGGAGACTGCAGCCGGGATTTCAGACAGCAGGTTTTACATTGAAACAGGTGGGAAAACTGCAGGCGCTGGGAGCGCAGACACTGTATTTTGAACATGAGAAAAGCGGGGCGTCCCTGTTTTATATCAGAAATAAAGATACAAACCGGGGATTCTCGATTTCCTATCGGACACCGCATCTGGATGAGACGGACACGAATCATGTGTTTGAGCATTCGGTACTTGCTTCCTCTGATAAATATCCGAGTAAGGATATTTTTTTTGATCTTTGCAGCAAGACATACCACACATTTGTAAATGCATTTACCTATATACCATTTACGGCATATCCGGTGTGCAGCCAGAGCGAGGAACAGCTGCTTAAGATGGCAGATGTGTATTTAAGCTGCATGAAAGCGCCGGGAATCCGGCGGGAACGCCGCTTTTTTGACCGTGAAGCGGTCCGCTATGAGCTGCGCGACCGCAAAAGCCCGATTACGCTGGCAGGAACGGTGTACAGCGAGGATTTCGGCATGCTGAATGATACAGATAATGAGGCACTGCGGAATGTTTTGCGGGCGCTGTATCCGGGGGAGACGGCGGCAAATGCGAATGGACAGGCGCACCGTTTTTATAAGGATCTGACGTATGAACATACGATGGAGATGTATGATCGATTTTATCGGTTCGATAATGCTCTGATTTTGTTGTATGGGGATCTGGACTGGAAACGGTTTCTGGCATTCCTGGATAAAGAGTATCTGTGTGATGCAAAGAAAAGCTATGGAAAAGAAGACGGATGGAGTTTCCAGTCAGGCAGCGGGCGACAGGAAAAACAGGAAATGCAGAATATAGGGATGAGTGCGTTTTACAGCCCCGAGCCAGATAGTTTGGAAAATGGGGGAGAATCATTCTTCCGTCAGGCAACCGTTCCCAGTCCTGCTTACCGGGGAGACGCATCGGAGAATGCGGCGGTGGTATCGTATGCGATGGATCTGAGCGGCATTTCATGGGAAAAGCTGATCCAGTACAGCATCATTGCGGGAATGATGAATGTGGATGGATCGGTTTTCAGGGAAAAGCTGCGGACGGCGGGCATCCATTGTGATGCGAGCGCATCGGTGATGATGGAGGCAGAAAAGCCATTTTTTGTTTTCGAAATGACAGACAGCAGTCCGAAGGATGCAGAACGGTTCCGGCAGGTGTCGGATGAGACATTGTGCGAGATGCAGGAGCGCGGGATCGACCCGTCAGTGGTGGAGACGGCGCTCAAGGCGCGGGCGATACATGATTATACGGCAGGCGAAGATACGGATGTATTTGCGGATTCGATCGTGCCGGAAGTCAGCCTGAAATGGGCACTGACGGGCGATGCAGATGTGTATGCGGATGAGGCGGCAGCCTATGATTCTCTGGATGCAGGGACGGCACAGGCGGAGATTCGCCGGTTTGCGGCAGAGCTTGGCGCGGCGAAGCGGCGGGTTCTTGTCACGACGGTTCCGACGCCGGGGATGGCAGAGGCGATGGAGCAGGAGCGCGACGCGTATCTGGCGCAGATGAAGGCGGAGATGAGCGAGGCAGAGCTGGATGCGCTGATTGCGAAAACCCTGGATTTTGATGCGTGGAATGCGTCGGAGTGTTCGAATGCGGATTTTATGATCCGGGTCGATGAGCTTCCGCCGCCGGAAGAGACGCCGGAATATCAGATATATGAGATAAATGGGATTTCGGTCTATGAATCGCCGTCGGATCTGGAAGCGATCAGCTATAACCGTTTATACCTGGATTTGAGCGGCGTGCCGGAAGAGGACCGTTTTTACATTCCTTTATATACAATGTTTGTTTCAGAGCTTGAAAATGCCCGGTATGGCAGAATGGAAAAGGAAAATCAGATTGAGCGCTATCTGCATGATTTTTCCATGAATGAGGGACATCCGGAGGTTCGGGCGGGACGAAACAGCCATCCGACGCTGGCGGTCAGCTGGTATGGGATGGCGGAGGATTATGAAGAGAGCCTGTATGTCCTGTTGGAACTCTTATCACATCCACTGTGGAGAGATAAGAATGCGGTTCTTCAGGCACTGGATGAGACGATTCCGTCCTGTGATGAGTCGCGCAGTGATGCGTATTCGCTGGCGGTGCGTCTGGCGGCATCTGGCTATAGCATCAATACGCGGTATCAGGAATATGTCGGCGGACAGGCGTTTTATGAGTTTTTGAAAAAACTGCGCGGGCGACTGGAACAGGAGGATGCAGCGATCTTCCAGCTGGCAGAGAAGATGGAGGAGGTGCGCGACCGCATCCTGCATGGAACAGCGGTGACGATCCTTCATGTTGCACCGAGGGAAAATCTGGAATGGATGCGGAACTGTGCAGGGCGGATTCTGGGAAATCTGCGGGGAGAACAGATGCCAGACCATGAGAATAAAACGGAAAACAGAGGGGAAAATGCTGGGTATACTTTCCCGGTTCCGGCGCGCAGGGAGGCGGTAATTGTGGAGAGCTCCAGCCAGTATACCGTCTTTTCGGCAGAGCTGAGCGCTGTAGATGGATTTTCCGGGCGGATTCTTCCGTATGTAAATGCGCTGGATGACCGGTATTTTGTGCCGCAGCTCCGTTTTCAAGGCGGCGCCTACAGCGCGTCGTTTGCATTTACGCCGACGATGGACCGGATCGTGGCGAGTACATACCGGGATCCGAAGGTCAGTGAGACGATCGAGGCGATCCGGGCGGCAGCGGGTGTATTGGAAAAACTGCAGCTTTCGGAGGCAGATCGGAATGGCTATATTTTAAGCAGTTACGGCAATGCGACGGCGCCGTGCGGATGCCTGGGACGGCGGATGGCAGCGATGCAGTATGCGTACAATGGCCTGGATATTGTACAGATCCGTCGTTGGACAGAGGAGATCCGTAAGACGACCGCAGAGGATCAGAAAGAGGCGGCGCGGATCATCCGGCGGCTTTTGGAAGAAGCGTGGATTGTGACGACTGGAAATCAGACGGCGATCGAGATGGATCGGGACTGCTTTGACCGGATCCGGGATTTCCGCAGTAAAATGGCTGAATAACCAGATCCATATTTATAGGGAGGTAGAGAGAATGCGTACAAAGCGATTGGGAGACATGCTTTTGGAGCTGGGACTGATCACAGAAGGGCAGCTTAAAGAGGCGCTTGACTATCAGGCGAAGGAGAAAGAACGTCTGGGAACAACGCTGATCAAGCATCATTATATCACGGAAGGTCAGCTGATCGATGCGCTTCGCATGCAGCTGGGCATTGACTATATTGATTTGACGCGGGTCGATATCAGCCCGGAACTGTCGCGTTTTGTGCCGAAAAACCTGGCAAAGAAGATGACGATCGTACCGGTGCGTATTTCCAAAGACCAGCTCTATCTGGCAATGGCGGATCCGCTGAACTTCATGGCGATTGAGGAAGCACAGCATACTTCCAAAAAGAAAATTGTGCCGATGATTGCCTCTGAACCGGCGGTGAAGCGTGCGATCAATATTTTGTATGGCAACGAGGGAGCGGCAGAAGCGATGGCGCAGATGCAGGCAGAGACGGCAGCGGCACAAGAGGTGCGTCAGGGGCAGACGGCGGCAAGAGAAGGACAGGAAAATGTGACGCCGATGATCCGCCTGGTCAATTCGATTATTGAGCGCGCCATTTCGGAAAATGCTTCGGATATCCATTTTGAGCCGACGGAGGAGGAGATGGTCGTCAGGATGCGTATCGACGGGCAGCTTCACCGGATCATGACGATCCCGTCGGAACTCAAGGATTCGGTCATTTCGAGGCTTAAAATCATGTCCCAGCTCGATATTGTCGAAAAAAGAATTCCGCAGGATGGTCGTGCGGTGATGCATTTAAGAGGAAAAGATATTGATATGCGTATATCCACCCTTCCGACCCTGTATGGAGAAAAAGTGGTTATCCGTATTTTGAAACGAAATGAGGAGACGCTGAACCGCCGCGGTATCGGTATTCCGGCAGTGGAGGATGCAAAGATTGATACACTTTTAGGGCTTACTTCCGGAGTTATCATGATTGTAGGACCGACTGGTTCAGGTAAATCTTCGACGATGTATACGCTGATCCGCGAACTTCTTTCGGATCGGACCAACCTGATTACATTGGAGGATCCGGTGGAATACCATATCAAAGGCGCGACACAGGTGCAGATCAATGAAAAAGTGGGGCTGACTTTTGCATCGGGTCTGCGCTCAGTTCTGCGTCAGGATCCGGATATCATCTGCGTCGGCGAGATCCGTGACGGTGAGACGGCAGAGATCGCGATGCGTGCGGCAATGACGGGACATCTCGTTATCACCACGATTCATACGGAAGATGCGATCTCGGCGATTGACCGTCTGCGAGATATGGGCGTGGCGCCATACCTGATTGCGGCGGGACTGCGAGGCGTTATTTCCCAGCGGCTGCTGAGGAAAATCTGTCCGAACTGCAAAACCCAGATTCAGCCGCGGAAAAAAGCGCTTGAGATGGCAGGAATCCCGGAGAACCCTGGAAAATTATACTGGCAGGGAGCCGGATGCGATCAGTGCTTCCATTCGGGATACCGGGGCAGAATCGGTGTGTTTGAGGTAATGCTGATTCAGGAGGAGCTGCGCCGGTGCATTCTGGAAGGAGCTGACCGGACACGTTTCTTAGAGGCAGCCAGAAGAGCGAGCCAGTATGTTCCGATGCTGGAACACGCGCAGAAGCTGGTAGAAGAGGGTGTTTCGACGGTGGACGAGGTGATCCGGACGCTGCTGGCGCTGTAAATGGTGCAGAAAGAGAAGAGGAGACAGATGGTATGTATGGAATCGAGGAATTAATCGCGCTGGCAGCTGAAAAAAGGGCATCGGATGTGCATCTGATTGCAGGGCTGCCGCCAAAATGCAGAATTGACGGCAGAATCGAGACGCTGACGGATGGCGGGCTGACGCGTGAGGATTGTGAGGAATATGGACGCCAGCTGGCAGGCAATGCGGCAGATCAGATCGAGGCCATCGGACAGCTGGATTTTAGTGCTTCGTTTGCGGGACGGCGTCTCCGTGTGAATCTGTTCCGGCAGCAGGGCGCGCTCTCTGCGGCGATCCGTCTTCTGGGCAGTACGATTCCGAACCTGTCGGAGCTGGGGCTTCCGGAAGCAGTGAATCAGTTTTCAAGCTGGAATAAAGGCATTATTCTGGTAACCGGCGAGACGGGAAGCGGCAAGTCAACGACGCTGGCGGCAATTTTAAATGAGATCAACCAGAATCGTCCGCTCCATATGATTACGCTGGAAGACCCGATCGAGTATGTCTATGAACCGGCGCAGGCGATCATCAACCAGCGCGAGGTGGGCGTGGACGTAGAGAGCTATGATAAGGGGCTTTATGCGGCGCTCCGTGAGGACCCGGATGTCATTCTGATTGGAGAAATGCGTGATCCGGCGACGATCGAGACGGCGCTGATGGCGGCGGAGACGGGACATCTTGTTTTTTCTACCATTCATACCAATTCGGCAATCGACAGCATTGACCGGATTGTGGGTGTTTTTCCAGAGGATAAACAGCCGCAGATCCGGATGCAGCTCTCGATGACGCTGCGGGCGGTGCTGTCACAGCAGCTGGTGCCGAGGGCGGGCGGCCAGGGCAGGGCGGCAGCTTGTGAACTTATGATGCTCACGCCGGCGATCCGGAATCTGATCCGCGATGGAAAAACACCGCAGATGCAGAGCTATCTGCTTTCTAGTGCAAAAGAGGGCTCTATTACGATGGATAATTTTCTGATCCGTATGGCGAAAGAGGGCGTGATCACACCGCAGACGGCAGTCGATGCGTCCCAGGATCCGCAGGAACTGAGAGAGAAACTGGCGGCGGTGCAGTATTAATAATATGGTAAAAACGGGTGAATGAAGCCTGCGAGGAATACAGATTACTAGAAAACATAAAAATGTATGTTTGTGTAAATACTGAGATTGTAGCGAAAGTTTGAACAGTATATTTTTGACAATGTTTTTATGTTTCAGGAGGAATTTTATGCAGGCAGGTAAATCAAGCATCCAGTTTGAGCATCCGCCCATCATCACATCGGCGGCATCGATCGTGGGGCAGACGGAAGGCGAGGGACCGCTGGCAAGTTTTTTTGACCGGGTGGAGCCGGATCCGACGTTTGGGAAAAAGTCGTGGGAGGAGGCGGAGAGTGAATTGCAGCGCCAGACGGTGCAGAAATGCCTGGATAAGGCGGGCAGACAGGCGGCGGATGTGAATTGCCTGTTTGCGGGAGACCTGTTGGGACAGATTGTGGCGACCTCGTTTGGTGTGGAGTCGTTTGATATCCCGTTTTTCGGGCTTTACGGCGCCTGCTCGACGATGGGAGAGGCGATGATTCTGGGGGCGATGGCAGCAGGGGCTGGCTATGCGGACCGGGTTCTGGCGCTGGCGTCGAGCCATTTTGCCTCGGCAGAACGGCAGTTCCGGTTTCCGCTGGCGTATGGGAATCAGAGACCGCAGTCCACAACCTGGACGGTGACCGGGTGCGGGTGTGTGATGATCGAGGGAAATGAGAAAAATGAAGGGAAAGATGGGCGCAGAGCGAAAGAAAATGCGTCAGAATCACTGAAAAATGCTGGACAGGAAAAATTGCATCCCAAATTTCAACCTTGTATCCCAGCTGCCACCCCCGGAAAGATCGTCGATATGCAGATGCGCGATTCCATGAACATGGGGGCGGCAATGGCGGTGGCGGCGGTAGACACAATCTTGCAGAATTTCCGTGATTTTAACCGGAAACCATCTGACTATGACCGGATCATCACTGGCGATCTGGGAATGGTGGGGAAGGAGATCCTGCTTGATTTTATGCGCGAGGCAGGACAGGATATTTCCAGCATCCATATGGACTGCGGGATCGAAATGTTTGACCCGAAGACGCAGGATACCCATTCGGGCGGGAGCGGCTGCGGTTGCTCGGCGGCGGTGCTGTGCGGCTATATTCTTCCGAAAATACAGGCGGGTGAGTGGAAACGAGTCCTGTTTGTGCCGACCGGGGCGCTGCTGTCCCAGATCAGCTTTAATGAGGGGCAGAATGTGCCGGGGATTGCCCATGGAGTGGTGCTTGAGGGAAAAGAATCGTTTGGTGAATAATAGGTATTTGCAAGAAACTTTAGAGAGGGAGCAGAAAAATGGACTATATCAAAGCATTTGTGACCGGCGGACTTCTCTGTGCCGCCGTGCAGATTCTGATGGATAAAACGAAACTCATGCCGGGGCGGATTATGGTACTTTTGGTGGTATGTGGCTCGATTCTCGGTGCGATAGGCTTGTACGAACCGTATGCCAAATGGGCGGGTTCCGGGGCAACAGTGCCGCTGCTGGGGTTTGGGAATACGCTCTGGAAGGGTGTGCGGGATGGAATAGATAAGGATGGGGTTCTGGGGCTGTTCACCGGCGGATTCACGGCGGGTGCGGCGGGGATTTCCGGGGCGTTGATCTTCGGCTATCTGTCGTCGCTGATTTGCAAACCCAAGATGAAGGATTAGAGAGAAGACGAAAAAAGGAAAAGTAAAAGAAAGCAAAGCAAAAGAAAATCAAGTTGAGGAAATAAAAAGCTGCTGTAAAAGAGGCATATGAATGTCACTTTTTACAGCAGCTTTTTGCAGATATATTATTTTGCTGTTAATGCTCCGGATTCGCTGGGACAATCGGAATATTATTTCCATTCCGTCCACTTCCCGTCATCGGGCGTGGAACCACAGAGTGGATCGGAGCCGATAGATTATCTGAATCGGGGCTGTAGCCCGGAGCTGAGAAATCGGCGCTCTCAGAAGGATGGATGATCGTGGACGAACCATTGTGAATCTTGCACTCGCCCGGCATGGAGAAGCGGGAATCGTCCGTTTCTCCGCCGTCTTCCGGAACGACCATAACTGTCTTGGAAATCTGCTGGTTCGTCGGGCAGAAGGCAGTCGAGATGCCGCCGGAGGCGGAGCAGATCGTCACGCGGGTGTGGTGATCGCAGGTCTCGGCCGGAACCGTGCCCTTCGCGAAATATTCAGTGTAGACGGCCGTTCCGCGCGGGTCACTGCTGCAGACGCCGGAAACCGGAAGCTTGCCGGATTTGCGGCATACGTCAGCAGTTTCAATGCTGTCCGGAACCGTAAATCCGGGGTCGCTTAAGCTCTCATGGACACGTGTCATGATATTTCGCCAGATGCGCTTGTGGTAACTGGTACCGCCGTTTGAAACGGTGCCGCCTTTTAATGGCTGGTTATTGTCGCACCCGCCCCAGATACCGGCAGTGTAGTACGGCGTAAAGCCTACAAACCAGACGTCGACGTTGCTGGTGGTCGTACCGCTCTTTCCGGCGCAGCTCATATTGGGAATCGCCGCTGTCGTACCGGTCGATTTAACCCCGGAACCGGAACGCGTATACATTGTATTGCTCTGCATAACATCCTGCATCGCGCTGGTTAAAAGATAGGCGGTAGAGTCTTTGAGCGCCTGCCGCGTCTCCGGTTCATTGTCGATCAGTATCTTTCCGTTGCGATCCAGGATCTTAGTAAAGAAGACAGGCTTCGTGTAGGTGCCGCCGTTGGCGATCGCCGCAAATGCATTTGTCAGTTCCAGGTTGCTGACGCCCTTTGTCAGACCGCCGAGTGCTGTCGAGAGAGTCTGATCCTGGCTTACGAGGGAAGTGATTCCCAGCCGTTCGGCATATTCGACACCGAGCTGCGGCGTTACCGTGTCCGCCATGCAGCGCAGGGCGACGATGTTCATGGAATAGGTAATGCCGTCGCGGATCGTGTGATAGCCCTTGTAATCGCTGCCCCACCAGTTTCGGAACTCTTTTTCACCGGAAGAGTATGGTCCGTCATAGTAAACGGTTGATAGGGTCGCGCCGCAGGCATCCAATGCCGGGGCAAAGGAGGAAATGACCTTGAAGGTCGATCCTGGCTGCCGCAGGGAGTCGGTCGCACGGTTTAAGGTGCGGTTTGCCGTCTTCTGTCCGCGTCCGCCGTTGATTGCCTTGACATAGCCGGTGGACTGTTCGATCAGGACGAACGAGGTCTGCGGCTCTAAAATCATGGTAACTGATTCACCGAGAACGGTGCTTCCGTCCTGCGTGAGGGCGGTGCGGTACTCATCGATCGCCGTCTGCGCCTCTTCCTCGGAATTAAACAGCCCGTCAAAACCGCTTTGTCCCTTGACCTGCTGGAGCCATGTTTTCAGAGTTTCCTGTGAATAATGCTGCGTTTCCCCGTCTGGATGGGTCAGGGAAAGGCGGTATTCAACCGAATAGCGAGCCGCGTCGTAGTTGGCAGGATTGTTGACTTCCTCATCGACGATCGCCTGAATCTGCGGATCCTGCGGGGTGTAAATCTGCAGTCCGCCGCTGAACAGAAGATTGGACGCCTGCGTGTCAGTATAGCCGAGCTGCTCTTTGAGCGCTTCGGTGACCTGGCTGATCAGCTCGTCCGTGTAATAGGAGTACGGTGTCTCATTTTCCTTGAGCGCCGTGTCGACATTCTGGATACGGGCGTAGACGTCGTCCGCCAGTGCTTCCTCCTGTTCTTCTTTTGTGATATAGCCCTGCTCATACATTGCCTGCAAAATGACCTTGCGCCGGGCGGCATTTGCCTCCGCGCCGCTGATCGGATTCAGCTTTGACGGATTCTGTGTGATACCGGCGATGACCGCGCACTCAGAAAGAGTCAGATCGGAGACGTTCTTATTAAAATAGCGCAGCGCCGCTGCTTTGACGCCCAGCGTATTGCTGCCGAGGTTGATCGTATTTAAATAGTTCGTTAAAATGACCTTCCGATCGACGTTTTTTGTCAGCTGCAGCGCCAGATATTGTTCCTGGATTTTTCGTTCGATTTTGGAACCTTTGCTGGTCTCCATACCGCCGTTGAAGACGGTATTTTTGATGAGCTGCTGGGTCAGGGTGCTGGCGCCGCCTTTATAATTATTTGTCAGGACACCGACCACGGCGCGTGAAATGGAGCGCAGATCGATACCGCTGTGCTGCCAGAAACGCGAGTCCTCAATGGAGACGAACGCGTCAATTAGATCCTGAGGAAAATCCTCGTAGGATGCTTCAATTCGGTTCGAGTTGGAACCGACCAGCGTGTCGGTCACTTCCCCGGCGCTATTATATATAGTAGAAAAATATCCGCTTGGGGTGAAGCTGTCCGGGTTGAAGTCTGGCGAACTGTCCAGAATGCCTTTAAACATGCCGATAAAGGTGCTGGCACCCGTCACGCAGAGAAACAGAACAAGAACAAAGGCAGTCTTGAAGAAGGTCAGAAACAGCCGGTTGGCGTATTTCTTCTTCCGGGAATTGGCTGCCCGGATCCGTTTCTTGGTTGCTTTTACACCGTAATTCATGAGAACCTCCTTTGGGTTCGTAGTGGTTCATTCTATTAATAAATACAGTATTTCCAATTATATCAAAATTCATAGGATAAATAAATACTATTGTCATGAAGTTTTTTTTACGGTATCATAAAAGATAAGGTTTGTTAGTGAGCACGTATGCGTGAACAGTAACTGAGGTTTACAAGCAGTTAAAGAAGTGAAAAAACGTCCGTTTTAAGGATGCGTAGTGTATAGATGGAGGGTAACTGTTCAGCAGGTCTGCGCATTTACTGAACAGTTACGATGGAGGAATAATCATGAAAGAGCGCTATAAAATCGTCTATCAGGGCGGAGAGGGCGAGATTGTGGAGAAGAAGTCCCGCTTTATCGCGGAGATCCGCCCGGTGGAATCGGAAGAAGAGGCGACGGCATTTATTGCGGAAGTCAAGAAGAAATATTGGGATGCGAGACATCATTGTTCGGCATTTACAATCGGAGAAAATAACGAGGTGGCGCGCTGCAGCGACGACGGCGAACCGGCGCAGACGGCGGGACGCCCGATGCTGGATGTGCTGTTGGGACGCGAGCTTCACAACGTCTGTGCGGTTGTGACCCGGTACTTTGGCGGGACACTTTTAGGAACCGGCGGACTGGTGCGGGCATACGGCGGCGCGGTCCAGGAAGGTCTTAAAAACTGTGTGGTTCTGGAAAAATGCCTGGCTCGCAAATGGAAGGTCGGGACAGACTACAGCGGGCTTGGAAAGGTGCAGTACATTTTGGCAGAAGCAGAGCTGCCGATTCTGGACAGCGAGTACGGCGAGGGCGTGGATCTGACGATCCTGGTGCCGTTTGACCAGGCGGGAGCAGCGGAGAAGAAGCTCATAGAGGGCACAAATGGAAGATGCCGGATCGAAAAACTGGATGAAGTTTATTTTGGCATGGATGACGGAAAAATCATTTTATTGTAAAAAAAGATTGAATAATGGATAAAAAAATGCTAAAATAACAAGCTGTATTATTTTGTGGGCGGATCCTTTGCCAAAGACGAAACGGCAGGATGCTTGTCTGTGACAGAAAATAATTATTAATTAGTACATGTAATGAATCATCATAAGAAAAGAGAGTAAGCAGATATGAAAATGAAACGGGAAGATGTCAGAAACGTTGCAATTATCGCTCACGTTGACCACGGTAAAACGACGCTGGTAGACCAGCTGCTTCGCCAGAGCGGTGTATTCCGTGCCAATCAGGAAGTAGTCGATCGTGTCATGGACTCTAACGATATTGAGCGTGAGAGAGGTATCACGATTCTGTCCAAGAATACGGCTGTTAATTACAACGGCACCAAGATCAACATTATCGATACACCAGGACATGCGGACTTCGGCGGCGAGGTAGAGCGTGTTCTTAAGATGGTAAACGGCGTTATCCTTCTGGTAGACGCATACGAGGGCGCGATGCCGCAGACCAAATTCGTTCTGCGTAAAGCACTGGAACTGGATCTGCCGGTTATCGTATGTATCAATAAGATTGACCGTCCGGAAGCACGTCCGGAGGAGGTTGTGGACGAGGTCCTCGAACTTCTGATGGATCTGGATGCATCCGACGAGCAGCTTGACTGTCCGTTCTTGTATGCATCTGCACGTTCTGGATATGCAAAGAAGAACCTGGACGATCCGAATGTGGATATGCAGCCGCTGTTCCAGACCATTCTGGATTACATCCCGGCACCGGAGGGAGACCCGGATGCAGAGACACAGGTTCTGATCAGTACGATTGATTACAACGAGTATGTAGGACGTATCGGCGTTGGTAAGATCGACAACGGTTACCTGAAAGTAAATCAGGACTGCGTCATCGTCAACCATCATGAGCCGGACAAGTTCCGCAAAGTTAAGATCGGTAAGCTCTATGAGTTTGAGGGTCTGAATAAAGTAGAAGTACAGGAAGCAAAGATCGGTTCGATCGTAGCGATTTCCGGTATCGCAGATATCCACATCGGTGATACCCTGTGTTCACCGGAGAAACCGGAGGCAATTCCGTTCCAGAAGATTTCTGAGCCGACCATTTCCATGGATTTCATGGTAAACGACAGCCCGCTGGCAGGTCAGGAAGGTAAATTCATCACTTCCCGCCACATCCGCGAGCGTCTGATGCGGGAGCTGAATACCGATGTCAGCCTGCGTGTAGAGGAGACAGACTCCGCTGACTGCTTCAAGGTATCTGGCCGTGGCGAGCTGCATCTGTCCGTCCTGATTGAGAATATGCGCCGCGAGGGCTTTGAGTTCGCAGTCAGCAAGGCGGAGGTACTCTACAAATATGACGAGAGAAACCGCAAATTAGAGCCGATGGAGATCGCTTACGTCGACGTACCGGATGACTTTACCGGTGCTGTTATCCAGAAGCTGACCAGCCGTAAAGGCGAGCTGCAGGGCATGAGCCCGATCGGCGGCGGATACACAAGACTGGAGTTCTCGATTCCGTCCAGAGGTCTCATCGGCTACCGCGGCGAGTTCATGACCGATACAAAGGGAAATGGTATCTTAAACACCAGCTTTGACGGCTATGCACCGTTCAAGGGCGAATTAAGTTACCGCAAACAGGGATCCCTGATTGCATTTGAGGCAGGCGAGTCCATCACCTACGGTCTGTTCAATGCCCAGGAGCGCGGAACCCTGTTCATCGGACCGGGCGTTAAAGTTTACTCCGGCATGATTGTCGGACAGAGCGCAAAACCGGAAGACATCGAGTTAAACGTCTGCAAAACCAAAAAGCTGACCAACACCCGTTCTTCCAGCGCCGATGAAGCCCTTCGCCTTGTTCCGCCGAAAATCATGAGCCTGGAGCAGTGCCTCGACTACATCGATACCGATGAACTTCTCGAGATCACCCCGACCAGCTTACGAATCCGTAAAAAGATTCTTGATCCGACTCTGAGAAAGAGAGCGATGATCAGCCGTAAAAATAGCTAAATAATCGTAAAGTGGGAGCAGCCGCGCAAGCCAGCTGCTCCTTTTCGTATATTCAAGCGAGAGATATCCAGGAAACGACGCGCCCCGCCGTTTCCGTCCCTCTGCCGATCCCATTCCCTCTGTCGATTCATGTCCCCCACCCTGTCGAAATTTCCCCCTCACTTCTTCTTCTAAAACGGTCATTCCCCTCATACATATATACAGTAAGAAGCAGGACTCCAAGAACCTGCCGTGAAAAACTGCAAAAAAGAAGAGGAGAGAGATACTATGTCGGAAAAAATGATTGAAAACAACAAGGTTAGCGTGATTGGTGAGGTCGTATCGGAATTTACATTCAGCCACGAAGTATTCGGGGAAGGATTTTATATCGCAGACCTGGCAGTCAGCCGTCTGAGCGATCAGGTGGACGTGATTCCACTCATGATTTCAGAACGGCTTCTGGATGTATCGAAAGACTACCGCGGAATGACGATGGAGGCGATCGGCCAGTTCCGTTCCTACAACCGTCATGAGGGCGCGAAAAACCGTCTGGTGCTGTCTGTGTTTGTCCGTGAGATTCATTTCCTGGAAGAATTTACGGATTACACCAAAACCAACCAGATTTTTCTGGAAGGCTATATCTGCAAGGAGCCGATCTACCGGAAAACACCGCTGGGACGCGAGATTGCCGATATGCTGCTGGCGGTCAACCGTCCGTATGGAAAATCCGATTACATACCGTGTATTGCGTGGGGCAGAAATGCCCGCTATGCGTCCGGATTTGGCGTGGGAAGCCACGTGTGCGTGTGGGGGCGCGTGCAGAGCCGTGAATATACGAAGAAACTGAGCGAGACAGAGTGCGAGAAACGTGTGGCATACGAGGTGTCGGTCAGCAAGCTGGAGTGCGTGGAAGAATAGGATAGGTTTAGGATGTTACAGCAAATTTTGAAGCCGGTTATGCAATCGATAGGACATGATAAATGGCTGGTTTTGCCATAGCTTGCCAAAACAGATAAAATATGCTAGAATAAGGCAGTTTACAGAATTCGTAAAACGATTATTGGATGGATAGAAATAAAACACACAGGCCTGTGTGTAAAAAGACATCAGGAAAGACAGTCTGTGCGCCAGCGCAGCGGGAGGCACAGAAAGAGGAGAGGGAAATGAAAAAGGGGAAAGTTCATATCATCTTCGGCACCGGGATGGGAAAAACAGCGATGGCACTGGGACGTGGTGTCAGTGCAGCCATGCACGGCCGGAAGGTAATTATGATACAATTCTTAAAGGGAGTGCTGAGCCATGAGACAGCAGATGGGTTAAAACAGCTGGAGCCGGCATTTAAAGTATTCCGATTTGAAAAACAGAATGAGTATTATGAAAATCTCTCTGAAGAAGGCAAAAAGGAAGAGCTCTGCAATATTCAGAACGGGTATAATTTTGCAAAAAAAGTACTCTGTACCGGCGAATGCGATATGCTGATTCTGGATGAATTTCTTGGGGTGTTAGATCAGAAACTGGTCGGGGACGATGCTCTGGAAACACTGCTGGCAGCGCGCGAGGAGAATGTCGATCTGATTCTGACCGGAAAAGTATGCCCGGCTGGGGCAGAGGAGCATGCAGACGAGGTGACGCGCCTGGAATGCCTGAAGCCGTCAAACGATCATGCGTGCATGAACGGTTGACAAGTATTCAAAGTAATGCTAAGATAGAAAAAACAAGTAGAGGTTGCGTTGATTATCAGTAAGCGGTCGGATGCGGCAGGTGCAGGAGAAGACAGCTGAAAGGATGATACGCCGAAGGGCTGCGGCGCCTGTATCTGCAGTTCCTGGGTGCAGGATGAAGAATTCTGTAACTGTCATCGACAGATGGGGAGCTACTGGGAGTTTGGATTTGAATTCATAGAGCTGGCCGTCGTGCCAGCTTTTTGTACGCTCAGGACCGACAGGCTGCAAACATTCGTTTGAAGCGGGGACAGAAACGGACTCTGGAATAGAAACTCAGCCATCGTGCAAAAGAATAAGGAGGAAACAAAATGTCTATTTTTGAAGGAGCAGGCGTAGCGCTGGTAACGCCATTTCATGAGGATGGAAGCGTAAATTATGAGAAACTGGAGCAGATCGTAGAAGAACAGATCGCTGGCGGCACAGACTGTATTATCGCCTGCGGTACGACCGGCGAGGCGGCTACATTAAGCCATGAGGAGCACATCGAGGTGATCCGTTTCGTATGCCAGGTCGTAAATAAGAGAATCCCGGTTGTAGCAGGAACCGGTTCCAACTGCACAGAGACAGCGGTATATCTGTCTACCGAAGCGAAAAAGGCAGGCGCAGACGGACTTCTGCTCGTATCCCCGTATTACAATAAATCAACCCAGAAGGGTTTAAAGGTTCATTTCTCAGAGGTCGCAAAGGCAGTTGATCTTCCGATCCTTCTGTACAATGTACCGAGCCGTACCGGCGTCAATATCACCCCGGAGACGATCGTGGCACTGTGCAAGGAATATGAGAACATCGTCGGTGTCAAAGAAGCAAGCGGCAATTTCTCCGCGATCGCACAGATTGCAAGCCTGTCAGGCGGAACAGTAGATATTTACTCCGGCAACGACGACCAGACGGTTCCGATGATGGCACTGGGCGCAAAGGGCGTTATCTCCGTATTATCCAACGTGGCACCGCGTCAGGTACATGATATGTGCGCGGCATTCAAGGCTGGCGATGTAGCGAAGGCAAGACAGATGCAGATAGATGCAATTCCACTGATTGAGGCGCTGTTCTGCGAGGTAAACCCGATTCCGGTTAAGGAAGCGATGAACATGATGGGCGAGGAAGTGGGTCCGTTCCGTAAACCGTTAGTGGATATGGAACCGGCAAACCGCGATCGTCTGAGAAGAGAACTGGTAAATTACGGAATCAGCCTGAAAGAGTGATAAGAACCGTTAAAATTAGGATGAGATAGGGAAATGAGGTTTTAACAGATGGTACGAGCAATTATGCATGGCTGCAACGGCGCCATGGGACAGGTTATTTCCGGAATTGCAGCGAAGGACGAGGAGATCTCTATCGTTGCGGGTATTGATATGAGAACCGAGCAGAAAAATGATTATCCGGTTTTTGCGTCTCTGAACGAATGCAAGGTAGAAGCGGATGTTGTGATTGATTTTTCCAATGCAGCAGCTGTCGATGAACTTCTCGACTGGTGTGCAGAGAAGAAAATGCCGGTTGTTCTGTGTACGACAGGACTTTCCGAGGTACAGCTGGCAAAGGTAGAAGAGACGGCAGAGAAGACAGCTGTTCTTCGCTCTGCAAATATGTCTCTTGGTATCAATATGCTCTTAAAGCTTCTGAAAGAAGCAGCGCAGATTCTGGCTCCGGCTGGATTTGATATTGAGATTCTGGAGAAACACCACAATCAGAAGGTGGATGCTCCGAGCGGTACGGCGATTGCGCTGGCAGATTCGATCAACGAGGCGATGGGCAATACATACCATTACAAATACGATCGTTCCGCTACACGTGAGAAACGTGATGCGAAGGAGATTGGTATTCAGGCGATCCGCGGCGGCACAATCGTAGGCGAACACGATGTCATTTTCGCTGGTCAGGATGAGGTGATTACCTTTAATCATACAGCTTATTCCAAGGCGATTTTCGCAAAGGGTGCGGTACAGGCAGCCAAATTCCTGGCAGGAAAGCCGGAGGGACGGTATGATATGGCGGATGTGATCGGTTAAGAGATTTTATACAGATGTGAAAATGGAACCCCGACTGTGAGTAAGTTTATCCACTCACAGCCGGGGTTTTCATTTCTGGAACTTTTCCCGCCCTTGTGTTTGTGGATGAAAGCTTCTGAAAATCAATTTGTCAAGGCTAGTGTATCATTTTTTTACATCTTGTGTAAAAAAATGACATCTTGTGCAGTGCAAATTGTAGAAAAATAAAACAAATGATAAGATGAATACAACAAGAAAAGCTTGAAATCGTGAAAAAGAAGAAAAACTCCAGAATAAAAATACATGAAAGACAGCTTTTCGATCAATACGAGGAGGTATGCTATGAGAAAACGCAAATGGATGAAGGCGGGTGCCTGTGCACTCAGTGCCGTTTTGATCATGGGCTTGTATGCTGGACCTGCTTTTGCCGAATGGGTAGGTACAGGAGGTGCAAGAGCCTACATCCTAAATGGACAGGTGCAGACAGGCTGGCAGCAGATCGATGGAAAATGGTATTACCTGAATGAACAGGGAGCACCGCAGATCGGCTGGGTAAAAGACGGGGACAAACAGTATTTCTGTACGGCGTCGGGGGAAATGGTCAGCGGTGTTGTCTGGATCAATGGAAAAACCTATTATTTTGGCACACCGGACAGTGGAGAGATGGCAACGGGCGTTGTCAGTATCAACGGAATTCCTTATACGTTTGAAAACGATGGCACATCGTTCGGCGGCCGCAAGCCGAGACCGGCGAGAAGCTTTGAGGTAAAAGTGGCAGAAGACGGAACGATGACCATCTTAGAGACGACCAATGCCGATACACCGAAGCTGAATTCCAGAACATCCAAAGAACGCAGACATTCTGGAGGCGGCGGTGGAAGTGAAACGCCGAGTGTGGTACCGAGTGATGCACCGGCGACGAAAGAACCGACCGAAAATCCGACGCCGAGCGTGAAACCGATCCAGCCGGGAGAGACGGAAGGGGATACAACAACGGAGCCGTCGCAGCCAACAACGGAGCCGTCGCAGCCAACAACGCAGCCAACAGATCCGTGATCAATCTGAAACTAAGAGTATGAAGTGAAAATAATCGGCCAAGTTCAGATTTGGGGCGATTACAATCATCTATAATTTAACCTTGTTTTTGCTCTCCTGCATATAGGATGATGGAAACAGATTCATATACTCCCGAGCTCTTTCCTGCGTATGTGCAGGGAGGATCCCGGGAGTATATAAATTATAGCGATGAGAAAGAAACGGCGTGTCTGAGGGGAGTGCCACCGAAATGGAGCACTTAAAAAAGTCGTTAAAGGAGGTGCCAGAATGAAATCAGCTTACTGTATCGCCATTACGGCGTGCCTGACTGTCATCTGGCTGTATGAGGAAAAGAAAAAGCGGGGGATGGCGGGAAAGCTTTGCTGGAAAGCAGCGGCCGGGTATCTGATTACGCGCTTTGTATTCTTTGCCATTTCTAATCAGGAGGTTCATGGCTTCCTGGAAGTCATGGCAATGGATCTGGTGACAGCCGGACTTTTATATATTTTGTCCGGGAAAAACGGAAGCCGGGAATCAGCGTGGGAATGCCTGTATCTTTATATCTGGAATCCGATCCCGGTATTATCTGTTCTTTCACAGGGCAAAAAGCGGATGCTTTTTATCTGGCTGGCGGTATTGATTCTTTTCATGGGCAGTTCGTGGATAGAGCGCTTCAGAGCGCGCCTTGGAATAGAAAGATTCAAAAAAATTGGAATTCTTCTCACGGTTGCGGGAACTGGCATACTCTGGGCGCGGGATATCACCGGAGAGCGCTTCGGACAGTGCAGTCCGGGAGATGAATTTTATCCGCTGATGCTGATGTTTTTTGCGGTACTGGGTGTGGGAACCTGTGTATATGGAATCGCTTCTTATGTTGGAATAATACATGAAAAATGTCAAATTCCTGAATCGAAAGTCGAGCTGGATGAAGCAAAAGCGGCACGCTGCGTATCAAAACGAATGACGGGGAGTGAAAAAATAGATGCCGGGAAGAGCTTGGGAATAAAATCCTGTGAAAAGAACACAGAGTCGGAAAAGACTGGCGCGCCCTGGTCCGGCCGTGACTGGTGTATGGCAGCAGGATTGACAGTTCTCTTTGCTGTGATGGCATTTGTGAATCTTGGAAACATGAAGGCGCCGCAGACTGCGTATGAATTTGAAAAAAATGATAGCCACGGAAATGAGATGGTGCTTCGGTTTGATGGAAGTGTGACTATCTCAGAAGCACAGGTTTATCTGGGTGGAAAGGAGAAGAGACATTTTGTATGCTCGGTTCCGAATGCCGAGGGAGATGGCTGGGATGCCATCGGGGAAGAGACAGAATTGTTATCTGTATACTGCTGGAATCCAGTGGAAATTCATTACCGCACTTACGAACTAGGGATCGTGTCGATGGATGAGAGTGCAGAGGTTCTGGAAATCGTTCTTCTGGATCCGGATGGAAATCCGATCCTTCCATCCAATGCAGAGGATTATCCAGAGGCATTTGATGAGCAGGAATTGTTTCCGGCGGATACAACCTATGAATACCAAAGTATGTTTGATGAGGTTTACCATGCCAGAACGGCAAATGAGATAGTAGAAGGGCGTACAATTTATGAGACAACGCACCCACCGCTTGGAAAATGGTGGATGAGTCTGGGAATCCGCGTATTTGGAATGACGCCGTTTGGATGGCGGTGTGTATGCGCTCTGTTTGGCATCCTGATGGTGCCGGTCAGCTATGCGTTTATGCGGAAAATCAGCCGGAGTACATGGATTGCCTCATTTGCAGCACTGTTGATAGTCTTTGATTTCATGCACTTTACATTGTCAAGAATCGGAACCATTGATGTGATAGTGGGATTTTTTATCCTGCTTACCTTTTATCTGATGTATCTGGTGCTGGATGACCTGAAAATGGGATGCAGCTGGAAAACGGTGTGTCTGATGATTTTAAATGGCATGGCAGCTGGAGCGGCGATGGCATCGAAGTGGACAGGGGTATATGCCTGCGCGGGGATTGCAGTCCTCTTTTTTACATTTTTGTTCCAGGAATATGGGACAGCTGCGGCACGGACCAGAAAGGGAATGTCTGGACAGGCGGCGATAAGTTACCTGGCGGGGCTGTCTGTCATCTGTATCGCTGCATACATTTTGATTCCGGCAGTGATTTACGTTGCATCCTATCTTTCTTATGGAAATGGTATGGGAAATGGAAATGTTTTCCAGACTATGTGGGAAAATCAGCAGCTTATGCTTCATTACCATGAGAAAACGGTGTTTGAACATCCATATGCCTCTGAATGGTATGAGTGGGCCTGGATTAAACGACCGCTTCTGGATGCATACACGTCGCTTAAGTCTGGTAAAATCAGTGTGGTTTCAACTTTTGGAAACCCGGTAATCTGGTGGTCGGCAATTCCGGCGCTATTTTATACTATATACCTGTGGCAGATTCGACAGGATAAAATAGCGGGATATCTGTGCATTTCCTATGCTTCTATGCTGTTTCCGTGGTTATTTATCCACAGAACCGTGTTTATCTATCAGTATTTTGCGTGCAGTATGATACAGATTTTAATGCTGGGAAATTGTCTGCATTTTTTCTGGGAAAGAGATCCGAAACGAACCAGGAAAGCAGCGTTGCTGTATCTTGCAGCAGTGATCGGCGCGTTCCTTCTTTTCTATCCGGTGCTGTCTGGATATCCGGTAAAACAGGAATTTGCCGAGCAGTGGCTGGAATGGCTGGAGGGTTGGGTGTTGTCATGAAAGAAAAAAAGAGAGACTGGGCGATCAGCGCTGGCTTTCTGGGGGTGCTTTTGACGGCTTATGTGATAAATTATAGATTTGGTTTTCTGGAAATTCTTGATTTTCATATCGAGAAAGTAAAGAAAGCATACCCAGCTTATTTTGGCACCTATGACCAGATGGGTGAATTGACTGCATGGTTGAATAAAATCGAAAATCTGTTCTGTATCGGACGGAATGGACAGCATCGCTACAATAACATGGATTATTCGATGATGACAGCATTTTGTGCAGTGGATCTCCTTCTGGCGGGAAGTACGGATAAGGAGCATATCTGGAGTGTGAATACAGAAAAAGCGTATCATGAGAAAAAATAAACTGCCTGAAAACCACAACTTTCAGTTCGGAAAAGCCCTGCCTGTGAGCCGCATCATCTTTACAGATTTTTTTCTATTTGTTATAGTAAAAATGGAGAGGCACCTGCGGGAGGAATGCAGATGTCAGAGAAACATAGAAATGCACAAAAATCAATGCCGCAAAGCAGAAAGCTGTTTAAATATCAAAAACGGAAGATTCGCCGCTATCTGAAACGCGTCCGCTGGCGGAGGAAGCGGAGGCAGAGGTATTTTCTGTATGGACTTGCACTGGCTGTATCCATGTACCTGGCGAGTATATGGAAGATGCGGGAACGGATCTGGTCGATCCGAGAGATGGATGTGATCGAGTATGAACTGCCGGAGGGGGAAAGAGCAGAGAATGGGGCGGAGGAAGCGCCTGCAGACTGGCAGGAGAAGAGAACAGTTGAACGGGAAAATGCCGGGGAAACATACGGAGCGACAGAAAAAACGGGAACTTCCACGAAAATCCGTCTGCATCTGAAGACCGGAGAGCTGGAAATCGTGCACGAACGGGTGGAATCAGAAGGAGAGTGACTGTTTGCGGCAGGAAAAACGTTTGGCCGGGCATGAATGATGAATGGAAGAGCAGGAACGGTTACTGTGGCAAATTCCGTTATTGGGAATGTATGCGTGAACAGTAACCAAGAACGAAAGAGCTGCAGCCGGAACAGCGAAAAGTGATTGATTTTGAAAAGTGCCTGTATTATAATTTGCAGGTAGGATATTGAGAAAATGTGTCGGTGACGCCTTCAAATGGCTGCGAAAGAGACTATTTTCCATACCCTGAAAAAAGAAAGCGAGGTAAATTAGCCATGTACGACAGATATGTAAGCCCTCTTTCCGAGCGCTATGCAAGCAAGGAGATGCAGTATATTTTCTCTCCGGACAAGAAGTTCCGCACCTGGAGAAGACTTTGGATTGCGCTGGCAGAGACGGAGAAGGAGCTTGGCCTTCCGATTACGCAGGAGCAGATCGATGAATTGAAAGCACATAAGGATGAAATCAATTTTGATGTTGCTAAAGAGCGTGAGAAACTGGTGCGCCACGATGTTATGTCTCATGTGTATGCGTACGGCGTACAGTGCCCGACAGCAAAAGGAATCATCCATCTGGGTGCAACTTCCTGCTACGTAGGAGACAACACCGATATCATCATTATGACAGAAGCCCTGAAGCTGGTACGTAAGAAACTGATCAGTGTTCTGGATGAGCTGGCTAAATTTGCTGATAAATATAAAGCACAGCCGACCCTGGCATTTACCCATTTCCAGCCGGCACAGCCGACCACCGTCGGCAAGCGTGCAACTCTGTGGATGATGGAGCTCAAGCAGGATCTGGATGATCTGGATTATGTGCTTGGATCCTTACGTCTCCTTGGCTCCAAGGGAACAACCGGTACACAGGCAAGCTTCCTGGAGCTCTTTGATGGGGATCATGCAAAGTGCCGCAAGGTAGATCAGATGATCGCGGAGAAGATGGGTTTTGATGGCTGCTATCCGGTATCCGGACAGACCTATTCTCGTAAGCAGGATACACGTGTATTAAATGTTCTTGCCGGTATTGCACAGAGTGCCCATAAATTCTCCAACGATATCCGTCTTCTTCAGCATCTGAAAGAAGTAGAAGAGCCTTTCGAGAAGAATCAGATCGGTTCCTCCGCTATGGCATATAAGAGAAATCCTATGAGAAGCGAGCGTATGGCTTCCCTGGCTAACTACGTGATGGCAGACGTGATGAACCCGATGCTGGTTGCATCTACCCAGTGGTTTGAGCGTACATTGGATGATTCTGCGAACAAGCGTCTGAGTGTTCCGGAAGGCTTCCTTGCAATTGATGGTATTCTGGATCTGTACCTGAATGTCGTTGACGGTCTGGTTGTATATCCGAAGGTTATCGAGAAACACATGATGGCAGAGCTTCCGTTCATGGCAACCGAGAATATCATGATGGATGCAGTAAAGGCAGGCGGTGACCGTCAGGAACTGCATGAGAAGATCCGTACTCTGTCGATGGAAGCTGGAAAGAATGTGAAAGAGAAAGGTCTGGATAACAACCTTCTCGAGCTGATTGCAGCGGATCCGGCGTTTAATCTGTCCTTAGATGACCTGAAAGCAGCGATGAAACCGGAGCGCTACACCGGCCGTGCAAAAGAGCAGGTAGATGAGTTCTTGGCAGAGGTAATCCAGCCGATTCTGGATGCAAATAAAGAAGATCTGGGCGTGAAAGCAGAGATTAATGTCTAAACAGGATTTACATGGAAGTGTGAATCTGGAGTATTACCGGGTATTTTGCAGCGTGTGCGAATGCGGCGGCATCACGGCGGCCGCAGAGGCACTCTGCATTTCCCAGCCGGCGGTCAGCCAGGCGGTCCGACAACTGGAGACCGCGCTTGGCTGCCGCCTTTTTTTGCGGACATCGCGCGGCGTGAAGCTGACGAGCGAGGGAGAATTGCTTCTGTCGTATGTCAGACGGGGAATTGATGCGATACAGGACGGGGAGACGATGTTGCGGCGCATGAAGGACCTGGAAACGGGCGAGATCCGCATTGGCGCGAGCGATATGACACTCCAGTTTTATCTGCTTCCATATCTGGAACAATTTCATGAGCAGTATCCGAATATCAAGGTGACGGTTTCAAACGGTCCGACGCCCGAGACCCTTGAAGCACTCTATCAGGGACACATTGATTTCGGTATTGTCAGCACACCTTTTGAGACCAAGCAGGCGGTAAAGAGTTTTCCGGTTCAGGAGATCCGCAATGTGTTTATAGCCGGACCCAAATACGCAGCCCAGTTAAAGGGCAGAAAACTTTCATATAAAGAGCTGTTGAACTGCCCCTGCATCTTCCTGGAGCGCAATACCAGTACGCGCCGCTTTATGGATGAGTTTCTGGCAAAGCGCGGGGTTCGGCTGGAGCCGGAGTTTGAACTGGCCACCAGTGAGATGATTGTCCAGTTTGTTAAGCGGAATCTGGGAATCGGCTGTCTTATGTCGGATTTTGCATCGGAGGCTCTTGGAAATGGGGATGTTTTTGCGTTGGAATTTGACGAAGAGATGCCATCCCGTGAGTTTTGTCTGGTGGCAGCTGAGAAAGCCTGGATGTCCCCAGCGGCTGCGAAGCTTTTTAAGCAGCTGGCGAAGGTAACCACATGAGAAAAATAGGAGCTGCAAAGTAGCGGTTTTTCAAATTACATTGCCTGGCATATGTGTGAGCATCAATAGTATAAGTGTTAATTATGTAGCTTATAAATAATATTGATTTTACTTATATAGAAAAGTTGTGTATGATTATACAGTAAGAAGGCATGATCGTTTTTCGATCATGCCGAAAAGTATTTATATTCTTCTGAGGGAGGAAAATTCATGGTACGAGCAATAGTAGGAGCTAACTGGGGAGACGAAGGCAAGGGTAAGATTACCGATATGCTTGCTAAGGAATCCGACATCATTATCCGTTTTCAGGGCGGAAGCAACGCAGGTCATACGATTATCAACAATTATGGCCGTTTCGCACTTCACCTTCTGCCGTCCGGTGTATTTTACGGACACACAACCAGCATCATCGGCAATGGTGTGGCATTAAACATCCCGTTTCTGGTAAAAGAGCTGGAAAGCCTGGTATCTCAGGGTGTTCCGATGCCGCATATTCTGGTATCGGACCGTGCACAGATCCTGATGCCGTACCATGTTCTGTTTGATACGTATGAGGAAGAGCGTCTGGGCGGCAAGTCCTTCGGTTCCACCAAGTCCGGTATCGCGCCATTCTACTCTGACAAATACGCGAAGATTGGTTTCCAGGTCAGCGAACTGTTCGAGGACGAGGCAGCTCTGAAAGATAAAGTACAGCGTGTCTGCGAGACAAAGAATGTCCTGTTAGAGCATCTGTACCACAAACCGCTGCTGAACCCGGATGAGGTTCTGGCAGAGCTGATGGAATACAAGAAGATGGTAGAACCGTATGTATGCGATGTATCTGCATATCTGCATGACGCGATCAAAGAGGGCAAAAACATCCTTCTTGAGGGTCAGTTAGGTTCCTTGAAAGATCCGGATCACGGTATTTATCCGATGGTTACTTCTTCTTCGACTCTGGCAGCTTACGGCGCTATCGGCGCAGGTATCCCGCCGTATGAGATCAAAGAGATCACAACCGTTGTAAAGGCATACTCCAGTGCAGTCGGCGCAGGCGCATTTGTCAGCGAGATCTTTGGTGATGAGGCAGACGAACTTCGCCGCCGCGGTGGTGATAAGGGCGAGTTCGGCGCAACCACCGGACGTCCGAGACGTGTGGGCTGGTTCGACGCAGTAGCAAGCCGTTACGGCTGCCGTATTCAGGGTGCAACCGAAGTGGCTCTGACCGTTCTGGATGTTCTGGGATATCTGGACGAGATCCCGATCTGCGTTGGCTACGAGATCGACGGCGAAGTTGTCAAAGACTTCCCGGTAACCTACAAGCTGGAGAAAGCAAAACCGGTTCTGAAGACACTTCCGGGCTGGAAATGTGATATCCGCGGAATCAAGAAATACGAAGATCTCCCGGCAGAGTGCCGCAACTACATCGAGACGATCGAGGCAGAGCTTGGCGTACCGGTAACCATGGTATCCAATGGTCCGGGACGTGATGAGATCATTATGAGAAAGTAACTTTATAGAATCAATTTCAGCGGCGGTCCTGCATGATGAGTGCAGACCGCCGCTATTTTTGTGTAATAGGAAATTCCTTGAAATTCTCCATTACACAAAAAGGCACATTCTTTTTCAAGTTTATTCTGAAATCAGCCAGTCAATTAAATTTTTAGATTTTATGCCATCATAGGAAGAGTCCATTCCGGGATTCAGGGAAAGGACGATTTTTTCGTAATTGTCATTGATTTTTTGAAGAGGGAATAATTCAGGATAAGGTATGATTTGGTGTGAAGAAAATTGGAGGGATGCCTTGGATAGAGTCTGTGAGAACCGTTTTTTTTATGGTATGATAGATAAAAAGAAATCGTTTTATAAATGAAAAATGAGACAAACGGGAATCGCCAGAGAATGAAAAATGGAAACATATAGAGATTTACTATCGCAAATTCATACAAACTGTAAAAACATACCATTTCATAAGAAATTATCAGCCTACAACATTTTTGATGTATTAGAGATACAGAGCCGTGAAGTGATCATGTGCCGTTTTTTGACCAATCTGCTGAACCCGGAGGGAATGCATGGCTGCGGAATCCGGTTTCTGAAATCGTTTATCCGAGATGTGTTGAAAATGGATCCGGTAAGCGATACATTGCTATTGCATACGGAGGTAGTCAAAGAGTACCCGATTGATAAAGAGAGAAGAATTGATATTTTCATACGGAATGCGGAGTATCAGATTCCGATCGAGGTAAAAATCTATGCGGGGGAACAGGAAGGACAGTGTTCGGATTACTTTGAGATGGCACAAAATTCCCGATTGATATATCTAACCCGTTTTGGAACTCCGCCATCTGAGTACAGCCGGAAGAAGAAAGGCGGAGGAAATTTATTACCATTAGGGCAAATCCAGTGTATTTCATGGGCAGAAGATATCTATCGGTGGCTGGAAGGTGAATCGCAAAATTTAAAAGAGTCATTTCGGGCAGTGATGGAGCAATATTTGGATGCGGTACATAGCATAGCGGATGAAAGAGAGAAGAAAGTGGCAGATAAAGTAATTGAGGCATTGTACGAATCGCCGGAAAAATTTCTTGCCGGAATCGAGATTGAAAAATCGATGAAAAAGGCAAAGGTGTGGCTGATTCGCCAGGTGTTTGAAGAATTTCAGCAGCAGATGCAGCCAATTATAGAAAAATATGGTTTGAAATTAGAAAAGGATAGTGGATATTATTCCTATCAGGATTCACAGCATGATAAATTTTATGATTGTTACAGCACCTATCCCGGATTGAATTATGTCGTAAAAAAGGCAAAATTTCAAAAAGCGGGTCTGGAACTCTGGTTTCGGATTGAGGTAGAACATAATTTGTTTGCGGGATTCTGCCTGTTTGATAAAGAAGCCAGCTCCGAGGATGGCTTTTCGAAAGGCTATCAGGTAGATGATATAACCGATGGGCTTAAGCAGGAGGCATCCAGGTATCTCAAAAAGGAAATAATTCTGCCGGAGGACTGGTGGTTTGCCTGGTGTTATCCGAACGGAAAACGCCACTGCGAAGAGGCAGAAGTGCCAGATTTTAAGCAGATGAATTCGTGCGCGGTTTCGCTTGTGGATGAAACGGCGCGGAGGGAGTATGTGAAGCGGGCGTTGGCGGTGTTCGAGAGAGAGCTTTTGGGGTGGCTTTTGTAAAAGGATAAATTGTCGCTGAAACAGAATATCATACTGCACTATAAAAACACATTTACACAAATACAAACATTGCAAATAACAAATATATTCTACCTTGAAACCGAAAGCGAGGCGTTTCACCAAAATGACTAGAGAAGAATTATTTCAATGGGTAAAACAGGAATATGGCACGGAAGCGGAATATCCGTGGAAGGATTCGAACGCAGTGCTGCGTCGGGCGGATAATGATAAATGGTATGGCGTGATTTTGAGTGTTGCAGGGAGTAAGCTGGGGTTGGAGGATGATAATATCATAGATGTTATAAATCTAAAGAGTGATCCGATGCTGATAGGTTCTTTGCGGGGGCAGAAAGGATATTTTCCGGCATACCATATGAACAAGGAGAAGTGGATCAGTGTTTTGCTGGGGGATGCGGGGCTGGATGAGCCGATTAAAAATTTACTTGCGTTAAGCTATGAGCTGACAGCGCCAAAGAAAAAGAAGACTTCCAAATAGGGGGGATCTTATGTCAAACTTTGAATTTTTAAAGAATACAAAAGAATATGCATTATTTGCGCCAGCGGTGATGGAAGCGAAGCGCACCAGCAAGGAATGTTGGTCGGAAACAGGTTATGCTGTATGCGGACTGTTTAGAGCGGAAGTTTGGCCGCAGACCGATGATGTTTACGACGAATGGATTTGAAACGTATTTCTGGGATGACAAGACTTCTCCACAGCGTCCGGTCAGTGGTATTTTCAGAGTTTATTAACGATCAGTCATTGAACCAACGGCAGATCAATTTTGTTCATAAGATTATTAATCATATAGAGCAGAATGGGTATATGGAGAATGTGGCTGTTTTGAAGAAGCCTCCGTTTGATAAGCCAATTAGTTTTTTAAAGTTGTTTGATGTGAGAACGAGAACAGCGCTTATGAAAGCGATTAATGATGTCCGGGAGAATGCGGTTACAGTGGCGGGATGATGAAAAAATGACAGGAGACTGCGGAGGCAGTCAGTATAGAAGAATGAAAGAAGCGAACGACTGCGTATTGTGTTAGAAATAGACAGTCGTTTGCTTTTTGAACGTTATTTTTTCTTTTTAAAATATCGCAGTGCCACCGCATACCCATAGAGCACCGCCGGTATAACGATCGTGCAGAACAGCGATGCCAGCAGCAGATTTTCTGCTAGTGGACTGTCCATCAGGGCGAAGATGATGGAAGAGACGTAGAGGGCGATTAGGATAACAGCACCCGTCAGCGCCAAAATGCGTTTTGATTTCATATATGGTATCCTTTCTAATTTTATAACTCTATAAAAAAGAGTGATTGGAATTTGTAATCATTTTTATATTGTTTCAAAGGCAGATTGGATATTGCCGTCTTTGATGAACTGTCTTTTATTTTATTATTATAAAGGATGTAAGAATTTTTTTCTATACTTTTCATTTGCGGTGCGGTAAAATAAGAAGAGATGTGGCAACTGTTTACAGTTTTTTGCTTAATTATGAACAAGAAAGGGGAGGCACACGATGAATTGGAAGAAAAAATTTATGTGGGCAGCATCCTTTTTAGTATCCCTGTTTGTTTGTGGGACAGCGCTGGCGGCAGGTAACGATGCGTCTGCGGACACCCCGGTGCAGGGCAAGGAAGAAAATCAGGTTTACAGGTTCGGCACCGAAAATAATGCCAATGATATAACGGAGACAGAGGCATCGGCGGCAGAAAGTGGCGCGGCTGGTTTTGAAAATAAAGAAATGTATCTGTATGAGGGCGAGTGGGTCGGAGACGGCGAGGACTGGCAGTACCGCCTGACGGATGGCAGCTTTTTGAAAGCGTCCTGGCTGAAATCGAATGGTCACTGGTATTATCTGGGAAAAAGCAGCTATATGCAGCGGGGACTCCGGAAAATCGGCACAAACCGTTATTATTTCGCCGAGAGCGGCGCGATGATGACGGGCTGGATTTATGAGGAAGAGACGGATCAGTGGTATCATGCAAACGAGGATGGAGCACTGACGACCGGCTGGTATCAGGCAGGAAATGCCTGGTATTGGTTTGATTCCAAATGTGTTATGTTCAGCGGCGGAAACCGGATGGTAAACGGGCATAAATATTATTTCTTTGACAATGGTCAGATGGCGGCGGATCAGTACGTGGAACTCAACTACTACGATGCAAATGGACTGCGCGACCGGACGCATGATGTGCGTTTGATGGGAAAACGGCGTCCGTCGGACAGTGAAAAAGAACAGATTACGAAAGAACTGGCAGGCGTGCCAAGAGAGTGGATCAAACGATTTGCAGAATCAGGCTGGGAGCTGATGTACTACACAGACAAGGCATACTTCTCAGCACCGAAAACAGAGCAGGGTATCTATTTTGTCAATTATGATACAGATGTGCATTACAAGAAAATCAAATTTTCTAAACCGCAGGGACTTGCGATGGCATTCGGCGAGTTCGCTGCGTCGGAACTAAGCGACGAAGAAACCTCACGTGCCCTGACGGATTTCGAGCGATATCTGGCTGGCAGTGGACTGGTGCAGCCGCTTCCATCCTACTTTGACGATAAGTCGGAGATGCAGTTCGGCAGCTTTTTCGCCGCCTGCTGTGACGAAGATGTCCGAGCTGACATCCGAAAAAACAGTCCGGAATTATACAAATATGTCGTAAAGTTAGGATTCTGGCAGGAAGGACAAAAACCGGACGAAGCCGAAGGGGTCGAGATGAACTCTGATCCGGAATTTGCCGGAAGCGGAGCCGGACCGGCTGGGGATGAATCTTTAAAGGCTAAGAGTGGTCCGGCATCGGAAGTGCCGTAAGAAAACGTGGTGGCAGCAGGAATTTGCCGTATGTAAATGCAAAGCCGCGGCAAATTCCGTTACTGGGCGCGTATGCGTGAACAGTAACCACTACTCCGCCAATTCCTCCCACTTCTCATACAATCCCTCTAACTTTGCATTCAGTTCTTCCTTCTCTTTATTCAGTTCCATCAAACGCGGAACATCGGAAAAGACAGTCTCATAGCAGAGAAGCGCATCGATCTCCTGATCGCGGGTTTCAAGGGTGTGGATTTCTTCCTCGACGCGTTTCAATTCATTCTGTTTCTTACGAAGCCGCGTCTGTTCTTCCTTCTGCTGTTTCCAGTCCAATTTGCCGGAGGAAGCGCTGGCTGCCGCCTGAACTGCAGCGGTCACGGCAGAAGCGGACGAAGCAGCAGAGGTACCAGTGCCATTTCCAGAAAGAGCAGTCGAATTTGCGCCTGCCGCAGCGGTCGGATGGCTGGAAGTCCCTGTGTTTCCGGCTCCGGAAGATTTTGCAGAGCGGTTGGTTGCCTGTGCGGCGGAAGCCAGATAGGCTTTCTCCTGCGTCTCCTTCTTTTCCAGATAATAATCGTAGTTTCCAATATAATTAATCAGTGTTCCCATCGTCAGATCGAGAATTCGGGTCGCAGTTTTGTTGATGAAATATCGGTCATGGGAGACGTAGAGAACGGTTCCGGTGTAATGAACCAGCGCGTTTTCCAGAATCTCCTTCGAGGCGATATCCAGATGGTTGGTCGGCTCATCGAGGATCAGGAAGTTCGCCTCCGAGAGCATCAGCTTCGCCAGGGAAACACGTCCGCGTTCGCCGCCGCTTAGATCGCGGATGCGCTTAAAGACATCGTCGCCGGTGAAGAGAAATGCCGCCAGCACATTTCGGATCTGCGTGTTGTTCATATCCGGGTAGGTGTCCTGCAGCTCGTCAAAGAGCGTCTTGTCCATGTGCAGAACCTGGTGTTCCTGATCGTAGTAACCGATATGCACCTTGGAACCTAACCGGATCTCGCCGTTGTCCGGGGTCAGAAGACCGTTGATCATCTTGAGAATTGTGGTCTTGCCGGTTCCGTTGTTGCCGATGATGGCGATGCGCTCGCCGCGTTTTATCTCAAAGTTCAGATCCGTGAAGAGTGTCATGCCGTCGAAACTCTTGGCAAGCTCACGGACGGAGAGAACGTCATTTCCGCTGGTGACGCACGGTTCCAGCGTAATGTGCATCGCGTCGTTGATTTCGGTTGGTTTTTCCAGAAGATTCATCTTGGAAAGCATTTTTTCACGGCTCTCGGCGCGCTTGATGGATTTCTCACGGTTAAAGGATTTGAGTTTGGTGATAACCTCCTCCTGATGGCGGATCTCCTGCTGCTGGTTTAAGTAAGCCTTGAGCACACCGGCGCGGATGATCGCTTTTTTCTCGCTGTAGGCGGTGTAATTGCCCTGGAAAGAGGTGGCGATGCCGCCGTCCAGCTCGACGATCTTGGTCACGACGCGGTCCAGAAAATAGCGGTCGTGGGCGACGATGATGACCGTCCCGGCGTAGTTCATCAGATAGGTTTCCAGCCACGCGATGGATTCCATGTCGAGGTGGTTGGTCGGCTCGTCCAAAAGGATGATGTCCGGTTTGGAGAGCAGGAGCTTACCGAGGGAGACGCGCGTTTTCTGACCGCCTGAAAGTTCGGAAACCGGTTTGGAAAATTCTTCCTCGACAAAGCCGAGTCCCTTTAAGACACCGGTGATTTCACTCTGCCATGCGTAGCCGTTTAAAAGTTCAAATTCATGGTTTAAGCGGCTGTAAGTGTTGAGCATCGTTTCGAGCTTTTCGCCCTCGGCGTGCTTCATCTGGAGTTCCAGCGTGCGGATCTGCTGTTCCATTTCCAGAATCGGACGTTTGACCTCCAGAAGAGAGTCATAAATGGTGGTCTGGCTATGCAGATCCTGGTGCTGTGCCAGGTAACCGAGGGTTTTGCCCTTGGCGATGGTCACGGAGCCCTCGTCTGCTGCGAGTTCTCCGACAATTATTTTTAAAAGAGTCGATTTACCGGCTCCGTTGATGCCGACGATGGCGGCTTTTTCGTGATCTTCTACATGAAACGATACGTGTTTGAGGATTTCCTCTGTACCGAATGCTTTTGAAATATTGCTGCAAGATAAAATCATAGATTCCTCCTGTGGTTGTATCCATGTATTTCGGTTAAAAATATACCGTCAATCTCAAATTATAATATAAATAAAGAAGCAATGCAAGAATGAGAACGGTTAATGGCTGTTTCTGGTCAGAAAATTTTGCGAAATACAATGTAAAATCCCTCATATGAAATAAAAAAATTGACAATTATTTATCATATGACTATAATAAATTTATCAGATTGTCCGATGGTTTGCGTAAACCATATGGACAACGTTAGAGGAAAGAAAGGTGGAAGAAAGCCGTGGAACAGAAAGAGATATCTAAAGCGGTCATTTCTAGGCTACCCAGATACTATCGTTACTTGGGCGAATTGCTCGAGGAGGGAGTAGAGAGAATCTCATCGAATGATTTGAGTATCCGCATGAAGGTGACAGCGTCCCAGATTCGTCAGGATCTGAATAATTTCGGCGGATTTGGTCAGCAGGGATATGGTTATAATGTAAAGTATTTATATTCGGAGATTGCCCGGATTCTGGGAATTGACCGTCAGCATAACCTAATTATTATCGGTGCGGGAAATCTGGGTCAGGCGATCGCGAATTATACGAATTTTGAGCGGCGTGGTTTTTTAATCAAAGGTATGTTTGATGTGAATCCGCGTCTGGTCGGTCTGGTAGTCCGTGGAGTGGAGATCCGCGGTATTGAAGATTTGGAGCAGTTTATCAAGGACAATGAAGTGCAGATCGCAGCGCTGACGATTCCGAAGTCGAAAGCGCCGGAGATTGCGGATCGGCTTGTCAAAGCCGGAATCAAGGCGATCTGGAATTTTGCCCATACAGATTTACAGGTTCCAGATGACGTTGTGGTGGAAAATGTCCATCTGTCGGAGAGCCTGATGCGCCTTTCTTACCGCGTATGCAGCATGCAGGATCAGAAAGCGAGAGAAGAAGCGCAGAGAAAGCAGGAAGAGGCAGCTGGTGCCGGAGAAACAAAATGATCGTCGGAATTGGTACGGATCTGATAGAGATAGAGCGAATCAAAAAAGCCTGTGAAAAAGAGGCTTTTTTGGTGCGTGTATATACAGAAGAAGAGCGTCGGCAGGCTGGGGGGAAGGTGTCCCGGCTCGCCGGCGATTTTGCGGTAAAAGAGGCAGTCTCGAAGGTGTTTGGAACAGGCTTTCGGGGCTTTGGACTGCTGGATATAGAAGTGCTCCGGGACGAGCTTGGAAAACCGTGGGTGCGGCTTCACGGGGGAGCAAAGAAACTTGCGGACAGCCTGAAAATCACCCGGATTCACGTGTCGATCACGAATACAGGCAGTCTTGCATCCGCTTACGCAGTCGGAGAGGGGGAATGGAAATGAGACGTCTGGTGACAGGAAAACAGATGAAAGAGATAGATGGATATGCAATCCGGAAAGTGGGGATACCCTCTCTGGTACTGATGGAGCGAGCGGCGCTGGCGGTTGCAGACGAGATGGAAAAACGGTATGGAAAGCTTTCAGGGCAGAGGCTTCTGGTATTTTGCGGAACGGGCAATAACGGTGCGGACGGCGCGGCGCTGGCTAGGATTCTCTTTCTGCGCGGCGCGCTTCCGACGGTGCTCACGGTCGGTGACAAGGCGCACTGGACGGGGGAGATGACCTGCCAGGTGGCGATTGACCGGAATCTGGGGATCCCGGTGGAGGCGTTTGAAAATTATGTGCCGGGGCATGTGGAGATCATGGTGGATGCGATCTTTGGCGTGGGTCTTTCCAGAGAGGTCGGCGGTGAATTTGCCGAGGCGATCCGTTTTATGCGGGAGCAGGAGCCAAAGGCGGTAGTTGCGGTTGATATTCCGTCCGGCGTCAGCTCAGAGACGGGGGCGGCGCTTGGCGAGGCAGCTGAGGCGGATCTGACCGTTACTTTCGGCTATGAGAAGCTGGGAATGGTGTTCTATCCGGGACGGAAGCTGTGCGGCGAGATTGTGATTGCCGACATCGGGTTTCCGGCGTATACAAAATATGAAGGGCATACCTATTTTGCCTATGATCCGGAGGATCGGAGCCAGATCCCGAAACGGCGGGCAGACGCCAACAAGGGAACGTATGGAAAAATCCTGATCGCAGCCGGTTCGGAGGGGATGTGCGGCGCAGCGTATTTGAGCGCCCTGGCTGCGTACCGGATGGGCGCGGGACTTGTGAAGATCCTGACCGTCCGGGCAAATGTGCCGATTCTGCAAAATCTCCTTCCAGAGGCGATCCTGACGCCGTATGATCCGGAACAGGCACAGACGGATCCGGCAGGTTTTAAGAGCCTGGTGGAACAGGAGTGCGGCTGGGCGAGCGCGATCGTGCTGGGACCGGGACTGGGAAAAGAAGCCCATGTCGCAAGTCTGGTGCAGAATGTGCTGCTTTCCGCCTATGTGCCGATCATTGTGGATGCGGATGGATTAAATGCTGTCGCACAGCATCCGCATTTGTCTGGGTATTTTACGGAAAATGTGATCGTTACTCCGCATTTGGGAGAGATGGCGCGTCTGACGGGACGCTCGATTGAGGATCTGAAACGGGATCTGGTCGAGTCAGCGGTGCGGTATGGCGAAGAAAAAGGCGTGACCTGCGTGCTCAAGGATGCCGTGACGGTGACGGCGGGGCGCGATGGCAATGTGTATATCGGCGACAGCGGCTGCGCCGCGATGGCAAAGGGCGGTTCCGGCGATGTGCTGACCGGTGTGATTGCCGGGCTTCTGGCGCTGGGATTTTCAGAGGATGAAGCGGCGGCGCTCGGCGTGTTTCTGCACGGAAGAGCTGGGGCGGCAGCTGCCTGTAAAAAGGGAGAGCATTCCGTGCTGGCAAGAGATATCGCGGACTGTCTGCTTGAAAAGATAGATTGAAAATAAAAAGGAAGACAAAAAGATGGAAAAAGCATATACAATGGCAGAAGAACCATATACCCGGATTTATGCGCGGATTGACCTGGATGCGATTGTGAAAAATATGGAGGCGATGCGCGAAAATCTTCCGGCAAAAACGAAGATGATCGGCGTGGTTAAGACGGATGGTTACGGTCACGGGGCTGTCCCGGTGGCGAAGACGATCGCGCCGTTTGTCTGGGGCTATGCGGTGGCAACCTTGGAGGAAGGACAGAACCTGCGCCGCCACGGCATTGACAAACCGATTCTGGTGCTTGGCAGCACGCACCCGCGCCATTTCGCGGAATTGATTGAGGGCGATATCCGTCCAGCGATCTTTGAGGAAGATAAGGCAGAGCTGCTCTCAAAACTTGCGGTTTCGATGGGAAAGACGGCGAAAATGCATATTGCGCTCGATACCGGCATGGGACGAATCGGATTTCACCCGGATGAAAATAGCCTGAAAGAGATAGAGCGGATTGCAAAGCTTCCGGGCATTGAGATCGAGGGAATGTTTACACATTTTGCGCGTGCTGACGAGGCGGATAAGGCATTTACCCATTTACAGTATGAGCGGTACCAGAAATTCCATGAAGGTCTGGAAGCTGCAGGCGTTCATATTCCGATGTGCCACTGTGCGAACAGCGCGGCGATCATGGAACTGCCGCGGATGGGACTGGATGCGGCGAGAGCCGGTATCACGGTATATGGTCTGTATCCGTCGGATGAGGTAGAGCGGAACATGAAGATTTACCCGGCGATGGAGATCCGCAGCTTTATTACCTATGTTAAGGAAGTAGAGCCGGGCACGCCGATCAGCTACGGCGGAACCTTTGTGACGGACCGTCCGATGCGGATCGCGACGATTGGCGCCGGATACGGCGATGGCTATCCGAGAAATCTCTCTGGAAAGGGTTATGTCCTGATTCATGGACACCGCGCACCGATTCTGGGACGCGTCTGCATGGATCAGTGCATGATCGATGTGACCGATATCCCGGAGGCTGCTGAGGACACGCGGGTAACGCTGGTCGGACGCGACGGGGACGACGAGATCACGATGGAAGAGCTGGCGGAATGGAGTGGCGGTTTCCACTATGAGATCCCATGCGTGCTTGGAAAACGTGTGCCGCGCGTGTACGTGAGAGGTGGAAAGATCGTCGGGAAAAAGGATTATAATGATGATCGGTATGAGGATTTTATGGAGTAAAGCCGGCGTTTGAACCATTTAGAAAAAGGATTCATAAGATAAAGTAGATAGCTTCGGCAAAGCCGGGAACCTGGACTGCCGGATGCATTTATGGGACGACCCGCGTATAGGCGGTGTAAATCTGTCCATACTAACGGTATAAACGGACTGTGGAGCTGTGAAAGTACAAAGCAGTTATTTATATCTTAAAATAGTTTGGACGGAGTGTGAATCGAGTGGTTATCAGACGAGGAGATATTTATTACGCAGATTTAAGACCGGTCATCGGCTCAGAGCAGGGCGGCGTCCGCCCGGTGCTGGTCATCCAGAATGATATCGGCAACAAGCACAGCCCGACCGTGATCTGCGCGGCGATCACATCAAAGATGAACAAAGCCAAGCTGCCGACGCATGTGGAATTAAATACGCGCCGCTGTGCGATGGTGAGGGATTCGGTCATTTTACTGGAACAACTCCGCACGATCGATAAGCAGCGGCTGAAAGAGAAAATCTGTCATATCGACGGGGCGCTTTTACAGGAAGTGGACCGTGCGCTGAAGGTCAGTCTGGAACTGGATACATAAAATCAGCCGCGAACCCCTTGTCAAGCATACAGAATGGTGTTAAAATAGTTAAGATGCAGCTTTTTAGTGCCGAAATCGGCGTGATATAAAAGCTGATGAGCGAAAAGATACAACAAAGAAGATAGAAAGAGGAGTGTTATTTTATGTCAGGACATTCAAAGTTCGCCAATATTAAGCACAAAAAAGAGAGAAACGACGCAGCAAAGGGAAAAATCTTTACCGTTATCGGCCGTGAGATTGCCGTAGCTGTTAAGGAAGGTGGTTCGGATCCGGCAAACAACAGCCGTCTGCGTGATGTGATTGCAAAAGCAAAAGCGAACAATATGCCGAACGATACCATCGATCGTGGTATCAAGAAAGCAGCCGGAGATGCAAACTCTGTCAATTACGAGAATCTTACATACGAGGGATATGGTCCGAATGGCGTCGCTATCATCGTAGATACCCTGACCGACAACAAGAACCGTACCGCAGCGAATGTCCGCAGCGCATTTACCAAGGGCGGCGGAAACGTAGGTACTCCGGGCAGCGTGTCCTTCATGTTTGATAAAAAAGGTCAGATCATCATCGACAAAGAAGAGTGCGAGATGGATCCGGATGAGCTGATGATGCTTGCACTGGATGCAGGAGCTGAGGATTTCTCCGAGGAGGAGGACAGCTACGAAGTGATCACCGCACCGGAAGATTTCTCTGCAGTCCGCGAGGCGCTGGAGAAGGCTGGTGTTCCGATGATGGAAGCAGACGTTACCATGATTCCGCAGAACTGGGTAGAGCTTACCGATGAGGAATCCATCAAAAAGATGCAGAGAATTCTGGATCTTCTGGATGAGGATGATGACGTACAGGCTACTTACCATAACTGGGATGAGTAATTGATATCATATTTGATATAGATTTAAAAAAATAAAGATACGATTCATATAAAAACTGTCGCTGAAATACAATGGCGGGCTGGACTTTTCAAAGAAGAGGGCTGGCAGCCGGATGTATTTGGCGGCAGTTTTTGTGTAATAGGAATTTCCTTGGAGACACATTCGTTTTTATTTTGCAAATTTTATGGAAGCGTTAAAGAAAAAAATACCATGTCCGGCAGCAATAAACTTGCCTGAACATGGTATTTACTCGTATTTTATCTACTAGTTGCTTGTATAATGATAGCTGTCTAACAGCTGTGCCTTCATATGCCACAGCTCGTTGGAGAGATCCACATGAATCTCATGCGGGTTTACCAGACGGCGGGACTCATCCCACAGCGTCTCCTGTTCTTTCTTGCAGTATTCGCGGATGTCCATAACCTTTGGAGACTCGTAAACGCATTCGCCGTTTTTGAAGATTGGAACGAGAAGTTCGCGCATAGTGTAGGTGCCCGGCGCGAGGTGTGTCTTTTTCCATGTCTCGATCGGATCGAAGAGCAGAAGGGAATTCTTCTCATCGAACTCTTCATCCACGAGACAGATCAGATCTGCGATAATCTTGCCAGTCTCCTTGTCATAGATTCGCTGGATGGTCTTGTTGCCCGGATTGGTAACCTTTTCTGTATTTTCCGAAAGCTTGATCTTCGGGATAAATTTGCCTGTGTGACGGTCCATGATGGCAGCCAGCTTATAAACGCCGCCGAAGGAAGGACAGTCCTTGGAGGTAATGAGGTTTGTGCCGACACCCCAGGACGTGATGGCAGCGCCCTGAATCTTCAGGCTGTCGATCAGGTATTCATCCAGATCGTTGGAGGCGGAGATGACTGCATCCGGGAATCCGGCGTCATCCAGCATCTTGCGGGCTTTCTTGGAAATATATGCAAGGTCGCCGCTGTCGAGGCGGATGCCGTAGAAAGTCAGCGGGATACCGGCGTCGCGCATCTCCTGGAAGACACGGATCGCGTTCGGAACACCGGAACCCAGGGTATCATAGGTATCGGCTAACAGGATGCAGGCACTCGGATAGAGCTTTGCATAAGCGCGGAACGCAGTCAACTCATCCGGGAAACTCATGATCCAGCTGTGTGCGTGGGTTCCCTTGACCGGAACGTCAAATAGTTTTCCGGCCAGTACATTGGAAGTGCCGATACAGCCGGCGATCATGGCTGCGCGGGCGCCATAGGTACCGGCATCAGCACCCTGCGCGCGGCGAAGCCCAAACTCCATGATTCCGTCCCCGCGTGCGGCGAAGACGATACGGGATGTTTTGGTCGCGATCAGGCTCTGGTGGTTGATGATATTTAAGATGGCAGTCTCAACCAGCTGTGCTTCCATGATTGGCGCGATGACCTTGACGAGAGGCTCGCGCGGGAAGACAACGGTGCCTTCTGGGATTGCGTAAATGTCACCCGAAAATTTGAAATTGTGAAGATATTCGAGGAAATCTTCATCAAAAATGCCGAGTCCGCGTAAGTATTCGATGTCGGCATCATCGAAGTGAAGATTTTTCACATAGTCAATGACCTGCTCTAAGCCGGCGCAGATGGAAAACGCATTTCCATCCGGGTTTGTGCGGTAGAACGCATCAAAAATGACGGTTTCGTTGGCATCTTTCTCCCGGAAATAGCCCTGCATCATCGTCAGTTCATACAGGTCGGTCAATAGGGTAAGGTTTCTTGGCTCCATAATATTCTCCTTTGTTGCGAAAGACGGCTGCGGGCACGCCCTTCTTTTTATATATAGTATACTTCATTGTTTATATTTGCAATGAATGTCTGTGTCTGTTTTTTAAAGTAAATACAGACATATTTTATATACTATACCATAAAATCAGGGGAATGGCAAAATAATGATAATTTTATAACATGTGAATCATATCCGAAACATTCCTTGACAACCATCTGGAAAAAAGATACAATGTCCATGTTAGTGATTTGATTACTAATTACGATAGGAAAAGCAATGATGGAGACAGTAGCGCCGCACGGAAAGCGGGAGCGAGGCAGGGACGGTGAGAGCCTGCTGTGAGTAAAGCGGATGCGAAGATCACTCCGGAGCTTCGGGCTGAACCATTTTTGGAAGTCTGAGCGCCGTTTCTGACAGCGCCCGGAAGGAAAATTCAGTAAGTACCGACGGTTTCCTCCGTTATAGGGAGCGCATATAAAGGTATGCAGTAATAGGTGGTTAAAAGCAAGTGGGCCCTTGTCCTGTTACAGGATGGGTCCATTTTTATTTCATATTTTTAGGAGGAATTTATCATGTACAACAAAGTTCCGGCAAACATGAATTTCGTGGAACGTGAAAAGAACATTGAGAAGTTCTGGGAAGATGAGCAGATTTTTAAGAAGAGTATCGACAGCCGTAAGCAGGGACCGACCTATACATTCTATGACGGACCGCCTACCGCAAACGGCAAGCCGCACATCGGACACGTGCTGACCCGTGTTATCAAGGATATGATTCCGAGATACCGCGCGATGAAGGGCTACATGGTTCCGAGAAAGGCTGGATGGGATACCCACGGTCTTCCGGTTGAGCTGGAAGTAGAGAAGATGCTGGGACTGGACGGCAAGGAGCAGATTGAGCAGTATGGTCTGGAACCGTTCATCGAGCACTGTAAAGAGAGTGTCTGGAAATACAAAGGAATGTGGGAAAAATTCTCCAACACCGTTGGTTTCTGGGCAGACATGGAGCATCCGTATGTTACCTACCACAACAGCTTCATTGAGTCTGAGTGGTGGGCATTAAAAGAAATCTGGAACAAGGGACTTCTTTATAAGGGCTTCAAGATCGTACCGTACTGCCCGCGCTGCGGCACCCCGCTGTCCAGCCATGAGGTGGCACAGGGATATAAGGACGTCAAAGAACGTTCTGCGATTGCTAAATTCCCGGTAAAGGGCGAAGATGCATACATTCTTGCATGGACGACCACCCCGTGGACACTTCCGTCCAACGTGGCGCTCTGTGTAAATCCGGACGAGACATATGTAAAGGTAAAAATGAAAGAGGATGGCACGGTTTATTATATGGCGCAGGCGCTGTGTGATACCGTTCTGGGCGAGGGCACTTACGACGTCCTGGAAACCTTTGTCGGAAAAGATCTGGAATATAAAGAGTATGAGCCATTATTTGACTATGCCGTAGCAACCTGTGAAAAACAGCATAAGAAAGCATTCTACATTGTCTGCGATAATTATGTAACACTGACCGATGGTACCGGTGTCGTACACATCGCGCCGGCATTTGGTGAGGATGACTCTAAGGTCGGCAGAAAATATGACCTTCCGTTCGTACAGTTGGTAGACGGCAAGGGCGAGATGACGAAGGAGACTCCGTGGGCTGGTATGTTCTGCAAGAAAGCCGATCCGGAGGTTCTGAAAGCATTAAGAGAAAGCGGACTTCTGTTCTCTGCACCGGTATTTGAGCATAGCTACCCGCACTGCTGGCGCTGCGATACACCACTTATCTACTATGCACGTGAATCCTGGTTCATCAAGATGACCGCAGTCAAGGATGACCTGATCCGCAACAACAATACGATCAACTGGATTCCGGAGAGCATTGGTAAAGGGCGTTTCGGCGACTGGCTTGAAAATGTCCAGGACTGGGGCGTGAGCCGTAACCGTTACTGGGGTACTCCATTAAATATCTGGGAATGCGAGTGCGGCTGCCAGCACGCGATCGGAAGCCAGGCAGAATTAAAATCCATGAGTCCGAACTACACGGACGTTGTGAAAAAATATGCAAAAGAGATGGATCAGGAGGCAAATGGAGAGGTTGAGCTTCACCGCCCATTCATTGATGATGTGACGATCACCTGCCCGAAGTGCGGCAAACAGATGCACCGTGTACCGGAGGTTATCGACTGCTGGTTTGATTCCGGTTCCATGCCATTTGCACAGCATCATTATCCATTTGAAAATAAAGAACTGTTTGAGCAGCAGTTCCCGGCAGATTTCATCTCCGAGGCGGTTGATCAGACGCGTGGATGGTTCTACTCCCTGTTAGCTATCTCGACCCTGATCTTTAATAAGGCACCGTACAAGAATGTTATCGTTCTGGGTCATGTCCAGGATGAGAACGGACAGAAGATGAGTAAGTCCAAGGGCAACGCAGTTGACCCGTTCGATGCACTGCAGACTTACGGCGCTGACGCGATCCGCTGGTATTTCTACATTAACAGTGCACCGTGGCTGCCGAACCGTTTCCACGGAAAAGCTGTTATTGAGGGACAGAGACGTTTCATGGGTACATTCTGGAATACCTATGCATTCTTTGTACTCTATGCGAATATTGATAATTTTGACGCAACCAAATATACGCTGGAATATGATAAACTTCCAGTTATGGACAAATGGCTGCTGTCCAAGTTAAACAGCCTCATCAAAGAGGTGGACGACGATCTGGGCAACTACCGCATCCCGGAGGCTGCAAGAGCGCTTCAGGATTTCGTCGATGATATGAGTAACTGGTATGTCAGAAGAAGCCGTGAGCGTTTCTGGGCGAAGGGCATGGAGCAGGATAAGATCAATGCATACATGACACTCTACACTGCACTGGTAACCGTAGCGAAGGTAGCGGCTCCGATGATTCCGTTCATGACCGAAGATATTTACCAGAATCTGGTTCGCAGTCTGGATAAAGAGGCACCGGAGAGCATCCATCTGTGCGACTTCCCGGTTGCAAATGAGGCGCACATCGACAAGGATCTGGAAGCGAAAATGGAAGAAGTCCTGAAGGTTGTCGTTCTGGGTCGTGCAGCAAGAAATACTGCTAACATCAAGAACCGTCAGCCGATCGGACGTATGTTCGTGAAGGCAGAGACCGCTCTGCCGGAGTTCTATCAGGAAATCATCCAGGATGAGCTGAATGTGAAGAAGGTAGAGTTCACGGATGATGTCCGTGCATTTACCTCCTACAGCTTCAAGCCACAGCTTCGTACCGTTGGACGCAAGTATGGCAAGTATGTAAACGAGATCAAAGAGATTCTTGCAGGTCTGGACGGAAATCAGGCGATGGATACCTTAAATGAAACCGACCTTTTAAGCTTTGAGACGCAGGACGGTACAAAGGTAGAGCTGGCAAAAGAAGATCTTCTGATTGATATGGCACAGGTACCGGGCTTTGTATCTGAGGGCGACAATTTCGTTACCGTTGTTCTGGACACCAATCTGACACCGGAACTCATCGAAGAGGGCTTTGTCCGCGAGATCATCAGTAAGATTCAGACGATGCGTAAGGAAGCCGGTTTTGAGGTAATGAACCATATCAACGTCTTCCAGGACGGAAATGATAAACTTGCAGAAATTTTAAAGAAGCATACAGAGGAAATCAAGAAAGAGGTTCTGGCTGATAATATCCTGATTGGCACCATGAGCGGATACACAAAAGAGTGGGATATCAATGGCGAAAAAGGTATGTTTGGTGTTGAAAAAACGACTGACTGATGTGCTTGACGGGAAACTGTGATACTACGAATATTAGGAGGACAGGATGCGCGAGATCAGCAAAGAAGAGTTTAAAAAGAGTATTATCGAAAATGTAAAGAACCAGTACCGCAGAACGATCGACGAGGCGACACCGCAGCAGATATTCCAGGCTGTGTCCTATGCGATCAAGGATGTGATTATCGACGACTGGATTGCAACCCAGAAGCAGTTTGACGAGACAGGCGCAAAGAAGGTATATTACCTTTCTATGGAGTTTCTGATGGGACGTGCGCTTGGTAACAATATCATCAACCTGGGTGCGAAAAAAGCAGTGAAGGAAGCACTGGAAGAGCTGGGTTTTGACCTCAATGCGATTGAGGATCAGGAGCCGGATCCGGCACTTGGAAACGGCGGTCTGGGGCGTCTGGCAGCATGTTTTCTGGATTCCCTGGCAACGCTTGGTTATCCGGCTTACGGCTGCGGCATCCGTTACCATTACGGTATGTTCAAGCAGAAAATTAAAGACGGCTACCAGGTGGAGGTGCCGGATGAGTGGCTGAAAAACGGTTATCCGTTCGAGCTTCGCCGCCCGGAGTATGCGATCGAGGTTAAATTTGGCGGTTATGTCAAGACCGAGTGGGACGGTGAGCGCAACCATTTTGTACAAGAAGGTTATCAGTCTGTTCTGGCAGTTCCGTATGATATGCCGATTGTCGGCTACGGCAACAACGTAGTCAACACCCTGCGTATCTGGGATGCACAGCCGATCGACACGTTCAGCCTTTCTGCATTTGACAAGGGTGATTACCAGAAGGCGGTCGAGCAGGAGAATCTGGCGAAGAACCTGGTTGAGGTCCTTTATCCGAACGACAACCACTATGCGGGTAAAGAGCTGCGTCTTAAACAGCAGTATTTCTTCATTTCTGCCAGCTTACAGGTTGCTCTGAAGAAATTCAAAGAGACAAACGATGATATTCACAAACTGCCGGAGAAGATCGTATTCCAGATGAACGATACGCATCCGACCGTGGCAGTTGCTGAGCTGATGCGCCTGCTCCTGGATCAGGAAGGCTTAAACTGGGATGAGGCGTGGGGTATCACAACAAAATGTTGTGCATACACCAACCACACTATCATGGCAGAGGCGCTGGAAAAATGGCCGATCGAGCTGTTCTCCCGCCTGCTTCCGCGTGTATACCAGATTGTGGAAGAGATCAACCGCCGTTTTCTGATCGAGGTACAGAATAAGTACTCGAATAACTACGAGAAAGTTAAAAAGATGGCGATCATCTTTGACGGTCAGGTCAAGATGGCGCATCTGGCGATCGTAGCCGGATATTCCGTCAACGGTGTGGCAAAACTTCACACCGAGATTCTGAAAAATCAGGAGCTGAAAGATTTCTACGAGATGATGCCGGAGAAATTTAACAATAAGACAAACGGTATCACCCAGCGTCGTTTCCTGCTGCATGGCAATCCGCTTCTGGCAGACTGGATCACGGAGCAGATTGGCGACGAGTGGATTACCGATCTTCCGCACCTGGCAAAATTAAAAGTATACGTCGATGATCCGAAATTCCAGCAGGAATTTATGAACATCAAGTACCAGAATAAACTGCGCCTGGCAAAATACATCAAGGAGCACAACGGCATCGACATTGATCCGCGTTCCATTTTCGATGTACAGGTAAAACGTCTCCATGAGTACAAGAGACAGCTTTTAAATATCCTTCATGTAATGTACCTGTATAACCAGCTCAAAGACAATCCAAACATGGATATGGTTCCGAGAACCTTTATCTTTGGTGCGAAAGCAGCGGCAGGTTACCAGATTGCCAAGAAGACGATCAAACTGATTAACTCCGTAGCAGATGTTATCAACAATGATAAATCCATCAATGGTAAGCTGAAAGTTGTGTTTATCGAAGATTACCGCGTTTCCAACGCAGAATTGATTTTTGCGGCAGCGGATGTCAGCGAGCAGATTTCCACCGCCAGCAAGGAGGCGTCCGGTACCGGCAACATGAAGTTCATGCTGAACGGTGCGCTGACGCTGGGCACGATGGATGGTGCGAACGTGGAGATCGTCGAGGAGGTAGGCAAGGAGAACGCATTTATCTTCGGTCTGAGCGCTGACGAGGTTATCAATTATGAGAACAACGGCGGTTACAACCCGGAGGAGATCTTCAACACCGACCAGGATATCCGCCGCGTGCTGATGCAGCTCATCAACGGCTACTATTCACCGCAGGATCCGGAGCTGTTCCGCGATATTTACAATTCCCTGTTAAATACAAAGAACAGTGCCAAGGCAGATACCTACTTCATCCTGAAAGATTTCCGTTCCTATGCGGAAGCACAGAAACGCGTCGAGGCAGCTTATCGTGACGAGAACTGGTGGGCGAGAGCAGCCATGCTCAACACAGCAAGCGCTGGTAAATTCTCCTCTGACCGTACCATCGAGGAGTATGTGCGCGACATCTGGCATCTGGAGAAGATCCATGTGGACGATGATGATGTAAAGGCACTGTAAAAGGAGTAAAAAGAGGGAGGACACACTATGAGAGGATACAGAAAAAGACCGGGGACACAAGGATTTTCGGTTCCTCTTGTGGGTGCTTCCCTCTTTTTTATCATTTCGCTGTTTTTGTTTGCTTCTTATAAAAACAGCGCCTATCAGCAGGCGAAAAAGGAAATCTATTCGCTTTATACGGCGAACCGGGCGTTTGATCTGGATGAGGTGTATCAGGACGGTCTGACGGCGATCTATGCGAAAGAGTATGGAAAGACGGCAACCGAGGCTGGATGCGAGGCGCTGGAGCAGACGGGGCTTCCGTATGTCCTTTTATTATCGCAGTTTTCCGCTCCGGTGGAACGCGTGTATGTGACGAGCTGCCAGCTGAGCGAGACGGGGCGGGAGAAGAAGGCGCGGACGTATGACTACACGGTTTCGGTGCGTTTCTGCCTGGAAAAAGGTAATGAGGTGCTGGCACCGGAGAAGACGATGGACTTTCATGGAACTGTGGTGATGAAGAAAAAGGGATGGTTCCGCTGGCTGCTGGATGGTGTGACGCTGGGGGAGTAAAAGAATGATAGAGGGGAAACTGGAAGAGACTGCAAAGGGCGGCGGAGGAGAAGCCGGAGCGTAGACTTGTGATATTTTTTGAGTGCCTGTCATAAGATAAGGAAGGCAGAGAAAAGAAGCAGGTTTGTAAGGCATTGAAACCATAAGTTTACTGGTATGGCAAAACAGAAAATGCGTGAAACCGTACTGGAACAGTCAAAACAGGAGAACCGAAATGAAGAAGAGAACTGCCGCCGTACTGGCGGCTTTTTTGATCCCATATATCACAACACTGGCAGTTTCCGGGCGTGTGCAGGGGGCGGATGGAGGAAAAATCGGAGAAAATTCAGATAGAACATCTGGATGGGGAAGTCAGACGGATGATCGGCAGATCCTTCTGGATCGGGAGGATGGCGACCGCAACAACGGAACCGGGTATGCTGTCCCACTGGAAGAATATCTGATCGGTCTGACTGCAGTGCAGATTCCGGACGGCTATCCGAAGGAGGCGGTCAAGGCGCAGGCAATTCTGGCGCGGACGGCGCTGTACCGGGAGATGGACGGGGCAGATTCGATCGAGGAATCGGCGTTAGATATGGATTATCTGGAGCCGGAGCAGATCGAGAGCCGGTTTGAGGCGGCTGGAATGCCGGAATATTACCAGACGATCTGTGGGGCGGTGCGGGAGAGCGCAGGACAGACGGCGATCTGGGCTGGGGATTATATTGAGCCGCTGTTTCATGCAGTGAGCGCGGGGCGGACGCGCGAAGGGGATGAGGCGCATCCGTATCTGGCGTCGGTTGCGGCAAAGGAGGATGAGGGCGCTGGCGGCTACCTGACGCGGCAGGGCATGACACGGGAAGAACTGAAAAAACGTCTGGAAGAAGGACTGAATGCATTGGGAGAACACCCGGATCTGGAAAATCTGGAAGAAGATCGGATTCTGGAGGAGATTCAGATCGTGAAACGGGACAGCGCCGGTTATGTGGAAACAGTGCAGATTGGGGCGGAGACGTACAGCGGGGACGCGGTGCGCTATGCGTTAGGCGTGCCGTCGCCAGCTTTTTCCCTCGAGGAAGACGGGGACGAAATCCGCTGTGTTACTTATGGGCGCGGGCATGGTTACGGGTTGTCGCAGTACGGGGCGGGACTCATGGCGGAGAATGGGAGTAGCGCGGAAGAAATTTTAAAGCATTATTTTAAAAATATTCAAATCGTTTCTGAATAAAACGATTCACTTCGGCAAGACTAATACCGAGGTGATAAACGTGAAAAATAAAGTAAGACAGTTATTCAGGGACAAACTTGTTCTGGTAATGACAGTGCTTGGTCTGCTGACAATCGTAGCCGCAGCAGGAACCGTAAAAATTCGAAAAGATAATGCGCAGGATGGAAGAAATCCGTATCTGGATGTGCCGCAGACGGAGGGAATCCTGGCGGAAGAGATGCCGCAGAACCGTTTAGAAGAAAACGACGGACAGGCGGAAACACGCGCACAGGTGGCAGGAAGTTCGGATGCCTCGTATTCGGTCAATAACCGGGATGAAGCCGATCAGAAGCCGATGGAGGAGGAAAAAGAGAGCAGTCTGGGAGCCGGAGCAGCTGCCGCACCCGCACTTTCCTACAATGGAACCGATCGCTTAAGCTGGCCGGTCCAGGGCAATGTGATTCTCGATTACAGCATGGATTCGACCGTCTATTTTCCGACGCTCGATCAATACAAATGCAATCCGGCGCTCATTATCCAGGGCGATGTGAGTGAGCCGGTCGCCGCACCCGCCGAGGCGCAGGTAACCGAAGTCGGTTCCAATGAGGAGATCGGCAATTATGTTGTGCTGGATCTGGGAAGCGGCTACACGGCGGTCTGTGGACAGCTCAAAGACGTTCAGGTGGCGCAGAAGCAGTATGTGGCAAAAGATACGATACTCGGATATGTGGCAGAGCCGACCAAATACTATTCGATTGAGGGAAATAACGTATATTTCGAGCTGATGCACGACGGAGAACCGGTGGATGCGCTGGATTATCTGGAATGACAGGCTGAAATGCTGTTTATGATGCGCCTTGCAGTCTGGTTCTGGCTGTGGCAGAAATTGGAAATGAAGGGATAAGTTTGTGTTTTGTGACAGGTGGTTTTGAAACAGAAAGCTGCTGTATGAAAACATGAAGACAGGGAATTTTGTTGACTTGATACTGTTTACGGGTAGGCACTTTTGGAACCGAAAGTGCCGTAAGAAAACGTGGTGGCAGCAGGAATTTGCCGTATTTGAATGCGAAGCCACGGCAAATTCCGTTACTGGGCACGCATGCGTGAACAGTAACTTGATTTGAAGCAAGGCGGGCAGCTAATTTGCTCTGCCTTGTTTTTCTGCCAATATTTGATATACTATAGGTAAAGTACGAATATTTTCAAAGATCAAAGGCTGTCAATGTAGGTTATAAATAAAAGTTACTATAAATTGAACGATTTAATAAGGAGGACAAAGATGGAACAGGAATTGTTGAAGAATAATTTTGAACGTCACGGATTTAAAACGAGTTTCTTTGATACAAAGGAGGCTGCGTTGGACTATCTGAAAGATCAGATTTCCGGGAAAAAAGTTGCGATAGGCGGAAGCGTGACGGCACAGGAGATGGGACTTTATGAAGCACTTTCCGAGAAAAATGAGGTGATCTGGCACTGGAAAAAGGCAGGGCGCGAGACGCTTATGGAAGCGAGAAGTGCCGAGGTGTACATAACCAGCGCCAATGGTGTTTCCAAAACCGGAGAACTGGTCAATATCGATGGAACCGGAAACCGCGTGTCGCAGACCTTATTCGGACCGGAAAAAGTATATTTTGTCATTGGAAACAATAAAGTCTGTCCGGATTTGACATCTGCGATGGAACGTGCAAAACAGATCGCAGCACCGAAGAACGCAGCCCGTCTGCAGGTCCAGACCCCGTGTGCGAAAACGGGCGTTTGCGTAGACTGCAACAGCCCGGCACGGATTTGCCATTCGATCGTGATCCTGGAGCGTCCGAGCAATGGGATGGAAGTAGAGGTTGTGTTTGTGGATGAGGAGATGGGTTATTAGGAGCGGAATATAGTTACTGGTCACGGGTATGAACAGTACCGATTATAGAAAAATTTGATGGAAAAATAAGGATTTCTTTATATCTTTTTTGGACGGATTTGGTATAATCAAGAAGAACGAAGGCAGATTTGAACGAAAATATACAAAATCTACAGATACGTATGGGGGACGTATGGGGAAAGATGAAAGGAGAACAGGTAAACCATGAATATATTATTTTTTCTGACACCGAAAAGCGAAGTCATTTATGTGAATGAGGAGGACACGGTTGGGCAGGCAATGGATACGATGGAAAAGTACAAGTATTCTGCGGTGCCGATCATCACGAAGGCAGGGCGTTACGCAGGAACATTAACCGAGGGCGACTTGCTGTGGGGACTCAAAAATAAGACAGATCTGGTGCAGAAAGGACTAGAAAAAGTGCGGATCACTGAGATTCCACGCCGTTCGGATAATCAGCCGGTACTTGTCAATGCGGATATGGAAGATCTTCTGGGAAAGATCATGAACCAGAATTTCGTGCCGGTGCTGGATGATCAGAAAAATTTTATCGGTATTATTACCAGAAAAGATGTTATCAGTTACCTTTGTAAAAAATAGTACATAATGATCGCTCTGTTTTTCAGCGGCGATCGCATTTATATATTTCCTGCATAAGATAAAGTATAACTGCTTTTGTAGGAGAATGAAATATGAATGGTTATCAGGATAACTCCAGCCGGAAAAATGCCTGCCGTTCGGGAATGCCTCTTATGTCATGCCCGGTGGCAGGCATTTCTGGCAATCGTTGCATAAATACCGCACCGCCAACCTGTCCGCCGGAAATACCTTGTGCTGGTTCGGTGCATCTTGTTTCGGAAAATGGGGCATTTTGCCCGCAGGGTCCAGAAATCCGACCTGCCCGCCCGTATCCGCAGACAGGAGGGAACAGGCCGCCGCAGACATTTCTGGGAGGCGGAAATTATCCGGTCGGCATGGGATATGTACCGATTCAGTCCTGGCAGCAGCCGTATGCGCTGGAAACCGCATTCAGGCGGGGAACTATTTTTCCGGATCTGGATCTGCCGTTTATGATGGGAGGTGCCTGCTGATGAATGAGACTGCCAGAAAATTGATGAAACGGATTGATGATGCCAGCTTTGCAATGGATGATGTGATTCTCTATCTGGACACCCACCCGGATGACAGGAATGCGCTGAATTATTACCGGTATGTGGTGGCACTTCGGAAAGAAGCTGTTAAAGCGTATGAGGCATCGTTTGGACCGCTCACGATCGAGGATGCGGACGATGCATGCACATGGTCCTGGCTTACAGAGCGCTGGCCGTGGGAAGGGGAGGTGTAGCGTATGTGGAGATATGAAAAAAGATTACAATATCCAGTCAATATCAAGACGCCGAATCCGAAGATCGCGCAATATGTAATGAGCCAGTATGGCGGTCCTGACGGCGAAATCGGAGCCTCTATGCGCTACCTGTCCCAGCGGTATACGATGCCTTATAAGATGCAGAAAGGACTTCTGACCGACATCGGAACCGAGGAACTCGCCCATATGGAGATGATTGCCGCCATTGTCCAGCAGCTCACGCGCAACCTTACTCCGGCACAGATCGAGTCATCCGGGTTCGGACCATACTATATCGACCACACCACGGCAATCTGGCCGCAGGCAGCAGGCGGAATCCCGTTCAATGCGTGCGAGTTCCAGTCGAAGGGCGATGCGATCACGGATTTATATGAGGATATGGCAGCAGAGCAGAAAGCCCGCACAACTTACGACAATATTCTCCGCGTGGTCAAAGATCCGGAAGTATGCGATCCGATCCGTTTTCTGCGCGAGCGGGAGATTGTACATTTTCAGCGGTTTGGTGAAGCTTTAAGAAATGTACAGGATCACCTGAGCAGTCGTAATTTCTATACGTTTAACCCAGAGTTTGATAAAGTGAAAGCGAAGGGATAAAACAAAAACCTCCGTAAACAATGTCAAATTCATTCTTTACGGAGGTTTTCAAACCAGCACCGAGTGAGGATAAATCCGAACCCTCAACCTCCGCCAGTGTGATGGCCTTAGAACTGTTCTTACAGTTAAAAGTAAGGAATTATCTTGTCCTCATAAAGATACACCGCATTTACAAAACTGTCAATCAGTCTTTGCCGCTGTTCCCGCTTTGTCACATCAAATTTACGGAAGCGGTAAATGAAAAATGCTATCTGTTCTCTTGTAAGCAGGGGCTTGTGCATTTCCTCCTGCAAAATGCTGACTTCAAGCTGCCTTTTGGTTTCCTCCAACTCGTCCAGTCTTTGCTTGGTGGACGGAGTAAAAATCCCTGCTTGAATGGAGTTGAGAATATTGTTAATACCTTTTTCCGTTTCTGCAAGCTACTTTTTCAAAAGAGGCAGATCGGTGCTTTCTTTCTTCTGCAACTCCATCAGCGTATCAATCAGTCGTTCCATGACTTCATCATTCATAATTGCTTTCATACAGTAATTGAGCGTACATATAAATTAGAGGAGACCGAGGCAGTGATGCAGAAACAGATCCGGGTGGCAAACCATCGGATCGCAGATTTGGAAAAGCAGATGGAGGGATAAGGTATGCAGATTAAAGATTATGTAAAGCCGGAATTACTTGTGGTAGCAGTAGTGCTGTACTTTATTGGGATGTGGCTGAAGCAGAGTGAGACAGTGAAAGACAAATACATCCCACTCATTAATGGGCTGATTGGCGTTGCGATTTGTGCCATCTATGTGTTCGCCACCTGTGCCTGCGGCAGTGGTCAGGATATCGCGCTGGCAGTTTTCACGGCACTTACACAGGGCGTCCTTGTGGCGGGATTGTCTACGTATGTAAACCAGATTTTTAAGCAGTCAGGAAAAGAAGAGTAGAAGGAGGCGATCCGACTATCTCCCGCGGCAGTTCGGGGCATGGCTGCCGTTGCGGCATCGCAACAATAGGGAAAATCGACGAAATCCGATAGAGTGAAAGAAATTTATATGCTATAATGTCAGAGTTACCGCCTCCGAAACTGGTGACAGGAAGGAGGTGCCTGCGGTGGAAATACTATTATCTCTTATTGTTTCCGTCGTGGCGGGTGTGATTAGCCATTTCATCTGCAAATGGTTAGACGGTCACAAATAGTCGGTAACTAGCCTGCGGGTTTAAGCCTTCCCGTCGTGAAATTAGGAATAAAAACCCCCAAGGAGTCGCGATCCTTGGGGGTTTTGTCGTTGCCTGTGATGGACAACTACTATCTCTTAGCCTATCGGCATTATAGCATATGCGAAAATTCTTTGCAAGATACCCCCGGAAAACAAAATGTCATATTTTTCATATCATAAAGAAAAGAGGACAAATCTATGAGAGATATCACATTATGCCATCCGCGTCTCCAGGCGCTGACTGCGCAGCTCGTTGATAAGTGTGTCGGTGCAGGTTTGCCGATTAAAATCGGGGAATCTTTCCGGAGCGTCGCCGAACAGGACGCTTTGTATGCACAAGGGCGGACTCGGCCGGGCAGTATTGTCACGAATGCTAGGGGCAGCAGCTATAGCAGCCAGCACCAATGGGGCATTGCAGCGGATTTCTACCGGGCAGATGGAAAAGGCGCCTATAATGAGTCTGGAGATTATTTTAAGAAAGTCGGAGAGCTTGCCAAAAATCTGGGGCTTGGATGGGGCGGCGATTGGAAAAGCATCGTAGACAAGCCACACGTATATTTGCCGGATTGGGGCAGCGGTACTGGGATTTTGAAACAGAAATATGGGACATTTGAGGCGTTTAAAAAGACCTGGGCGGCGGAGAACAGCACGGTACCAGAACAGTCAAAAACGGTGATCACCGATCTTAAAGAAATTAAGAGCGGCATACGCGGGTTGAGAGTCACTGCGTCCTCACTTATCATACGAACAACTCCAAAAGGTACAGACACAGGCAAGCGCTACACCAAGGATCAGCGTGTGCAGCCAATTAATAAATGCTTTGCCGACGGCGATCCGTGGATCCAGACTGCGGACGGCTGGGTGTCTGGCAAGTATCTTACTGGCTGGGTGTGCCAGGACGGGCGCTGGTGGTATCTGCTGAGTGGGTACACCTACCGGCACGATGCAGTCTGCCAGATTGACGGACAGGCGTATGCGTTTGATTCGGATGGCTGGATGATTACCGCAGATCGGATAGCAGAGGACGGACACATACGATAAAATATGATGAAAAACACAATATAAGCGCATAATAAGGGGCTGTCATTCCTTGAAAATAAAGGAAAAACAGCCCTTTTTTCGTGTGATATTTCCCCGGAAAAGGGGGTTCTTTATACTGAAATATGCTTTCGTGGTAGATGCTCCAAAAACACCAAAAACCCTTGTAAATAAAGGAAAAATCCAGCATTTACAAGGGTTTCCGCATCCATCAAAAAAAGCAGATAACGGGAATCGAACCCGCCTTTCCAGCTTGGGAAGCTAGCGTTCTACCGATGAACCATATCTGCAAATATATATTAAGTATACTGTTTTTTCTGAAAAAGTCAAGAAATTTATCTTGCCAAAAAGGGAGGAAAGTTACTGTACACGGGTAGGCACTTTTGGGATCGAAAGAGACAAATATATTCAAAACACCCACAAAATGCCCTCTTAACACAATTTATATTTCAAAAACTCGCAGAAGGTGTTATAATAATTCCGTATGGATTAGGGCGTGGTTTTCAGGCACCCTTTTTCCGTCATAGGAAAGTGTTAAGGCACATTTTTTATTTTGTATATAAATCTGTATCGGTATGGCGGATAAACAGAAAATAACGGAGGAAACTATGGATATAATCATTATCGGATGCGGCAAGGTTGGTACGACGCTGGCGGAGCAGCTTGTCCGGGAAGATCACAATGTGGTGATGATCGATACGTCTGCGGAGCGGATGCAGCGGGTGTCAGATGATATCGATGCGATCAAGCTGGTGGGAAATGGTGCCAGCATTTCCATGCAGATCGAGGCAGGTGTGCAGACGGCGGACATGCTGATTGCCGTGACAGGGTCGGATGAGATGAACCTTCTCTGCTGCCTGATTGCGAGAAAAGTGGGGCATTGCCACACGATTGCGCGTGTGCGGAATCCGATTTACAGCAACGAGCTTACCTTTATCAAGCAGCAGCTGGGAATTTCCATGATTATTAACCCGGAATATGCGGCGGCGACGGAGATTTCGAGAATTCTGCGCTTTCCGTCAGCGATCAAGATCGATCCATTTGCCAAGGGAAAGGTAGAGCTTCTGAAATTTAAGGTAAAACCGGAGTTTAAGCTGGACGGGCTTTCGGTCATGGATATTGACAGCCAATTCCGCTGCGATGTCCTGATCGGCGGTGTTGAGCGCGGCGATGAGGTGGCGATCCCGGATGGTAAATTTGTGATCAAAAACGGGGATATGGTGTCGATTATCGCCTCCCCGGCAAATTCGGCAGAATTTTTCCGCAAGATCGGCATTCAGACAAACCAGGTCAGAAATACGTTGATTGTCGGAGGCGGTACGATTGCTTATTATCTGGCAAAACTTTTGGCGGCGATGAAGATCCGGGTTAAAATTGTGGAGAAGGATAAAGCGCGCTGCGAGGTTCTGACAGAACTTCTGGACGATGCGTTGATCCTCAACGGCGACGGAACGGACCGGCAGCTTCTTCTGGAAGAGGGGCTGATGACGGCGGAGGCATTTGTCACTCTGACGAATATGGATGAGGAAAATGTATTCCTTGCGCTGTATGCGAAGGAAAATTCCAGCGCGAAGCTGGTGACGAAGGTTAACCGGATCGCCTTTGACGAGCTGATCAGCAAGCTGGATCTGGGAAGTCTGATTTATCCGAAATACATTACGGCGGACTACATTTTACAGTATGTGCGCGCGATGCAGAATACCATCGGTAGCAATGTGGAGACGTTGTACCATATTCTCGACAGCCGGGCGGAAGCGCTGGAGTTTGTGATCCGCGAGGAGTCGGAAGTGACGGGCATTCCGCTGATGAATCTGAATCTCAAGAACAACCTGCTGATCGGATGCATTAACCGCGGCGGTAATATCAAGATCGCGCGTGGACAGGACTGCATCCAGCAGGGCGATACAGTGATCGTCCTGACGAGTCAGAAAGGTCTGCGGGATATCCGTGACATCCTGAGAAAGTAGGCGGCATAGATGAATTATTCGATTGTATTTTATATCATAGGCTGGATCCTGAATTTTGAGGCGGCTTTTATGGTGCTTCCGACGGCAGTGGCGCTGATTTACCGTGAGTCGGAGGTATGGTGTTTTCTGGCAACGATGGCAGTATGCCTGATGGTTGGTATGCTTCTGGTACGCCGGAAACCGAAAAATCAGATCTTTTATGTGGCGGAGAGCTTTGTGGCGGTTTCTCTAAGCTGGGTTTTACTCAGTGTGATGGGAGCAGTGCCGTTTGTATTAAGCGGCTATATTCCAAATCCGATCGATGCCTTGTTTGAGACGGTATCGGGCTTTACGACGACCGGTGCAAGTATTCTGAGCAGTGTGGAGCAGCTGCCGAAATGCTTATTATTCTGGCGGAGTTTTACGCACTGGATCGGCGGTATGGGCGTTCTGGTATTCCTTCTGAGTGTCCTGCCGATGGTGGGCGGTTCCCATATGAATTTGATGAAGGCGGAGAGCCCAGGACCCATCGTGAGCCGTCTCGTTCCGAAGGTTCAGATGACGGCGAAGCTGTTATACCAGATTTATCTGGGAATGACGATTCTTGAGGCTGTGATTCTGATTCTTGGGAAAATGCCGATTTTTGACGCGATCACGATCACGGTCGGAACAGCAGGTACGGGTGGTTTTGCAATCCGGAATGATAGTCTGGCGAGCTACACGGCATTTCAGAAAAATGTCGTGACGGTGTTTATGATTCTGTTCGGAGTGAATTTTAACTTTTACTTCTTCCTGCTGATGCGGAAGATAGGACAGGCCTTTAAAATGCAGGAGGTCCGGGCATATTTTCTAATCATTGCATCGGCGATTGGCATCATTACAGTCAATACGGTATCACTCTGCGGCAATGCACTGCAGGCATTCCAGGATGCGGCATTCCAGGTCGGTTCAGTTATCACGACGACCGGTTATGCCACGGTGGATTTTGATAAATGGCCGCAGCTTTCAAGAACGGTTATGGTACTTTTGATGTTTATCGGCGCCTGCGCGGGCAGTACCGGAGGCGGTATCAAGGTGTCACGTGTTTTGATTTTGCTTAAATCAGTAAAAAAGGAACTGAAACAGTACCTGCACCCGAGTGCAGTGGAGAAGATCAAAATGGATGGAAAGATCGTGGAGCATGAGGTTGTGCGCTCGACGAATGTGTTTATGGTCGCGTATGTGCTCATTTTTACGGTATCTGTTCTGCTGATTTCTCTGGATGAATACGATCTGGTGACGAATTTTACGGCGGTTACGGCTACGTTTAATAATATCGGACCGGGTCTGGCACTGGTCGGACCGACCGGAAACTTTGGATTTTTCAGTAATTTTTCAAAAGTGGTTCTGATTTTTGATATGCTGGCAGGACGTCTGGAGATTTTTCCGGTACTTCTGCTGTTTTCAAGGGAAACCTGGAAACGGTTCTAGGGAAGGAGAGTGCGGATGGATATACTGTTCTTTTTGACGGGATGTCTGGGACTGGCGGAGACAATTGATTTGTTCTGCGGCAAAGATTTCCTGATTTTTATATCGGATTCGATCGATCCGAAGAGATATAACCTGAAAAAAGTGTATGCGGTTGAAAAATGGCTGTTTGCGATTGATACATTGTCGCTGTTTGGCATGGCGTTTCATCTGGGCGGCGGCACGGGCGATCTGGTGCTGGCGGCGGTTGTGCTGGTGACACTGTTCGCGCATGTGTATGTGTTTAAGAGCCGGAACTTCCGGGTGTAAGTAGATAAAAGTGGACGTGATGTGTCTGGCATGCGCCCATTTTTGCTGCCATGATGCAGAGAAAATGGCTGATGGATGACTTGACTGGTTTTGGGACAGATGTTTGAAACGGCTGACGGTGTGGCTTCCGGGGAAGTGGGACACACTTTGCGTTGACAGGCATATGATATAGTATCAATGAAAAATGAAAAGGAGATTATCATATGTGTTGGTCTTGGGGTAATGGTTGTGGACACTGCGGAGGATGCGGCGGCTGTGGAAATAATGGATGGGGCTGGAATAGCTGTGGAAATAACGGAAGAAATTCCTATCGGAGAGGTTTCAATGATGGTTATGCAGTCGGCTACCGGGATGGCTATGATGCCGGAAGAGACAGCCAGTCTGGCTGTGGCTGCGGCAATAATGGTGGCTGTGGCTGCGGAAACTAGAGAGGGCGATTTAATTTGCACGAGGTGTGAACTGAGGGAAAGAAAGCCGGGCGGTGAGAGCTGCCCGGCTTTCTTCTTTTCATTTATTAAGAACGCTAAGAATATGCTAAAAATCGGGGCAACAGGATTTGAACCTGCGACCTCTCGGCCCCCAGCCGAGCGCGCTACCAAGCTACGCCATACCCCGAAAATAAATCATAGCTGCACTTTGCCAAATTTTCAGCTGACATATACCGCCATTTGTTGAAGTATTATATGCGTATCATTATATCAAAATTACATCAAAAATCAACTATGACTTCTAAATTTTCGCTGCCGGATGTTTGTTTTTTGATGTAATTTTGATGGTTGAGTGGAATTTTACGAATCAATGGAATGGATCAATAGAATGAATATTTTCCCAATATTGACTCCAAATTTGAAAAATGGTATGATGAAAACGTGGATAATTAAAAGAAAAGGTCATAGCAGAGTCTTCGGCTGTGACCTTTTGTAGTAACCAACCCCAAGGAGAACATCATGATAAGTTTTGACCTCGACATGACCCTTTTAGACCACCGGACGGATCAGATCACACCGAGTGCGCTGGAGGCGATTGAAAAGCTGCGCCCGAAGTACAAGATTGTGCTGGCAACGGGGCGCGATATGGATAATTATTACAGTACATCGTACCGGGACATCGTCCGTCCGGATGCGATTGTACATATGAACGGGACGAAGATCACAGTGGGAGATAAGCTGCTGTTTGAGCACATCTTTGATCCGGAACTCCTGCGCCGGGTGCTGAGTTTCTGCGATGAAAAGGGATTCGGAATCGGCATGACGGTGGGGGATGAAGATTACTATATCCATCCGGAGATCATTGCGGCTAATGATATCCGCTTCTGGGGAAGCTGCGGGCGGCAGTTCCAGGATCCGTGGAAGATGCTCACGATGCCGGTCCGGACACTGGCGTTTGTCGGCAGCCGTGAACAGGTGAAGGAGATGGAACGGGAATTTCCGACCCTGAAATTGCCGATGTTTGCGAGCGGACATGGCGCGGATGTGGTCGAGAAAGGCAATTCCAAGGCGGACGGACTCCGCAGGCTGGCGGTGTATTTTGGAGAAAAAGAAGATCTCTCCGATACAGTGGCATTTGGCGACAGCATGAATGATATTGAGGTTGTGCAGGAAGCCGGCATCGGCGTGGCGATGGGAAATGCAGTGGATGCGCTTAAAAAAGTAGCCGATTACGTGACGGCACCGATCGGGGAAGATGGAATTTATAAAGCGTGCGAACACCTTCATTTATTTTAAAGAAGTTATTTTCCTATTTTACCTGTTCCCATTTTCCTATATAAATGATATAATAGCTACCAAACGGTTATTGTCCACAGGTGAGTTTCTTTGAGTAGAAATTCCATGCAGTACAATAACAAGAAATGACTTAAAAGGCGCGTGCCTGCAAGCTTTGACTAAAAGGATGAACTGCGGCTGCAGAAATCGGCAGTGCGGCAGGGAACCGGACACGCACCGGGAAAAAAGAGAGGATGTAACAGATGGAACATTTAATTACTCCGGCTGGTTATAAACCGGTATTGGATTTGAGAGAAACACAGGTTGCTATCAAGGAAATCAAGGACTTTTTTCAGAGAGAACTGGCAAAACAGCTCAATCTGACCCGTGTGTCCGCACCGCTTTTTGTACTGCCGGAATCTGGTCTGAACGATAACTTAAACGGCGTAGAGCGCCCGGTATCCTTTGGAATTCTGGAGCAGAAAGATCGGAAGGCTGAGATTGTACATTCTCTCGCCAAATGGAAACGTCAGGCATTAAAAGAGTACGGATTTCAGGAAGGTGAAGGCCTTTACACCGACATGAGCGCGATCCGTCGTGATGAGGATACAGACAACATCCATTCCATTTATGTGGATCAGTGGGACTGGGAGAAGATCATCAGTAAAAAAGATCGTACCCGTGAGACACTGGAATCCATTGTCCGTTCGGTTTACAAGGCACTGAAAGTGACCGAGGACTATATGGCATATGAGTATGAGTACATTGGACGTTATCTTCCGGAAAATATCACATTTGTGACGACCCAGGAACTGGAAGATATGTATCCGGATTGCACACCGAAGGAGCGCGAGTACAAGATTGCGAAGCTGCACGGTGCGGTATTTATCGAGCAGATTGGTGACAAGATGAAATCCGGTGAGAAGCACGATGGTCGTGCTCCGGACTATGATGACTGGAAATTAAACGGCGATATTCTGGTATATTATCCAGTTCTGGATATCGGACTGGAGCTTTCTTCCATGGGTATCCGTGTTGATGAGGATTCCCTGAAAGAGCAGCTGGTAAAGGCGGGATGTGAGGAACGCGCGGAGCTGCCATTCCAGAAAGCAGTTCTGGAGGGAGAGCTTCCGTATACAGTCGGCGGCGGTATCGGTCAGTCCCGTATCTGTATGTTCTTCCTGCGGAAAGCACATATCGGAGAGGTGCAGGCGTCGATCTGGCCGGACGGTGTGCGCGCAGAGGCAGAGGCTCACAACATTCATCTGCTGTAAAAATAAAATTGATGAAAAGCTGCCCGGGAAAGTGATTTTCTGCGGCAGTTTTTTGTGTAATAAGAAATTCATTAGAATTCCCTATTACACAAAAAGGCACATTCTTTTTATGTAATGGGAAGCCCATAGAATGAGAGGATAGGATATTTATATGGCGGATCATATCTATGATTTAATTATTATCGGTGCGGGACCGGCGGGATATACGGCAGCGCTGCGTGCGGCGGCGATGGGGATGGATGCAGTCCTGATCGAGAAAAAAGCGCTGGGCGGCTCATGCGTCAATACCGGCTGTATTCCTGCCAAGGCGCTTCTGCAGGCGACTGCAGTCTACCGGGATATGTTGAAAGCATTCCGGTTTGGTATCGTGGCGGAGAAGGTCAGCTTTGACTGGCGGCAGATGCAGATTTATAAAAATGAGTCCGTGGAATCATTCCGCTCAATGATTCAGGGAATGTTAGAAAAAGCGGAGGTGGAGATGATTCACGGCGATGCGCGCCTGCATGCGGATAATGTGGTGCGTGTGACGACCTCCAAAGGCGCATTGACGCTGAAAGGAAAAAATGTGATTCTGGCAACCGGTTCCAGCCCTGTGATTCCGGATATCCCAGGAATTGATCTGCCGCAGGTTATGACAAGCCGTGATATTCTGCGGATGGATGACTGGAATTTTGACTGTCTGACGGTCATCGGCGGCGGTGTCATCGGTGTGGAGATCGCGACGATCTTCGCGGCGCTCGGTTCCCGCGTGACGCTTTTGGAGCAGGCAAATCGTCTGCTGGAGTCGATGGATCCGATGATTTCCGAGCAGATGGAAGCAAATCTGCGTTCTAAGGGTATTGAAGTCCACTGCAATGTACAGGTCATGGAGATCAAGGATCGCGGTAATGACACGGTGTCGGTCAATTACCGTTGTGAGCGCGGCTGGAAGGAAAGCCCGGCGGACCGCGTGCTGGTGGCAGTCGGCAGACGCCCGAATATGTCGAAGGTTCTGGCGGACGATTGTCAGGTACAGCTGGAAAATGGGCGTCCGCTCATCAAGGGAACCTACCGCACGACGCAGGAAAATGTCTATGCGATCGGCGATACCGTGGCGCGGAAACGTCTTGCCCATGTGGCAGCGTCCCATGCGGCTTATCTGGTCGAAAACCTGGCGGGACGCGGACACCGGATGCAGCTTTCGGTCGTGCCGAACGGTATGTATGTTGTGCTTCCGGTTGTGCCGACTTGTATTTATACGGAGCCGGAGATTGCGGCGGTTGGATTTACGGAAAATGACGCCCGCCTTTATAATATGAAGATCAAGTGCGGTGTGGCATATATGACGGAAAATGGAAAAGCGCTTCTGGCGAGAAACAGCCGCGGCTTTGTGCGCCTGATTTTTGAGGCGTATACCAACACGCTGATCGGGGCGCAGATCATGTGTGCGCGTGCGACGGACATGATCGGAGAGATGGCAACGGCGATCGCCAACGGTCTTACGGCATATCAGCTCTCGACGGCGATGCGCGCGCATCCGACGTACAGTGAGGCGATCACGGAGGCGATCGAAGATGCGTTGAAAAATGGATAATAGAGAAACAACAGGAGGCAGAAAAATGGGACGTGAGGTTCGGGCGAAAATTGAACAGCTTCGCGAGAAGATGGCGGAGCGTGGAATGGACGCATATCTGATTCCAACATCGGATTTCCACGGCTCGGAATACGTGAGCGGGTATTTCAAATGCCGGAAATATATGACAGGCTTTACCGGTTCGGCGGGAACGGCGGTCATTACGATGGAGGACGCAGGTCTCTGGACGGATGGCAGATATTTTGTGCAGGCGGCAGCAGAGCTTTCCGGCAGCGGGGTGGAACTTTACCGCTCCGGTCAGGAGGGCGTGCCGACGACGCTGGAATTTTTGAAAAAACATATGCCGGAACAGGGTGTTCTGGGTTTTGACGGCAGAGTGGTCGATACGGCAGAGGGCGAGCGCATCGCGAAAGCACTGTCCGGGAAAAAGGTACGCATTTCGGAGGGTGAGGATCTGGTTGGAAGCATCTGGGACGACCGCCCGGCGCTTCCGATGAACCCGGTCTGGATTCTGGAAGAGAAGTATGCGGGAAAACCGGCGGAGGAGAAGATTGCAGATCTGCGCGGGGAGATGAAAAAGCGTCAGGCGACGGTGCATCTGCTGACGAGTCTTGATGATATCGCGTGGCTTTTAAATATCCGGGGTGATGACATTGTACATACGCCGGTTGTATTGTCCTACTTGATTGTGACAAAACAGGAATTATTCCTCTTTATTCATGAGAAGACGCTGAACGAAGAAGTACGTGCCTATCTGCATGGACTGGGCGTTCGGATCATGCCATATGAGGCGGTATACCAGATTGCATCCGCATTCCGCTATGAGCGCGTTTTATTGGAAAAGTCGAAGATCAATTACCGTCTGTTCCGGTGCCTGGATGCGAGCGTGAAAGTGATCGAGGCGATGAATCCGACGGCAGCGGCCAAAGCAGTCAAAAATCCAGTGGAACAGGAAAATATGCGCCGTGTGCATGTGCAGGACGGTCTGGTATTGACCCGTTTCCTGCGCTGGGTGAAGGAACATGCAGGCGAAAAAGGACTGGACGAGTGGACCGCAGGGGAATATCTGGATAAGCTGCGCCTGGAACAAAAAAACTGCCTGGATATGAGCTTTACGACGATCTCTGCGTGGGGACCGAACGCGGCGATGTGCCATTATACGGCGTCTGAGACAGAGAAGAGTAGTGTACCGAAGAAGGGGCTGTATCTGGTCGATTCCGGCGGACAGTATTATGAGGGAACGACGGATGTGACGCGTACCATCGCGGTCGGACCGATCACGCAGGAAGAAAAACGCTGCTGTACGCTGGTGGCGTGCTCGATGCTGCGTCTGCTGGATGCGAAGTTTATGTATGGCTGCCGCGGTATCAATCTGGACTATATTGCGCGCGAACTCCTGTGGAAAAACGGCCTGGATTTCAACCATGGAACAGGGCATGGTGTCGGCTATCTGGGCTGTGTGCATGAGCGCCCGAATTCCATCCGATGGAGGCTGCTCACATCGCCCGCTGAAAATGCGGTTCTGGAGGAAGGCATGGTTACCTCTGATGAGCCGGGTCTTTATCTGGAAGGAAAATTTGGCATCCGGACGGAGAATCTGATGCTCTGTGTGAAAGATGTGAAGAATGAATTTGGTCAGTTCATGAAATTTGAAAATCTGACCTGGGTTCCGATTGATCTGGACACGATCGATGTATCGCTGATGGAAGGGCGTGACCGCGAGCTTTTGAACGCGTACCACAAGGGCGTGTTTAAGAAGCTGTCTCCGTATATGACGGAGGAAGAGAAGGTGTGGCTGGCAGAGGCGACGAGAGCGATTTAGAGGAGAAAAATAAGGAAGATACGGCAGCAAAACATTAAAAAATCGGATAAAAACCGGCATAGATAAAAGATGCTGGATATAAACTGTAAATGACCATGTAAAATAAATGCGAGGCTGCGTGTATGCGCTATCATTCGTTCGACCGTGTCCGAATCTGTGAGACAACTGGAATGCAGGACGGCTATCTGCGGATCGATGTGGTAAACAGTGAAAACAATTTTCCAATTAAGGGAGCAGAGGCTTCGATCAGCTATGGAGAATCAGGACAGACGCAGGAAGTGCTTAGAACCAATTTATCCGGGCAGACGGAGGAGATTGCGGTAGCGGCGCCTCCTGCGTTGCTTTCACTGGAAGAACAGAACCGGGAAAAGCCGTATGCGGATTATACGGTGGAAGTGCGGGCAGAGGGCTATGGGCCGGTGAAGGTAAAGGGAACGGAGGTGCTGGCGGGCGTGCTGGCAGTCCAGCCGATCCGGATGATTCCGCTTCCGGCTCAGACCGGAGCGGAGGAGAATATCCAGATTCCGGACCATACCTTATATGGTTCCTATCCGCCCAAGATTGCCGAGGATGAGGTAAAACCAGTGCAGGAGAGCGGAGAGATCGTGCTGAGCCGCGTGGTGGTGCCGCAGACGATCGTCGTGCATGACGGTGCACCGACCAATGCGTCCGCAAAAGATTACTATGTGGCATACCGGGATTATATCAAGAACGTGGCATCGAGCGAGATTTATGCGACCTGGCCGCGCAGCACAATCGTCGCTAATGTGCTGGCAATCATGTCGTTTACGTTGAACCGGGTGTATACGGAGTGGTATCGGAACCAGGGCTACGATTTTACGATTACATCCTCAACGGCATTCGATCACAAATGGATTTACGGGCGCGATATTTTTGAGCCGATCTCAGAGGTGGTGGATGACATTTTTGACAACTATCTGTCCCGCCCCGGTGTGAGGCAGCCGATTCTGACGCAGTACTGCGACGGGCGGCGGGTGTCCTGCCCGGGCTGGATGACCCAGTGGGGATCCTGCAGTCTGGGAGAACAGGGATACAGCGCGATCGAGATATTGCGGCGCTTCTATGGAAATAGTATTTACATCAACACTGCGGAACAGATATCAGGAATCCCGATCTCCTATCCGGGGGAACCGCTTAAGGTGGGTTCCAGCGGCGATAAGGTGCGGCAGCTGCAGCAGCAGCTTGACGCGGTGGCGACTGTGTATACAGCGATCCCGCGGGTTACGCCGGACGGGATCTACGGATCCGGAACGGAGGCGTCCGTACGGGCGTTCCAGTCGGTGTTTGGACTTCCGCAGACGGGCGTGGTCGATTTTGCTACCTGGTACAAGATTTCTCATATCTATGTGGGGATCTCGCGGATTGCGGAGCTGAATTGAGTTGGAAATGGGATTTGCGGGAGAAGAATAACGAAAAGACATATGAATTCCTATAGGTGAAATATCTGTGAGCAGGATGCATACAGGAAACAGAGACAAAGAACATAAGAGGGGGGTGGATTGGATGAAAGATACCAGACGGGAAGAGGGAGTCAGACAACCCGGGGGGACTGGCCGGGCAAATGCGATCACAGAGGGAGTGATCTGGAAACAGCTTCTGCTATTTTTCTTCCCAATTTTATTTGGAACTTTTTTTCAGCAGCTCTATAATACGGCAGATGCGGTGGTAGTAGGCCGTTTTGTCGGAAAGGAAGCGCTGGCGGCGGTCGGCGGAAGCACATCGATGCTTACGAACCTGCTGGTTGGCTTTTTTGTAGGACTTTCTTCGGGTGCGACAGTTATCATCGCCCAGTTTTACGGGGCGGGACGCGGTCAGCGGGTCAGCGAGGCAGTCCACACGGCGATTGCCTTTTCGCTGCTGTGCGGTATCCTTATGACGGTTGGCGGACTCCTTTTTTCCGACACGGCGCTTCGCCTGATGGGGACGCCGGAGGATATCATGGACAATGCAAGCGGGTATCTGCACATTTATTTTGTCGGAATCACGGCGAACCTCTTATATAATATGGGTGCCGGAATCCTGCGGGCAATTGGTGATTCCAAAAGACCGTTCTATTTCCTTGTGATCAGCTGTTTTACAAACATTGCGCTCGATCTGTTGTTTGTAGTAGGACTTCGGATGGGCGTGCGTGGTGCGGCGGTGGCGACGATCCTTTCGCAGGTGGTCAGCGCGTGTCTGGTATTGGGAACGCTGATGCGTGCGGATGGCTCGTACCGGTTTGAGATCCGGAAAACGCGGATCACACCGGTGATTCTGGTGCGGATCATCCGGATTGGGTTTCCGGCTGGACTCCAGTCGGTTATGTATTCCTTTTCCAACCTCGTGATCCAGAGCAGCGTCAATGCACTGGGAACAGATACGGTGGCGGCGTGGGCTGCATATGGAAAGATCGACAGCACTTACTGGATGATCATTAATGCGCTGGGGATCTCCATCACGACCTTTGTCGGACAAAATTACGGCGCGGGGCGGCTGGACCGTGTGAAACGCAGCGTGTACGTCTGCCTGGGAATTTCCTGTATTATCACGGTGGGGCTGAGCACGATCCTGTATCTGACGGGCGGCTATATTTATCTGTTGTTCACAACGGATGCAGAGGTAATCGCGATCGGCATGAAGATTCTTCACTTCCTGGTGCCGGCATTTGTGACATACCTCTGTATTGAGATTTATTCCGGCGCACTGCGCGGTGTGGGAGACTGCTGGATTCCGATGATTATGACGGCGCTGGGCGTGTGCGTCCTGCGGGTTGTCTGGATCCTGATCGCTGTTCCGATCCGCCCGGATATCCTGACAGTGGTATTCAGCTATCCGCTGACCTGGACGATCACAACGGTTCTCTTTAATATTTATTATTATTTTTTCAGTGCGCTGAAAAAATGGAATGTGCCGCTTCCGTGGAAGAAAAAGAGGCGGGAGCTTCATAACCTGTAAATAGTTATGCATGGTTTCGAAAATGATTGACAAAACGGGGTGGTACTGGATTTTTTTCAGAAAGTGTGATATTCTTATGTTACAAAAGATAGGTGACAGTGTTTCTTCCTGGATGGATGCCGCGCAAGCGGCAGATAAAACGGAGATTCGAAACAGAGGGCAGAGGCACTTGCCGCTGGTCAGAAAGAGAGGCAGAATTATGGGCTATGAACCAATGAATGAGTCCTGGCAGATGGCGGGGGAACGCCATGAGACACTGGGACAGTATGTGGCGAAGACATATTTATGGATGTTTGCAGGGCTTCTTGTGACATTTGGCATCGCATTAGCCGGATACGTGACGGGAGCGATTTTGTATGTATTTCAGGTTCCGTATGCGACCCTCGCATTGACGGGACTGGAGCTTTTGACGGTGATCTGGCTGAGTGCCCGGATTCACAAGTTATCGGTGGGAGCGGCGAGAGGGCTGTTTCTATTCTATGCAGCTTTAAACGGCGTTGTTTTCTCGATGTATTTCCTGATCTTCGGTGTTGTGGAGATGGTGTTTGTATTTGCGGCGACCGCGCTGTTCTTCGGAATGATGGCGGGCGTCAGCCTGATCTTCAAGCTGGACTTGAGCGGAATCCGTCCATTGCTCGTTGGCGGACTGCTGTTTCTGATTCTCTTTGGTCTGCTTTCAATGTTTTTAAATCTAGGCAGCTTTGAGACAGTGCTCTGCTATGCCGGTATCGTGGTATTCTTAGGCTTTACCGCTTATGATACAACCAAGATCCGGGATAATTACCAGATTTTCTCCGCGGATCCGGAGCTGCTTCAGAAAGCATCGGTATTCTCAGCGCTGCAGCTGTATCTCGATTTTATCAACCTGTTTCTGTACATTATCCGCCTGATGAACCGGAATCGGAAATAGGAAAAAATCTTTCAGTAGAACAGAAGTTCCTTTGCAGGAATAAAGAAAAGTGGAATTTTGCGGAAAACTGAATATGCAAAAATGAAATGCCGGAACGGGGGAAAGCTTTGTTCCGGCATTATTGTGTTTTTCTGCTTGAAAATCCTGTTTTTGGCATGGACGGCTTCATTCTTTTAGCAGAAAGGGAAGCATTCTGTAATAAATTTGACAGATTTTATTTAAAGTTTCTCTATTGAAGTGGATGGGGAGTATCTGTTAAACTAGGTTATAATAGGAAATGTTCTGCTGTTGGTTACACAGTGTGTGGATGAACCATATTTGTTTCGCATATGCCCCCGCCGGATCAGGCGGGGAAATGTATATAAATGGTGAACAGACAACAGGTATAAAAGGATAATCAAGGAGGTTTTTTGGCATGAATCGGAATAGAATGAACAAAAAAAGGATGGGGCGCGCGCGTGTGCTTTCACGGGCAGCGGCTGGCATGCTGGCAGCAGCGCTGTGTTTTCAGCCGATGACAGCGCTGGCAGGACCGGCGGGAGATTCTTCTCTTACATCGTCATCCTCGAATGCGGGGCCGGGCGGCGGTTCGGGCAGCTCCAATTCGGGAAGTACAGGCAGCTCTGGCGGTTCGACTTCTGTTTCCAATGGGGGTGTGAGCGCGGTCACATCGGGGCTTGGCGTGTACCGGGTGACGGAGAATGAGGGGATCGGTGCGATTGCGCGCGGCGTGGATGTGTCCTACTGGCAGCAGAATGTAAATTGGAGCCAGGTGGCATCGGATAATGTACAGTTTGCGATGCTGGCAACCCGGTTCCGCGGTAATGTGGATCCGTTTTTCGCTATGAACGCGGCAAATGCGAGCCAGGCAGGGCTGCGGCTGGGCGCGTACATTTATTCGTATGCGACTTCGGTCGAAATGGCGCAGCAGGAGGCGGATTTTGTCCTGAATCTTATCAAGGATTATCCTATCTCCTTCCCGGTTGTCTTTGATGCCGAGGATGCTAATACGCTGGGAACCCTGACGCAGTCTCAGGTCAGCGATGTGATCAACGCGTTCTGTAAGCGGATTCAGGATGCAGGATATTATCCGATGGTCTATGCAAATGAATACTGGATTGCCAATAAGATCGATATGTCGAAGATTTCGTATGATATATGGGTGGCAAAATACCAGCAGAAGTATACATATTCAAAGACCTCGATGTGGCAGGCGTCCAACACCGGTTCGGTCAAGGGCGTGAACGGCAATGTGGATATTGATTATCTGTATAAAGATTATACGCAGATCATTCCGGGCAATACCTGGCGGACGATCGCGGGGAACCGTTACTATTATCAGAACCATGTGATGCAGAAAGCGGCGTGGATCAACGATGGTCAGAATTGGTACTATATGAATGCGGCGGGCAATCCGTCTAAAGGATGGCTGGAGCTTTCGGGCAAAAAGTATTATTTGGAGGCGGACGGTCATATGATTACCGGCTGGAAGACGCTGGACGGCGGCTGGCGTTACTTTGACGCATCCGGCGAACAGGCGACGGGCTGGCGTGCGGTCGATGGAAGCTGGTATTTCATGGCGGACAATGGTCTGATGCAGACCGGCTGGCTGGAGACGGGCGGCAAGAAATATTATCTGAACGCATCCGGCGCGATGCAGGCGGGCTGGCAGAACCTGGGCGGAAGCTGGTATTACTTTGACGGCTCCGGCGCCATGACGACGGGCTGGCAGGCAGTCGGCGGAAAGTGGTATTACATGAATGAGTCCGGCGTGATGCGGACCGGCTGGCTGGATCTTGGCGGTAAGAAATATTACCTGGATGCCAGCGGCGCGATGTACGCAGGTATTACGTTCGAGATGGATGGAAATACCTGGCAGGCAGCGGCAGACGGAAGCTGCACGGTAGTTCTGCCGGAGGAGAATGCGGCGGGAAATGGCGGTTCGACGGATGGACAGACTCCGATAACCGGAAGCCAGTCACCGGTGCAGCCGTCCGGTCCGGCAGGGGTATAATATAAATATGATTTGAACCAGTACCCAGATATTGGAGCTGATTCAGTTAAAAAAATGAAAAAGTAAACAAATTCGAACGGAAATAACTTGCTTTTTTGCCGACCTCATTATACAATGTTAAACAGGCAAAAAAAGGACTTGCTTATGGGATGGAGGAAACCAGCATAAGTAATCTGGCATAACATGACGTTTCAAGCTGCTATATCAACTGTATGTGCAAGATAAGCTGCGGCTGTTCCGGTGCGGATTTGACGAAAGATGCGAGGCTCTTCTGGCTGCAAATTAAGAAGAGCCTCGGTATGCGTTATATCGGCAGAAGCGCGGAATCGGGATGGCGGGCACAGAAGTAGTGCGAAAGCGGGGGCGTTTGTCAGCAGGAAACTGTGAAAGCAGTGGTTCGCAGGCAGGCAGCTGCGCTAAGACGCAGGCAGGGAAAGGTCGGAGAATGCAGATTCCGGATTTAGTACTGCATGGAAGCAGCGTGTTTTTACATATTGTATAATGATTATATAATCAGAACCGTCGGCGGAGTTGTAGTGCTAAAAAAGGGATGTCAGTGCGGCTGGCTGCCGGAATCATTTCCGGAAACAGGGATGAGGGCAGTGTTTGTCATCAGTCAGGCACCGGACAGCGCTTATGTGAGAATCGAATAACAAGTCAGTGGTACAGATGTTTATGTATGCATGGCTATTAAAGTCGGATTCGCATAGACGGAAGTGCATGCCATTTATGTATGCAGAGGAGATTGTACAATCCTCTGCTGCCGCAGCGTGTCAGATGGAGAATTCCCGGAGTGGATGACAAGCTCTGGAAATTTTGCAAAAACACCTGCAAACACAGATAGGTGGGAAGTATCACGGATGGCGCCATGAAAGAAACATGGATGCTGTCAGGATATGATTCACGAAGAAAGAGGGACGTCCGTCAAAGCATGGAACGATCTAATTACGAGGTGACACATTTATGAAACAGAATATGAAAAGAATGCTGCTTGTACTTTGCATGGCAGTCTGCTTTTTCGCTCTGTCCGCCTGTGGTAGCGCTTCTGAAGAAGCGGTAGAGCCGATTTCTCCGGAGATCGAGCAGACCATGAGCGATGGCGCTAAGAGCTATCTGGAGCAGTTCGCCAGCTACAGTGACGAAGATCTGGCAGCACAGCTGAAACAGGCTGAGAAGCAGAAAAACACAGTCATTGAGTCTGCAATTTCTTCTTGGACCAGTTCTAAGGACGATTTAGGCAAGATGGGTGAGATTCAGAGCGTGACCGTAGAGCGCGCCGATGATGACAGCTACACAGCAGTTGTTCAGGCTTCCTTTGAGAAGAGAAACTTGACTTTCTCCCTGACCGCTGAGGAGAGCGTAAGCAGCTACGGCGGTACTTCTCTGGTACCGACTGAGTTATCCTTTGTTGTAAACTACAGCTTCGGTGAGAAGATGGAGAAGGCAGCATTAAATACCCTGATGGGTATGGGTACCGTATTCCTGGTACTGATTTTCATCAGCTTAATTATCAGCAGCTTCAAGAAGGTTAACGAGATTGAGGCAAATGTAAAGGCTAAAAAAGCAGGAGCAGAGGCACCGGCAGCAGCACCGGCACCTGTACAGACTGCAGCACCGGCAGCAGCGCCGGCACGTACCGCAGCACCAGCAGCAGGCAATGCGGCAAACGATGGAGAACTGGTAGCAGTTATCACTGCAGCGATCGCAGCAGCAACCGGCGTACCGGCAGACAGCGTAAATATCCGCTCCATTACACGTAAATAATCATCGATAAAATCTGGAGGAATTTAAAATGAAGAATTATACTATCACCGTAAATGGTACAGCATATCAGGTAACCGTAGAAGAAGGATTTGCAGGCGCAGCAGCACCGGCTCCAGCAGCAGCTCCAGCACCGGCAGCAGCTCCGGCTCCAGCAGCAGCACCGGCAGCAGGCGGCGTAACCATCACATCCCCGATGCCAGGTAAGATCCTTGGTATTAAGGCAGCAGCTGGCACAGCTGTAAAACGTGGTCAGGTTATCCTGCTTCTGGAAGCTATGAAGATGGAGAACGAGATCGTAGCTCCTCAGGACGGTACCGTTGCCAGTGTTAATGTTGCAGTAGGCGATATGGTAGAACCGGGCGCAGTTCTTGCTACATTAAACTAATCTAATTTTTATAAAACTGGCTGAAAAAATACGGGATATGTTATTCCGTTTGGAGGAATTAATATGGAATATATAACAACTACATTGTCCAATCTTCTTCAGCAGACAGCATTCTTAAACCTGACATTTGGAAACATCGTTATGATTTTCGTAGCGCTGATTTTCCTGTATCTGGCAATCGGAAAAGGATTCGAGCCGTTACTGCTTCTTCCGATTTCCTTTGGTATGCTGCTTGTAAATATCTATCCGGATATTATGAGATCGATTGAAGACTCATCGAACGGAGTTGGTGGACTTTTACATTACTTTTATTTACTGGATGAGTGGAGTATCTTACCATCCCTCATCTTCATGGGTGTCGGTGCGATGACAGACTTCGGTCCGCTGATCGCTAACCCGAAGAGCTTCCTGCTCGGTGCAGCTGCTCAGTTCGGTATCTACGGCGCTTACTTCATGGCTATCTTCATGGGATTCAACGATAAGGCTGCGGCTGCTATCTCCATCATCGGTGGTGCAGACGGCCCGACCTCTATCTTCCTGGCTGGTAAACTTGGTCAGACAGGTCTGATGGGACCGATTGCCGTAGCAGCTTACTCCTACATGGCTCTGGTTCCGATTATCCAGCCGCCGATCATGAAACTCCTTACCACCAAAGAGGAGAGAGAGATCCGTATGGAGCAGCTTCGTCCGGTATCCAAACTGGAGAAGATTCTGTTCCCGGTTGTTGTTACAATCGTTGTCTGCATGATTCTGCCGACAACTGCTCCGCTGGTTGGTATGCTTATGCTTGGTAACCTGTTCCGTGAGTCTGGTGTTGTTAAGCAGCTGACAGAGACTGCTTCCAACGCCCTGATGTACATCGTCGTTATCTTCCTGGGTACTTCCGTAGGTGCTACTACCAGTGCAGAGGCTTTCTTAAACCTGGATACCATCAAGATCGTAGTTTTGGGTCTGATTGCATTCGCTCTGGGTACTGCAGCAGGTGTTATCTTCGGTAAGATTATGTGCAAGGTAACTCATGGTAAGGTAAACCCGCTGATCGGTTCCGCAGGTGTATCTGCAGTTCCGATGGCAGCACGTGTATCCCAGAAGGTTGGTTCTGAGGCAGATCCGAGCAACTTCCTTCTGATGCACGCAATGGGACCGAACGTAGCTGGTGTTATCGGTACTGCCGTAGCAGCAGGTACATTCATGGCTATCTTTGGCGTGAAATAGGATCGAGCAGATTTATTCTGAATAATGTATTTATATAGTAGGGTGGGATTCTTCGGGATTCTGCCCTATTGTTATATGCAAACGCCGGTTGCTGTTCACAGGTAGGAATTTTCTGAACTGAAAATTCCGTACGATACAGTTCCGGCAGCAGATTTTGCCGATTTGGAATGCGTAGCATCGGCAAAATCCCGTTGCTGGGCACACGTGTGTGAACAGTAACAAACGTCGTTTTTTGTCGAATTTAATCGGTCGAAATAGTTTGCTTTTTGCTGGTGGAAGACGTAAAATGACAGTGAAGTAAGGAGGAATGGCACTAGAGAATAGAAAAGGAGAATGCATAGGATGGCGGATATGAGAGAAGAATTAGTTCAAAAGATTGAACGGGCAAGACAGCAGCTGAATCAAAATATTGACACAAAGGCAGCATATGACATAATTTATCACTACAGTGTGGAGCTTGACAAACTCTTAAATCAGTATATCGGGCTGGAGACGGAGACTGAAAGAGGGCTGGAGACGGCGCTATAAAATAAGAGTGGAAATAGAAACAAATATAGATAAGTACAGAAAACTCAGGTACATGTGTTCGGAAAAAGAACCGGTGCCTGAGTTTTCTGATTTTTTTTCGATTTAGACCTTGCCATTTTGATGGGCATGTACTAAAATAAACATAACAAGTGGTAGAAAGTGGTGAAAAGTGGAACGAAATGGATTTTCGGGACACAAAAGTGGTACACATCGGATGACGGGTGATTGATATGTTCATGGGAGAATACAATCATACAATCGATGCGAAGGGACGTTTGATCGTTCCGTCGAAGTTCAGGGAACAGCTTGGAGACGAATTTGTGGTGACAAAGGGGTTGGATGGCTGTCTTTTTGTGTACGATAACACCGAGTGGAAAAAGTTCGAAGAGAAGTTACAGGCACTCCCACTTACCAATCAGAATGCCAGAAAATTCTCCCGTTTCTTTCTGGCAGGTGCCTCGGCGTGTGAGGTGGATCGTCAGGGACGAATCCTGCTTCCTTCGGTTCTGCGGGATTTTGCAGGACTCGAGAAGGAGGTTGTCCTGGTCGGCGTCGGAAGCCGGATCGAGATCTGGAACAAGGCGACCTGGGCGGAGAAGAATGTCTATGATGACATGGAAGAGATTGCAGAAAATATGGAAGGCCTTGGCATATGATATTTAATCACAAATCAGTATTATTAAATGAGACGGTTGACAGTCTCTGTGTAAAGCCCCAGGGTATCTATGTGGATGGGACACTGGGAGGCGGCGGTCACGCGAGCGAGGTGGCGGCACGGCTGGGAGACGGCGGACGCCTGATCGGGATTGATCAGGATGCGGACGCGATTGCGGCTGCGTCAGAACGTCTGGCTCCCTTTGGAGATAAGATAACCGTTGTGCGGAGCAATTATGAGCGGATTGCACAGGTGTTAGATGAGCTGGAGATTCCGCAGGTGGATGGAATTTATCTGGATCTGGGTGTTTCTTCTTTCCAGCTTGACACAGCGGAACGGGGATTTACCTATCGCGAGGACGATGCGCCGCTGGATATGCGGATGGATCAGAGAAATGAGCAGACCGCGAAGGACATCGTCAATACCTACAGTGAGATGGAACTGTACCGGATCATCCGGGACTACGGTGAGGAGCGGTTTGCGAAGAATATTGCAAAACACATCGTACAGGCACGACAGAAAAAAGAGATTGAGACGACAGGCGAGCTGACGGAGATCATCCGGGCATCGATTCCGGCAAAGGTCCGGGCGACCGGCGGTCATCCGGCAAAGCGTACGTTTCAGGCGATCCGGATCGAGTTAAACCGGGAACTGGATGTGCTGGAAGATTCGATCGATACGATGATTGAACGCCTGGCACCGGGCGGACGGCTTTCGATCATTACGTTCCATTCCCTGGAAGATAGAATCGTAAAGAACCGTTTCCGGACGAATGAAAATCCATGCATCTGCCCGCCGGATTTTCCAGTCTGTGTCTGTGGACGCAAAAGCCGCGGCCGGGTGATTACAAGAAAACCGATTCTTCCGACCGATCAGGAGATGGAAGAAAACCCGCGTTCCAAGAGCGCAAAGCTCCGGGTATTTGAAAAATCATAAACAAAAGCATAACTGCACCTCAGAACAGAGATCGTTTCAGGTGCGGGGGAGATAAAAGAGAGAAAAAGCGAAAGAGCAGGGAGGGAACGTTATGTCTGTCAGAAGGAGACAACATGTATCGGCCTCCACGTATGTGGACGGTAATACCGTGCGAAAAGTTCAGAGAACCGTGGAGATAAGACCAGAAAGAGATGAGAGAGAGGAGTACCGGCATAAACACGCCGTGCGCCGCAACCAGGAAAAGGCGCTTTACATGAACGGACCGTATGTGCTGGCGCTGACCATCGCTGCGCTGATCACGCTGGTTTTATGTATGAATTATCTGCATAAGCAGGCGTCGATCACGACCCGTATCAACCACATTGAGGATCTGGAGCTGAAACTGGAGAACCTGAAGTCCGAGAATGATGCACTTCAGACCCGGATTGACACGTATGTGGATCTGGATCATGTATATAAAGTGGCGACCGAAGAGCTCGGCATGGTATATGCAAATAAGGATCAGATTCTTTTATATGACAAGACGGAAAGCGAGTATGTAAGACAGTATGAGGACATCCCAAAACACTAACGGCAGACAGACCTTTCGGAAATATATGCAGGAAAAGCTGGCAATTACCGTCCTGGTAATTATGCTGGCTTTGTTTGCATTGGTGCTGGTGCTTTATAATCTGGTAAAAAGTAAGGGCGAGTCGTACAATCAGATAGTCCTGAGCCATCAGGACTATGAGAGCCGCACGATTCCCTACAAGCGCGGCAATATTATCGACCGGAACGGGACGTATCTGGCGATTAGCGAGAAAGTTTACAATCTGGTCGTCGATCCGAAGCAGATTCTGGATACGGAGGAGAACTACCAGTATCTCGATGCCACGCTGGACGCGCTGGTGGAGTGCTTCGGTTACAAGCGGGACGAGCTGCAGGCGATGATCGAGGAGAAAAAAGACAGCCAGTATGTGATCTATGCGAAACAGCTTCCAGCGGAAGACAAAGAGAAGTTTGAGACTTATGAGAAGGACAAGAACAAGGAATACCGGGCGCTGCCGACGGAGGAAGGCGGCAACCAGCGTATCACGGGCGTATGGTTCGAGGAAGAATATAAGAGAACGTATCCGTACAATGAGCTGGCATGCAATGTGGTTGGTTTTGCCCTCAAGGATGGCAATGCATCCGGCGGTGTTGAACAGTATTATAATGATATCCTGAACGGTGTGAGCGGTCGTGAGTATGGTTATTTAAACGGCGATTCGAACGTCGAGCGAACGGTAAAACCGGCGCAGAACGGAAAGACGCTGGAGTTGACGATCGACGTCAACATCCAGAAGATTGTCCAGAAATATCTGGATGAGTGGCAGGCGGGCATTGGAAGTAATCTGGCGGCGGCGATCGTCATGGATCCGAACAGCGGTGAGATCCTGGCGATGGATACGACGACCCGTTACAATCTGAATGATCCGTACAATTTAAGCACCTACTATACGGATGAGGAAATTCAGGCGATGGATGAAAAGGCGAAGTCCGAGGCGTGGTATAAAATGTGGAGAAACTTCTGCGTGAGCGACTCCTATGAGCCGGGTTCTCCACAGAAGGCATTTACGGTAGCCGGGGCGATCGAGGAAGGCGCGATTTCCGGAAACGAGGTCTTTGAGTGCGGCGGAAAACTGCATTTCGGAGACTGGGATATCCGGTGTGTTGCCCGAGCCGGTCACGGACCGCTGACGATCACACAGGGATTGATGAAATCCTGCAACGTCGTTATGATGCGTATTGTATCACTGGAGGGAAAAGAGAAGTTTGTCCAGTATCAGAAGATTTTCGGATTTGGCGAGAAGACGGGCATCGACCTTCCGGGTGAGGCGTCCGGTCTGATTTATCAGGCGTCCAATATGGATCCGGCTTCTCTGGCGACCAACGCATTTGGACAGAACTATAACTGTACGATGGTGCAGATGGCAGCCGGATATGCGTCCTTAATCAACGGCGGTTCCTATTATGAGCCGCATGTGGTAAAAGAGATTCTGAACGACGAAGGATCCGTTGTCAAATCCGTTTCCCCAAATCTGGTGCGAGAGACGGTTTCGGAATCGACCTCGAACTTCATTAATAATGCGCTTTACCAGACAGTATCAGGTGATGGCGGTACCGCGGGCGCGGCGGCAGTTGCCGGTTACGAAGTGGCTGGTAAGACAGGTACGGCGCAGAAGCAGCCGCGTGCGGAGAAGAATTATCTGGTTTCCTTTATCGGATATGCACCGGCATACAATCCGCAGGTGCTCTGCTATGTGGTAGTAGATACTCCGCATCTGCCGGGCGAGCAGCAGGCACATTCGACTTTTGCCAGCGAGATTTTCAGCAAGATCATGGCGGAAGTCCTTCCATATAAGAATGTATTCCCGGCAGGCGGCGCGGCACAGGATCTCGAGACCAATCTTTCCAGCCAGGAAGAAGGCATTATAAGCGGCACAGCGACCGAGGATCCGAATGCAGCTGAAACACCGGCAGAGACGACTCCGGCTCCGGAGGGCGGCTGGGCGAACTACGATGAGGAATTTATCGATTCCGGAGACGAGTACAGCTATCCGGATACGATGGGAAATGTGCAGGATGAATCGGCGGCGGTTGGAAACGGTGAAACGGCTGGAACGGGCAGAGACACCGGAACAGCGGATAATGCCGGAGAAACGGCATCTTCCCAGGAAGCGCAGGCAGCGGGAGATTAAGAATTGTGCCTGTCGGGAAGAGTTATCTATCCTGCGTGGAAAATACGTAACTGTTCACAGGTAGGAATTTTCTGAACTGAAAAATCCGTACGATACAGTTCTGGCAGCAGATTTTGCCGATTTGGAATGCGTAGCATCGGCAAAATCCCGTTGCTGGGCACACGCGTGTGAACAGTAACGAAAATACAGAATAAAGAAACGGTTCTTATGATATACTGTAGCAATGAGATCAGACAGGAAGCAGTATGAATCGGAACCGGACGCATCACAGAGGAAGAACTGTCTTTTTGTGCGCCGCCATCTGCCTGTGCATGGCAGGATTGGCGGGGAGACTGTTCTTCCTTATGCTGTATAAAGCGGATTATTACAGCCAGATGGCGGAGGAGCTGCATCGGCGGGAGCGCAGTATCAAAGCGCCGCGCGGGCGGATCCTTGACCGGAACGGAACGGTGATCGCTGATAACCGGACTGTGTGTACTATCTCAGTGATTCATAATCAGGTAAAAGATCCGGAGACAGTTATCCGGGTTTTAAGCGAAGAACTGGGACTTCCGGAGGCGGAGGTGCGGAAAAAGACGGAAAAACGATCTTCCAGAGAGGTGATCAAGTCTAATGTAGAGAAAACGCGGGGCGATGCGATCCGGGCAAGGCGCCTGGAGGGGGTCAAGGTAGATGAGGACTATAAGCGATATTATCCATATGGACGTCTGGCATCGAAGGTACTGGGATTTACCGGGGGAGACAACCAGGGGATCATCGGTCTGGAAGTACAGTATGAGAAGTATTTAAAGGGCACGGATGGCAAGATCCTGACGCTCACGGACGCGGCGGGGATCGAGCTGGAAAATGAGGCGGAGGATCGCATCGAGCCGGAGGCAGGGCGGGATCTGCAGGCGAGTCTGGATGTCAATATCCAGATGTACGCGGAACAGGCGGCGTACCAGACGATGCAGAAAAAGAATGCGAACCGCGTCTCGATCATCGTGATGAACCCGAAGAACGGGGAAATCTATGCAATGGTAAATGCACCGGAGTTTTCATTGAATGAGCCGTTTGAGCTGGTGACAGATGGAAAAAACGAAGATTCAGAAACAGAAGAAGACATATCCTGGAAGAATGAAGTGCAGTCACACGCAGCATCAGCGCAAAATAAACAAGCTCTCCTCAATCAGATGTGGCGCAATCCCTGTTTAAATGATACATACGAACCGGGGTCTACATTCAAAATCGTGACTGCCGCTGCGGGACTGGAGGCGGGCGTGGTCAACCTGACTGATCAGTTTTCCTGCCCAGGATTCCGGATCGTGGAAGATCGGAAGATTCGGTGTCACAAGGTGGGCGGACACGGCGGGGAGACGTTTTTACAGGGAATGATGAATTCCTGCAATCCTGTTCTGATCGATGTCGGACAGCGGCTGGGACCGGAGCGGTACTATCAGTATTTTAAGCAGTTTGGTCTGCTGGGAAAGACTGGGATTGATCTGCCGGGTGAGGCGGGGACGATCATGCACCAGCCGGATCAGATCGGACCGGTGGAGCTGGCGACCGTCTCTTTTGGGCAGTCGTTTCAGATCACGCCGATCCAGCTCATTACAACGGCATCCTCCCTGATCAACGGAGGCACGCGCATCACACCGCACATCGGGATCCGTGCCGTGCGAGCAGATGGTCAGGCAGTCCACGTGTTTACCTATCCAAAAGGGGAGAGAATCTTATCGGAGCAGACGAGTGAGACGCTGCGTTATATTCTGGAACAGGTGGTGGCGGAGGGGAGTGGAAAAAACGCCCGGATCGAGGGCTACCGGATCGGCGGAAAGACGGCAACCTCGGAGAAACTTCCAAGGAGCCGGAAAAAATATATTTCCTCATTTTTAGGGTTTGCACCGGCGGACGATCCGCAGGTGATCGCGCTTATCACCATCGATGAACCGGAAGGAATCTACTATGGCGGGACGATTGCCGCCCCGGTGATCCGCGATCTGTTTGAGGTCATTTTGCCGTATCTGGGGGTGGAGAAAAGAGGTTGATTATTCCCCTAAAAAGACGTATACTATTGAAGTGTATAATTTGAGGAACTATCTCTGTATACATAGGAAGATAAGTTAGAGGTGTGACATGGTAAATGAAACAATACTGGCGGTTATCATCGCATTTGTGGTCAGCGCAGTGCTGTGCCCGATCGTGATACCGTTTCTCCACAGGTTGAAATTCGGACAGCAGGTGCGCGATGACGGGCCGCAGACGCATCTGAAAAAGCAGGGAACCCCGACGATGGGCGGTCTGGTAATTCTTTCCAGCATCATCATTACGTCCCTGCTATATATCCGGGATTATCCGAAGATCATTCCGGTGCTGTTTATGACCGTTGGATTCGGCGTGGTTGGATTTCTGGACGATTACATCAAGATCGTGATGAAACGTTCAGAGGGCTTAAATCCGATTCAGAAGCTGATCGGACAGTTTGTGATCACAGGTATTTTTGCCTATTATATTGTAACCTCACCGGACATCGGAACAGGGATGCTGATTCCATTTACCGGCAAGTATTTACAGCTTCCGGTCTGGCTGTTTGTACCGGCACTGTTCTTCATCATTCTGGGAACTGACAATGGCGTGAACTTCACAGATGGTCTGGACGGTCTGTGCACCAGTGTGACGATTCTGGTAGCAACGTTCTTTACGATCGTGGCGATCGGGGAGAACAGCGGCATTAGCCCGATTACCGGCGCAGTAGTTGGAAGTCTTCTGGGCTTTCTTCTGTTCAATGTCTATCCGGCGCGTGTGTTCATGGGCGATACCGGTTCACTGGCACTCGGCGGTTTTGTCGCTTCCAGTGCCTTTATGATGCAGATGCCGATCTTTATCGCGATCGTGGGTCTGATTTATCTGGTGGAAGTATTATCTGTTATTATTCAGGTAACCTATTTTAAGAAGACGGGCGGAAAGCGTTTTTTCAAGATGGCGCCGATCCATCATCATTTCGAGCTCTGCGGATGGTCTGAGACCAGGGTCGTAGGCGTATTTTCGATTATTACGGCAATCCTTTGCCTTATAGCATACTTAGGATTATAGGAGGAAGATTATGAGTCAGAAAGTATTAGTAGCAGGAACAGGTATCAGCGGTATTGCAGCTGCAAAGCTCCTTCTCTCAAAAGGCGGGGAGGTAGTGCTTTACGATGGCAATGAAAAACTGGATCAAGAGGAGCTGAAAAAGAAATTTGACGAAGGCGCGACGATCACGTTCGTCCTCGGAGAGCTGAAAAAGACGGATTTGTTAGGCGTGGAGCTGGCAATTTTAAGCCCAGGCATCCCGACCGATGCACCGTTTGTAGAGATGATTCGTGAAACCGGTATTCCGATCTGGGGCGAGATGCAGCTTGCATATCACTGTGCCAAAGGACGTATGGCAGCCATTACCGGCACGAACGGAAAGACAACAACGACTTCCCTGACCGGCGAGATCATGAAGTCATTCTATGACAGCGTATTTGTAGTTGGAAATATCGGTGAGCCGTTTGCATTCCACGCATTGGAGACAACGGATGAGACCGTAACCGTCGCAGAGGTATCGAGCTTCATGCTGGAGACCATGACTGATTTCCACCCGAATGTAAGCGCTATTTTAAATATTACCCCGGATCATCTGGATCGTCATAAGACGATGGAATGCTACATCGAGACGAAAGAGAGCATTACCAAGAACCAGAAAGAGGGCGATGTCTGCGTCCTGAACTATGAGGATCCGGTACTGCGTGAATTTGGTGAGACTTTAAAAGACATCAAGGTGGTATATTTTTCCAGTCTGCGTACCCTGAAACAAGGTTTCTACCTGAAAGAGGATGAGATTGTATACAACGACGGCGAGAAAGAGACCGTGATTGTCAATATCCACGATCTGAAGCTACTTGGCCGTCATAACCATGAAAATGTTATGGCAGCGGTTGCTATCAGTATGAACATGGGCGTTCCGCTGGAGAAGATCCAGAAGGTGATCAAGGAATTCAAGGCAGTTGAACACCGCATTGAGTTCGTAACCGAGCGTTTTGGTGTCAAATACTACAACGATTCCAAGGGAACCAACCCGGATGCAGCGATGCAGGCGATCAAGGCGATGCCGGGACCGACCTTATTAATCGCAGGCGGATATGATAAGCATTCCGAGTTTGACGAGTGGATCGAGAGCTTTGGCGGAAAGGTACGCTATCTGGTGCTGATCGGCCAGACCCGCGACAAGATTGCCGAGTGTGCAAAACGCCACGGCTTCAATGATATCATGTACGCGGAAGATCTGCAGGAGGCTGTACAGGTATGTGCATCCTACGCAAATCCGGGCGATAACGTCCTGCTTTCACCGGCATGTGCAAGCTGGGGGCAGTTCAAGAACTTTGAAGAGCGCGGACGCAAATTCAAAGAGTTTGTGAGAAATTTGTAATACCAAGGTTCAAAGGTCGGAAATCCGACGCAAGATTGCTTGCAGGAGGAATTGTGACTTTTGAGAATTGCGGAGTGCAAAGCACGCAGCAATTCGGTATTGGAAGAATAAAGGCTTAATGTATTTAAGGGGGCTGTCGCAGCCGGCATTTGTCTGCGGCAGCCCTGATTTGAAGGAAAAACTGCCGTTTACAGGCAGAATTTCGAAACTGTAACAACAAAAAGCAGGGGAGTGGAAGTATGCCGGAACCGGGAAAAATTAAAAAGAAAAAACCACATCGGTTTTATGATTACAGTCTGCTGTTTACCATCATTTTCCTGACGGTATTCGGACTGATCATGATTTACAGCGCGAGCTCCTATAAGGCGCAGCTTGATTACGGCAATCCGGGATATTTTATGCTTCGTCAGGCGGGCATCGCGGGTGTCAGCTTTGTTGCGATGTATATCGTCTCCAAGATAGATTATCACTGGTTTGCGCGGTTTGCGATGCTGGGATATATCGTTTCATACGTGACGCTGCTTCTGACGCGTTTTACACCTCTGGGCGTGGCATCGCATGGTAAGAAGCGCTGGCTGCGCCTGGGACCGCTCCAGTTCCAGCCGACCGAGATTGTCAAGATTTCCCTGATTCTGCTTCTGGCGGTTCTGATTGCCAATCTGGGCGTGCGGATCAACCAGCTGCGGGCAGTCGGATTTATCGTGGCGCTGTCGGCGCCGCTGGCACTTTTGGTTACGGCGAACAACTTAAGTTCTGGTATCATCATCTGCGGCATCGTGTTTGTGATGCTGTTTGTGGCGTGCAAGATCAAATGGCCGTTTTTCCTCTGCATCGGAGGCGGCGTCGGACTTCTGGCGGTCGCCCCCTATATAGGGCATCTGCTGGTAAAGCTCCATATCCTGAAGGATTATCAGCTGGGACGAATCAATGTCTGGGTCAACCCGGTGCAGTATGCACGTTCCGGCGGTTATCAGGTGCTCCAGGGTCTGTACGCGATCGGTTCCGGCGGTCTGTTTGGAAAGGGACTGGGCGAGAGTCTCCAGAAGCTCGGTTTCGTGCCAGAGGCGCAGAATGATATGATTTTTTCGATTATCTGTGAGGAATTAGGTCTGTTTGGCGCGATTTCGGTCATTCTGATTTTCATGTTTATGATTTACCGCTTCATGGTAATTGCTGGAAATGCACCGGATCTGATGGGTGCGATGATCGTGATCGGTGTGATGGCACACATCGCGATTCAGGTTATCTTAAATATCGCGGTTGTTACGAATACGATCCCGAACACGGGTGTTACGCTGCCGTTTATCAGTTACGGAGGTACGTCCGTCATGTTCCTGATGCTGGAGATGGGGATGGTGTTAAGCGTCTCGAACCAGATTAAGTTGGAGCAGTAGGAATATTTGGCGGAGTTACATATTTACTTCGGGAAATGTAGAAAATGAGAACCATTTTCTCTCGTTGGCATATAATAATACATAGATGCCGGTGGGAGGGGATTGTTTGGCTTTCATCGAGATTCACGGACCGTGCCGGATTCAGGGCGGACTCACGGTGCAGGGGTCGAAAAATGCAGTTTTGCCGATGATGGCGGCGTCAGTGTTAAACCGCGGAATTACCGTGCTTGAAAATGTCCCCAGAATACAGGATGTGTTCTGTATGATGGGGATTCTTGATTCTCTGGGATGCCGGTGTGCGTTGCACGGAAACCGTCTGGAAATCGATACTTCGAAGATGAATGGCTGGCGGATCGAGCAGAAAGCGATGGGGAAAATGCGCTCGTCCATTATGCTTTTGGGAGCGCTTCTGGGACGCTTTTGCGAGGCGGGTGTCTACAGCCCCGGCGGATGTATGATCGGAAAACGTCCAATCGACTGGCATTTGCGGGCACTCCGTGCGCTGGGCGCGGAAATACGGGAACCGGAGCCGGACGGCTTCCTGCATGCACAGACAACGGGACTTCGCGGGGCAGAGATTATTTTTCCGTTTCCGAGTGTCGGCGCGGTGGAAAATGCCCTGTTTGCCGCTGTGGCAGCGGTGGGGCGGACGGTTCTGCGGGGATGCGCGCGGGAACCGGAGATTGGACAGCTGTGCCATTTCCTAAATGGTATGGGGGCATCGATCCGGGGGATCGGGACGGATGCGCTGATCATAGAAGGCGGATTGCCGCTCCATGACAGCCGGTTTGTGATCGGCGGCGACCGGATCGTAGCCGGGACCTATCTTCTTGCCGCTGCGTCCTGTAGCGGTGAGGTGATCGTGGACGGCGTGCAGACACAGGAGCTGCGTGCATTGACCGGGGTGTTGGAGCATATGGGCGTTTCGCTTTATCAGGAACCGGAACTTATATATGTACACGGCGGACAGCGCCTGCGGGCGGTATCGGTGAAAACCGGACCGTATCCGGCGTTTCCGACCGATCTGCAGCCGTTTTTGATGGCGGCGCTGTCACGGGCAGATGGAACCAGTATGCTGCGGGAGACGGTATTTGAAAACCGGTTTGGCACAGCGGCGGAGCTTCAAAAAATGGGGGCGAACATCGAATGCAGCGGGAACATTGCCCGAATTGACGGAGTGGAAACCTTGCGGGGAGCTTTGGTGCGTGCCCGTGATCTGCGGGGCGGTGCAGCCCTGACGGTGGCAGCCCTGGGGGCGGACGGATGGACCAGAGTATCAGAATGTGAACATATTGAGCGGGGATATGAAGATATTTGTCGGGATTTGCGGGCATTAGGAGCAGAGATCCGGCGCCGGGAGGATGATGGAGATAGAGAAGATACAGATTGAAAAAAAAACAGAGGAAAAGGTATGGCGCCGCCGTGGAAAAAAACATATCTGGATCACGGCGGCAGCACTTCTTGTGGCGGCCGCGTTTTTTGTCGGTCTGTCGCTGCTTCAGATCAATACAATCCATGTCAGTGGAAACCGGCAATATACGGCAGAGCAGATAGAGGCGTCTATTTTCGATTCGCGGCTGAGCCGGAATCCGGTGTTCTGCTATCTGCAGTACCGCTTCCGGCCGCACAAGTCAATTCCGTTCGTGCAGGATTACAAGCTGGTGTTCCGCAGCCCGTCGGACGTGGAGGTGATCGTCTACGAGAAGAGTGTGGTTGGTTACGTTTCCTACATGAACAGCCGGATGTATTTTGACAAGGACGGCATCATTGTGGAGAGCACAAGCGAGACATTGCCGGGTGTGCCGAAGATTGCCGGACTTTCCTTTGGACATATCGTGCTGCATCAGCCGCTGCCGGTCGAGGATATCAGCGTTTTCAACGAGATTCTGAACCTGACGCAGGTGCTGTCGGTCAACGAGGTTGCGGTGGACGAGATCCGTTTTAATAAGGAAAAGGAAGCGACGCTTCAAATCAGGAGCTTGAAGGTTGAGCTGGGAAGCAACAGTGAGATGAACGGGAAACTTTCGGAGCTGACGGATATTCTGCGGGATTATCCGGATCTGTCCGGAACCCTCTATCTGGACAGCTACGATGAATCGAATGCAAATCCGATGTACCGGTTTGATAAAAACTAGGAAGAATCGGCAAAATCCGTTACTGGCACGTATGCGTGAACAGTAACATTGTGACTGGTTTATTGAAAATTTATAAAAGAAACGATTGATTTTTTGCTGAAAATCAAATATAGTATTAGGTAGGCTAGATTTAAAAGACCCTAATTTTAGTATAAAGATGATAAAACCGGAACAGATGGGAAAATGAAGGAGGAAGTATCTTGTTAGAGATAAAGATAAATGAAGCAGAGAACTCTGCCAGAATTATAGTAGTAGGTGTCGGCGGAGCCGGTAACAACGCTGTCAACCGTATGATCGATGAAGATATTGCCGGTGTAGAATTTATCGGTATCAATACAGATAAGCAGGCACTGCAGTTCTGCAAGGCGTCCACAGCTATGCAGATTGGTGAGAAGCTGACCAAGGGACTTGGTGCAGGCGCAAAGCCGGAGATCGGTGAGAAAGCAGCTGAGGAAAGCCAGGAAGAACTGGCACAGGCTCTCAAGGGTGCAGATATGGTATTCGTTACCGCAGGTATGGGCGGCGGTACCGGTACAGGTGCAGCTCCGGTTATTGCACGTATCGCAAAAGATATGGGCATCCTGACGGTCGGCGTTGTCACAAAGCCGTTCCGTTTCGAGGCAAAGACCCGTATGAGCAACGCGCTCAATGGTATCGAAAAACTGAAAGCAGCTGTCGATACTCTGATCGTTATCCCGAATGATAAACTTCTTGAGATCGTAGACCGCCGTACCACGATGCCGGATGCACTGAAGAAAGCAGATGAGGTTCTTCAGCAGGCAGTACAGGGTATTACCGACCTGATCAATGTTCCGGGTCTTATCAATCTTGACTTTGCAGATGTTCAGACCGTTATGGTGGACAAGGGTATCGCTCATATCGGTATCGGTCATGCGAAGGGTGATGACAAAGCACTTGAGGCTGTTAAGCAGGCTGTATCCAGCCCGCTGCTTGAGACAACCATCGAGGGTGCAAGCCACGTTATCATCAATATTTCCGGCGATATCAGCCTGATCGAGGCAAATGACGCAGCCAGTTATGTACAGGAGCTTGCAGGCGACGATGCCAATATCATCTTCGGTGCGATGTACGATGAGAATGCACAGGATGAGGCGACGATCACTGTTATTGCGACTGGACTGGATTCCCACGGTGTGAACACACCGGTCGCAAAAGCGATGACTGAGTTCAAGACTCCGTTCAAGGCAAAGACGACTGGCAATACATACGCTCAGCCGGCAGCACAGACTGCAGCGGCAGCGCAGCCGACCTACAAGGCACCGACCTTCCGTGCACCATCTGCAGCAGCACCGGCACAGCCAGTCGCTCCGAAGGAAGCACCGCAGTCGGCACCGGCACAGCCGTTCCGCCCGATGCGCCAGGAAACACAGATCAATATTCCGGATTTTCTGAGAAATAAGAAATAATATAAGAGTGAGAGATGAGCTGCTCTTGCTTTAGTAAAAATACAAAATATATACAGAAGCAGTTGCTTTTGGAAGAGACACGCATTAGAAGTGAAAATTTCTGATGCGTGTTTTTTTGTGTAATAGGAAATTCCTTGGAATCCCCTATTACACAAAAAGTACTAACGTGCCAAGGCACATTCTTTTTTATCGTCGATTCAGACCTTCGACTTATGTCGAATCTATTCAAATTTTACGTTTTCCCCCCGATTTTTGGCGATCAAAACAGGCGTTTTGCGCCCTCGGTTTGACAAATTTTGCGGAACTTTTTTCTTATAATATCCCGTGTCGGACAGAAAGGTGGGAAGAGACAGTGACCTATCGTGTGTATGCGGATGTCATCCTGCTGCAAAATCTGGCAGCGGATTTCCTGCTTCTGTCGGTGGTGAAGAATTGCCTGCGTCTGCCGGAACGCCGGTATGGGCGGTTGGCAGGGAGTATTCTGGGAGCCGTGTATGCGTTAGGAATGGTGTTAGCTCCGGTTCCGCTGGGATATGCCGGGCGGATGCTCCTAAGCGCCACGATGAGCGTGCTGATGGTATGGACGGCATTTTCCATCCGTAGGAAGTCGGAGGCGGCAGAAGCTGCGATCGGGCTTTACATAGCATCTATGCTGGCGGCTGGCTGCATGGAACTGGTTCAGCCGCTTGGAATACGGGTGAATCTTCTGTTCTGGCTGTTTACCGCGGGGGGCAGTTTTCTGATTCCATCTGCGGTGTGGCGGTTTGGTATGCAGCGGTGTATGAAGCTGGAACACCAGTACGCGGTAACGCTTTTTAACAAAGGCAGGGAGCGGCATGTGCAGGCGATTCTCGACACAGGCAACCATCTGACGATGCCGCTTTCGGGGCGTCCGGTGCAGGTGCTGGATGCGTGTGCGGCAGAGAGATTTTTTTCCTGGGAGGACGGTGTCCAATACATCCCATTTCGGAGTGTCGGAAAGGGCGGCGGCGTGATTCCGGCATATCAGGCGGAGCGGATGGAAGTGTCCGGTCAGGGCGGTATGCGGGTGATTGAGAAGCCGTGGATTGCCATTTCACAGGAGGCGCTGTCGCAGAAGGGCGAGTATCAGATGCTGCTCAATGAAAAATATTGGTTGTGAAGAAAAACAGCCGTTATGGTCTGAACCATAGCGAACAACATAAGGGGGAAAAGCGTATGTTTATAAAAGTTTCAGTTCCAGGTCAGTTTCGTTTAAAAATGATGCCGTCGTTCCGGTCATTTCTGATGCACCGGGACGGGGAAGTTCATTATATCGGGGGAACCGATATCCTTCCGGCACCGTTTGACAGTGTGCGGGAGGCGGAGGTTTTAAGAAAATTTGGAACCAGTGAGGATAAAGAGGCGCGTTCGGCGCTGATCGAACACAACCTGCGCCTGGTGGTCTACATAGCAAGAAAGTTTGACAACACCAGCGTGGGCGTGGAAGATCTGATTTCGATCGGGACGATCGGTCTCATCAAGGCGATCAACACGTTTGACGTGGATAAAAATATTAAGCTGGCGACCTATGCATCCCGTTGTATTGAAAATGAGATTCTGATGTATCTCCGGAGAAATAATAAGACGAAGCTCGAGGTTTCGATCGATGAGCCGTTGAATGTGGACTGGGATGGAAATGAATTGCTTCTGTCGGATATTTTGGGAACGGATGAGGATATTATTTACCGGGATCTGGAGGATGAGACAGAGCGGAAACTGTTGAATGCGGCGATCAACCGCCTGAATCCGCGGGAACAGAAAATCGTGAAGCTGCGCTTTGGTCTGGGGAGAGAGCAGGAAGATGAAATGACCCAGAAGGAGGTTGCCGACCTTCTGGGTATCTCGCAGTCATACATATCGAGGCTGGAAAAGAAGATTATGAAACGCCTCAAGAAAGAAATTTCGCAGCAATGCGGTCTATACACCAGCCGATAAGTGCTGGAAGAAACAGACCGATCAGGATGTAAAACGGACCCATTTCATAGCGGAAGGAGACCGGGAAGTTGGAAAGCGTTTCCGGTATTTCCTTCAAAATGAAGCGGGCATAGGCAAAATCGATCAGCTTGAACAGCGTGAAGTGAATCGCCATAATGTCAAAGGAATGGCGTCCTAAAAAGGCAAGGACCTTTGCCAGCGGTCTGATGCGCTCGGACAGGTCGGAGAGCGAAAGGACGAAGTAAATTCCAATGATGGAGATCGGATAAAATAAGACGCCCGGAATGTGCATGCTTGCCAGATCGATGAAAATGTGAAGCTTTGTGTTCGTCAGGTGCAGAAGCAGGGCGCTTATCAGGCAGCCGTACCAGACTGTATAGTGGCGGAAATTGGAGAAAAACTGCTGCATCAGCCAGGCGATGAGATAGACCGGAACAACGAGCAGCGCCGCCTGCAGATTGTAAGGGAGCGGGCAGCTTCTCATATTTAAGAAGACACCGGCAAGGCCAATCAGGATGCATGCAAATGCACATACGGGAAGCTTGACATTATCTTTCCGGGTGAAGCGGGCAGCTGCGCGTCCAAACCAGACGCATCCGGCAAAGAGTCCGGAGGACACCAGCCAGACCGGCAGAAACCAGAGGGCACCCTGAACCTGTTCCGGGGAGTTGAAGGAAAGACTGCTCATCCATGCCGTAAGCATTCTGGTATGGTTGTAAAGTTCCTGTCCCGCATAGAGCCTGTGCGTTACAAAAAAGTTGTGAAGCAGGACAAAAAACAGCGTGTAGAACATATACCTGGGCCATGCACCGGCGAGACGGGAGCCGAAGTAGAGAAACGGCGTATCCCCGTATTTCGTTTCATTATAAAAATAGCCTGTGATAAAGAAGAACAGCGCCAGGTGGAACAGATAGACAAACGCACCGGCGAAATATCCGGTATGCCCCAGCACGATCGCAATAATGCCCCATCCCTTTACGATATCCCAGTAGAGGGAACGGGCTTTTTTTTGTGTGTTCATGAATGGATCTCCTTGTGGTTGAATTCTATTTTCTATAAATAATATTGATCGTAAAATCCCTGAAAATATATTTTACTATGGAACGGCAGAAAAGGCAAGAAATTGGAATGAGTGAAAACGGTTCTCATTTGTCCGGGTATAAATGAGCTTTGAATTGTCCATTCTAATGTATAGGTGACAAAACAAAAATCAAAACGATTCAACTATTTGCGTTGATCGTCCATCATACGGAGGGAATGGAAATGCCGGTCTATAAAGTGGAAATCTGCGGGGTCAATACATCCAAGCTGCCTCTTTTAAGTAATGAGGAGAAAGAAGAACTGTTTCGCCGGATTCTAAAGGGCGATCGGGAGGCAAGAGAACAGTATATCAAGGGGAATCTGCGGCTGGTGCTCAGTGTAATACAGCGCTTTTCGGGCAGCCGGGAAAATGTGGACGATCTGTTCCAGATTGGCTGTATCGGCCTCATCAAGGCGATTGATAATTTTGATATTACCCAGAATGTTCGTTTTTCGACGTACGCGGTTCCGATGATTCTGGGGGAGGTGAAACGGTATTTGAGGGATAACAATTCAATCCGGGTCAGCCGGTCGCTCCGCGATACGGCATACAAAGCGATCTATACCCGTGAAAATCTGCTGAAAAAGCAGTCAAAGGAGCCGACACTCTGCGAGATTGCCAAAGAATTGGGAGTCAGCAAAGAGGAGATTGCGTATGCGCTCGATGCTATCCAGAGCCCGGTCAGCCTGTACGAACCGGTCTATACGGACGGCGGTGATCCGCTCTACGTGATGGATCAGCTCAGTGACAAGAAAAATTCAGAGGAACATTGGGTCGAGGATCTGTCGCTGGGGGAGGCGATGCAGCGCCTGCCGGACCGGGAACGCCGCATTATTGATATGCGCTTTTTTGAGGGAAAGACCCAGACAGAGGTTGCCGAAGAAATCCATATTTCGCAGGCGCAGGTGTCACGGCTGGAGAAGAGTGCGTTAAAAAGCATGAAGCATTATTTGAGCTGAATGTTGATAGGGATTGTGTTATAGGGATTGTGTGAGATTCTTCTGATTGATTGTTTGGCGGCTCTGTGTTAAAATATAGAGGATATAGTCTGCAAAAAGAATCTGAAAATCAAGCAGATGACTGTTATCTGAACTGGGGTTGAGCGGAGTATTCCATCTGATATAGTGATAAAGGCAGCTTGGCGATGCGACACTCAGGCAGTCATGGACAGCAGACAGAGTAGAAAAGACAGGCGCAGGCGGATTGAGCCCCGCGCATGATAAAATGTACTCTCGGAGTCTTTTCTGCACTCGCTTTTGTGGCTGATTTTCCGCCAGCCGTACCCGAATTTCATCAACGTACGCACCGCGTACGCCTCAGAAATTTGAGCACAGCTGACAAAAAATCATCTCACAAAATCAAGCACAGAAAGATTCCGAGAGTACATTAAAAAGAGCCGGAGGAATTCAAATGGAGAAATTACGTGAACTGATGAAAGAACATCAGGATAAAGCAGATAAAAAAGTGATGGGAGAGGTTCTGGAGCTGCTTCAGAGAGAGCCGGGACTGTTTGTTGTGACTGTCCATGCGACGAAAAACTTCTTCCTGGGTGCAGAGAACGGCAAGGCGGCTGCTTTCCTTTACACCAGCCGCGAGTATGCAGATGAGTTCGTGAAAGGGCTGGAGATGGTCGGCGTAGAGACGAAGGTACTGGAGATCCGCCCATTACAGCGTATTTCCTTTTTCAACGACCTCTACCGCAGCGGTTTTGAGGCAGTTGTGATCGACAAGGGACAGGAAAATCATATGTCCATGTCGCTGTTCAGCATCATCGAGAAACCAAAGGATACATCCGAGATCGTGATGAACCCGTCCCTGGTCCGTTCTGCAAATCAGTTCTATCAGGCACTGGTACAGCACCAGGCATTCCCACAGATGCAGGATCTGATGTGCAAAGAGCTTTACGGTGCGCGTCTGCTGGTTCCGGTTGCTGACCCGCAGAAGACGACGGCAGTGCCGGTTCTGACCACTGGAAAGGGTGTACGCTATTACCCGGCATTTACGGATTTAGTAGAATTTGGCAAATTTGACCGTAAACATCAGTTTGGAGCAATGGAAGTCCGCTTCCGCGATCTGAAAAAATATCTGGATTACGTGAATGGAATCGTGGTAAATCCGTTTGGATTTGCACTCCGTCTGGACGGCGAGAAGCTGGATCGGATTGAGAAAGAGAATATGAAGCTGAAGGTTGTAAAATAAATGCTGCTGTGACCGTGACCGGTAATGAATAGATGTCAGCATAATAAACTGTGGTGAAAAGGCTGTCTCCCATCAGAATGTATCATATAGATACATCTGCCGAGAGACAGCCTTTTTGATTATTCGGTTCTCCTGTTTTTTTCATATAAATGTAGTAATCCCTTCATCAACAGCGCCCCATCATACGTGATCGTATGCGAACAGAGCGGCAGGACAATCTTGGAGATGCCGCCGGTGGCGATGATGGAAGTTTTCTCTCCGAGTTCTTCCTCGATGCGATCCAGCATACCGTCGATCATCGCGGCATTGCCAAATATGACGCCGCTTCTCATGCAGTCTATGGTATTTTTGCCAATGACACGGCGCGGCGTATCGAGGCTGATGCGCGGCAGCTGGGCAGTGCTGGCGCTCATGCTGTCGAGGGAAACGCGAAGTCCCGGCAGGATCGCGCCGCCGACATAGCGTCCGTTTTTGTCGATGACAGACATGGTCGTAGCGGTTCCCATTTCGATGATGATGATTGGCGGTTCATGCTCTGCAAGGGCACCGACTGCGTTTACGATCATATCGCTGCCGACGGATTTCGGGTTGTCCATCAGGATGTTTAAGCCGGTTTTCATGCCGGAACCGACCAGCATTGCGTTTAGTCCCGTTATTTTACGGATGGCGGCAAGAATCGTCCGGTTAAGCGGCGGAACGACCGAGGAGACGATCGCACCATCAAGCTGATCTGGGGCGATATGGTAAATTTCAAGAATACTTTTCAGCGCCACGGCATATTCCAGATTCGGTTTTCCGATGGTGGTCGTGATGCGTTCTACAAAATACGTTTTTTTTGCGTCGATCACGCCGATAATAATGTTGGTGTTTCCAACGTCGATAGCTAGAATCATAAAATAACTCCTTTATATCTCCTGCATCTCTACAATAATCAACATCTCTTATAAAATGTTGATTGTATAGTTATCGCAACGGTTTCATATGTTCAACTGTTACTATTTATTATATATCCACGTTAATAGTATGATTATATGTTTTTTAAAGAAAAGGATCAAGAAGAAGATGAAAAATGTTTTTAAGATCTGTTACCGATCGCGCGTGAGTGAACCGTAACTTGGACTTGCGTATTCGTTTAAAATAATATAGAATAAATACGTTTAGACAAAGTTAAAGAATGGTAGTAAGTTTGGAGGAAGATTTTTTTGGAAAATATAGCGGAGCAGATCAAAAAACGGCGTACATTCGCCATTATTTCCCACCCGGATGCTGGTAAGACAACCCTGACGGAGAAGTTTCTTCTCTACGGAGGCGCGATCAACCTGGCTGGTACGGTCAAGGGAAGAAAAGCGGCCAAGCACGCGGTTTCTGACTGGATGGAGATAGAGAAGGAGAGAGGTATTTCGGTTACCTCTTCCGTATTACAGTTTAATTATGAGGGATTCTGCATCAATATCCTGGATACACCAGGACATCAGGATTTCTCGGAGGATACCTACCGTACTCTGATGGCAGCCGATTCGGCGGTCATGGTCATCGATGGTTCTAAGGGTGTCGAGGCGCAGACGATCAAGCTTTTCAAGGTTTGCGTTATGCGCCACATCCCGATTTTTACCTTTATCAACAAGATGGACCGCGAGGCGCGCGATCCGTTTGAGTTGATGGATGAGATCGAGAGCGTGCTTGGCATCCGTACCTGTCCGGTCAACTGGCCGATCGGCTGCGGTAAGAATTTTAAGGGCGTGTATGACCGTGCCACAAAGAAGATCACAACTTTCACAGCAGCAATGGGCGGACAGAAGGAGGTCGCATCTCAGGAGTTCTCGTTAGAGGGCGATGAGGTTAACTCCATCATCGGTCCAGACTACCATCGGCAGCTGATGGATGATATCGAGCTTCTGGACGGCGCATGCGATGAGCTGGATATGGAGCGTGTCAGCCGCGGAAATTTATCCCCGGTATTCTTTGGTTCGGCGCTGACAAACTTTGGTGTAGAGACATTCCTGGAGCATTTCCTGAAAATGACAACCTCGCCGCTGCCGAGAAATACGACAACCGGCATGGTGGATCCGTTCTCTCCGAATTTCAGCGCGTTTGTCTTCAAGATTCAGGCAAATATGAACAAGGCGCACCGCGACCGTATCGCATTTATGCGTATCTGTTCCGGCAAATTTGAGGCAGGCATGGAAGTAACGCATGTGCAGGGCGGACGCAAGATCCGTCTCTCCCAGCCACAGCAGATGATGGCGCAGGATCGAAAGATCGTCGAGGAGGCATATGCGGGCGATATCATCGGTGTATTCGATCCGGGTATCTTCTCGATCGGTGATACACTTTGTACAGGTGAAAAGGTAGAATTTGAAGGCATTCCTACGTTCGCACCGGAACATTTTGCACGCGTGCGCCAGATGGACACGATGAAGCGCAAGCAGTTCATCAAGGGCATCAGCCAGATCGCCCAGGAAGGTGCGATCCAGATCTTCCAGGAGTTCAACACAGGTATGGAAGAGATCATCGTCGGCGTAGTCGGCGTCCTCCAGTTCGAGGTACTGACCTACCGTCTGGAAAATGAGTACAATGTAGAAGTCAAGCTGGAAAAACTTCCATACGAGTACATCCGCTGGGTAGAAAACGCTGACGAGATCGACGTTGCCAAGATTCAGGGAACTTCGGATATGAAGCGGATCAAAGACCTCAAAGACAATCCACTGCTTCTGTTTGTCAACAGCTGGAGTGTGGGAATGGTGGAAGAGCGGAATCCGAAGCTTAAGTTAAGCGAGTTTGGGCGTAACTAAAGCCATGCAGCGGAAAGCACTGTTTCAGCGAATGGAAAATTTATTTTTCAGGCGCTGAAAGGGGGATTTCTGCTATACGGCGCAGCCGGACAGGGGTGTGAAACCGCAGGTTTTGCACCTCTGGGCATGGTAAAACAAGAGAGAGTCCCTATCGCACCCCTGGGCATGGTAAAACAAGAGAGAGTCCCTATCGCACCCCTGGGCATGGCGAAATAAGAGAGAGTCCCCATCGCCCCCCCCTGGGCATGGTGAAAATATAGAAAAAATCAGAAAAGGAGACATTTCATATGAGCAGAGTAGATGTAGTACGTGCAGCCATGGTAGAAGCCATGAAAGCAAAAGACAAAGCAAGAAAAGATTCCTTATCCATGCTGTTATCCGCACTGAAAAATGCGGAGATCGACAAGCGTTCCCCGCTGACTGAGGAAGAGGCGGACGCAGTTGTAAAGAAAGAGATCAAGCAGACGAAGGAGACTCTGGAACTGGCTCCGGCAGATCGTGCGGATATCCGCGAGGAGGCACAGGCACGTCTGGCAGTTTATCAGGAATTTGCACCGGAGGATTTGACCGAAGAGCAGATCGCAGAGGTGATCAAAAGTGTTCTGGCAGAGCTTGACATTGAAAATCCGGCACCGTCTGACAAGGGCAAAATCATGAAAACCCTGATGCCGAAGGTAAAGGGCAAGGCAGACGGAAAGGTAGTGAACCAGGTACTGGCTGGAATTCTGTCCAAATAATAACCAAAGGAAAAGAACGAGGCGGAAGATTTATGTATAAAAAGAAAATCGAGCAGTATATCGAGGCGCACAAGCAGGAGATGTTAGATGACATATGCACGCTGTGCAGCATCAACAGCGAGCGTTCGGCATACCAGGAGGGCGATCCGTTCGGCGAAGGTCCGAGCCGCGCACTGGCACAGGCACTCAAAATGGCGGAAGAGTATGGATTTTCCATCAACAATTACGATAATTATGTAGGAACCGCCGATTTAAACGACGGTGAGCACCAGCTGGATATTCTGGCACACCTGGATGTTGTCCCGGCAGGCGAGGGCTGGACTGTGACACAGCCGTTTGAACCGATTGTAAAAGACGGAAAGTTGTACGGACGCGGCACGGCGGATGACAAGGGACCGGCGGTAGCAGCTCTGTATGCGATGCGTGCGGTCAAAGAACTGGGAATCCCGGTGACAAAAAATGTCCGCCTGATTCTGGGAACAGATGAGGAGTGCGGCAGCAGCGATATTGAACATTATTATAAAGTGGAGAAGGAAGCGCCGATGACATTTTCCCCGGATGCTTCGTTCCCGGTTATCAATATCGAAAAAGGACGTTTCCCGGGGCATGTGACAGCTTCTTTTGAGGTATCGACGGAGAATGCGCGGATCCTGTCCATCGAGGCTGGCATCAAGATCAATGTTGTTCCGGGCAAGGCGCATGCGACAATTACAGGACTGACCGAGGAAGAGGTACGTCCGATGGCAGAGGGCGTGACGAAGGAGACTGGCGTACAGTTTGAGCTGCAGGCAGAGGAAGATGTGATCGTGATCACCGCAGTCGGTGAGGGCGCACACGCCTCGACACCAGAGGAAGGCAAAAATGCGCTGGCATCCCTGCTTCTGCTTCTGGATCGCCTGCCATTTGCATCCTGCGGACAGACGAAGCTGATTCACAGCCTGACTGAGTGCTTCCCGTGGAATGATACCGAGGGAAAGGCGCTTGGCGTGGCGATGCAGGCAGAAGGATCCGGAGCGCTGTCTCTGGCATTCACGATGCTTACGATGACGGAGACACGGATGGAAGCGTACTTTGACGGACGTTTCCCGATCGGCGGCAATGATGACAACCTGTTGAAACCGGTGGAGGCAAAACTTGCGTCCCACGGCATGAAGTTAGAGTCCCCGCAGCTGCGAGAGCCGCATTTTGTAGACGGCAATTCCGAGTTTGTCAGAACACTTCTGAATGCTTATGAGCTTTATACCGGCAACAAGGGCGAGTGCAACTACACCGGCGGCGGCACATATGTGCATGACCTGAAAAACGGCGTTGCATTTGGCGCGTCGATGCCGGGCGTGGACAACCGGATGCACGGGGCAGATGAATTTGCCTATGTGAGTGATCTGGTGGCAAGCGCGAAGATTTTTGCACAGGTGATTGCGGATTTGTGTAAGTAACAGAAAATTTCGTTTTTTCCGCCGTAAGAATTAAAGAAACCTTAATTGATTCGCCGCAGGTTCTATGTTAGACTGAAATCCACAACCGGGAGGTACTGTGCATGTTTGAAGACAGCTGCAGGAACTCTGGCGAGAGGGAAAGGAGAGAACGATTATGAAAAAATCATTCCATACAGTTAAAAAGGCAGGGATTCTGACGGCGGCAGCGGTTCTGGGAACAGCGGCACTGGCGGGATGCGGCAGTAAGGCAGATATGGCAGAGAGTGCAGCGGCAAGCGAGGAAGCAACCGAAGCGGTCGGAGAAGCAGAAGCATCGGATGCACAGCTTGTCATCGCAGGCGGAGACAGCGCCGGATTGATCGCGGCGGTTCAGGCGGCAGCCGAGGGCATGGATCCGTCGAAGATCCTGATTCTGGCACCGGGCGAAGAGCTGGCGGCAGATATGGCGGAGATGGCGCCGTATGTCAATGCAGCCAATACAGATGAGCAGTTCCAGGCGAATCTTACGGATGATTTTGAGATTTATCTGTCGGATATTATGACGGCAGGAAATAATACGAACAATTCGGATATGGCGGCAGATGTATCGGAGAACAGCGAAGAGGCGAAAGACTGGCTTGCCGACACACTGGGAATGGAGTACGGCGATCTGACACAGGAGGCAGGTTCCACGGTAGCCCGCAGTTTCCCGGCAAAAGAGGGAAATCTGAATGAGCTTGCACAGGAAGCGCTGCTTAAAAAAGTCGAAGAGCTGAAGATTCCAGTTGAATATAAGACAGAATTAAAGAGCGTCGCTTACGATGAAGAAGGTGCGCTTGACCGCATCACTGTGACGGTGGACGGCAAGGATCAGGAAATTGACTGCCTGGCACTGGTAGCGACCGATGTCTCCCTGATTCCGGTTTTTGAGGAATCTCAGGTATATGAGGCAGATGGAAAGGCAGCTGCCTTGGTTGTCAGCAACAATGCGGAACAGCTAAACAAAGATAGCGGCGAGCTGATCAATGGTCTTTATGCAGCAGGTCCGATCCTGTCAGCGGCAGTAGACGGTGAAGGTGTGCTCTCCGGCAATGAGCTGACCGAGGCGGTTGTGTTTGGTTCGACTGCAGGAACAGAAGCAGCGGTTTATGTTTCGGATAACCAGTAAAAGCTAAAATGATTCACATATAATGCCATTTCTAAAAAAGTAGATGATACAGACGAAATAAAATAGAAACCTTTAAGAAGAAGGTTCAAGCAAGAAGCGGGTAAAAGCGAAAAACTTTTACCCGCTTTTAGTATTTTACAGAAAACAGCACGGAACTGATTTGCAAAAATAAAATTATTTTTATTGTGGAGACAATATCTAAAAAAGTAAGTCAGAACTAACTTTATATCACTGAATTATTATAACTTATTCGCAATTCGATATATTTGTTTATAATAATCTGGCTTTTTGATACTATGTAGTCAAACCTCATGAGGAACACGAGAAATAAAAAAACATTACATAAGGGGGTATTACATGGTGGAGAAAACTAAAAATGGGGCGGAGAAAAAAGAAACTCCGTTGTACGTGAAAATATTCATTGCATTGTTTGCAGGTATCGCGTTTGGTTACGTCTTAAATTTTATGGGCGGCGTGGAGAATGAGATCATTAACGGATATGTCCTTCCGTTCTTCCAGTTCATCGGAGATTTGTTTATCAAGTTGATCAAGATGATTGTCGTCCCGCTGGTGTTCTTCTGTATCATCGACGCGGCACTTTCGCTGGGCGATATCAAGAAACTTCGAAGCATCGGCGTTAAAACCATCATCTGGTTTTTAGCAACTGGCGGTATTTCAGCAACCATCGGTCTGATACTTGCCAATATCATCAAACCGGGACGTGGCTTGCAGCTGGGAACGGCAGAGACAGCAATGGAGGTGAAAGAACTTCCGGGTATCTACCAGACACTGCTCGACTTAATTCCGTCCAACCCATTCCAGGCACTGACAAGCGGCGAGATGATGCAGATTATCGTCTTTTCCCTGTTTCTTGGATTTGCCATCATCAGCATTGGCAAGGAAGCACAGCAGTTATGTGACATCATCAGCCTTTGTTCACGGACGATGTTTAAGGTTATCGACATGATTCTTGGAATCATCCCTTACGGCGTATTCAGTTTGATGACTGTAGCACTTGCAAAATATGGCGTTGCCATCTTCGGACCGGTTCTGAAATTCATCTTAACTGATTATCTTGCCTGCATTATCATGAGTACTGTTGGATACAGCATTTTCCTTATCGTGATTGGAAAGGTAAATCCGATGAAGTTCTGGCGCAAAGCGTTTGAACCTTGGATGATCGCATTTAGTACCTGTACTTCTTCAGCAGCTCTTCCGGTATCAATGGAAGTAGCACCGAAGAAGATGGGCGTTCCGAGAGATATTGCGAGTTTCGTACTTCCACTTGGATGTACCGCTCAGATGAACGGAACGTGTGCATACTTTGGTATCGTTGTTCTCTTTGCCGCACAGCTGTACGGCGTAGAGTTAAGTATTCAGCAGCAGATTATGCTGGTTGTACAGGCAACCTTCTTAAGCGTTGGCTGTGCAGCAACTCCGCAGATTGGTCTGGTTATCAGCTTAACCTTGATGACGCAGATGGGACTTCCGCTGGATGCATACGCACTGGTAGCTGGAATCTATCGTATCATCGACCAGATTCACACATCTACTAACTCTGTAGGCGACCTGGTAGCATCTGTCTGCATTTCTCAGATGGAGGGTGAACTGGATCACGATATTTTCAATCAGGAAGAAGCCAAAAAGGCAGCTTGAGTTTTAGAAAGAAACATCCCGGATTCGTATGAAATGTGAAATATATCTGGGCAGTAGTTATGTATGAAACCCGGAAAGCGGGGAAACGACAAATTTGTGCAGAACGTGAATCAAAGATGGAATATGGAACCCCCGGTTCTGAAAAGTCCACGTTTTCCGGATAAAAAGGAAAAAAACAGAAATAATTCCCACTTGCAAAGGTGCAAAAATTTAAGGGAACCAGACAAAACAAGAAAAGGAGATTAAAACTATGAGTGATAACAGAATTATCGAATGTATGGAACGTGCACAGTATCTTCTTGGCAACCTGATGGCTGTTAAACCGGGCGAGGAAGTTTTGATTGTCGTTGACCCTCAGACCGACGAGAGAATGACCCAGGCGATGGCAGCAGCCGCTTTAAACTGCGGCGCTGAGTACGGCGTATACATGATGCCGATTCGTGGAAAAGACAAGGCAACCATCTTCCCGAAATCCCTGGAACTTGGCATGGATGCCTGCGATGTATTTGTCGGCATGACCACCGCATCCGGTGCAGCTATCTACAATAACCACCTGAAAGAGCTCATCAACCAGAAGAAACTTCGCGAGGTTTCTATCTGCTTAAGAAATATCGACAACTTCACACGCGGCGGTGCTCTGGCAGACTATGAAGCAGTTTATGCAGACGGCGAGAAGCTGCAGGCGATCTGGAGAGGTCATAAGATGGCTCACATCACCACACCGGCTGGTACCGACCTGTACATGGAAATGAATCAGATGGAGCCGATCATCGAGTGTGGTATCGCGAGAAATCCGGGCGATGCAATGGCATGGTCTGATGGCGAGGTTTCCTTAGGACCGGTGATCGACACAACCCATGGCAAATTGGTAATTGATGGACCTATCTGCTACTATGGATGCCCGACCACACCGGTTGAGTTAAGGATCGAAAAAGGACGTATCGCAGAGGTAGTTGGCGGCGATCCGAAGATTTGTAAAGAAATCCGCCGTCAGATCGCAGAAGTTAAAGATTCCGACAACATCGCAGAGATCGGACTTGGACTTAATCCGGCTTGTATGTTTAACGGAGACTTCGAGGAAGAGAAGAAGGCAAGAGGAACCTGCCACATCGCAATGGGCAACGGCTTCTACTATGGACAGCCGGCACGCTCGACCGTACATATCGACATGGTACAGTACAATCCGACCGTTATCTTCGACGAGGGAACACCAGAAGAGGTTCTGATTGTAAAAGACGGCAAGGTTGTTTGTTTGGGCGACAAATAAAACTATTGCATCCAACTAGACAGTTCGCCCCAATTATAACCATATAAATATACCTTACTGTTTTGTATGACGCCAGGAATCCCCGTTCGGCCAGTGTATCGGCTGAACGGGGATTCTTGGTATTTTTAAGTCTGATTTGGATGTGAAGCACCGCCTCCCGAGCAAGAAAAACAGGTGACATTGAGCCGGTATGGAACTGCGGCTGGATGGCAAGCAAGCCGATGCAGGCGATTATCGTCCTGCTGTACGGCAGTACCGTATTCTACGCAATTTTCAGCGCACTGGAAATGCTTCCAGCAGGATGGTAAACCCCTTATCACGAAATATTTATAACATATTCGCAAATGGGTATATTTGTTTATAAAGTGTGTGCGGGTTTGATAGTATATAGTCAAACCTCATGAGGAACAGAAAAACTAAATAAACAGTTATGAAACAGAGAACAATGACAGGCAGATAGCTTAAATCGGCTGGATGCAGAAACTGTCAAATAATAAAAAAAGCGAGGAGAATGAACTATGAGTGATAACAGAATTATCGAATGTATGGAACGTGCGCAGTATCTTCTTGGCAACCTGATGGCTGTTAAACCGGGCGAGGAAGTTTTGATTGTCGTTGACCCTCAGACCGACGAGAGAATGACCCAGGCGATGGCAGCAGCCGCTTTAAACTGCGGCGCTGAGTACGGCGTATACATGATGCCGATTCGTGGAAAAGATAAAGCAACCATTTTCCCGAAATCTCTGGAACTTGGCATGGATGCCTGCGATGTATTTGTCGGCATGACAACTGCATCCGGTGCAGCTATATACAATAACCATCTGAAAGAGCTCATCAACCAGAAGAAACTCCGTGAGGTTTCCATCTGCTTAAGAAGTATCGATAACTTCACACGAGGCGGCGCTCTGGCAGACTACGAAGCAGTTTACGCAGATGGCGAGAAGCTGCAGGCTATCTGGAGAGGTCATAAGATGGCTCACATCACCACACCGGCTGGTACCGACCTGTACATGGAAATGAATCAGATGGAGCCGATCATCGAATGTGGTATCGCGAGAAATCCGGGCGATGCAATGGCTTGGTCTGACGGCGAGGTTTCCTTAGGACCGGTGATCGACACAACCCATGGCAAACTGGTAATTGATGGACCTATCTGCTACTATGGATGCCCGACCACACCGGTTGAGTTAAGAATCGAACAAGGGCGTATCGTAGAGGTAGTTGGCGGCGATCCGAAGATTTGTAAAGAAATCCGCCGTCAGATCGCAGAAGTTAAAGATTCCGACAACATCGCAGAGATCGGACTTGGACTTAATCCGGCTTGTATGTTTAACGGAGACTTCGAGGAAGAGAAGAAGGCAAGAGGAACCTGCCACATCGCAATGGGCAACGGCTTCTACTATGGACAGCCGGCACGCTCGACCGTACATATCGACATGGTACAGTACAATCCGACCGTTATCTTCGACGAGGGAACACCAGAAGAAGTTCTGATCGTAAAAGACGGCAAGGTTGTTTGTTTGGGCGACAAATAATATGGCTATATATTAAGAAGTATCAAGAACGAATTGTCAATGAAAGACTGCATGAATTGTGGCTGTGATTTCCCCTTGAGCAGTCGCAATATAAAACATCAGGAATTTGTAAAAGCTTAGGAATTGAATAAACCTCCATATTAAAAATGGAAGCTGTGGACGCAGGTTAGCTGCCTTAGATGTGTAGAGCGCAGGTGTTCGCAGCTTCTTTTGAGTGCTGATTCACGCACCTGGAAGTTTTGTAAAATAAGTTGGATTCTGCCTGAAAACGGACGGAAAATACAGTTTATTTGTTTACAGATATAGAAATCTTATGATAAAATAATAACAATAAAAAATAACTGTTAGATATGGCGGTTATATTCGTTTATAGCAGATTTTAGCATAGAGATATGGGAAAGTGGATCAGCCATATTTAAGTGCAGAACTATGGCAAAATTCGTTACGGGTCATGTGTGCAAGAATCGTAACATCATTTAAGCAAAGCAGGATGGAAAATGGACAGGGGGAATTGACAAATGCTGAATGAAATGAAGTACGTGTATGAGGTTTACAAAGAAAAGAGTTTTTCCAAAGCGGCGAAGAAGCTTTTTATCAGCCAGCCAGCACTCAGCAACATGGTGCGGAAGGCAGAGAAAGAGATGGGAGCGCCGATTTTTGATCGCAGTACGATTCCGCTGACGGTGACGAAGGAGGGCGCGTATTACATCCGTACCGTTGAAAAGATTCTTTTTCTGGAACGGAATCTGGAACGGTATTTTCAAGATATTGCGGGGCTTCAGGGCGGCACGCTGGCGCTCGGCGGTGCATCTTATTTCTGCTCGTTTGTGTATCCGGATCTGATTGCCCGTTTTCAGACAAAATATCCGCAGGTTACGATTGACCTAACAGAAGGAAATACGCGGGAGCTGAAAGCGGGGTTGGAAAATGAGTCGCTGGATCTGGTGTTGGAGACGGCGATGGAGAAGGACGATACTTCGATCAAACGGTATTTATTCCGGAAGGAAAATCTGATTCTGGCAGTTCCGGAAAGTTTTCCGGTTAACCGGAAGCTGCAGCCATACCGACTGTCCAGGCAGGAGATTCTGTCCAAGTCCTTTTTAAAACCGGAGGTGGAGGCGGTTCCGTTAAAGGACTTTAAGGATGTGCCGTTTATCACGATGAAACCGGGCAATGATATGTATAAACGAGGCGCGAAAATGTGCCGCAACGGCGGTTTTACGATGAAAACTGTGATGATGGTGGATCAGGTGCTGACTTCTTTAAATATCGTCTCCAACGGGGTTGGAGCGATGTTTGTGCGTTCTGATATTGTACAGTGGCGTCCGGAGGACCCGAGGCTGGTCTATTATAAGCTGGACGACCCGCTGTCTGAGCGGGAGATCACATTTTCGGTCAAGAGGGGGCGTTATGTGACGGCGGCGATGCGTGAGTTTATGCGTCTGGCAGGCATCCGGTCGGATGATCCGGACGCCGATCCGGCTGCCGGGAGGCAAAAGGAGTAACGGCAATTTCCGAAGACAGGGACTGAATGCGGCGTAAATTCCGAAATGCGGTTGCAAAATCAGTTAATCGTGTAAATTTTATATAATTTTACGTCGATTTAGACTTTACCAGCAGTCTAAAGTATGATAAACTATAAGAATGAGGGTAAATGAGTTGCCGATTAAAGGCGGAAGAATTTCTATTCTGGAGAATTCGCGGGATGCTATGAGAGACAGGAGCAAAGGTGGATTTTATGAAGGAGACAGAGGGGATTTATTTATCCAAGACGATGAGGAATAGGAGGAATGGCGGGCAGGAACATGGAAATTACAGTTGCGAAGACGGCTGGCTTCTGCTTTGGCGTGAAGCGGGCAGTCGAGAAGGTATATGATCAGATAGCGACGGGGAAGAAGCCGATCTATACCTACGGTCCCATCATCCACAATGAAGAGGTGGTGCGGGATCTGGAAGAGAAGGGCGTACAGGTCATCCATTCGAAGGAGGAACTGGAAGCCCTGAAAGAAGGCGTGGTCGTCATCCGTTCCCACGGCGTAGGCAGGGAGATCTATGAACTCCTGGAACGCCAGGGACTGGAGCTTGTGGACGCGACCTGTCCATTTGTCAAAAAGATCCACAAGATTGTCCGGGAACAGTGCGAAGCCGGACGCCGCGTGATTATCGTGGGAAATGAGCACCACCCGGAGGTCGAGGGTATCAAAGGCTGGGGAAATGAGTATACTCTGGCAGTCGAGTCACTGGAGGAATTTGAAAATCTGGCACTCAGACCGGATGAAAAGCTCTGTATCGTGGCGCAGACGACATTTAACTACAATAAATTTCAAGATTTAGTTGAAAAAATTTCAAAAACGTATTATGATATACTTGTTTTAAATACGATTTGCAATGCAACACAGGAGAGACAGGTTGAGGCGAGGCAGATAGCTTCACAGGTTGATGTTATGATTGTGATTGGAGGCAAGAACAGTTCTAACACACAAAAGTTGTATGAGATTTGCCGCAGGGAATGTAAACACACTTACTACATTCAGACACTGGAAGATTTCAAGCCTGAGATAACAGGTACTGTGCGCAGCGTAGGTATTACAGCCGGGGCATCGACCCCAAATCAAATTATCGAGGAGGTTCATACTAATGTCAGAATTAAGTTTTGAACAAATGTTTGAAGAATCATCATTCAAGAGATTACGTACAGGAGAGGCTGTTACCGGTCAGGTTATCGGTGTCAAGGAAGACGAAATCATTCTCAGCATCGCTGGAAGCAAATCCGAAGGCATCATCACAAGAAGCGAATTCACCAATGAGCCGGGCGTAGATCTTAGAACCAAAGTTCAGGTCGGCGACGAACTGGAAGCAAAAGTTCTGAAAGTAAACGACGGAGAGGGCATGGCTGCTTTATCTTACAAGAGACTGGCTGCTGATAAGGGTCTGAAACGTCTGAAAGAAGCTTTCGAGAACAAGGAAGTTCTGAAAGAGAAAGTTACACAGGTTATGGAGAAAGGCCTCGTAGTAGAGGTTGAGGGAACCCGTGTATTCATTCCGGCAAGCATGGTTTCTGATACTTATGATAAAGACTTATCCAAGTACGCAGGTCAGGAGATTGAGTTCGTAGTTACCGAGTTCAATCCGAGCGGAAGAAGAAGCCGTATCATCGGCGACCGCAAGCAGATCCTGCTTGAGAAGAAAGCTGCTATGCAGAAAGAATTATTCGAGAAGATCGCTGTTGGTCAGACCGTAGAAGGTGTTGTTAAGAATGTAACTGATTTCGGTGCATTTATCGACCTTGGCGGCGCTGACGGTCTGCTTCACATCTCTGAGATGTCCTGGGGCAGAGTTGAGAACCCGAAGAAGGTTTTCAAAGTAGGCGATAAAGTAAAAGCTCTGATCAAAGATATCAACGGCGAGAAGATCGCTCTGAGCTTAAAGTTCCCGGAGAGCAATCCGTGGGCAAACGCAGCTGAGAAATATGCTGTAGGCAACGTAGTAGAAGGCAAGGTAGCACGTATGACTGATTTCGGCGCATTCGTTGAGCTGGAGCCAGGTGTAGATGCACTTCTTCACGTATCCCAGATTTCCAGAGAGCATGTTGACAAACCATCCGATGTACTGAGCGTAGGACAGGTTATCACTGCTAAGGTAGTTGATTTCAACGAGGCAGACCGCAAGATCAGCCTGAGCATGAAAGCTCTTGAGAATCAGGAAGCAGAAGAAAACTAATCAAACGGTTGACGCCAGTTTCCCATCGGACAGATAGTGCGTCAGACGGAGGATGAAAGAATCATCAGGCTGTCGCTTCCACAGGAAGAATGTGGAGGTGGCAGCCGTTTTTGTGATGGCGTGGGGCATGGTATTCTTGACCGGAACGCAGTCGGGTGTTTCTGGGATTGGAAGAAAGAGCAGGGTTTTTCTGGTGTGGTAGAAAGCTATTTGGTGATTTTATCTCAGTTGAGAAGACTCCCGCCTCTTCAGGTAGTGAGTAATAGCAAATTTGTCTCAGTGGGAGTTGGGTCTCCAACTGAGATAAACGCTCCGCGAGGATGCGCAGTGATTCTGATAGGAATATGTCAGCTTTGCTGACCAGAATCACGCGCCAAGTCTCACGGATGTTCGACTTGAATAAGATAAAAATGAAAACAGGCTGTATGGCGTATGTGATGGAACATAGGTTGTACGGTCTGTTTTTTGCGTGATGAGGAGCGGGATACGGCGTGGTGAAGGGTTGTGGGAGCAGAAAGATGGATTGGAGTGAGTCATAAGGATATTTGGAAAAATATTGACAAAGAAGGTACACTGATATATAATTTAGATACAATATTATATAACATATAATATTAAACAAGAAAAAATATTATATTTTGAATTAGTGAATCTTAGGAGGGATAAGATGGTTTTTAATACAGGAGCTGCGCTTCTGGATGCGATCGTCCTTTCAGTTGTATCAAAATCTGCAGAAGGAACATATGGGTATAAGATCACGCAGGATGTCCGTCAGGCAATCGAAATATCGGAGTCCACGCTTTATCCGGTGTTGCGGCGGCTTCAGAAGGATGACTGCCTGGAAACATATGACCGGGCGATCGACGGCAGAAACCGACGGTATTACAAAATAACGGAGGCGGGACGGATTCAGCTGAATCTTTACCGGGGTGAGTGGAACGTGTATGCAGGAAAAATTTCAGAGATACTGAAAGAGGGATAAGGAGAGGCAGATCATGAAAAAAGAAGTATTTTTAGAGAGGCTGGAAGCGCTCTTGCAGGATATTCCGGAAGAAGAAAAACGGGATGCGATTGACTATTACCGCGATTATCTGGAGGAGGCAGGACCGGAGAAGGAAGAAGAGGTACTTGCAGAATTTCAGAGTCCGGAGCATATTGCCGAGGTAATCCGGATGGAGCTGCAGAGTGAATGGAGTGGCGGCGAATTTACAGACCGGGGGTACAATGACAGCCGGTTTGAAGAAAAGCGGACGACTTTATCCAGAAGCGGTGGGGCAGAACAGGGAGAACGAGAAAAAGAAGCAGGATTTCAGGCTGGAACCGAGGACGACCCATTCCGGGAATTTCGGGATGAGGAAACGGGAGAAAATGCGGCATCCAATGAGAATCAAAGAAGCCGTCTGAGCGAGATGCTGCATTGCTTAAAAGAAAAAATAACCGGTTCCAAGATTGGAATGGTTGTGGCAGTTCTGGTAGTGCTTGCAGTTCTTCCATTTATCTTTTCGCTGGTGACGGGAACTGTGGGAAGTGTTTTTGGGCTGGCAGTCGCACTGGCAGCGATACTGGTGGTGCTGGGACTGATGACGGTGCTGGTGTTTGTTGGCGGAATTATGCTGTTTGTTCTGGGTACGGCGAGTCTGTTTGAACATTTTGCGATGGGACTGATGTTCATCGGATTGGGTATCGCGGCAGAGGGCAGCTGTCTGCTTCTGATATGCGGCTGTATCCTGTTTTACGGTGTATTTCTGCCGTGGGCAGTCAAGGGAATCATTCAGCTTTGCCGTCAGGCGGCAGGTTATCTGTCAGCCAGGGCGTAGGAGGATAGGAAAATGAAAAAATGGATGAAAAAAATGGCAATCATTGGCGCTGTCCTCTTTGTGGGTGGAATCGGTGTGACATCGATCGGGGCTGCCATTGGAGGCGCAGCTGCCGGACTGGATTTTCTGATCGATCAGGAAAAAATTTTTCAGGATAAATATAATTGGGGTGATTCGGAGGAAATATGGGATGATACGGAGCAGCTGCCGGAAGAGATCGACGAGCCGGATGAGATGGAAGAGCAGCTGGACAGAGAAAAACAATGCGAATAGTTTTCCAGAAAATGGACATACTCTGAGTACACAAGGTGGAAAGGAGTATTTTTTATGGATGAAAATAAGGTGGATTTTGAGAAAATGACCCCGGCAGAGCGGCTGAAATATGAGGTGGCGGAAGAAATTGGACTGGCGGACAAGGTACGGCAGTATGGCTGGAGAAGCCTGACTGCCAAGGAGAGCGGGCGGATTGGCGGTCTGATGACGAAGAAAAGGCGGGAGATGAAACAGGATAAGAAAGGCTGATAGATATTTGCTTGAAAACACCAAAAGCCCTTGAAAATAAAGGAAAAATCCAATATTTTCAAGGGCTTTCAAATCTGCCGGCTGCGGGACTTGAACCCGCACGGTGTTGCCACCAATGGATTTTGAGTCCACCTCGTCTGCCATTCCGACAAGCCGGCTGTCTATCGACGCTTTTTATCTTACCAAAATTGGAGACAGATTGCAACTGTTTTTTTGTTTGTTTTGAAATTAAGAAGCGAAGCATTCGCAGGGGCTTGCGTGTTTCATTAAAATAAGGTATGATTAGGTTCAAATGGGTTTATGAACGCGTCATGCGTGAATGATAATTCATATGGAATGACAGACTGGAAAAGGAGGTGGCGTCTGTGACCTGTCGGGAAGCGGAGCGTCTTGTGACGCCGTATATCCAGGATAAACTGAGCGGGGATGAGCTGGAAGCGTTTCTGGAGCATCTGGAACATTGCCGCAACTGTCAGGAAGAATTGGAAATTTATTTTATGGTAGATGTCGGACTGAAACAGCTGGACACCGGATCGGGTACTTTTGATATCATGGGCGCACTGCAGAAGCGGATCGCTGAGTCATATGCCCGCGTGCGCCGGATGTGGCGCTTCCGGAAAATGGAGTATGCGGTCAATACGCTGGGCGTGATGGCGGTATTGGTGACGGTGATGCTACAGGTCAGGATTTGGCTGGCACCATAGAAAAAAGCAACAAGTGATAGAACAGGAGACGGAAACAGATGGGCAAATTAGTGCTGATAGATGGTCATAGTATACTCAACCGGGCATTTTACGGGGTGCCGGAGTTGACAAATTCGAAGGGACTCCACACCAATGCAGTGTACGGATTTTTAAATATCATGTTCCGGGTGATCGAAGATGAGGGGGCAGACTATCTGGCAGTGGCATTTGACTTGAAAGAGCCAACATTCCGTCACAAAATGTATGCGGCATACAAGGGAACGAGAAAACCGATGCCGCAGGAGCTGCATGAGCAGGTTCCGGTGATGAAGGAAGTGCTGACAGCGATGGGCGTGCCGATTCTTACCAAGGCGGGGTATGAGGCAGACGATATTCTGGGAACAATCGCGAAACGCTGTGCGGCGGAGGGCGTGGAGGTTTCTATCGTATCAGGAGATCGTGACCTGCTGCAGCTTGCAGATACGCACATTAAGATTCGGATGCCGCGTACTTCGAAAGGTACGACGGAGATACGCGACTATTACCCGGAGGATGTGAAGGCGGAGTATCAGGTGACACCGATCGAATTTATTGATGTAAAGGCGCTGATGGGCGATACTTCGGATAATATTCCGGGCGTGCCATCGATCGGTGAAAAGACGGCAACCAGCCTGATTACCACCTACGGAAGCATTGAGAATGCATATGCACACATTGATGAGGTAAAGCCGCCGCGCGCACAGAAAGCGCTTCGGGAGCATTATGACATGGCGCAGATGAGCAAGGATCTGGCAACGATCCGCATCAATTGCGAGATTGGTTTTTCGCTGGAGGAGGCGAAGCTGGATTCGCTTTACACGCCGGAGGCATATCAGTATATGAAGCAGCTGGAATTTAAGTCCATTCTGCAGAAATTTGGTGAGGACGCCTTTGCGTCATCAGAAATGGAAAAATCTTTCCGTCTGGTAAATGATTTTGGCGAGGCACAGGTGATTTTTGACCGTGCACAGCGGGCGGAGGAGATCGGCGCGCAGCTGGTGATTGAAAAAGGAGAGGTTGTAGCACTGGCACTCTGCCTGGATGGGACATCGATCTATGCGATCCCGGCGGTTGGGTTCCTGACCGGACAGTATCTGGCGGAGGAGCTGGAACGCCTGATGGAGGTGGTTCCGTCTGTGACGGTTCTGGATCTCAAGATCCAGCTTCCATTTCTTAAAAATCACAGCCGCCGGATCGTGGACGGCATCCGGAATGCAGAAGGAAACCGTGCGGTTATGGACGCAGGCGTGGCGGCGTATCTGTTAAATCCGCTCAAGGATACCTATGGATATGATGACCTGGCGCGCGATTACCTGGATATGACCGTGCCGTCACAGGTCGATTTGCTTGGAAAAACGGCGCTGTCGGATGCATTTGAGACAATGCCGGAGAAAGCGTTGAATTGTGTCTGCTACATGGCATATACGGCGTGGAAATCGCGGGAAATCCTGCTGGGGCGGCTTCGAAGACATGGAATGCTGCATCTCTTTTATGAGATAGAGATGCCGGTTATTTACAGCCTCTACCATATGGAAGAGGAAGGTATTCAGGTGCGCCGGGAGGAATTGAAAGCCTACGGCGAACGCCTCCAGACGCAGGTAGAGAAACTGGAGCAGGAGATTTACGCCGAGACGGGCTGTGAATTTAATATTAATTCCCCGAAGCAGCTGGGTGAGGTTTTATTTGAAAAAATGTCCCTGCCGGGCGGCAAAAAGACGAAGACCGGCTATTCGACGGCGGCGGATGTGCTGGAAAAACTGGCGCCGGAGTATCCGGTTGTGCGGAAAGTATTAGACTATCGCCAGGTGGCGAAACTCAAATCGACCTATGCGGACGGGCTGGGGGCATTTATCCGGGAGGACGGACGAATCCACGGAACCTTTAACCAGACGATCACAGCGACAGGACGTATCAGCAGTACAGAGCCGAACCTGCAGAACATTCCGGTGCGTATGGAGCTGGGACGCGAGATCCGGAAGCTGTTTGTACCGCGCGAGGGCTGTGTGCTGGTTGACGCTGATTATTCCCAGATTGAGCTGCGTGTGCTGGCGCATATGTCGAATGACAAGAACCTCATCCAGGCATACCGGCAGGCGGAGGACATCCACGCGATCACGGCGTCGCAGGTATTCCATGTGCCGCTTGAGGAAGTGACACCGCAGCTTCGCCGCAATGCAAAAGCAGTCAATTTCGGTATCGTATATGGTATCAGCGCGTTTGGGCTGGGCGAAGATCTCGGTATTTCCCGCAAGGAAGCGACCGAATACATTGAGCGCTACTTTGAAACCTACCCGGATGTCAAACGTTTTCTCGATGGTCTGGTAAAAACGGGCAGGAAATACGGCGAGGTCAAGACTATGTATGGGCGCGTGAGACCGATTCCGGAGCTGAAATCCGGCAATTTTATGCAGCGTTCGTTCGGTGAGCGTGTGGCGATGAATTCCCCGATTCAGGGAACTGCAGCCGACATTATCAAGATTGCGATGATCCGCGTCGATCAACGCCTGCGCCGCGAAGGACTGCGTTCCCGCATTGTCCTCCAAGTGCACGATGAACTCCTGATTGAAACCTGGAAAGAAGAGCTGGAACAGGTGCAGTCGATTCTGGCGACGGAGATGAAACGTGCGGCGCAGCTGCAGGTGGAGCTGGAAATCGATATGAAGATGGGAAATTCGTGGTTTGAAACGAAATAATGGAAAGGTACAGATAAACATGAAGATAATCAGTATTACCGGAGGCGTTGGTTCCGGTAAGAGTGAGGTCCTGCGTGTGCTGCAGGAGGAATTTGACGCGGAAATTATTAAGGCAGATGAAGTGGCTCACCAGCTCATGGAGCCGGGTAAGAAAGGCTATCAGCATGTGGTAGAGGCGCTGGGTGATTCCTTTTTAAATAAGGACGGCAGCATTGACCGCAAAAAGCTGGCGGCGCTTATTTTCCAGAATAAAGAGGCGGTGGAGACGATGAACGCCATCATCCACCCGATGGCGTGGGAGGAGATCCGCTATGCGATCAACCATTCCGACAAGGAGATCATCGTTGTGGAGGCAGCTCTCTATGATGACGACCATAATGCGATGTTTGATGAAATCTGGTATGTATACACATCGGTGGAGAACCGCATCAAGCGTCTGATGGCAAGCCGCGGCTACAGCGAGGAAAAATGCCGGGGCATCATGGCAAATCAGGCATCCGAGGACGATTACCGGAGTTTTGCGACGCGTGTGCTGGACAACAACGGCGGGATTGAGGATATTCGGAAGCAGATAGCGTCATTTTTAGGAAAAGAGGATTAGGATACATATGCGGATGGTTAGTATTGCCAGCGGCAGCAGCGGGAATTGTATTTATATAGGAAGCGACAACACCCACGTTCTGGTGGATGCGGGGATCAGCAACAAGCGTATTGAGATGGGGTTAAATGACCTGGGGCTGAATGCGCGGGAACTGGATGGAATTCTCATCACGCATGAACATTCCGACCACATCAAAGGGCTCGGCGTGTTGGCGCGCAAATATGGCACACCTATTTACAGCACAAAAGAGACATTAGAGGAAATTCAGGATTCCAAGAGTCTTGGCGAGATTCCGGAAGATCTGATGCACCCGATTACGCCGGATGTTGATTTTATGGTAGGAGATCTGGAAGTCAAACCGTTCCGGATCGACCATGATGCAGCGAATCCTGTTGCCTACCGGGTTCAGAATGAAAAAAGATCGGTGGCGGTGGCGACGGATATGGGGCATTATTCCCAGTACATCATTGACCATCTGCAGGGGCTGGATGCGATTTTGCTGGAAGCCAACCACGATGTCAAAATGCTGGAGGCAGGACCGTATCCGTATTACCTGAAGCGTCGTATCTTAGGCGATTACGGACACCTTTCCAATGAAAATGCGGGGCGGCTTTTAAGTTCCATTCTGCATGACAATTTGAAGCACATTTTCCTGGGGCATCTGAGTAAGGAAAATAATTACGAAGAGCTGGCATATGAGACGGTGCGTCTGGAGATCACAGAGGGAGATACGCCGTATAAGGCGAATGATTTCCCGATCACAGTGGCAAAACGCGATGCAGTGTCGCAGATTGTGACGGTGTAGAAGACGTAAAAGTATTAAAATTGGTTATACAAAGTCTGAAAACAAGCCAGAAGATATATTTGGGGTTATGGCTTGGAGGCATGGACAAAAGTGTGGGGTTGACAGAAATATCGTTACTGTACACGCATACGTGTCCAGTAACGGAATTTGCCGTGGCTTCGCATTTAAATACGGCAAATTCCTGCTGGCACCACGTTTTCTTACGGCACTTTCGGTTCCAAAAGTGCCTACCCGTGTACAGTAACGAAATATCATTTTAGGTATAAAAGTCAGCAGCCGGATGGCAGTTGAATTTTTATAGAAATTAGTAAGTCATAAAAACATTTCCGCCATAGGACGGAGAGCACACAGGAGGATGAAACCTATGAGTAAGATTATTATTACTATCGTTGGACAGGACCGCGTCGGTATCGTTGCAAAAACGTGTAATTATCTGGCTGACCACAACATGAACATTCTTGACATCACGCAGACGATCCTGCAGGAATATTTCAACATGATGATGATCGTGGATATTTCCGGTTCCAAGACATCCTTTGATGATATGGCACATGAGCTGGACAAGCTGGGACAGGAGATCGGCGTAAAGATTCTCTGTCAGAGAGAAGAGATTTTTACCAGTATGCACAGAATCTAAGCAAATATTTTCAGAAAGGACGTAAAACCAATGATTAACATGCAGGAAGTTCTGGAAACTAATAACATGATCGCGCATGAAAAACTGGATGTGCGGACGATCACGATGGGTATCAGCCTCTTAGACTGTGTGGACAGTGATCTGGCGAAGATGAATGAGAAGATCTACAATAAGATTACAACTTATGCGAAAGATCTTGTATCGACCGGCGATGCCATCGGACGTGAATTTGGGGTTCCGATCGTCAATAAACGTATCTCGGTTACTCCGATCGCGCTGGTAGGTGGAAGTGCCTGCAAGAAGAGCGAGGATTTTGTAGAGATTGCGAAAACACTTGATAAGGCAGCGAAAGAAGTGGGCGTCAACTTTATCGGCGGCTATTCTGCATTGGTTTCCAAGGGAATGACACCGGCGGAAGAGCTTCTGATCCGCTCGATCCCGCAGGCACTTGCCTGCACCGACCGTGTGTGCAGCTCCATCAATGTCGGTTCTACCAAGACAGGTCTTAACATGGATGCGGTCCGTCTGATGGGCGAGATGGTTGTGGCAACCGCAGAGGCAACGAAGGACAATGATTCCCTCGGCTGTGCGAAGCTGGTTGTATTCTGCAACGCGCCGGATGATAACCCGTTCATGGCAGGTGCATTCCATGGCGTGACTGAGGCGGATGCGATCATCAACGTCGGCGTCAGCGGTCCGGGAGTTGTAAAGACGGCTCTGGAAAAGGTACGTGGCGAGAACTTTGAGGTGCTGTGTGAGACGATCAAGAAGACGGCGTTCAAGATCACCCGTGTTGGACAGCTGGTAGCACAGGAGGCGTCCAAACGTCTGGGCGTTCCGTTTGGCATCATTGATCTGTCGCTGGCACCGACTCCGGCAGTCGGAGACAGTGTGGCGGAGATTCTGGAAGAGATCGGCTTAGAGCGCAGCGGTGCCCCGGGTACAACAGCAGCGCTGGCAATGTTAAATGATCAGGTTAAGAAGGGCGGCATCATGGCGTCCTCCTATGTTGGCGGACTCAGTGGTGCGTTTATTCCGGTCAGCGAGGATCAGGGCATGATCGATGCAGTTTCTGAGGGTGCGCTTACGATTGAGAAGCTGGAAGCAATGACCTGTGTCTGCTCTGTAGGTCTTGATATGATTGCGATCCCAGGCGATACGAAAGCGACCACGATCGCCGGTATCATCGCGGACGAGGCGGCAATCGGCATGATCAACCAGAAGACAACGGCAGTCCGCCTGATTCCGGTCATCGGAAAAACAGTGGGCGATACGGCAGAGTTCGGCGGTCTGCTTGGCTATGCGCCGATCATTCCGGTCAACCGTTTCTCCTGCGACAACTTTGTCAAACGTACCGGACGTATCCCGGCACCAGTACACAGCTTTAAGAACTAATAGGAGTTTCATATGGATAAATCACAGGAACTGAGAGAGGTGCTTCTGCGGTATCTCGATGCCGATCTGGAGCGAATCATTTTCAGCAACCCGAGAACCCGTGAATCCTATCTGAAATTAACCGTGCGTCCTCTGCTTCTGCGGGGGGCGCTTGCTTTTCAGACGGAAGAATTTACGGAAAAACAGGCATTTCAGAAAAATCAGAACGCAGAAAAGACCGCCGAGTACCTGCTCGGAGAACTGGAAAACCGTTACCGCAATGCGGAGATCGCGTCGCTTCACGGGATTGTCAATATTCTGATCAGTAAGAAGGGGACGGTGACGATCAAAGAGAAGAAAGTGGGGGTTAAAAGGGCAGAGAATCGGACGGTACCGGTGGCAGCAGGTGATGTGCAGAAAGCTGGAAAGCAGATGCCAGCGAAGAGTCATGCAGATGTGAAAGAAAATTCGCTCGAAAAATCGGGTCAGAGTCAGTCAAGTCACGAAAACGGAAAGATGCAGAGAAGTGCTAAAATACAGGGAAATGGTAAACTGCAGAGCAATGCGAAACAGCAGAAAAATGCCGGAACAGGACTGTCGGCTGGCATGGATGCCGCAGCGTTTTCAGAACGTCTGGCTTCGTTATCCCATAACCGTACTAAAAAATACGTCCTTCAGGAAGGCGTCCCAGTCCCATTTCTGGTAGATCTCGGTGTCATGACGGCAGAAGGCAAAGTTGTGAAATCCCGCTACGACAAATTTCGCCAGATCAACCGTTTCCTGGAATTTATTGAGGATGTACTTCCGAATCTCGATCCGAACCGGACGAATACGATCATTGATTTCGGATGCAGGAAATCATATCTGACGTTTGCGATGTATTACTATCTGCATGTGCTGAAAAAATATTCGATCCGTGTCATCGGTCTGGATTTGAAAAAAGATGTCATTGCGCTCTGCAACCGCCTGAGCAAGAAGTTTGGATTTGAGAACCTGACCTTCCTGCACGGCGACATCGCCGGATATGAGGGCGTCGATCAGGTCGATATGGTCGTGACACTGCACGCCTGTGATACAGCGACCGATTATGCGCTGGCAAAAGCGGTCAAATGGGGCGCAAAAGTCATTCTTTCCGTTCCGTGCTGTCAGCATGAGATTAACAAGCAGATTCAGAACGACCTTCTGTCGCCGGTTTTACAGTACGGTCTTCTGAAAGAACGTATGTCGGCGCTTCTGACCGACGGAATCCGTGGGCAGCTCCTCGAAATGTCCGGCTACCGGACGCAGATTCTCGAATTCATCGACATGGAACATACACCGAAAAACATCATGATCCGTGCGATCCGCCAGGGCAAGAAAGCAGACGGGGCGGCATTAGAGACAATGATGAAGGAATTGCATGTGAAGCCGACATTGTATGGATTGTTGGTGGGGGATGAGTAGAAAAACTGTGGCAGGTATAGTTGTATACTGAAGCTTATTTTTTGAATGAACGTTCAAAAAGTGAGTTATTAGGAACAACTATACCTGTTTTTGTTTTGTGTATATTCAGCAGTTGGAACAGTTCTTAGAAAATTGTGATATTGCAGATTTTGGAAGCTTTTAGAATAAAGAATTGAAATGATAGATCAAATGCGAAATATCAGAAATTAAATTTGATATTTATCATATAAGATTGTTCACATCGCATTTTCATGATATGATAAAAGGAAGAAAGAGTATTTGTTAAAAAAAATGATAGAACAAGAGGTGACATTATGGCGGTTAGTTATAAAAAGCTGTGGAAAATGCTAATTGATAAAGATATGAGGAAGAAAGACTTACGTGCATTGACTGGATTTAGTACAACAACAATGTCCAGATTGGGCAAGGATGAGAATGTGAGTACGGAAATTTTATCAAAAATATGTTCTGCTTTAAGTTGTGATGTTGGAGACATCATGGAATTTGTTCCTGATAAAAAAGAGGAACAGTAAGGAGGTACGGTAGTATGGATCATTCTTATCCTTATATTGCGTCTCTGACCAGAGAACCGTTCCTTTTCTACGAGATGCGTTCTACCGCAAAGCTAATGGCAGAAGGAAATTCAGATGATGCGATTGTGAAAGAAATTGTAGAGCAGAATCTTTTCCAGTACCCAACGGAAAAATCTATCACACGCATGGCGAAAGCCTGTATCAAACGGCTTCATGCTCTGGAAGATGATTCTCTGGTTTCTGCGATTGCGTCACAGCCAACAGATGTAGCAAAACAGATTTGTCTGTATGCGTTGATGAAGCAGAGCCGACTGGTCTGGGAATTTATGCTGACCGTCATTGGTGAGAAGTACAGATTAAGGGACACGTCTTTTGGTAAGATAGATTTGAATACATTTTTTATGCGCTTGCAGGAGCAGAATGATACCGTGGCTTCCTGGTGCGATACTACAATAACAAAGTTAAAACAGATCATTGCCAGAGTGCTTGTTGAAACAGAATATCTCGACAATCTCAAGGCAGATCATTTGAATCCAGTATGGCTACATCCTGTTTTGGAGAATGCCATCAGAAGCAATGGCGACACAGCGATACTGCCAGCGTTTAATTGCTTTTCTTAGGAGGTAGCCAATGAGTGACATAAAAGAACGCCTGGACAAAGTTCGGGTATTGATTCAGGAACCGGAGTTCCTGGAAGGCAAAGGACTCAGCAATGAGGTGAATATCAGAATCTTCTGCTATGAACCGGAGAATGAAATGGTTGTCCGCCATTTTGTGAATCAGTTGGAAACCGATCAGTCCTTAGATTGCCATTTGATCGTTTGTAATTTATATAAAACATTTCTCTCTATCTGCGATGATATGGACATCACAGATGCGATTCCCGATATGGAGGAAGCTGACGGGAGTGTTTATCTTCTGGAGCAGCTTAACTCCGCAATCGGTAATGGAGAGTTTATTGATAAAATCCAGTATGAGCCACATGAACCGGGTGATGTGCTGATGCTGACAGGTGTGGGCGAGGTGTTCCCGTTTATGAGAATCCATACGTTACTGGAAGCCTTGCAACCGTATTTTTCGGATGTTCCGATTTTGGTTATGTATCCGGGTGAGTTTGATGGTCGTCATGTAAAACTGTTCAATCGGTTGACACCAAATGATTATTACCGGGCATTCAATGTCATAGATTAAGGGGGATAAAGCCATGATGATTCGAGATATGTTTGCGGATGATATTAACCGCAAAATCAATGGTGTAATTAAAGTAGATCAGGCTGCTGATGATGTAATCGAGCAAGAGTTAAATGAATATGTCATTACCAGAGAATTGAAGAAACACTTTATTACATTCTTCAATTATTACGGTGATGCTTTCGACCAGCCGACAGCCGATATGGGTGTTTGGATTTCCGGTTTCTTTGGAAGTGGTAAATCTCACTTCTTGAAAATGCTTTCCTACCTTTTGGAAAATAAAGAGGTAAAAGGCATTCGCAGTGTGGAGCGTTTCCGTAAAAAGTTTGAGGATGACCCGGCAACTTTTATGCTGATCGACCGTGCCACGAAGGGTCAGACGGAAACCATTCTTTTCAACATTGATATTGAAGGCTTCAGCAATAAAGACAAGACTGCTGTACTTCGTGTTTTTGCAAAGATGTTCTACAACCATCTGGGATTTTACGGTGAAAATCTTAAAGTTGCCATGATGGAGCGTTATATTGACCAGCAGGGTAAGACAGAGGAGTTCCGCAGAGTTTTTGAAAAAAAGAAAGGCAAGCCATGGCTTGAAATGCGCCGTGCCTTTGCTTTCAATGGAAAGTTCATCATCCCGACACTGATGGAAGTTTTAGATATGAGTGAGGACGATGCCAAGACGTGGTTCAATGATAAAACCGCAACAGAAATTTCTATTGCACAGCTTGTGGAAGATATGAAAGCCTATGTAGATACTAAACCTGCAAACTTCCGTCTGCTGTTTATGATTGACGAGGTTGGACAGTATGTTGGTACGGATACCGATATGCTTTTGAACCTCCAGTCTCTGACCGAAAAAATCGGAAGTGAGTGCGAAGGTAAGATTTGGGTGATCTGCACTGGGCAGGAAGCCATTGATGAAATCATCAAAGTTCGTGCGGATGAGTTCTCCCGTATTCAGGCTCGTTTCAAAACAAGACTGAGTTTATCTTCTTCCTCTGTGGATGAAGTCATCCAGAAACGTATTCTGAAAAAGAAAGCGGAAGCAGTCGAAGAGCTGGAAGATGTTTATGAGCAGAATGATTCAGTCCTTCGCAATTTGTTCAGCTTTAGCGGTTCCGTTTTGGATATCAAAGGCTACTCCGGTCCGAGGGAATTTACAGAGAACTTCCCGTTTGTGCCGTATCAGTTCATCATCATGCAGAAGGTATTTGCTGAAATCCGCAAGCACGGAAATTCCGGCAAGCACCTGTCCGGTGGTGAGCGTTCCATGCTGTCCGGTTTCCAGGAAGCTGCACAGAAAATTCAGGAGAAGGACGAGTATGCACTTGTTCCATTCTTCCGTTTTTATGATACCGTACATACTTTCCTGGACGGTTCTATCCGTAGAGTGATTGAGCGTTGCCAGAAAGCTGCTGACAATGGCGATGGAATCGAACAGCAGGATGTGGATGTACTGAAACTTTTGTACTTGATTCGATATCTAGATGATATTCCTTCCAATCTGGACAATATCGTTATCCTCATGGCAGACGATATTCGTGTAGATAAGATTATCATGCGTGAAGCTGTCCGTGGAAGCCTTGACCGTCTGATGAGCCAGAATTATATCGGCAGAACTGGCGATACCTACAATTTCCTGACGGATGAGGAACAGGACATTCAGCGTGAAATCAGAGATACCAATGTGGATACCGTTTCTATTGTGGAGCGTATTGCCAAGATGATTTATGGTGATATTTTTAAAACCAGTAAATTTCGCTATGGAAACAATGATTTTGCATTTGACAAGATGGTAGATGGTATTACGGTTGGTGTGGCAACAGGCGGCATGTGTCTACGTTTCTTGACCGTTGCTATTGATGCTATTGAAAAAACAGATTATCGTCTGATGGCAGAATCCAAGGGCAACGAAGCAATCGTTGTTCTGGCTGATACGCCTTATTATGAATCTCTGGAATCTGCCATGAAGATTCGCAAGTATGTAATGCAGAGAAATGTAAGCTCATTACCAGATACAGTACAGAAAATTATTGAAAATCAGCAGAGTGAAGCTGGAAAATATGAGCTGAGTGCTATGACTGAATTGCAAAATGCCATCGAAGGGGCACAGTTCTATGTAGATGGCGAGCATCTGGAAATCAAAGCCGGAAATGCCAAGAGCAAAATTGACCAGTCTCTTGAATATCTGGTTGCTCATGTATATAGCAAGCTCGACCTGATTACAGATAATGCAGGCAGTGACGCAGATATTATTGCGATTCTGACAGGTGCAGTAACGGCACTTCCAGGCATGGAACCGAACCGTGATGCTGCTTCTGCTATGGAAGAATATCTGGAAATGCAGGATGCGAAAAAGCTACCGACTTCTATGGCAGATGTGCAGAGCAAATACAGTGCGATTCCGTATGGCTGGAAAGAAATCGACATTGCTGCGGTTGCGGCACAGCTGATTTATTCCCAGAAAGTAACCATCAAGTATGCAGGCAATACCATTCAGCCGGATGACCCGAAACTGCCGGATATGCTTCGTAAAAAGAGTGAGATTGGCAAGACTTCCATCAGCAAGCGTAAAACCATTTCCGCTACGATGATGCGTGATGTGAAATCAATGCTCCGGGATTATTTCGATGTTATGGATGTACCGGACGATGAAGATGGTCTGATTCGCTTTGTGACTGAGAAATTCAGTGAACAGCGTGATTACTATGCTTCTCTGGATGCCCGTTATGACGGACATAAATACCCGGATCGTGCATTGGTGCAGGAAGCCATTCATCTGATGGATAATGTACTTTCTCAGAAGAAAGACAATATTGCCCTGATTGAGCGTGTGCTGAAAAAAGAGGATGCTCTTTTCGATAACAAAGAAGCCATGAGCAACGGCATTGAAAACTTCTTCAAGACTCAGGTAACAGTATTCGACCAGGCGGTGCAGTTTGAAAAATCTCTGCATGATGACATTGACCGTATTGCAGAAAATGAGGAAGCACACAAGGCACTGAATACTATTCGTCTGATTACGATGGTTCAGACTGGAAACGAGTTCAACTATACCCGGATTCGTGAACTGAATCCGTTGATGGATACGGTTCGTACCGCCCATGACAAGATGCTGGAAGAAAAACGTGCCGAGGTTCTGGAAACGGTTCGTCAGTGTATGGAAGCGACCCACACTGCCGCAAACGGCGATTCCAAGGCATCCCATCTGATTGAAAAATCAGATCGGTATTTCAGCCAGTGCAAGGAGAAAATCGCAGAATTAAAGAGCCTCGCCCTTTTGGATGCCATGTTCCTGCCGATGTGCCAGTATAAGGATGATACCGTCAGCAATATTGAGTCTGTTCTGGCTCCGCCTGCACCGAAGCCGCCAGTACAGCCGACACAGCCGGGGAAAGAAGCTGCTCCGGCAAAGAAAAAGGTTGTCCGTGCCTATAACCGACAGGTTGTATTCCATGCAAAGACCTTACAGACGGATGCGGATATTGATGATTATGTAGAGAAGATTCGTTCTCAGCTGAAACAGTTGCTGAAGCATTGCGACGAAATCAAGCTGAATTAAGGAGGAGTTATGAAAAGTACGATAGAACATCCAAAAGTATTTATTTCTTATGCATGGGGAACTGAAGACTATAGATTGAAAGTTCGTTCTTTTGCAACAGACTTAATAGAAAATGGTATTGATGTTTTGTTAGATCAATGGTCTTTGAAAGAAGGAAATGATACATATGCATTTATGGAGCAGAGTGTGACAGATCCAACAATAACAAATGTATTAATACTACTGGATCCGATATATGAGAAAAAAGCAAATGAAAGACATGGTGGGGTAGGAACAGAAACACAGATTATTTCACCGGAAATTTACAACAAAGTTAAACAGGAGAAATTTTTACCTGTAATTTTTGAACGGAGAGAAAACGGAGAAATTCCAAAACCTCAGTATTTAAAAACGATGTTACATTTTGATTTATCTCAGGAAGAAAAGTATGATTTAGAATATCAGAGATTAGTGAAACGCTTATACGGAATAGAAATAATAGAAAAACCAGAATTAGGTAAAAAACCATCATGGCTGGAAGAAAGCTCTATTATTTCAACAAAAACGCGTACAGGATATGAATGTTTAAAACAACAGAAATCAGATAATGTTAAGAAAGACGAATATAGAAATTTTTTATTTGCTGTAAAAGAGAAAATGGTAAATTTTAGTAAGGATGAACTGGAAAATGGCGTATCAGCAGATGAGTATATAGAATTATATTCTAATACAAAATTGTATCGGGATGATTTTTTGCATTTATTAAAATATTCACTTTATGTTCCAGAGGCATATAAAATTATAGCATCGCTTATGGAAGAAATATGTGTGGAAATAAAGGAAAAAGGTGGATGTGAAGGCGAAGTCGTAAAAACCTTGCTGCACGAGATATTCATTTATGTAGTGGCATTTTATTTGAAAAATAAAAATTCTGATGCTGTATCGTATATTTTGTCAAAGACATATTTTGTAGGTAGATATGGATATAATGAAGCTCAGAGTTTTGATGCCTTTTATTATAATAATGAGAATTTAGACAGAGCTGTCTCACAAAAAGATGGTAAAAATTATTATTCTGGGACAGCTAGTTATTGGATTAATAATATCAATGTAGAAGTATGTAACAAGAATGAATTTGTTTTTGCTGATATCTTTTGTCATAATGCATCTATGTTTATTGAAAATTACACTAGAAAGTGGTTTTGGTTTCCAATAACATATATATATGATAAAGCGGAATATGGAAGTAGTCTTTTCAGGCAATTTGCAATGCGTTTGAAATCAAAGGAGCATTTACAAGAAGCTGTTAAAATAATGGGATTTTCAGATACAGATGCATTTAAAAAGAAATATATTGAAATCGAAAGCAAAATTAAAGAAGGAAAGATTGGAGAATATCGATATAACAGTGCGTTTGAATCAGCACCAGTTATATGTCAATATGTTAAATCGGAAGAATTAGGGATCAGAAATTAATAGAAAAGTTTGGTAAAGGAAAATTAGTAGAAAATAAATGGATAAGAATGCGATTAAAAAATTTGCTGTCTGGGCAAGAACAGAGCTAATTGCCCGTGTTTCCCTGAAAGGTGTGGAATACGGTATCACAGAGGACAACATTGAGGATGCCAATGCGGACAGCGTTGGCGGCAAAGTCCTCACTGCCGATGAAAAGAAACAGCGTCAGGCTCTCATTGCCGAGATTAACGATAAAGGCTATAAGCAGGTCATGGAGGAGGTTGCCTACACTTGGTTTAACCGCTTCTCTGCTCTGCGATTTATGGAAGTCAACGGTTATCTTCCTTCCCATGTGCGAGTATTCACGGACGAGGAAAACAACTTTAAGCCGCAGATTATAACCGAAGCTATTCATCTGGATTTGGATGGACTCAATATGGAAAAGGTCTATGAGCTAAAAGATGCTGAAAAGACTGAAGAACTGTATAAATATTTGCTGATCGTGCAGTGCAACGCTCTGAATAAGATTCTGCCGGGAATGTTCCAGAAGATTGCGGATTACACCGAGCTTCTTCTGCCGGATAATCTGCTCCGTGAAGGTAGTGTGATTCAGCAGATGATCGAGCTGATACCAGAGGAGGACTGGAAGGATGCTGTCCAGATCATCGGCTGGCTGTATGAAGCATATAACATCGAAAAGAATGAATTGGTTTACAATGGCAATATGTCAAAATCAAGAATCTCCAAGGATCTATTGCCAGCAGCAACAACGATTTTTACACCAGATTGGTCTGTTCGTTATATGGTAGAGAACAGCCTTGGTCGTTTATGGCTGGAGGGACACCCGGATGTGAAAGAGCAGCTTCTGCCGACAGAGGAAGAACAGTCTGCTTATGCTGCCGGAAATCGTGACCTGGAAGATGCCAAATGGCACTACTATCTGGAAGAAGCTGAGCAGGAACCGGAAGTGCAGACACAGCTTGCCGAGATTCGTAAGGAATACGCCGCACTGACACCGGATCAGCTGAAAGTCATTGACCCTTGCTCTGGCTCTGGTCATATTCTTGCATATATGTTTGATGTGCTGATAAAGATTTATGAATCCTATGGCTATACCACCCGTGAAGCAGTGGCAAGCATTGTGGAAAATAATCTTTATGGTCTGGATATAGATGACCGTGCGGCACAGCTGGCTTACTTTGCGGTAATGATGAAAGCCCGTCAGTATGATCGTCGTTTTTTCAGCCGCGGCATTCAGCCCCATGTATATGCTATTGTGGAGAGTAATCATGTAGATAAATTCGCTATGTACTATTTCTGCAATGGTGATATGAAGCTCACAGCTACTATGGATACCATCATCAAAGAGCTGCATGATGCAAAGGAATATGGTTCTATTTTGAACATAACACCGCAGGATTGGTCTGCATTGTATGATCGTTTTACTGAGATTACGGAAGATATCAATATGTCCCGTGAGACGGCACTCAGAGAATTACTGCCGTTGGTGCAGGTGGCGGAAGCATTGGCACAGAAGTATGATGTGGTTGTGACGAATCCGCCGTATTTAGGTAGTTCGAGATTTAGTCCTAAATTAGATTCATTTGTAAAAGAGCATTATCCAGATGTAAAAACAGATCTTTCAATGGTAATGTTTAAACATTCTTTGAGAGATTTATGCAAAGATAAAGGATATGTTTCCTTTATTACAACAACTTCATGGATGTTTTTATCGAGTTTTGAAAAATTACGAGAGTATGTGATTGATGGGTATACTTTTGGTTCGTTGGTTGATTTTGGAACAGAATTATTTGAAGGTAAGGTAGGGCATAATCCGATCGTGGCATGGGTGAATTGCAAGTCAAACATTAAAGCAAATATGACAGCAATACGATTAGTGGACTATTGTTATTCAAAGCGTGATGAAAAAGAAGCAGAGTTCTTTAATTCTCAAAATCTCTATGTTTCAAATCAGAATAAATTTAAAATGATACCAGGAAGTCCTATTGCATATTGGTGGGAGAATTTCAAAATTTTTTCATTGCCGCAAGTTCAAGATTTCTATGAATCCGCAGGGAGAAATAAAACACATAACAATGAATTATATACAAGAAATTGGTGGGAAATATGTGATATGGACAGATGGCAGCCGTATGCAAATGGAGGTCCTTTCAGAAGATGGGAAGGAAATTCGCTTGATGTTGTTGATTGGTCTATTGCCGCTAAAGAGTTTTATGCAAGTCATGGAGGTTTATATAATCAGAAGTATTGTGGAAAGAGAGGTATTTGTTGGAATTTAATTACATCTTACAAAAATGGCTTTAGAATAAAATATAAGAATTATCATTATAGCTCTGCCGCACCCACTATTATTGCAAAAAAAGAAAATTTTGATTTTTGGATGCTTGCATTTTTGAATGGGATTGTAGCTTCTACAATTTTAAACATGTATAATCCTACACTTAATACAACTGTTGGAGATATTCTTAGTTTACCAGTCCAGTTCAAGAAAAGAGAACAAATTGAACCTATTGCAGAGAAAAACGTAGAACTTTCACAAACTGACTGGGATTCTTTTGAAACCTCATGGGACTTTCAGCACCATCCACTGCTTCGTAAAGTTTCTACCATTGCGGAAGCCTTTGAACAATGGAAAACGGAATGTGATGACCGTTTTAATCAGCTGAAAACTAATGAGGAAGAACTGAACCGTATTTTCATTGACATTTATGGCTTGCAGGACGAGCTGACACCGGAAGTTGAGGATAAGGATGTCACTGTCCGCAAGGCTGACCTTGGCAGAGATATTCGTTCTTTCATTTCCTATGCGGTTGGCTGTATGTTTGGTCGCTACTCTCTGGATGTGGACGGTCTTGCCTATGCAGGTGGCGAATGGGATGCCAGCAAGTATGCTTCTTTTGCTGCGGATAAGGATAACATTATCCCGATTTGCGACGATGAATACTTCGAGGATGATATGGTTGGTCTGTTTGTAGAGTTCGTGAAAACCGTTTACGGTGCAGATACTCTGGATGAAAACCTGAAGTTTATTGCCGACGCTCTGGGTGGCAAAGGTCAGCCGAAGGATGTGATTCGGAATTACTTCCTGAGCGACTTCTACTCCGACCACTGCAAGATTTATCAAAAACGCCCGATTTACTGGCTGTTTGACAGTGGTAAAAAGAATGGCTTTAAGGCTCTGATTTATATGCACCGCTATCAGCCGGACACCATTGCCCGTATCCGTACCGACTATGTGCATGAACAGCAGGCTCGTTATCGCACCGCCATTGCCGATTTGGAACAGCGTATTGCCAATGCTTCCACTGGCGAGCGTGTGAAGCTGAATAAAAAGCTGACCACCTTACAGGCACAGGATACCGAAATCAGAACCTACGAGGAAAAGATTCATCACCTTGCCGACCAGATGATTTCCATTGACTTGGACGATGGCGTGAAGAAGAATTATGCAATTTTCCAGGATGTTTTGGCTAAAATAAAGTAAGGAGGGATAGTTATCGAACCGAAACAAAAGAAATCTGTTCTCTTGGGGAATGGAGTAAACATACAGTTTGGTGGAAAAGCCTATTCAAATAGATTCATTTTGTCAAGAATTATCTTTAACGCACAGTGCGATAAGTATGATAGTCTTTTTGAAGGTACGCTGTCGGGAAGTGAAATTGAACAGATATTTCGAGGACTTCTTCCTACTGTAAATGCTGTGCTTGATGGAAAATATGATAAAGTCAATGCTGACGATGTAGTGAAAAGAGCTGTAATGGAGTTCAAGGCACAAAACGCAGAACGCAGCAAATTTGAGCATTATTATGAAATTCCATTAGAAGATTGGTTTTTGTTACTTCGATTATTCTTCATGGATAATCCAGATTTGAGTGATATGTGGAAAGCATCAAAACAAGGATTTGAATGGATGATTCTGGATGCTATCTATAATGCTGGTAAAATTCAAGAAATTTATCAAAAAATGAAAAAGCCTGTCAAACATTTTTTTAAATCGTTTGATTCGATATTTACATTGAATTATGATAATAATATTGAAAAGTTGACTAATAAAACAATTTACCATTTGCATGGGGATTATTCTGTCCTTGCAGATTCTGAAAATCCTGAAACAGTTCAGGGATTTTTGAACAAGCAAAACGGAAAAATCGTTATGAATCCAGATTATCTGCAATGTTATTGTAATGCGTTACTTAATTTTAGTGGACAGAATAAATATAAAGAAGCTCAGGATAAAGTGAAAGGAATTGAGGCACTTCAAAGACTAAAGCAATTACATGATTCGGATGTAGAGAAATTTGAGATAATGAGAGCAGGTGTAGAATCAGAAAAAGCTCAAATTATAGATACTTATATCAAACATCCAGAACTGAAAATTGCTACGGATTATCATTTTGGGGAACTTGAAAAACTTTCAGGTGAATTGCATATTATAGGGCTTTCACCACAGAATGACAGTCATATATTTGCTTGTATAGAAAAAAGCTCATTAGATAAGGTGGTTTTCTATTCGTATGGTGAGCCGCCAAAGAAATTGCCATTGACTAAACCATATGAATTTGCAGATATTAAGCAGTTATGGAAGTCATTGGATGCGAATCAGCCACAATATAATTGTGGTAGAAAATATCCGGATTCTGATGAAGCTAAAAAGTTTTTTGAACTTTTTAATGCATTATCCCTTGATCCGATCACAAAAGAAGAAATTGAGAAAGAAGCAAATTCAATTCCTGAATATATGGCGTTGCCATTATGCAAAGAAGCTATGAATTTGATTAAGGTTCAGACAACACCAAAAAGTGAAGAAGAACTTATGAAACAGTTTAGAATGGTTAGTAGAATAGCTTTAAGAGAGGGAATTTATCCGTCTGCTTTTTATTTGATTTTAATAGACAATTTTTCAAAATTATCGTAAAAGGAGGGCTTGCATATGATAACGGATGAAAGAATCAAAAATTCCAGTGAGCTGGAGTTTGCTGTATTTTGTATTGAAAATGTAGCAGCAAAGCTGGGTGTGGATGCAGAGCGTGTCTATCAGGCATTTACTGAACAGAGTGATATTTTGCACGGTTACATCGTGCCGGAATATGAAGTGCTGCATACCCAGAGTCGGGAATATATCGTTGATGACCTCCTTGATGTGATGAAAGAAAGGGGTGTGGAAGTATGATTCTCTATCATGGTTCTTTCTTAGAGATTGCAAAGCCGGATTTGGTTCATTCCCGTCCCAATGTAGATTTCGGGCGTGGCTTCTATGTCACGCCGCTGTATGAACAGGCGGCGAAGTGGTGCGGCAAGTTCAAACGCCGTGGGAAAGATGGCATTATCTCTCGGTATGAATACGATGAAAGCCGGGAATCTGAACTGAAAACGCTGAAATTTGATTCTTATTCCGAAGAATGGCTGGATTTCATTCTGAACTGCCGCAGCGGAAAAGATTCGACAGATTACGACCTTGTTGTGGGCGGTGTTGCCAATGATAAGGTGTTCAATACCGTGGAGCTGTTTTTTGACGGACTGATTGATAAAACGGAAGCTATCAACCGCCTGCGTTATGAAAAGCCGAACCTGCAAATATGTTTCCGCACAGAGAAAGCACTATCTCTGTTGCATTTTGAAGGGAGTGAAGCACTATGACAGCGAACCCGATTTTGCTTCAGAAAAAATATAGCCGTGTTATTGAATGCTTTGCTAAACAGCAGGGACTTTCGCTGGATGCGGCATTGGATTTCTTTTATCATTCCCAGGTTTATCAGCTGATCCGTGATGGTGTTTCTGATATGCACTGCATGAGCGATGCGTATCTGGCAGAGGAACTGGAACAGGAATATGCCGAGAAAATCGCCGGATAAGTGCCGTTAAACTGCCGGATACTACAAAAAGTGCCGGGAAAGTGCCGACAAAATGCCGGATACCAAGGAAGGAAAGAAAGTGACTTATGGATACAGACAAAGTAATACAAGACTTAAACCGCAGGTTTGCTGCACTTCTGCCGGAGTTTTATCAGCGTCGTATCATCTTCTGGTACGATGAAGATAAGGAATTTGAGGATAAACTGGACGAAGTGGTTCTGGAAAATGCAAAGGTAATTGCTCTGACCGGAAACAATGCCTTTTCTATGAAGAAACTGCTTTCGGTGGACGATCTGACCACAAACTATCTGGTTTACAGTCCATTAGCATATAACCGCCCAGATGATAACTGGCTTCTGGATGTGGAGCTTTACAGTGAGGAGTTCCGGGCAGACCTGATTTCCATTTGGATGGATGAGATGGGGCTTGCATCGAATCCGGCCATGCGGAAGCAGGTCAAGAATTACCGTGCTTATTTCAATGCGAAAGACCGTCGATTGAAAGTCAGCACACAGAATAAAGTTCCGGCAACTCCGGCACAGTTGCACATGGCTGTCATGGCGGCGATTTGCGGATTGAAAGACGCACAGCCGAATATGATTCTACGCAGCGTGTTCCGGGCAGGGCTGGATTTGAAGAACAATACTATTTATCAGGATTTTGTAAAATATCATGCTGATGGTGCATTTTGGGCGATGGTTCGCCAGGGCTGCGGATTTGTAGAGGAAGAACCAGACCTTGGACGACTGGCAATTCATTTGCTGTTGACCGCCGCTACCCGTACCATGCGGCAGGAGTATCTTGCCGGACTGGATAGTTTTATCTCCATGCCACACCAGGCATATTGCTATGATTTCATTTCTGAATGGCTTCACAGCGAGGACATTCAGCAGCTATATGATGTGGCACGGTATGTTGAGGATGAAGCACGTCTGCATCAGCGTTTTGAAAAGCTGACAGTGGATGATCTGGCAGGAACCGAGTGCTTCCCATGTATCAACGAAGTGATTTTAACAAAGCTGATGATAGAGATCAGCGACCATATCATTGATGTGGATACGATCACATCTACCGTTGAAAAGCGGAGAACCTGCGCGTGGTATGAGCCGTTTGAGAATTTCTATGATGGTATCTTGCAAGTGGCAAATATGCAGAGCTTCTTCAAGGAACACTCTGCCGGATTCCATACCGCAGAAGCAAAAGGCATCTGGAAAGAATACACGGAAAGCTACTATCAGATGGATACCTATTACCGTTTGTTCCATCTGAGCTTCCAAAAGAGCCTGGGAATTTCCAATATCTTGCTTGACGATTTGTTCAAGCACGTTGTCGATAAAGTGGAAGGACTCTATACGCATTGGTTCTTAGGCGAGCTGGGTAACAACTGGTCGGATGTGTGTGTGGATGAACTGGAAAACTACGGTAAGGTTTTGGAAGTGCCACAGCAGGAAGAATTTTACCGTTCTCGCATTAAGACTTCGGATACTAAGGTATTCGTGATTATTTCAGATGCTATGCGGTATGAAGTGGCGGCTGCGATGGCAGATCAGCTTCAGAGAGAAACCCAGAGTAAGGTTTCCATCAGCAGTATGCAGAGTATCTTCCCGTCTATCACAAAGTTTGGTATGGCAGCGTTATTGCCACATAAAGAACTGACAGTAGAAGTTCGGAACGATATTTTGACGGTTCTGGCAGATGGTCAGTCTACGGCAAGCACTTACCGGGATGAAGTTCTGAAATCAGAAGATCCGGCGAGTGTAGCTTTGAAATACAATGACATCATTGCCATGAAACGAGCAGAACGAAGTGCGCTGGTAAAGGGCATGGATGTGGTTTACATTTATCACGATACTATTGATGAGGCCAGCCATACTTCTGACACCGCTGTTTTTTCTGCCTGTGATAAGGCAATTTCAGAGTTAAAAAACCTTGTGCGTATTATTGTGAATGAATTTGGCGGTACGAATATTCTGATTACGGCTGACCACGGATTCCTTTATACATACAGTCCGCTGACTGAGGATGACAAGGTAGATAAGACCAGCTTTAACGGCATGGATGTGGAATATGGCAGACGCTATGCAATCATGCAAAAAGGCGCACAACCGAACTATCTGTTGCATGTGAAGTTCCTGGGCGGCAAAACGGAATTTGATGGATTTGCACCGAGGGAAAGTATCCGTATCAAGATGAATGGCGGCGGCATGAACTTTGTCCATGGCGGTATCAGCTTACAGGAAATGGTTGTTCCGGTGATCGAGTACCATTATCTCCGCAATGATTCTATGGAATACAAGCGTAATAAACAGAAATATGATACCAAGCCGGTAACAGTCAATTTGCTGTCTGCAAACCGTAAAATTAGCAATATGATTTTCTCATTGAACTTTTATCAGAAGGATTCAGTCAGTGCAAACCGTGAAGCGGCTACCTATCAGGTTTACTTTACGGACGAAAATGGCAAGCAGATCAGTGATGTTCAGAAGATTATTGCAGATAAAGCCAGCGACAACGGTGCAGAGAGAACTTTCCGTTGCCAGTTTAATCTGAAGTCTCTGAAATACAGCAATACTGCTACTTACTATCTGGTAATTGCAGATGAACAGAGCTTGCAGATGCCGCAGCGTGAGCCGTTCCAGATTGACATCGCCTTTGCGGTGGATGAGTTCGATTTCTTTAGTTAATACTGCAGGAGGATAGAAAGATGGGGCAATTTACAGAGGGTGAAAGCACCCGTGAAGAAATAAAGAATAAGCTCCGTCAGAACTTTGACGGTAAGATTGTTCGGAAAGACCTGACAAAGAAAATCAAGGAAGGGGCAAATGTCCCGGTGTATGTCCTTGAGTTCCTGCTGGGTCAGTATTGCAGCTCAGATGATGAAACGGTCATTGAAAAAGGCGTACAGAACGTGAAGCGTATTCTTGCTGATAATTTTGTACGCCCGGATGAATCGCAGAAGATTCTGTCTCAGCTGCGAAAGAAAGGCAGTCACACTATCATTGATATGGTGACTGTCCGACTGGATATGAAAAAGGACTGCTTTTTTGCGGAGTTTTCCAATTTGGGCGTTGGCAATGTACCGATTGCCGACGAATACCCGGAGAAATTTGACCGCCTGCTCTGCGGAGGTATCTGGTGTATCGTTCAGCTGGATTACGAGGTTGAGGGCGACAATAACTTTGGCATTGAGGATATTGACGGAAATCCGCTTCGTTCCAAACAGAAAAAACAAAAAGATATTTCTCCGATCAGTATCCGTAAGCTGACACCGATCCAGATGCCGCACATTGATATTGATGAACTGAAGCAGGGACGAAAGGCTTTTACGAAAGATGAATGGCTGGATATTCTTCTTCGTTCTATCGGCATGGAGCCAGATGAATTTACATATCGTGAGAAATGGCTGCTCCTGACCCGTATGATTCCATTAGTTGAAAACAACTTTAATCTTTGTGAGCTGGGACCGAGAAGTACCGGTAAATCTCATCTTTACAAAGAAATTTCACCGAACAGTATTTTGATTTCCGGTGGGCAGACGACGGTTGCAAACCTGTTTTACAATATGGGACGCAAAACGGTCGGACTGGTCGGCTTATGGGACTGTGTAGCTTTTGATGAAGTGGCAGGTATCAAGTTTAAAGATAAAGATGGCATTCAGATTATGAAGGATTACATGGCATCCGGCTCTTTTGCCCGTGGCAAAGAAGAAAAGTCTGCTATTGCGTCGATGGTATTTGTGGGAAATATCAATCAGAGTGTGGATGTGCTGTTGAAAACGTCCAGCCTGTTTGCACCTTTCCCGCAGGAAATGGGAACAGATACAGCATTTCTTGATCGTATGCACTGCTATCTTCCAGGATGGGAGATACCGAAGTTCAGACCGGAACATTTTACCGATGATTACGGTTTTATCAGTGATTATCTGGCTGAATTTATCCGGGAACTTCGCAAAGAACAGTATGGTGATGCACTTGACCACTACTTCCGCCTGGGAAGAAATCTGAATCAGCGTGATACGATTGCAGTCCGCCGTATGGTAGACGGTTATCTGAAGCTGATGTACCCGAATGGTGAGTTTACCAAAGAGGAACTGGAAGAAGTCATTCAGATTGCATTGGAAATGCGCCGCCGTGTAAAAGAACAGCTGAAAAAGCTGGGCGGCATGGAGTTTTACGATGTGAACTTCTCCTATATTGACCTAGAGGATATGTCAGAACATTATGTTTCCGTACCGGAACAGGGTGGCGGTAAACTGATACCGGATGGAATGTGCAATCCGGGACAGGTTTATACCGTATCCAGAGGAAAAAGCGGCATGATTGGCGTGTTCCGTCTGGAAAGTCAGATGCTTCCGGGCAATGGCAAGATTGAACGGACAGGCTTAGGCAGTGATTCCAAGTGCAAGGAAGCTGTGAACACGGCGTTCAATTATCTGAAAGCCAACGGCAACCGGATCAGCGGTTCTATCAGCACTTCGACCAAGGATTACATCATCAATTATCAGGATTTGCAGGGTATCGGTATGACAGACAAATTGGCACTTCCAACATTGATTGCACTTTGTTCGATTGCCCTTGGAAAGCCTGTTGTCAGCAACTTGGCAGTGTTGGGAGATATAACAATTAGTGGCACAATGATAAAGGTGGATGAACTTGCCAATACGCTTCAAGTGTGCCTGGACAGTGGTGCAAAGAAGGTACTGATTCCGAGTACCTCATTTGTTGATTTCGCAAGTGTTCCGGCTGATCTGATGAGTGCATTTCAGCTGATTCCGTATCAGAGTGCGGAGGATGCGGTGTTTAAGGCGTTGGGGGTAGAATGATTGAAGAAAGACGTAATTGTGCTTATAGATTCACGAAAAGAAATAGAAAAGATGTTCCATCCGTTTGATGGAGGTATGGGAACATCTTTTGAACGGATCGGTGATGTGCCTAAATTTCAGAATTGGCTATGAAAAGTTAAAGTTATAACTTATAAAACCTCTTCGCAAACTCCAAAAACACCCCGCCTTCCTCCGCCATATACTTAACCGGTGAATACACCAGATAGAGTTTCCGGAGAAAGGCAGCTTCCCCAAGCGGAAAGAGAAGCAGTTTCCCCTGCCGTGCATCTGCCTGTATAGTTGCTTTTGAGAGAATGGAGATGCCCATTCCCAGCATGATACACTGCTTGAGGGCGGCGGCATCGTCCATCACGGCAATAACATTTAAATCATCGAGTGAAAGCCCTTTATTTTTCAGGAAATAAAGGGTTTCCTGTTTTGTGCCGGAATTATCTTCCCGGAGCAGAAACGGTTCTTTTAAAAGGGCATCCAGCGGTGATGGAATAGACTGGTAAGCCTGATAATGCGGTGTGGCGGGGGCAGCGATCACAAGCTCATCGGAGGCAAATGGGAGAAATTCGCAGGAGGTGTCCGAGGTAGTAGTTCCGACCAGACCGATGTCGCAGATGCCGTCATCCACCTTATGTACAACGTCCAGGCTGTCTGAGCAGGAGGCATAGACACGGATATCAGGATGAACTGCGTGATAAGCGCTTAAAAGTTCCGGCAGAAAATAAAGGGACGGAACGGAGGATGCGCCGATCCGAAGCTGCGGTTTCGTCTCGTTGGCGAGTTCCACGATTGCTTTCTGCTGCAGGGTCAGAATCTCCGTGGCATAGGAATATAATTTTGTCCCGGCAGGAGTCAGGGAGAGCGATTTGGTGGTGCGCTTTAAAAGCTGGGTGTGAAATTCCTCCTCCAGACTGCGGATGTGGGCGCTGACAGTCGGCTGTGAGATGTACAGCTTCTGGGCGGCAAGCGAAAAACTCTGATATTTGACGGTGTACACGAAAGCTTCTAATTGGCGGATGTCCATATATTTAAAATCCTTTCTATAGATAAAATCAATTTTTAATGATTCTGTGATAAAATCCAAAATTAAAATGAATAGTAGACAGGTGAAAACAATCTCTAAAGAAGAGTGTAGCTTTATTTATTGAAAATATCAATAAGTTTATAGCAAATATCAATATAAACGATTTTACCATAAAAATACAGGATGTTATACTTGTCTGCGGAAAGTATGGATAGATCCATGAAATGTACGCGCTTGAAATTTTTCTTGTTTGATTTTGTGAGATGATTTTTTTGCCAGATGCACTCAAATTTCTGATATGTATTGATGAAATGCGAGTGTGGTGCGTGAAATCACCCACAATGACGAGGGTGAGAAAAACTTTAAGAGTACATGAAATAAAAAAGGAGGCAGGTATGAAAGTATTTGACAAGACATGGAAGCTGGCAGTGGCAGGCGCGCTTGTGGGTGTGCTGGCAGCATTGCTGGCGTATTTTGGAAATCCGGCCAATATGGCGATCTGTATTGCGTGCTTCGTACGTGATACGGCGGGCGCGCTGAAACTTCACTCAGCAGCACCGGTTCAGTATTTCCGTCCGGAGATTGTAGGATTTGCAGTGGGAGCATTTGCAATCTCACTGGTGACGAACGAGTATAAGGCGACAGCAGGTTCTTCACCGATGATCCGCTTTGTTCTGGGTGCGATCATGGTAATCGGCGCGCTGGTATTCTTAGGGTGTCCGCTGCGTATGGTTCTGCGTATGGCAGCCGGTGACCTGAATGCGTATGTAGCGCTGGTTGGATTTGCAGGCGGTATTGCAACTGGTTCGTTCTTCCTGAAAAAGGGATTTTCACTGGGCAGAGCGTATGAGACGCAGAAATCAAGCGGATATGTGCTTCCGGTGCTCCTTTTGGCGCTTTTTATCATTGGAGCAGTAACAGGCGTATACGCAGCCAGCACGGAAGGACCGGGAAGCAAGCACGCACCGGTTCTGATTTCCCTGGTTGCGGCTCTCCTGATTGGTGCATTGGCACAGAAGAGCCGTATGTGTTTTGCAGGCAGCATCCGTGATGTGATTCTGATGAAAAACTTTGATCTGCTCAGCATTATCGGCGCACTGTTTGCAGTCATGCTGATTTTTAACCTTGCAACTGGCAATTTCCATTTGAGCTTTTCCGGTCAGCCGATCGCGCACTCCCAGCATCTCTGGAATATTCTGGGTATGTATGCCGTTGGATTTGCAGCCGTTCTGGCTGGCGGATGCCCGCTGCGTCAGATCATTCTGGCAGGGCAGGGCTCCTCGGACAGTGCGGTAACCTTTCTGGGAATGCTGTTAGGGGCGGCACTTGCACACAATTTTAACCTGGTTGGTGCGGCAGCAAAAGCGGCAACCGAGACAGAGGCAGCCGTTTTGGGTGGTCCGGCGATGCCGGGCAAAATTGCCGTAATTGTATGTATTGCCCTGTTATTCGTGATTGCAGCGGCAAATATGAAACGTAGAAAGAAATAAAGAAAAGAGGAAACGGAAAATGTCAGATTTTGTTGAGGTAGATGTGCGGGGACTCTCCTGTCCGGAACCGGTTTTGATGGTGATGGATGCGATGGATGAACATCCGGGAAAACAGATCCGTGTGCTTGGCGATGAGGCACACACCCGGACGAATATTGAGCGCACGTTGGAGTATCATGGAAAAGAGGGGCACACCAAGGTACTGGAAAACGGATGTTTCACCATTACCTTTGAAGCGTGATGCTGCTCTGGAATATTAAATAGGTGGAAATGATGAGGCAGAAACGGGAATATCGGATTTTTACCTTTCACACGACGGCTGCGGCGGTGGAGATGGAGGCATTCTGCCGGGAACAGGGAATCAGAGGGCGCCTGGTGCCTGTCCCACGCGAACTCTCAGCAGGCTGTGGAATTGCCTGGCGGATGGAACCGGCGGAATATGAACGGTTTCAGGGAGTGATTGCGGAGAGCCAAATTGAGATCGAGCAGAGCTGTGTGGTTATGAATTAAATAAAATGTTATGTTAGAGCAGGCATCATAGAAAAAGTATATAGGAAAAAGCGGCGGTATCGGCAGTGGCGAGACATTCAAAAAAGAATGGAGCGCTGACTGTGTGATACCGCTGCTTTTTGGCGTGTAAATCGAGGTCAGAATGAGGTCATTGAGGTCAGAAATCAAATCATGGCCTCGATGACCTCATTTGAGACCTCGATGATCCCAATATTTTGAAATATTATTCTCCCGCCTTCGCCTCCTCCAGCAGCCGTGCAATCTCCCCCCGCACCAGCGAGAATGCAACCTCATTCCGCCCGCTGTTGGTAACCACATCCGCATAGGCGCGGGTCGGTTCTACAAAGAGGGCATGCATCGGTTTGACGGTGGTCAGATACTGGTCGATGATGTTTTCGATATCGCGTCCGCGCTCTTTCGTGTCACGTAAGATTCAGCGGAGGATGCGCTCGTCGGCGTCGGCATCGACGAAAATGCGGATGTCGAGCAGATTGCGGAGTGCTTCGTCATAGAGAACGAGAATGCCCTCCAACAGGATAACCGGGCGCGGCTCGATGTGAATGGTCGCTTCGGCGCGGTTGTGGTTGGCGTAGTTGTAGGTTGGACAGTCGATTGCCTCCCAGTTTTTCAGTTTGTTGAGATGCTCAAGAAGCAGCTCCGTCTCAAATGCATCCGGGTGGTCGTAGTTCAGCTTTTTGCGCTGTTCAAATGGCATATCGTCGTGGGCGCGGTAGTAGTTGTCGTGGTAAAGCACGGTTACCTGATTACCAAATGCGTCTTTCAGACGGTTTGTAAAAGTGGATTTTCCTGAACCAGTTCCTCCGGCAATTCCGATGATAATAGGTGATTTTCTATTCACTGTGGTTTCCTCCATTTGTAAGTTTTATCTCAGTCGAGAAGAGTCCCACCTCTTTAGGTGGCGAGTAATAGCAAATTTGTCTCAGTGGGAGGTGGGTCTCCGACTGAGATAAACGCTCCGCGGGGATGCGCAGTGATTCTGTATGGAATATGTCAGCTTCGCTGACCAGAATCACGCGCCAAGTCTCACGGACGTTCGACTTGAAAACTGGTTCATTTTTATACAAAAACCAGTCCTTCTGTATATTCATTTTGAAATACGCCGCTGCGCTTCATCCGCACCGTCTGGTATAAATGCGAGGCGTACACCTCCTGCTCCAGCAGCGCGAGCGCCGACGGGGAGAGGTTCTGGGCGGCATCTGCCATTTTAGTGATGAGGGGGATGCTGCTTTTTTTATGCAGACAGGAGAGCAGAGGGCTGCTCTGCCTGCGAAAACCGAGAATCCGTGCATAGAGTGCATAGCCCTCGTCCTTCCACCGGGAAATATCTTCCTCGCGCATACCGAGTACCAGATGCAGAAGCGCACGGCTGACACGCGTGTAGGTAAGCTGGCGCGTCTTTAATGCCTGAATCCGTTCTTCAAAAGAGAGAGGAAAGTAAGGTGGTTTTGCAAGGCGGGCGGCAAGCTCCGGGGAGAGATCTGCGATGCGGGATATAGCCTGCGTATTGGTATCAACAGACAAAGTGCTGGAAGGCATAACGACGTTTGTGGCAGCAATGGAACCTTTCGCTGAAGATTTCTGCATCTGTAAAACAGCCATATTTAAAAGTTCTGAAAAGTCATCCGTAAAAACGGGAAGTGCACCTGCGTATGCGGGATGCGTCACGGCTGGCAGATGAGGTATTAAAATATTAAATAAAATCTCACTTTTTGAATCAGAACCCGGTTCCTGTTTTAGTGAAGCTGGACTATCTGCTGACAGATTTTCATAGCTCTTCCGAACTATCCCGCGAATTGCCGAAGCGGATGGAAACTTTGCTTCAGACAGTGCATCCTCATGATATCCGCTTCCCTCCCGCGAAATCGTATAAAATTCCATCGGGCTGTGCAGATCTTCCGCCGCCCGCAGATATTCAATCCCAAGGATATTATTAGGGGAGTTTAAAATGGAAGACCATATATGAGAGTTCGACACATCTGTATTTGCGTGAAAATCTTCTACATTTTCAACTCTTGTCCCGCCCGCCTGTGTTTCTCCCAGCGCCTTCGCCCGTGCCTGCGGATAAGTCAGTCCCGCCTTCAACCCTTTCCGCAGCCGTTCCTGAAATTCTGCCGATTCGTGGTTCAGCGCAGAAGCAGCCTGCTTAAGGAATTCAATCTGCCCGCATTCACTGCCGAACACAACGGCATCCACACCGATCGCCGACAGAAGCGCGACTCCATAGGCGGCAAATTCATGCGCCGAAGCGGTAGAAAAAGCGACCGGCATCTCAAGTACCAGGTCGGCACCGGCGAGAAGAGCGGCTTTTGTACGACGGTACTTATCAAAGATGGCGGGTTCGCCGCGCTGGACGAAGCTGCCGCTCATCAGGACGACGCAGTAGTCTGCGCCGGTCAGTTCCCTTGCCTGCTGCATATGATACAGATGTCCGGCATGGAACGGGTTATATTCGGTAATTAAACCAACGATTTTCATAAATTTCAATCCTGTTTTTTGCATTTTTGCGAGGAATTTTGTAGCAGCCTATTTATAATAGAAATAAAAATAAAAGACTGTTGCTGTTGCGGCAGAAAAATCTGTAAAAAATAGCAGCCATTTTCTGCTTCATTTACATTATATAGTGGAAGTGTGGGAGCGTAAAGGGAAAATTATAGTGCATCTTGTTAAAAATTTAATTAATCAAAAATTTGAAAATCGCTCTTGTATACAATAAACAACTGGTATATAATGTTAGCAGTAATAGACACACACTTATGAAAGGGGTTTTATAACCATGGCATTTATTGACAAGATTAAGGAAAGAGCAAAAGCAGACAAGAAAACCATCGTTCTTCCAGAGTCAATGGACAAGAGAACATACGAGGCAGCTGAGAAAATTCTGAAAGAGGGTATCGCAAATCTGATCATCATCGGTACTCCGGAAGAGATTGAGAAAAACGGCAAAGGCTTCGACATTTCCGGTGCCACCATCGTTGACCCGTACAATGATCCGAATAAGCAGAAATACATCGACAAGTTCGTTGAATTAAGAGGCAAAAAAGGTGTTACTCCGGAAGTCGCAAAAGAGCAGATGGAGAAAGACTATATGTACTATGCTTGCCTGATGTGCAAGTGCGGCGATGCTGACGGCGCTGTATCTGGTGCATGCCATTCTACCGGCAACACCATTCGTCCGGCTCTGCAGCTTCTGAAGACCAAACCGGGTATCAGCTCTGTATCTGGCTTCTTCCTGATGGAAGTTCCGGATTGCGAGTTCGGTGAGAACGGTCTGTTCGTATTCGCTGACTGTGCAGTAAACACTGACTTCGATTCCAACAAGCTGGCTGAGATCGCTGGTCTGTCCGCAGAGAGCTTCAAGATGCTGGTTGGCGCAGAGCCGAAGGTAGCTATGCTGTCCTATTCTTCTATGGGTTCCGCTAAACATGATGATGTTACCAAGGTAGCAGATGCAGTTAAGATCGCTCATGAGAAGTTCCCGGAACTGAAACTGGATGGCGAGCTTCAGCTTGACGCAGCACTGGTTCCGTCCGTAGGCGAGGCTAAGGCACCGGGCAGCACCGTAGCTGGACATGCTAACACCTTAGTATTCCCGTCCCTGGAAGCAGGCAACATTGGTTACAAACTGGTTCAGAGACTTGCAAAAGCTGGCGCTTATGGTCCGGTTCTTCAGGGTCTGTCCATGCCGGTAAACGATCTGTCCAGAGGATGCTTCGCAGACGATATCGTAGGCGTAGTAGCTATCACAGCTGTACAGGCTCAGCAGGCATAATTAATACCAATTGGAATCAAATGGATGGAGAACTGGCACCGCGTCAGAGAATCTTAAATCCGTTTAATTAAGAATTAAAAGTGATAATTACAGTTCAGCCCGGTATTCATACATAATCCTGCAGTTCACAACAGGGCAGTGCAGACGTTTTTGCAGATGCTTCCGTGTGAACCGCATATAGAGAGAATACCTGCGGCTGAATTGTGATGTTATAAAGAAAGGAATCTATTACCATGAATATTTTAGTTATTAACTGCGGAAGTTCTTCCTTAAAGTATCAGTTAATCAACTCTGAGACAGAGGGCGTTCTGGCTAAGGGTCTTTGCGAGAGAATCGGCATCGACGGTATGCTGACTTACCAGCCGGAGGGCGGCGAAAAAGAGAAATCTGAGATCGCTATGCCGACCCATACAGAGGCTATCAACGCAGTTCTGGCAGCCCTGACTAACGAGAAGAGCGGCGTTATCAAGAGCCTGTCTGAGGTAGGTGCAGTTGGACATCGTGTCGTACACGGCGGCGAGAAATTTACTTCTTCCTGCTTAATCAACGACGAGTCCATGAAAGCGATCGAAGAGTGCAACGATCTGGCACCGCTTCACAACCCGGCAAACCTGATCGGTATTCGTGCCTGCCAGGAACTTATGCCAGGCGTACCGATGGTAGCTGTATTTGATACCGCTTTTCATCAGACCATGCCGGATGTCGCTTACACCTACGGTATTCCGTATGAATACTATGAGAAATACAAAGTTAGACGTTACGGCTTCCATGGTACTTCCCACAGCTACGTATCTAAGAGAACCGCTGAGATCGTGGGAAAACCGTATGATCAGATGAAGATCATCGTTTGCCACCTGGGTAACGGCGCCAGCATCTCCGCTGTAAACTGCGGCAAATCTGTAGACACCAGCATGGGTCTGACTCCACTGGAAGGTCTGGTTATGGGTACACGTTCTGGTGACCTCGATCCGGCTATCATCGATTTCGTAGGTAAAAAAGAAGGTCTGTCCCTGGATGAGATGAACGAAGTCCTGAATAAGAAATCCGGTATGCTCGGTATCTCCGGCGTATCCAGCGATGGTCGTGATCTGGAAGCAGCAGCTGAGACTGGCAACAAGAGAGCACAGCTGGCCCTGGACGTATTCGACTACCGCGTAATCAAATATATCGGTGCATACGCAGCAGCTATGAACGGTGTAGATGCAATCGCATTTACCGCTGGTATCGGTGAGAACAACATCAAGATGAGAAAAGATGTTTGCAGCAGCCTGACCTACTTAGGCGTTAAACTGGATGAGGAGAAGAACAACGTAAGAGGTGAGGAGAGAATCATCTCTGCTGACGACTCCAAGGTTCAGGTTCTCCTGGTTCCGACCAACGAAGAGCTGGCTATCGCCCGCGAGACTCTTGCACTGGTAAAATAATTAAATATGAATTAAAATTTGCAAAAATATGTAAAATTAATCATTGACAAACGCGCTCGACCTTTGTATAATATCAAAGTGCGTATTAGGAGATTAGTATGCTGATTCATTTATCGGAACTTTTTAACTGCGAGGGTAGAAAGAAAGTCTATACAGTCGAGACTGCGCTGGACTCTGTTGATTTTGACGGAGAGACGTTTCAGATTGAGAAGGCTGAGCCTTTTGAACTGGAACTGACGGCTAAGACACGGCATAAGTATACGATGAGTGGTCATGCGACGCTGACGGTGGGAGGTCACTGTGCGCGTTGTCTGGAGCCAGTATCTTTCGACTGCGAACTGGATTTTGGACGAGAGTTTGAGGTGCAGGACGGTCAGGAGGAGAGTTTAGATGATGAACCCTTTATGAAGGGGTACAATCTGGATGTAGACCAGTTGGTTTGCAACGAACTGCTACTGAGCTTGCCTATGAAAGTCCTGTGCAGAGAAGACTGCAAGGGGATTTGCAATAGATGTGGTACAAATCTTAATCTTCGGACTTGTACCTGTGACACTAGGTCGCTCGATCCAAGGATGTCGGTTATCCAGGAGATATTCAATGAATTTAAGGAGGTGTAACCATGTCTATCTGTCCTAAGAACAAATCTTCCAAAGCAAGAAGAGACAGCCGCAGAGCTAACTGGAAAATGAGTGCTCCGAACTTAGTAAAGTGCAGCAAGTGCGGTGCTCTGATGATGCCTCACAGAGTGTGCAAAGCTTGCGGAAGCTACAACAAGAAAGAAATCGTTAAAGTAGAAGACTAATTCAATACTTTAATATCAGGGGTTAGGTCGTAAAGACCTAACCCTTATGTACAAGTCAATATCCTACTTACATAATATGTATTAGGGATAGGGGCGCAAGAGCACTTTGATTGCTTTTGTAGTTGTAAAATATCTTTCATTTTCTTATTTAAATGAGTTGCAAGTTGTTTTTAGCGGAATGGTTTTATTTTTTTTATCATACAAACCTACTAAAACAGTCGGAAAGATGGATTTAACACATTACTCCCACAAAGAAAATGAAATGAAAACAGACGGAGGAGTTATGACAAACGAAACGAAAAAGTATGCGGAAACGTATGGAGGAATGGCAGGAGCAGTTCTCCCGCTGATTATCATGATGGGAACGATGATCTTCATGGTTGCCTTTGGAATGCGTTCTACCAAAAATTTCTGGTCGGCTGGTTATTTTGCTGTTTTGGCTGGATTTCTTGTATATAAGGATAAGAAAGCATTTCAGAAAGCGCTGATCGACGGCGTGCGCGACAATATTTTTGCATTTATGATCGCCTGTTTCTTATTTGCGGGCGTGATGTCGAAGATTCTGACAGCATCGCATCTGATCGAAGCACTTTTATATGTAATGACAAAGATCAACATGTCACCGGCACTGATGCCGATCATCTGTTTCTTTATCTGTGTGGTGCTTTCCAGTGCAACCGGCAGTGCGGCGGGTGCGTTAAATACAGCCGGACCTCTTCTGATTCCGCTTTCCGTCGGAATGGGCTGTAATGTCAACCTGATCTGCGGTGCGATTCTGGCAGGCAGCTGTTTCGGTGATAACCTCGCACCGATCTCGGACACGACGATTGCATCCTCTCTGTCCCAGGAAGTCGATGTCATGAAGGTTGTCCGTTCCCGTTTTAAATATGCACTGATCGCAGGTGCCATTTCTGTGGTTGGCTATCTGGTATTTGGCTTTATGGATGCTGGAAATGGTGTTTCTGCTGAGATGGCGGCGGTTGACGCAACCTACGCTTCCAGCATCGTATTCCTGATTATCCCAGTTCTGGTGGTTGTGCTGATGCTGCGTGGCAGCGGACTCTTTACCTCTCTGTTAGTCAGTGAGATGGCTGGTTTTGTTTTACTCTTTGCATTTGGTTATCTGACACCGGCAGAGCTGGTTGCGAAAGATGGTCTGATTGCGAATGCGTTTGACGGTATGTTAAGTTCCATCATTTTCATCCTGTTTATCTTCGTTATGGTCAGCCTGATCAGCGAGGCAGGTGTGCTGGATGCGATTCTTGTATGGATGCGTAAATATGCGAAATCTGAGAAGTCGGCAGAAATTGCAGCCGGTGCGATGGTCAGCGTCATGGGTATCGTCATCAGCAGCGGTACTTCCGCCATTTCTTTCTGTGGCCCGATCATCCGCAAGCTGCTCCGCCCATTCAAGATTGACCGTGCCCGTGCGGCTAACTTCCTGGATGGTCTTGGATGTGGCGTCGGCTATCTGGTTCCGACAAACCCGGGGTGCCTGAACCTGGCGGCGATCGCGGTTGCCAGTGGCGTTGTGTCCGAGGGCTATAACGCGGTATCTTTTGTTGGCTACAACTTCCACAGCATGGCGCTGACGCTGGTTTTCTGGTTTGCAATTCTCTCTGGATGGGGAATGAAGCATGAGACAGACGAAGAGCTGGCGGCAGATGGAGTCGTGATTGAAGACGGCAATTCTGGGAAATAAAAAAGAATAGATTTTTGGCGTACATACATGACAGACGATAAAAAAGAATTTATAATAGAGTCTGTGTGAGAAAAAGAACAACTGTGCTATATCATCTGCATTGAAGCCGATTGTATATGGGAAAATCAGGTATATAGCATGCTTGCTATAGAAGAGAGGTTCAAATACGTGGGAACAGCAGAAAAATATTTAGATGCTGCGAAGGCAGCCATGAATTTTATCAACACAAGAAAGAGAACGGATGAGGAAGGTATCTACTGGACGCTTGCAGATGCGGCGGCGGGAAAGCCGAGCTATTATGACGAAATATGCGTGTACGCAGGTGCTTCGGGCATTATTTGTTTTCTTCTGTCTCTGTATGAAGATACACAGGATGCGGCATATCTGGATGAGGCGAAAGAAGCGGGCTGTTATCTGGAATACCGTTGGAGAAAGAGACGCGAACTGAAACGCAATTTCTCCCCGTATGCATTTTCAACCGGATGGGGCGGCGCCTCGTTTGCCTTGCTTCAGATGTATCTTGTAACGAAGGACGAACATTACCGCGCGCTGGTAGAGGAGATTCTCGACCAGGCGGTTCGGGATGCAATCCCGGTCAAAGAAGGCGAGGGCTATTACTGGTCCACATATCCGGGCATCGTCGGAACCGCGGGAACCATTCTCGTTATCTTAAATGCGGCTGAGAAATTGGGACGCGAGGACTGGAAGGAGTTTGCGGTCAAAGCAGGACGCTATTTTCTGACAAGAGGACGCGATATGGGAAATGGAATGATCTGCTACACGGGCGTCGATCCGACCTACTTTGGCGCTGGAAAAGATTATATCGACCCGAATTTCCCGATGGGAACCGGCGGAATCGGATTCCTGATGCTGAAGCTTTACGAAGTCAGCGGAAAGAAGGAATTTCTGGATGCGGTCAAGGGCGTGCCGGAGTATATGGACACGGTGGCAGTCAAGATGCGTGCTGGAAAATTGCTTCCGCATGCGCTCCCGGATCGTCCGGATCTCTTTTATCTGGGCTACTGCCACGGACCGGCAGGAACCAACCGTTTCTACTATGAGCTGTACAAATTCAGCGGCGATGCGAAATACCGCCATGAGATCGAGGAGCTTGTCAAAGGACTTGAGGCGACCGGTGCACCGGAGAAACGTTCGGCTGGATACTGGAATACGGAAAATATCTGCTGCGGAACCGCAGGTCTCTTAAATATGTACCTGGGGCTCTGGGCGGCATTTGGCGAAGAGCATGATCTGGAGTATGCGAGACGCTGTGCAAAGGTGCTGATGGATACGGCGGTCTTCGAAGATGGTGCGGACGGCGGACAGGCAAGCTGGAAATTTGCGCTTGATCGCGTAGCACCGGAACGCCTGAGCACGCCGATTGGTTTCCTCGACGGTGCGGCAGGTATCGGTTCGGTTCTCCTTCAGATGGCGCGGGCAGAGCGCGGCGATTTCCATACGGTAAGAGCGGTGGATGATCCGTTCCCGGAGAGAAAGTTAGAGAAGTAAAATGGCTGTTCAGGCAGAGGTGCTGTTTGTGGGCGGTATATTTGAATGTGTTTGAAATAAAATGTGCTGTGAGATAGTTGCTGTTCACGTATGTGTGAACAGTAACGTGAGATACTGATACTATGTAGATGGCGGTGTTGTATGCAAAAAGGTGTACAATACCGCTATTTTTTGTTAATATAGAGAAGAAGGAAAAAAGAGGGATAATGTTTATAAAAATCACGTTAGGAGGTTTTACATATGAAAAAGGGAAAATATTTACTTTTGACCGTCACAGCCGCCGCGCTTCTGGCGGCGATCCCATTTCAGGCATTTGCGTCGAGGGATACGGAGAACCGCAGCCCGGTTGGCTCGATCGGCTTAAATGTTTCGTCCTCGATCCATGTCGGTGATGAGAGTTCAGATGTGGATGTTTCGCTCGATTTCGGTGACTGCGATATTTCCAATGTTGATGTGATCAATGAGCCGTCCGGCAAATGGGTGGACAAGGATAAGCCAAAGCTGGAGGTTACTCTGGAGGCGGACGATGATTATTATTTTAAATCCGGTTATGCGAAAAAGAATGTAACCCTGAGCGGTGACAGTGCGACGGTTACTTCTATCAAGCGCAAGGGCGATGAGGAACTCCGGGTCGTGATCACCCTGAAAGCTTTAAAAGGAACCTCCAGTGATTACAGCCTGGATGTAGATGAGGCAGAGTGGGATCAGATGGATGGCGTTGCAGAGTGGAACGGCAGTGAGGATGCGAAATACTATGAGCTGCGCGTTTACCGGGATGAGAAATTTTTAAGTACGGTAAAACCGGGAAAAGAAACGAAATACAATCTTGGACGTTATCTTACGCAGGCGGGAACCTACACGTTTGATGTGCGCGCGGTTTACAGCGATTCACGGCACGGCGAATGGCAGACATCGGATTCCTTCACAATCACGGCGGAGCAGGCGCAGGAAATTCAGAAGACGCTTGTCTTCAAGGAAGCAGGCAGCGGTCCGGCAGCCGGTGCGTGGGAACAGGATGCGCTTGGCTATAAATACCGCAATTCCGATGGAAGCTATGTGACCAATAACTGGCAGCAGATCGGCGGTGTGTGGTATTTCTTCGATGAAAATGCATATTGCAAGACGAATACCTGGGTGTTCTGGAATGGAAAATGGTATTATCTGGATGTAAACGGCGCGATGTTAGTTAATACGACGACGCCGGACGGCAAGCAGGTCGGGGAAGATGGGGCGCTTCTGTAAAATTTTTAAGAAACAATTTTGATGAAAATCCGTCAGGGAAGATGGAGACAGAATTGTAAAATAGATGTGAGAAGAGGCAGATTGCACGGAATATGCGGTCTGTCTCTTTTACATTTAAAAACAGAGAAAAATAAAGAGAATATTTGCAAACAGAACGATGATAGAATGAAAATACATACATGAAAAGAGTGCTGAAGGACAAGCTGGCAGTTATTTCTGATGGAATAAAAAAATTAACAAAAAGAATACTTGCATATTGTGAAATAAGTAGTAAGATAGAGGTGGTATCTCATGACTGCCTATTTTTTAACAATCTAGGGGAAGGGGCGGTCTGAGAAGAGACTGCAAGGGGTTCTAAGCCAGTATGGAGGATGGCAAAAAAAGGACTGACAAAGGAGGGGCACAAAGATGGCAGCACAAATTTTGGCTGTGATTATTTTTATTGTAATGTTTGGACTTATCATCTGGGATCACATTGAGAGGCATATCGTATCGCTCGGATGCGGGCTTCTGACGCTGGTGCTGGTGTTTGGCATCTGTATGCACAGTGAGGCGGCAGCGGCGGAGACACTGAGCCTGCAGAGCTTCATGGTTCCGAACTTCTGGTTTCAGACTGAGGCGGCGGCAGAGTCCTCGAGCGGCATCAACTGGGCGACGATTCTTTTTATTGCCGGTATGATGCTGATGGTGGAGGGTATGGAGCGCGCGGGATTTTTCCGGTGGCTGTGCCTGACAATCGCCAAGGCGGTACATTATAAGACGATCCCGATTTTTATTTCATTTATGCTGATGTCGGCGTTTCTGGCGATGTTTATCGACAGTATTACCGTTATTCTTTTTTTGGCAGCGGTCACGGTAGAGCTGGCGCATCTTCTGCATTTTGATCCGATTCCGATGATCATTTCAGAGATCTTCTGTTCGAATCTGGGCGGCTCTGCGACGATGTGCGGCGATCCGCCGAATATCATCATCGGAACCTCGCTCGGATATTCATTTAAAGATTTTATTTTAAATACAGGTATGATGGCGGGTGTTTCGCTGATTTTTATCGTACTGTTTTTCTATTTTTCCTTTAGGAAAGAATTAAAGGCGAGTGAAAAGCATGACGAAGCGGTTACATATCCATCCCCACAGGAGGCGATCGCGGATCGGAAACGGTTTGCGGTCAGCGTGGTGATCTTTGCGGCGGCGATCGTGATGCTGGTGACGCATGCACAGACGGGACTGACAGTTGCGACGATCGGCGTATTTATCGGTGCTTTTTCGCTGCTGGCATCCGGCGGTGAGGCGCTCAGCATGATTAAGAAGCTTGACTATAAGACGCTGCTATTCTTCATTGGTCTTTTTGTCGTGGTCGGCGGCATGGAGCAGACGGGCGTCCTAAATTCTTTAGCAGGGATCATTGACGCAGTCAGTGGAAATAATGTAAAATGGGTAGTAGCGATTGTGCTGTGGCTGTCGGCGCTTGCGAGTGCATTTGTGGACAATATCCCATTTGCGGCGACGATGATCCCGGTTATCCGGAGTCTGGCGCAGGCAGGCGGCATGGATCTCTCGGTTCTGGCGTGGGCGCTTTCGATGGGTACGGATATTGGCGGCTGCGGAACTCCGATCGGAGCCTCGGCAAACGTAGTTGGTATCTCAGTGGCAGCGAAAAACGGACATTTTATCGGCTGGGGGAAATATTGCCGGTATGCAGCTCCGGCGACGGTGCTGGTAATCCTGATTTCCATGGTTTGTATATATGCGAGATACTTTTAAGGGGGCTTTTATATGGAGGAGAGGAAAAACAGAGTGATCATCTCGGTCAGCAGACAGTTTGGCAGCGGCGGACACAAGATAGCGGAAGCGCTGGCAGAGCATTTTGAACTTCCGATTTATGATCATAGGATGCTGGACAGTATTGCCAAGGAAAAGGGTGTGGATCCGCGTGTGCTGGAAAAATACGACGAGAAGCCGCTAAACCGTTTTCTGGCGCGCAATGTCAGCGGATTTTCAAGCTCTCTGGAGAACAATCTGGCGCAGATGCAGTTCAGTTACCTGAAAGACAAGGCCGATTCGGGGGAATCGTTTGTGGTAGTTGGACGGTGTGCGGAGACGGTTTTAAAGGAATATGACGGACTGATCACGATCTTTGTGCTGGGCGATGAGGAAACACGGGTGAAGAGAATCGAGCAGCTGCACGGACTTTCAGAGGACGAGGCGAAACGTCTGGTAAAGACGAAGGACTGGCGGCGGAAATCCTACCACAACTGTTACAGCCGCGGACGCTGGGGAGATTCCAGAAATTATGACCTTTCGATCAACAGCAGCCGGCTGGGAATTGAGGGAACGACGAAGATGCTGGAGGAGTATGTGCAGGCGCGGATGGACACGATGCAGAAATAAAATAATAGAGATATCGAAGGAAAAGAGAAAGGGGAACGTGTGCATAGGCGGCGCACGTCCCCCTTTCCCTTTTTCTGCCGAGGTGTTATACTGTTACTGTTCCCGGGTGGGCACGTTTGGAACCGAAAGTGCCGTAAGAAAACGTGGTGGCAGCAGGAATTTGCCGTATTTAAATGCGAAGCCACAACAAATTCCGTTACTGGGCACGTATGCGTGAACAGTAACGTTATACTAAAAAATATGGAATTAGATAGAAAAATCGTATTTGCTATCTGTTCGATCTTGTTTTATAGTATATAAGATATTTAATAGGAGTTTGATGATATATGACAGAGTTAAAAAAAGAAAAAAAGACCGGTCTCGTTCTGGAGGGCGGCGGGATGCGCGGTATTTACACAGCGGGCGTCCTGGATGTGTTTTTGGATCATGATATTTCATTTGACGGCGTGATCGGCGTCTCGGCGGGGGCAGTGCATGGGGCTTCGTTTGTGTCGGGGCAGAAGGAGCGGAGCATCCGCTATTATAAAAAATACTGCAATGACAAGCGTTTTATGAGCTTTGAAAACTGGCTGCGGACGGGAAATCTGGTGGACGAGCAGTTCTGCTTCCATGATATACCGGAACGGCTGGATCCGTATGATTACGAGGCATTTGACCGGGGAAATACACGGTTTTATGTGGCATGCAGCAATGTGGAGACAGGGAAAGCAGAGTATCTGGAGATCAAAGATATGTTCAAAGATGTCGAATATTTCCGTGCGACGGCATCCCTTCCGTATGTGTCCCATATGGTCGAGGTTGGTGGAATGAAGCTTCTGGACGGCGGCTGCACGGACAGCATTCCGTTGCATGCGTTCGCTAAGATGGGGTATAAAAAATGCGTCGTTGTGCTGACCCGTCCGGCGGGCTACCGCAAGAAACCGGGCAATTTCTGGCTGCCGGAGGCGGCATATCACAAATATCCGGCGTTCGTGAGGGCGCTTCGCAGCCGCTATTATTTCTATAATAAGACGGTGGAATGGATCGATCGCCTCGAACAAGAGGGAAAAATTTTTGTTATCCGTCCGAGCGTGGCGCTTCCAATCGGCAGAACCGAACATAGTGTTGAAAAATTGCAGGAGACGTATGATATCGGCAGGAAGGATGCTGCCAATCAGATGCATGCAATGGAAAATTGGTTCAAATCTTATTGATTTATAGATTGATCTCTAGTATAGTAAAGATTGATGTAATGTGGCTGTGGACAATAAAAAGCGGGACAGCTGCAGCGTGACGATGAAAGAGCGATTCGTTCGGACCACATATGCCGCAGTGGCGGAAGACAGGTTTGGTATGTGTATCGCTATAAATTATAGAAGGAGAACACGCAATGGTTAAGATAGCAGTAGATGCCATGGGGGGCGACAACGCACCGGGTGAGATCGTGGCAGGTGCCGTGATGGCAGCCCAGTCGAGGGAAGATATTCAGATTTTCCTGATCGGCAAGGAAGAAGTCGTATCAGAAGAATTAAAAAAGCATACATATAAGAAAGAACAGATCGAGGTTGTCAATGCAACTGAGGTCATCGAGACGGAGGAACCGCCGGTCAATGCGATCCGCACGAAGAAAGATTCGTCCATCGTGGTCGGCATGAATATGGTCCGCAGGGGTGAGGCGGATGCATTCTGTTCCGCGGGCAGCTCCGGCGCGATTCTGGTCGGCGGACAGGTGATCGTCGGCAGAATCAAGGGCGTTGAACGTCCGCCACTGGCTCCATTGATTCCGACAGAAAAGGGTGTATCCCTGCTGATCGACTGCGGCGCCAATGTCGATGCAAGACCGTCCCATCTGGTACAGTTTGCAAAGATGGGCTCCATCTACATGGAACACGTGGTTGGCATCAAGAATCCGCGTGTGGCGATCGTCAACATCGGTGCGGAGGAAGAGAAGGGCAATGCGCTGGTGAAAGAGACATTCCCGCTCTTAAAAGAATGTAAGGACATCAATTTCATCGGCAGCATCGAGGCACGCGAGATTCCGCACGGCGGCGCGGATGTCATCGTTTCTGAGGCATTTGTCGGAAATGTCATCCTGAAACTCTATGAAGGTGTTGGTGCAACCCTGATTTCCATGGTAAAACAGGGCATGATGACGAGCCTGCGCTCAAAGATCGGCGCATTGCTTGTAAAACCGGCGTTGAAGACGACGCTCAAAGCATTCGATGCGAGCCAGTACGGCGGCGCACCGCTTCTGGGATTGAAGGGGCTGGTTGTCAAGACGCACGGAAATTCCAAGCGCATCGAGGTGTGCAATTCGATTCTTCAGTGTGTGACCTTTAAAGAGCAGGCGATTAATGAAAAGATCAAGGAAAGTCTGTGAAGCTTTCGTGAAATTATAAAATGTAGCGAAAAAACGATATGTTTTTAATCAATCTAGAATTCTAAATATTTTAAAATAAGTTCATAGAAAGGAAGAAAATTATGGAATTTGAAAAATTACAGAACATTATCGCGGAGGTACTGAATGTTGAAGCAGATGAAATTACGTTAAATACGACGTTTGTGGATGATCTGGGCGCTGATTCGCTGGATATTTTTCAGATTATCATGGGAATCGAGGAGGCGTTTGATATCGAAATTCCGACTGAGGAGGCAGAAAAGATTGTATCTGTGGGCGATGCAGTAGAGCAGATCAAGAACGCACTGAACTAATTCAATGTTTGTTAAAAAGTTATAGAGAAGTCTGTCAGGCAAAGGGGCTGGGCGGGCTGCCGAAGGGCAGGATCGCGACAGCTCCTTTCCAAAAAGAACGGATGTTTGACTCTGGCTCACAGACACAAATAGCAATGATTGCCGGAATCAGTCAGCAGCAGGACAGGCTGGAAAGAGAGAAATATATGGAGTATACATTAAATAAATTGGAAAAACGGATTGGCTATTCGTTTCAGGACAAGAAGCTTCTGGAACACGCGATGATACACAGTTCGTATGCCAATGAGCACCATCTTGGAAAACTGGGATGCAACGAGCGTCTTGAATTTTTAGGCGACGCGGTGCTGGAAGTGGTATCGAGTGATTTTCTGTTCCGCACGTTTCCGGAGATGCCGGAGGGCGATATGACAAAGACACGTGCGAGTCTGGTCTGCGAGCCGACGCTTGCATTCTGCGCACAGGAGATCGATCTGGGTGGATTTTTGCTGCTTGGAAAAGGCGAGGATGCGACCGGCGGACGGGGGCGCGATTCGGTGGTGTCGGATGCGATGGAGGCACTGATCGGTGCGATTTATCTGGACGGTGGTTTTGCTAATGCAAAAGAGTTTATTCATCGATTTATTCTCAACGATATGGAACACAAAAAGCTCTTTTATGATAGCAAGACTATCTTGCAGGAGATTGTGCAGGGACACACAGACGAGACACTTACATACGTTCTTCTGAAAGAAGAAGGACCGGATCACAACAAGAGCTTCGAAGTGTCCGCGATGCTGGACGGTCAGGAGATCGGCCGCGGCATCGGACGGACGAAAAAATCAGCGGAACAGCGTGCGGCGTACCGTGGGATCCTCACTATCAGAAAACCGCAGGAGTAGGTATGTATTTAAAGAGTATTGAAATACAGGGTTTTAAGTCATTTGCCAATAAAATTCTGTTTGAGTTCCACAACGGAATCACGGGCATCGTCGGGCCAAACGGCAGCGGCAAGAGCAATGTCGCCGATGCAGTGCGCTGGGTGCTCGGTGAGCAGAGAAGCAGGCAGCTGCGCGGCGGCACGATGCAGGACGTTATTTTTGCTGGTACGGAGCTTCGAAAACCGCAGGGATTTGCCTACGTGGCGATCACACTGGATAATGCCGATCACAAACTTCCGATTGAGTACGACGAAGTCACGGTTTCAAGACGTCTTTACCGTTCTGGTGAGAGTGAATATAAGATTAATGGAACGAGCTGCCGTTTAAAAGATATCAACGAGCTCTTTTACGATACGGGTATCGGTAAAGAGGGATATTCCATCATCGGACAGGGGCAGATTGATCAGATTTTAAGCGGGCGGCCGGAGGAACGGCGCGAGCTGTTTGACGAGGCGGCTGGAATCGTGAAATTCAAGCGGCGCAAGGCGATCGCACAGAAGAAGCTGGAAGATGAAAAACAGAACCTGATCCGCGTGACGGATATTTTGTCCGAGCTGGAAAAACAGGTAGGACCGTTGGAACGGCAGTCGGAGGAGGCGAAGGAGTATCTGCGTCTGCGGGAAGAGCTGCGCTGCCTGGACGCCAACCTGTTTTTGGCAGAATCGGAGGAATTGAAGCGCCAGATCCGGGAAGTGGAGCAGAAAGAGATGATTCTGACCGGCGATCAGGAGAGTGTGCGGGCGGAATCGGAGACACTGAAATCGCAGTACGAATTGCTCGGAACCGAGCTGGATGCGCTGGATGCGGCGATTGCCGCGGATCGTGAGGCGTGTAGCCGGGAAGACCTGGAACGCCAGGAGAAGACCGGACGGATCGGGGTTCTCAGAGAGCAGATCCGGACGGAGCAGATGAACGAAGAACATATCCGCAGCCGGATGGCGTCGATCGACGGCGAAATGCATCAGAAAGAGGAAGAACAGGCGGAATATGAGTCTGAAAAACAGGCACTAAATGCATCGGTGCAGACGATTGAAGCAAAACAGCAGGAAGCGGAGGCAGCAGTCCGTTCGATGGACGAGGCGGTCAGCCGGACGGAAACCTTGATCGAGACGGCAAAAGCCGAGATCATGGACGCTTTGAACCAGAAAGCGGAACTTGCCGCCCGCCGTCAGCGCTATGAGACGATGCTGGAGCAGGCGGATGTGCGTCGGGCGGAAGTGACGCAGAAGCTTTTGAAATTCAAGAGCGATGAGTCGGTTCAGGAAGAGCAGAAAAAAGAAGAAGAAGCCAAATTAGGGAAGGTGCGGGAATGTCTGGAAGCGTTTTCGGCGCAGGAAAAAGAGCTGCAGGAGCAGACGCGCACGGAGGAAGAACAGGAACGCCGCCTGAACCAGAAACTTTCGAGCCTTCAGCAGGATTACCACACGAACCGGACGAGGCTGGAATCGATGCGGAATCTGGCGGAGCGCTACGAGGGCTACGGCGGCAGTATCCGCCGCGTGATGGAAGTCAGGGACCGTGTTCCGGGCATTCATGGCGTTGTGGCGGATTTGCTCAGCACGACGAAGAAATATGAGACGGCGATCGAGACGGCGCTTGGCGGCAGCATCCAGAACATTGTGACGGATTCCGAGGAGACGGCGAAACGCCTGATTGAACATCTGAAAAAGAACCGGTATGGCCGTGCGACGTTTCTGCCGCTGACCAGCATGGAACGCCGCCAGAGTTTTGGACAGCCGGGGGCGCTGAAAGAAATGGGTGTTCTTGGACTGGCAAGCGAACTGGTCTCTGCGGATGAGAAATACAGCGGGCTGGTGTCCTATCTGCTGGGACGCGTGGTCGTGGTGGATCAGATCGATCATGCGATTGCGCTGGCAAAGAAATACCGCTATTCTCTCCGGATCGTGACGCTGGACGGCGAGCTTTTAAGCCCTGGCGGTTCGATGACCGGTGGTGCATTCAAGAACAGCAGCAATCTGCTGGGACGACGCCGTGAGATCGAAGAACTGGAAGCTGCCTGCAAAAAGGCATTGGAACAGGTGGAAGCGGTACAGAAGGAGCTGGCAGAGACGGGGCGCAGGCTGACGGAAGCGAAGAGAACACTGGCATCCGTCCAGGAGAGGCGCCAGCAGATGCAGATCCAGCAGAATACGTTGGAACTGACGATCTGCCAGCTAGAGGCGAGACGGCAGGAGATTGCAGATTCCTCGCAGGATCTGTCTTCAGAAAATCAGGAACTCGAACTGCAGGTAGGCGATCTGCGCGGGGCGCTGCGGGAGCTGCAGACCGAAGAGATGAAGCTTGAAACGCTAAGCAATGAGAAGAACCAGTACGTGGAAGAGCAGCAGACAGGTCTTGAGACGGCGAAAAAGCAGCGTGGGGAAGCGGCGGCAGCCCTTTCGGAGATACAGCTTGGGCATTCCCAGGCGGAGCAGAAGGGCGCGTTTATCGAGGAAAATCTGCGCCGTGTATTGCAGGAGCAGGAACGTCTCCGGGCAGAGAAAGAGAAACTTTCCGGCGGTCACGCGGACAGCAGCGAGACGATCGCTGCCAGAGAGCGCGAGATTGCAGCGCTGGAAGCCGAGATACAGGCGTCCGGGGACAAGCGGACGCAGATGGAACTGGTAATCCAGAACAAGCAGCGTGAGAAGGAAAAAAAGGCGGGGCGGCAGAAAACTTTCTTTGATAAAAAGGAAGAGCTGAACGAACGTCTCCAGCTTTTAGACCGCGAGAACTTCCGTCTTCAGAATCAGAGAGAACGCCTGAATGAGCGCCTGGAGTCGCAGGTCGATTATATGTGGAGTGAGTATGAGCTTACGTATTCGCGCGCAGAAGAGCTGCGGAAGGAAGAGCTGACCTCGATTCCAGAAATGAAGCGGTCGATCAATGAGAAAAAGATGGAGATCCGCGCCCTTGGGAATGTCAATGTCAACGCGATCGAGGACTACAAGGAGATATCCGGCCGCTACGAATTTATGAAAAACCAGCATGAAGATCTGGTAGCGGCACAGGCAGCGCTGGAAAAAATTATCGAGGAGCTCGATGAAGGAATGCGGCGTCAGTTCCGGGAAAAATTTGGTGAGATCCGCCGCGAGTTTGATAAAGTATTTAAGGAATTATTTGGAGGCGGAACGGGTACGCTGGAGCTGTCGCAGGAAGAAGATATTCTGGAGGCAGGCATCCAGATTATTTCACAGCCGCCGGGCAAAAAACTGCAGAATATGATGCAGCTCTCCGGTGGAGAGAAAGCATTGACGGCGATCGCACTGCTTTTTGCAATTCAGAACTTAAAACCATCGCCATTCTGCCTGCTTGATGAGATTGAGGCGGCACTCGACGATTCCAACGTAGATCGGTTTGCCGGGTACCTGCATAAGCTGACGCGCTACACGCAGTTTATCGTCATCACCCACCGAAGAGGCACGATGGTGTCGGCAGACCGCCTGTACGGTATCACGATGCAGGAAAAAGGTGTGTCCACGCTGGTATCGGTCAGCCTGATCGAGGCGCAGATGGAGCGGGAAGAGGAAAAAGCAGAATTATAATTGCAAAAAAGAGCTCAGAAATAGAAAAGGAGGCGCAGCCATGGGAGAGAAGAAAAAGGGTTTTTTTGGCCGTCTGGTAGAAGGGCTGACGAAAACGAGAGATTCCATCGTAAGCGGAATTGATTCCGTATTCAGCGGTTTTTCCGCGATCGATGATGATTTCTATGAGGAGATCGAAGAGACGCTTATCATGGGCGATCTAGGTATCCAGACGACGATGGCGATCGTCGAGGATCTCCGGAAAAAGGTAAAAGAAAACCACATCAAGGATCCGGCAGAGTGCAAGGATCTTCTGATTGCCAGCATCAAGGAACAGATGGATCTGGGCGAAAATGCCTACGAATTTGAAAACCGCAAGTCGGTTGTGCTGGTGATCGGCGTCAACGGCGTCGGGAAGACGACCTCGGTCGGCAAGCTGGCGGGTCAGTTAAAGGATCAGGGCAAGAAGGTCATTCTGGCGGCGGCGGATACATTCCGTGCGGCAGCGATTGAGCAGCTGACGGAGTGGGCAGGACGCGCGGGCGTTGAGCTGATCGCCCAGCAGGAAGGTTCTGATCCGGCAGCTGTTATCTACGATGCGATCGCGGCGGCAAAATCAAGAAATGCCGATGTGCTGATCTGCGACACGGCAGGTCGTCTGCACAACAAGAAAAACCTGATGGAAGAGTTAAAGAAGATCAACCGGATCATCGACAAAGAATATCCGGACGCTTACCGTGAGACATTGGTTGTCCTTGACGGAACGACCGGTCAGAACGCGCTTGCACAGGCAAAACAGTTTATGGAGGTGGCGGATATCACCGGCATCATCCTGACGAAGCTGGATGGCACGGCAAAGGGCGGTATCGCGGTTGCGATCCAGTCCGAGCTTGGTATTCCGGTTAAATACGTCGGAATCGGCGAAAAAATCGACGATTTACAGAAATTCGATGCGAATGATTTCGTCAATGCACTGTTTAAGAGAAATGAAGCATTGACAGAGAATGAATAAAGCTAAAAATAGTTGAGCATGCCACGGCTGAAACTGGTTTGGCGGAGAACAAATCTGCTTAAGCCGTAGATTCAGATAAACAGGACACACCCGGCAGATTGTCTGGTCAGAGAACCGGCAAAAGCAGGGCGCATTCTGAGAAATACGGATAAATGGAGGAAAGACAATGAGTGAGACAATAAAGGAAGAGACAGCAGAGGCAGTACAGGCTGAGCCGCAGGGACTGACGCTGGAGAAATTCGAAGAAGCAACTGAGGTTGTCAGCAAGGTTATTTCCGAGACAAAACTGGTTTACAGTGAATATTTTTCGAATTTGACCGGCAATAAAGTATATTTAAAACCGGAAAATATGCAGTATACAGGTGCTTACAAGGTAAGAGGTGCATTTTATAAGATCAGCACCCTGAGCGATGAGGAGAAACAGCGCGGTCTGATCACCGCATCGGCTGGAAACCATGCACAGGGCGTTGCATACGCGGCAAAACTGGCTGGCTGCAAGGCAACGGTTGTTATGCCGACGACCACGCCGCTCATGAAGGTAAACCGTACCAGAAGCTATGGCGCAGAGGTGGTTCTTCACGGCGATGTATTCGATGAGGCGCTGGCATATGCAAATGAGCTGGCAGCGGAGCACGGATATACCTTTATCCATCCGTTCAACGATCTGGACGTAGCCACCGGTCAGGGAACCATCGCGATGGAGATCATCAAAGAGCTTCCGACCGTTGATTATATTCTGGTTCCGATTGGCGGCGGCGGACTCTGTACCGGTGTTGCAACGCTGGCAAAACTGCTGAATCCGAAGATCAAAGTGATCGGTGTAGAACCGGCAGGTGCAAACTGTATGCAGGAATCCCTGAAAGAAGGAAAAGTAGTGACTCTCCCGAGCGTCAACACAATCGCGGATGGTACTGCCGTTAAACGCCCGGGCGATCTGCTGTTCCCGTACATCCAGATCAATGTGGATGATATCATCACCATCGAGGATTCCGAGCTGATCGTGGCATTCCTTGATATGGTAGAAAACCACAAGATGATCGTTGAGAACTCCGGTCTTCTGACTGTGGCGGCTCTGAAACATCTGAATGTGAAGAAGAAAAAAGTCGTATCCATCCTGAGCGGCGGCAACATGGATGTGATCACAATGGCATCCATCGTACAGCATGGTCTGATCCAGAGAGACCGTGTATTTACCGTATCGGTATTGCTGCCGGATAAGCCAGGCGAACTTGCAAAAGTCGCAACCCTGATGGCAGAAGAGCAGGGCAATGTCATCAAATTGGAGCATAATCAGTTTGTCAGCATCAACCGCAACGCAGCAGTGGAGCTGCGGATCACCGTTGAGGCGTTTGGTACGGATCACAAGAATAAGATAGTGGAAGCGCTCAAGGAAGCAGGCTACCGTCCGAAGCTGGTAAAATCCAAAAATATCTATGATGTCTAAGGCGGAAATGAAAAGCAGTGTAGATAGAGCAGACAGGGGAGAATTGAAATGAAGCGGGAGAAATATGAGCCGGTGTTAAAAAATATTTCCTATTTTATAAAATGGGCGGAAGGCGCGATTGTGATTGGAATTGTGAGCGGCTGCATCGGCACGGCATTTGGAAAATGCGTCCTATGGGTGTCGGCATTCTTTCAGAGCCACCCGTGGATGGTCTTTCTGCTGCCGCTCACCGGTCTTCTGGTTCTGGGTGTTTACCATGTGCTGGGAGAGAGTAATAACCGGGGCACAAATATGGTGATCGAATCGATCTATTCGAACACAGAGATCAGTTTTGCGACTGCCCCGGCAGTCTTTGCAGGAACACTTCTGACGCACCTGGGCGGTGGTTCTGCCGGACGGGAGGGCGCGGCGCTGCAGATGGGAGGAAGCATCGGAACCCAGATCGGAAAATGGCTGAAATTTGATGAGAAAGATAAGAAAATTGCGGTCATGTGCGGCATGAGCGGTGTGTTTGCCGCCTTGTTTGGCACACCGATGGCGGCGGCGATCTTTTCGATGGAGGTTATCAGCATCGGCGTTATGTACTATGCAGCGCTGGTTCCATGTGTCTTTTCTGCCTTTACGGCGGCGGCGCTGGCGAGGTTCTGGGGACTGATGCCGGAGCAGTTTGCGATTGGTGCGGTTCCTGCGTGGAGTATTGAAACAGCGATCGTGGCTGTCGGTCTGGCGGCTGGCTGCGCGCTGGTGTCGGAGCTTTTCTGCATCACGCTTCACACAACGGAACATCTCTACAAAAAATATCTTCCATCGCCGGTCTGGCGGATTCTATCCGGCGCGGCGATTGTGATTGTTTTGACGCTTCTGACCGGTTCGACCCGCTATAACGGAAGCGGTGTCTCCCTGATTGAAAAATGTTTCGAGGGCGAGGGGCTTCCATGGGATTTCCTGATGAAAATTCTCTTTACGACGGTTACGCTGGAGGCAGGCTTCAAGGGAGGCGAGATCGTGCCGACCCTGACGATCGGAGCGGCGTTTGGCAGTTTCTTTGCGTTCCTCTTTGGACAGCCGGTCGGTCTTATGACCGCCTGCGGTATGCTGGGACTCTTTGTGGGAGTCACAAACTGCCCGATCTCAACGCTTCTGCTGGGCTTTGAGCTTTTTGGCTATGAGGCGATGCCGTTTTTCGTGCTGGTGATTGCAGTCAGCTTTAGTTTCTCTGGTTATTACAGCCTGTATGCGAGTCAGAAATTTATCTACTCGAAGACGAGGACGGAGTTTATTAACCGGAAGACGAATAAATAGGTGGAAAATGCTCACCATAATTTTGATTTTTTACTTTTGAATACCACAAAAAGGGTTCCAATTTATCTTTGGAACCCTAAAATGTCATGCTTTAAAGAAATTCATGAATCTACGTGCTCTATCATGATTTATTCATGAAAATCCTGCGGTTTCTCATCACGGAAATCGAGCAGGGCGCGCGGTGCAACCTGCAGAACACCTGCAATATCAAAGAGACTCTCTAAGGAAAGACTCGTTTTCATGTTCGGTGCCTCGATGTTAGATATATGAGTCCGGCTTAAATCGGTCGCCTCTGCTAAAGCCATCTGGCTCATGCCGCGGAGTTTGCGGTAATAAGCGATGTTGAGACCTATCTGACGGTAATATTTTTCATAACGGTTTGTCTGCTGCTTGTTAATTTGTTTTTGATCGATTGCTGTCATATTTTTCAAGTGCCTCCCCGATCCGAAAGAATCATGCGTTATTGTTATTTCAGAGATAATAAATAATTACAACTGATATAACTATTGTAGCTGGAAATTGATTTTTATCAAACAATATAATGATTCAAATTTGCAATGTTATAAAATGCATATCCAATAAAATAATGCACATACATGGATTGCACCTAGGAAGGCTGTTAAATAATGCACAGAAAAAGATTGCAGAGGATAAGTGCAGATAAATAATGAGAAACTGGGGGCAGAGTGAGAGCGGCGGGAAAAGGTGAAATAGAAAAAAAGTAAAACGGGCGCTAAAATTTGAGAAAAAATGAAAAACAGGGCGAAGAATCCGTATACAGAAAGGCGTTTGGGGAAAATGATGAAAGGATGCACAGGATTTACGAAAATTCTATCGCACATTCGGATTTTTTGTGGTAGAATATCTTTGATAAGGTGACGCAGCTTTTTACGGTCATCACAGATAAAATGTACATCAGAACGTACATATAGACAGGGAGAACCGAATTATGGAATTAAAGCGGGTATTACTGAAGCTGAGCGGAGAAGCGCTGGCAGGCGACAAGAAAACCGGGTTTGATGAAGCAACGGTCAAGGAAGTAGCCAGACAGGTTAAGACGGCGGTCGATGACGGAATCGAAGTAGGTATCGTGATCGGCGGCGGAAACTTCTGGAGGGGCCGCCAGAGCAATGCAATCGATCGGACCAAGGCGGATCAGATCGGAATGCTGGCAACGGTCATGAACTGTATTTACGTGTCGGAGATCTTCCGGAGCGAGGGTATGATGACACAGATTCTGACACCATTTGAGTGCGGTTCCATGACGAAGCTGTTTTCAAAGGACAGAGCCAATAAATATTTCTCAAAGGGTATGGTCGTATTTTTTGCAGGTGGTACAGGCCATCCGTATTTCTCAACTGATACCGGCGTAGCGCTGCGTGCGATTGAGATGGATGCAGACTGCATTCTTCTGGCCAAGGCGATCGACGGCGTCTATGACAGCGATCCGAAGATCAACCCGGATGCAAAGAAGTATGATACGATCACGATTCAGGAGGTGATCGATAAGCAGCTGGCGGTCGTAGACCTCACAGCTTCCATCATGTGTATGGAAAATCACGTTCCGATGGCAGTATTCAGCCTGAATGAAAAAGACGGAATTGTAAATGCAATGCGCGGAAAAATTAACGGTACAGTGGTTACCGCATAACTAGGAGGATTTTATGCAGGAGAGATTAAAAGTTTACGAAGAGAAGATGAATAAGTCCTATGACGCACTGCTGAATGAGTATACATCCATTCGTGCTGGACGTGCGAACCCGCATGTACTGGACAAAATTAAAGTAGATTACTACGGCGCACCGACCCCGTTACAGCAGGTGGCAAATATCTCTGTACCGGAGCCGCGTATGATTCTGATCCAGCCGTGGGAGAAGAAGCTCATTAAGGACATCGAGAAAGCGATCCTGACTTCCGATCTGGGTATCAACCCGAACAACGATGGAAGTGCAGTACGCCTGATTTTCCCGGAGCTTACTGAGGAACGCCGTAAAGATCTGGCAAAGGATGTTAAGAAAAAGGGCGAGGGCGCGAAGGTTGCAGTCCGCAATATCCGCCGTGATGCAAACGACCTGTTAAAGAAGCTGGAAAAAGGCGGCGAGATCACCGAGGACGAGCTGGCAGATGGCGAGGATCAGATCCAGAAGCTGACTGACAAGATGATCGCAAAGGTTGATAAAGCAGTAGAAGAAAAAACAGCTGAGATCATGACTGTATAAAAATACAATAGAGTTTAAATGTAAAAATCAGGCTGCCTCAAGCAGGGCTGGCCGGCATTGCAGATGCGGATGGCCGGCTGGTCCTGTTTTCTGGCTATTAAGGGAATATTATGGAGGAAAACTGGATGGAAAGGGACATCGAAAACCTGGTAATTCCGCAGCATGTCGCTCTCATTCTGGACGGCAACGGCAGATGGGCGAAGAAGAGAGGTCTTCCGAGAACCGTAGGTCATAAACAGGGGTGTGTGACGGTTGAACAGACGGTTGAGGATGCAGCGAGACTGGGAATCCGTTATCTGACGGTATATGGTTTTTCAACGGAAAACTGGAAGCGTTCTGCTGAAGAAGTAGGGGCGCTGATGCAGCTCTTCCGTTTTTATCTGAAACGGCTTTTAAAGATTGCCAAAAAAAATAATGTAAGAGTCAAAATGATCGGCGACCGCACGCGCTTTGACAGCGATATCATCGAGGGCATCAACCGCCTGGAAGACGAGACGGCGGCAAACACGGGCATGACCTTTGTGATCGCAGTCAACTACGGCGGCAGAGATGAGATCACGCGCGCGGTGCGCCATATGATGATGGACTGTCAGGACGGAAAGCTGGTGCCAGAGAACGTGACAGAGCAGACCGTTGCGTCTTATTTAGATACGGCGGGCATCCCGGATCCGGATCTTCTGATCCGCACCAGCGGCGAGATCCGCCTGTCCAATTATCTGCTGTGGCAGCTTGCCTACAGTGAGATTTATATCACGGACTGCCTGTGGCCGGATTTCAACCGCGACGAGCTTATAAAGGCAATTGAGCAGTTCAATCAAAGAGACAGACGCTTTGGCGGAGTCAAGGCATAAGGAGGAGTTGCCATGTTCAGAACGAGGCTGATAAGCGGGATTGTGCTTGTAGCACTCGCGATTTTACTGGTTACAAAGGGCGGTGTCCTTCTGTACTGTGTGACCGCCGCGATCTCCCTGATCGGTATGTTTGAGCTTTACCGGGTTATGGGGATTGAGAAAAAAGCGCCGGGCATCGCCGGGTATCTGGCGTGTCTGGGATATTATGGGCTGGTGTGGTTTGAAGGGCAGCATTATGTGACGCTGCTTGCGATTGCAGCCCTGATGGTGCTGATGAGCATTTACGTGTTCACGTTTCCGAAATATGGGACCGAGCAGATTACAGTGGCATTTTTCGGCATTTTTTATCTGGGAATTATGCTTTCCTACCTGTATCAGGTGCGGGCAATGGTGGACGGAAAATACCTTGTCTGGCTGATCTTTTTAAGCTCCTGGGGCTGTGACACCTGCGCATACTGCGCGGGAATGCTCCTTGGAAAACACCGTCTGGCACCGGTTTTAAGCCCGAAAAAATCGATCGAGGGCGCCGTCGGCGGTGTGGTCGGATCGGCTCTGTTAGGCTGCATTTATGCATATTTCTTCGGTGCGAAGATGGACGAGGTCAGCAATCCGATGGTGGCATGCGCGGTGGCGTGTGCGATTGCGGCGGTCATTTCCCAGATCGGGGATCTGGCGGCGTCGGCGATCAAGCGGAACCACAATGTCAAGGATTACGGAAACCTGATTCCGGGACACGGCGGCGTGCTGGATCGGTTCGACAGCATGATTTTTACGGCACCGGCGATTTATTTTGCACTGACGTTTTTACGATAAAACGGAAGCATGTATGAAAATACAGAAACAGGAGAATAAGAAATGAAAAAAATTGCGATACTTGGATCAACCGGATCGATCGGAACACAGACATTGGAAGTGGTCCGGGCGAATAAAGATATAGAAGTAACGGCTTTGGCGGCTGGAAGCAATATTGATCTTCTGGAGAAACAGATCCGGGAGTTCTCTCCGAAGATCGCGGCGGTCTGGAACGAGGAAAAAGCAAAAGAACTGAAAGACCGTGTGCGCGATCTGGATATCCGTGTCGAGAGCGGCATGGATGGACTTCTCGCAGTGGCAACGGAGCTGGGTGCGGAGATTGTGGTGACAGCGGTAGTCGGAATGATCGGTATCCGCCCGACGATCGCAGCGATGAATGCTGGAAAAGATATTGCACTTGCAAACAAAGAGACCCTGGTAACGGCCGGGCATATCATTATGTCGCTGGCAAAGGAGAAGCATGTCCGCATTCTGCCGGTGGACAGCGAACACAGCGCGATTTTCCAGAGTTTAAACGGTGAGACGGGAAATAAGATCCACAAGATTCTCCTGACAGCGTCCGGCGGACCGTTCCGCGGATGGACGAGAGAGCAGATGAAGAGTGTGCAGGTCGAAGATGCGCTGAAACATCCGAACTGGACGATGGGGCGCAAGATCACGATCGACAGTTCCACGATGGTAAACAAAGGTCTGGAAGTTATGGAGGCGAGATGGCTCTTTGGCGTGGAGATGGATCAGGTGCAGGTGGTTGTGCAGCCGCAGAGTGTGATTCATTCAATGGTAGAGTACGAGGACGGCGCGGTGATAGCGCAGCTCGGCACGCCGGATATGAAGCTTCCGATCCAGTATGCGCTGTATTATCCGGAACGCCGCTTCCTGGCGGGCGACCGGCTGGATTTTGCAAAGCTGGCACAGATTACCTTTGAAGCGCCGGATTTTGAGAATTTCCACGGACTTTCCCTGGCATACAAAGCCGGACGGCGCGGCGGCACGCTTCCGACCGTGTTCAACGCGGCAAATGAGCGGGCAGTCCAGAAATTCCTCGATCGCGAGATCGGATATCTGACCATCACTGATATGATTGAGGCGGCGATGGAACACCACACCGTGAAAGAGAATCCGACGGTCGAAGAGATTCTGGCAGCAGAACAGGAAACCTATGATTTTATAGAGAGCAGGTGGTAGATTGGTAAGTTTGCTGGCGGCGCTGATTGTATTCAGCCTGATCGTGCTGTTTCACGAATTTGGACATTTTTTATTGGCAAAACGGAGCGGAATCTGCGTCGTTGAGTTTTCGCTCGGCATGGGTCCTAGACTTTTCAGTTTTGTGAAAGGCGGGACGCGGTACTCGCTGAAGCTGCTTCCGTTTGGCGGTTCTTGTATGATGCTGGGGGAAGATGAAGGGTATGATGCGCCGGATGAGACGGAAAAAGGGAGTTCCTGCGATCAGAACCAGAGTCTGACAGATGGAAAAACGGATCGGCTCCTGCTGCCTCCGGGCGCAACGGGGACTTATTTTAATGCGGTTTCTGCCTGGACACGTTTTAAAGTCGTGGTGGCAGGGCCCGTATTCAACTTCATTCTGGCGTGGTTTTGCGCCTTTTTCGTAATCAGCTGTGTGGGCTTTGACCCGGCATCGGTTGTCAGTGTTGAGGACGGCTATCCGGCACAGGAGGCGGGGCTGCAGGCGGGCGATACGATCGAGCGCTTAAATGGTACGCGCACCTATCTGTACCGCGATGTGCAGACGTATCTGCAGTTTCATCCGGGAAAGAGTGTCACGGTGGAGTATGTGCGGGATGGGAAATCCTACACGACGCAGATGGTTCCGCACTATTCTGAGGAAGCGGGACGCTATCTTATTGGAATCAGCGGTGGTGTTTACCAGAAACCGGCGTCCGTGATTCAGACGGCGCAGTATAGCTTTTATGAAGTGCGCTATTGGATCCGTGTGACGTTCAGCAGCCTTGGCATGATTCTGAAGCGGCAGGTCAGCTCGAACGATATCGCGGGTCCGGTGAGGATTGTGTCGATGATCGGCACGACGGTCAAGGAGAGCCAGAGCTACGGACTTATGATTGTGCTTGTCAATCTGGCCAATATGTGTATTCTGCTCAGCGCCAATCTGGGTGTCATGAACCTGCTTCCGGTTCCGGCGCTGGACGGCGGACGGCTTGTATTTATCATTCTGGAGATGCTGCGCGGCAAGCCGGTTGATCCGGAAAAAGAGGGCATGGTCCATATGGCGGGCATGGCGGCGTTGATGACGCTGATGTTATTTGTATTGTTTAATGATATTAGAAATTTATTGTAATAATTCATGTAACTGTTCAGTAGGTCTGCGCATTTACTGCGCTGACCGTACGAAAACATGGACCAGCAGGCAAAAATCCCATTGCCGTAGGCAATTTTTGATGGATTTTTGCGCGTGACTGTGAAGGTACTGAACAGTTACTAATTCATTTGATTCAAAGGCATGAAAGATTCGCTCGAAAAAGGCCGGAAATTTTGTGTCGGAGAAGAATGGTTTGGGAGGAACGATATGGGATACCGGGACGAGACGAAAGTGGTGCAGATTGGAAAACGACAGATCGGCGGCGGCAATCCGATTCTGATCCAGTCGATGTGTAATACGAAAACAGAGGATGTGAAGGCGACCGTCGAGCAGATTCTGGCGCTGGAGCACGCGGGCTGCGATATTATTCGTGTGGCAGTGCCGACAATGGAGGCGGCTGCTGCCCTGACGGAGATTAAACGCCAGATACATATTCCATTGGTGGCGGATATTCATTTTGACTATCGTCTCGCGATCGCGGCGATCGAGTGCGGCGCGGACAAAATCCGTATCAATCCGGGAAATATCGGTTCCAGAGAGCGGATCCAGGCGGTGGTTGACAAGGCAAAAGAGTATGGCGTGCCGATTCGTGTCGGCGTCAACAGCGGTTCTTTGGAAAAGCCATTGGTAGAGAAATATGGCGGCGTGACAGCGGAAGGACTCGTTGAGAGTGCACTGGATAAGGTTGCCCTGATTGAGCAGATGGGTTATGACAATCTGGTTATCAGCATCAAATCTTCGGATGTTATGATGTGTGTAAAAGCACATGAACTAATTGCAAAAAAGACTCATTATCCGCTGCATGTCGGTATCACAGAGGCGGGAACTGTGATTGCGGGCAATATCAAGTCAGCGGTCGGTCTGGGACTGATTTTGAGTCAGGGAATCGGTGATACGATCCGCGTGTCCCTGACAGGCAGCCCGCTGGAGGAGATCAAGTCGGCAAAGCTGATTTTGAAGACGCTGGGCCTTCGCCGGGGAGGCGTGGAAGTTGTTTCATGTCCGACCTGCGGACGCACGCAGATCGACCTCATCGGTCTGGCAAACCAGGTGGAGACGCTGGTACAGGGATATCCGCTGGATATCAAGGTTGCCGTCATGGGCTGCGTGGTCAACGGACCGGGCGAGGCGAAGGAAGCCGATCTCGGTGTAGCCGGCGGTATCGGCGAAGGACTTCTGATCCGCAAGGGCGAGATTGTGAAAAAACTGCCGGAGAGTGAACTTTTACCGGCGCTCAAAGCGGAGCTTGACCGGATGGTGGAAGAGAAAAAAGCAAAGGAATGATAGAATGAAAACATTTCTGGAGGTATTTCCAGATTTACATATTGCGGAAAATGTGCGGGGACTGCTTGAAATGGTCGGGATCGAGAAGATCTCGACGAACCGTGACCGGAGCGTGATCCGCGTCTACATCGACAGCCCGCGCCTGATGCACAAGCAGAGTATCTGCGATCTGGAAAAAGGCATCAAGGATCAGTTATTTCCAGGCAAGCGGGTGACGATCAAGATTTTGGAGAAATACCATCTGTCCAGCCAGTATACGCCGGAAAAACTCATGAATGTGTACCGGGACAGTATTTTGATGGAGCTGAAAAATTACAGTATCCTTCTTTATAATATGTTCCGTAAGGCGGAGATGGATTTTGAAGAAGAAGGATACCTGAAGCTGTCGCTGGAGGACACGATGATCGTGCGCGATAAGGCACCGGAGCTGGTGCGGATTCTGGAGAAAATCTTCACCGAGCGCTGCAATGTGCCAATGGTTGTGAAGACTTCCTACCGTCCGGTTGAGAGGAAGAATACTGAGCCGGAGATCATCTACATGAAGCCGCAGGCGGCAGGCGGAAGCGGCGCGGCTGCCGGAGCAGCAGGTGCCAATGAGGCGTATATGGAACCGTCGGGGGCAGAACCTGCCTCTGGCGGTGTCGATCTGCCATTTGACGAGGGAAAGACTGTTTTAAAACCGGTTGGTAAGCTGAAAGCCGGGGGGAATCCGGCAGGAGGCAGAAACCAGGCAGGCAGCGCAAATGCTGGATCTGGCAAGGGCGGCGAGTACCGCCGTTCGGGCTATATGAAGAAATCCGACAATCCGGATGTGCTGTTTGGGCGCGATTTCGATGAGGAGGCGAGCCCGATCGAGGAGCTGGAAGGCGAGGTTGGGCAGGTTGTCATCCGCGGAAAGATCCTGACCTGCGAGCTAAGGGAGCTCCGCAGCGGCAACACACTGTTTATGTTTTCGGTAACGGATTTTACAGATACAATCGGCGTCAAGATCTTTGCACGGGAAGATACGCTGGATGATTTGAAGACGGCGACCAAGGCGGGACAGTTTGTCCGCATCAAGGGTGTTGCCAACATTGATAAATTTGACGGCGAGCTGACGATCGGTTCGGTTTCCGGCATCAAGAAATGCGAAGATTTCACCAGCAAGCGGATGGACAACAGTCCGGTCAAGCGAGTGGAGCTTCACTGTCACACAAAGATGAGCGATATGGACGGTGTTTCCGAGGTCAAGGATATCATCAAACGTGCCAAACAGTGGGGCATGGACGCGATCGCTGTTACCGACCACGGCTGTGTGCAGGCGTTTCCGGATGCGAACCATGCGGTCGATAAGGGCGAAAACTTCAAGATCCTCTATGGTGTTGAGGGCTATCTCGTCGATGATATGAAGGAACTGGCGGAGAATGAGAAAGGACAGACGTTAGATCACACCTGCGTTGTATTCGATATCGAGACGACCGGCTTCAGCCCGATCAAGAACCGCATCATCGAGATCGGCGCGGTGCGTGTGACGGATGGAAAGATTGTGGACAAATTCAGCACATTTGTCAACCCGGAAGTGCCAATCCCCTATGACATTGAACAGCTGACAAGCATCAACGACGGCATGGTAATCAGCGCGCCGACGATCGAAGAGGTTCTGCCGGAGTTTCTGGCATTCTGCGAGGGTGCGGTCATGGTCGCGCACAACGCGTCGTTTGATATCAGTTTCATCAAAGAAAATGCGAGACGGCAGGGAATCACATTCCAGCCGACCGTTCTCGATACGGTTTCGCTGGCGCGTGTCCTGCTGCCGAACCTGAACCGCTTCAAGCTCGACACAGTAGCGAAAGAGCTTAAAATTTCCCTCGAAAACCATCACCGGGCGGTCGATGATGCGGGGGCGACGGCAGAGATTTTTGTCAAGTTTATCGAGATGTTAAAGGCTCGTGATATCGAAAATCTGACGCAGCTCAACGAACTCAGCAAAATGACGCCGGAAATGATCCGGAAGATGCCGACCTACCATATTATTATTTTGGCGAAGAATGATGTCGGGCGAATCAACCTGTACCGGCTGATTTCCCAGTCAAACCTGACGTATTTTGCAAAACGTCCGCGGATTCCAAAGAGTCTGCTGGCGAGCCACCGCGAGGGGCTGATTCTTGGGTCGGCGTGCGAGGCGGGCGAGCTGTTTCAGGCGATCCTGCGCGGGGTTCCGGAGGAGGAACTGGGAAAAATAGCGAATTTCTACGATTATCTGGAAGTGCAGCCGCTTGGAAACAACGCATTTATGCTGCGGGATGAGAAAAGTTCGGTCAACACCTGGGAGGATCTGCAGGATCTGAACCGCAAAGTGATTGAACTTGGCGAACAGTGGAACAAGCTGGTCTGCGCGACCTGCGACGTACATTTTCTCGATCCGGAGGATGAGGTCTACCGCCGTATCATCATGGCGAGCAAGGGCTTTAAGGATGCAGACGATCAGGCACCACTGTATCTGCGGACCACCGAGGAAATGCTGGGGGAATTTGAATATTTAGGCAGCGATAAGGCGGAGGAGATCGTTATCACAAACACGCGCAAGATCGCGGCGATGTGCGAGCGTATTTCCCCGGTACGCCCGGACAAGTGTCCGCCGGTTATTCCGAATTCGGATGATACGCTGCGTACCATCTGCTACAACCGTGCACATGATATGTACGGCGATAAGCTGCCGAAGATGGTAGTCGATCGGTTGGAGCGGGAACTTCACTCGATCATTTCCAATGGATTTGCCGTTATGTATATCATCGCGCAGAAACTGGTTTGGAAGTCGAATGAGGATGGATATCTGGTTGGTTCGCGAGGATCCGTTGGTTCCTCACTGGCGGCGACGATGTCTGGTATCACGGAGGTAAATCCGCTGAGTCCGCACTACTATTGTCCGAGTTGCCATTATTACGATTTTGATTCAGAAGATGTAAAAAAGTTTTCGGGTATGGCGGGCTGTGATATGCCGGATAAGATATGTCCAAAGTGCGGCAAACCGCTGAAAAAAGACGGGTTCGACATCCCGTTTGAGACGTTCCTGGGATTCAAGGGCGATAAGGAGCCGGATATCGACTTAAACTTTTCCGGTGAATATCAGAGCCGGGCGCACAGCTACACGGAGGTCATCTTTGGAAAAGGACAAACCTTCCGTGCGGGGACGATCGGTACGCTGGCAGATAAGACAGCGTATGGTTTTGTGGCGCATTATTATGAGGATAAAGGAATCCGTAAGCGCCGGTGCGAGATTGAGCGCATCGTGTCCGGCTGCGTCGGTGTGCGGCGTACCACCGGACAGCATCCGGGCGGTATCATCGTACTGCCCCTCGGAGAGGAGATTGACACGTTTACACCGGTGCAGCACCCGGCGGACGATATGACGACACGTACCGTCACGACGCATTTCGATTACCACTCCATCGACCACAACTTGTTGAAACTCGATATTCTCGGACACGATGATCCGACCATGATTCGTATGCTGCAGGATTTGACGGGACTCGACCCGGTTAAGGATATTCCACTGGATTCGAAGGAGGTCATGAGTCTCTTCCAGAACACGGAGGCGCTCGGTGTCACGCCGGAGGATCTCGGCGGCTGTAAGCTCGGGGCGCTTGGCATTCCGGAGTTTGGTACAGACTTCGCGATGCAGATGTTGATCGATGCCAAACCGAAATATTTTTCGGATTTGGTGCGGATTTCCGGTCTGTCCCACGGTACGGATGTATGGTTAGGAAACGCGAAAGACCTTATCCTGAGCGGACAGGCGACGATTCAGACGGCGATCTGTTGTCGAGACGATATTATGATTTATCTGATTCAGAAAGGACTCGAAGAGGGACTGTCCTTTACCATCATGGAGTCTGTCCGAAAAGGAAAAGGACTGAAACCGGAGTGGATCGAGGAGATGAAAGCTCATGATGTGCCGCAGTGGTATATCGATTCCTGCCTGAAAATCAAGTATATGTTCCCGAAGGCGCACGCGGCGGCTTACGTTATGATGGCGTGGCGTGTGGCGTACTGTAAGGTATTTTACCCGCTGGCGTACTATGCGGCATATTTCAGCATCCGTGCGAGTGGATTTACCTACAAGCTGATGTGCCAGGGGCGCGATAAGCTGGAGTACCATCTGGCGGAATACAAGAGCCGGTCGGATTCTCTTTCCAAGAAAGAGCAGGACACGCTGCGCGATATGCGTATCGTACAGGAAATGTACGCGCGCGGATTTGAGTTCATGCCGATCGATATTTACCGGGCAAAAGCCCGCAATTTCCAGATCATAGACGGAAAGCTGATGCCGTCGTTAAGCAGTATCGACGGACTCGGCGAGAAAGCGGCAGACGCGATTGTTTTTGCGGCGGAGGACGGAAAGTTCTTGTCAAAGGAGGACTTTATCAACCGCACCAAGGTTACGAAGACGGTGTGCGATCTGATGGCAGAGCTGGGAATTCTGACGGGGCTGCCGGAGAGCAATCAGCTTTCGCTGTTTGATATGGTAATGTAAAAGAGCCGTACTAAAAAATGCGCTCAATTACTATAAAATTATTTTAAAACAAACATATGAAGGAGAAGAAAAATGAAACGTTCAATGGAAACAACGTGCATTCAGGGCGGATGGCAGCCGAAAAATGGAGAGCCGAGAATTCTGCCGATCTATCAAAGTACAACCTTTAAATATTCAACCAGTGAGCAGATGGGAAGACTCTTCGATCTGGAGGAAAACGGATATTTTTATACCCGTCTGGCAAATCCGACCAACGATGCAGTCGCAGATAAGATCCGTGAGCTGGAGGGCGGCGCGGCAGCAATGCTGACATCCTCCGGACAGGCGGCAAACTTTTATGCGGTATTTAATATCTGTGGCGCGGGCGATCATCTGGTCTGCTCGGCAACCGTATACGGCGGCACATCGAACCTGTTTGTCGTTACGATGAAAAAAATGGGCGTTGATGTTACGTTAGTTGACCCGGATGCGCCGGAAGAGGAGATCGAGAAGGCGATCCGCCCGAACACAAAGTGTATCTTCGGTGAGTCGATCGCAAACCCGGCTCTGGTAGTGCTGGATCTGGAAAAATTTGCCCGGATTGCACACAGAAATGGTATTCCATTTATTGTAGATAATACGTTTGCAACTCCGATCAACTGCCGTCCGTTCGAGTGGGGCGCAGATATTGTAACGCATTCTACTACAAAATATATGGATGGACATGCGATGACCGTCGGTGGCTGTATCGTGGACAGTGGCAACTTCGACTGGGAGGCACATGCAGACAAATTCCCGGGTCTGACAACGCCGGATGAGTCCTACCACGGCATTATTTACACGAAGAAATTCGGTAAGGCGGCTTATATCACCAAGGCAACCGCACAGGTAATGCGTGATCTCGGTTCCATCCCGTCCCCGCAGAATTCCTTCTTATTGAATATCGGTCTGGAGACGCTGCATCTGCGTATGCCGCGCCATTGTGAGAATGCACAGAAGGTAGCAGAGTATTTACAGAGCCGTGAAGATGTGGCTTGGATCAATTATCCGGGACTTGAAAATGATAAATACCATGCACTGGCGCAGAAATATATGCCGAACGGTACATGCGGCGTTATTTCTTTCGGCTTAAAGGGCGGTCGTCAGGCAGCTGGCGAGTTCATGGATAAGCTGAAACTGGCAGCCATCGTAACCCATGTTGCCGATGCGAGAACCTGCGTGCTGCATCCGGCAAGCCATACTCACCGTCAGCTCTCCGACGAGCAGCTCAAGGAGGCGGGCGTTGATCCGAGTCTGATCCGCCTGAGTGTCGGAATTGAGAATGTGGATGATATCATCGAGGATATCCGTCAGGCGCTGGAGGACTAAAATGCCAAGAATGGCGATATAACAGCTTTATGCCGGGTATCCGTGAGATGTTTCAATGCGGTTGTTAAAATGAGCGCTTACAACGACAGGTCAGTCGGGATGACACATAAATCTGTGTCAGTCTCCGGCTGACCTCTTGTTTTATTTGCAAAAATCTGTCATACTATGAGAGATGGCACTGTAGTTTTAAATGATATGGCAGATGCCTGATGAACGAGATAGAGAAATGGACTGGTAGAAAATGGAGAAAATACTTAAAAAATTGAAAAAACTGCTGCGTCTGATCTTCGGGCGTACCACGCTGGGAACGCTGTTTCTGCTGATACAGATTCTTGTGCTCTTTGCCGGGTTTAACTGGTTTAGAGAGTACCTGATCTATATGTATGGCGGATCTGCGATACTCAGTGCCCTGATATTGATCTATATTATCAGCGATGAAGGAAACAGCACGATCAAGCTGTCCTGGGTTGTGCCGATCCTGGTATTTCCGGTGTTTGGAACACTGTTTTATCTGTTTTTGACGCTGCAGCCTGGCACGCACCGTATTAATCGGCGGATCGAGGAGGTTGGGACAAAACTGCGTCCATATCTTTTACAGGATCCGGAGGTGCTGGCACACTATGAGAGCATCAGCGCCAGTGGCGGCAATCTCGTCCGCTATATGAACCAGTACGGACGTTTCCCGGCGTATGAAAATACGGGGGCACGCTATTTCCCGCTGGGAGATGATATGTTTCCAGTATTATTGGAAGAACTCAAAAAAGCGGAACATTTTATATTTATGGAATATTTTATCGTAGAACACGGCGTGATGTGGGATGCGATTTTACAGATACTGGAGACGAAGGTCGCCGAGGGCGTGGAAGTCCGTTTCATGTACGATGGCATGGGAAATCTCTTTACGCTGCCGCACGGCTATGAGAAGGCGATGCAGGAGAAGGGCATCCAGTGTAAGATTTTTGCGCCGGTGCGTCCGGCTCTCTCGAGTTACCAGAACAACCGCGATCACCGGAAGATCTGCGTGATTGACGGTCATACTGCGTTTACTGGAGGTGTGAACCTGGCGGATGAGTATATCAACCAGCGGGTGCGCTTCGGGCACTGGAAGGACACGGCAGTCATGATCAAAGGAAAAGCCGTGGATAGTTTTACGATGATGTTTCTGCAGCTCTGGGATGTGACGGAGCGGGATGGCGAGGAGTACCGCCGATTTTTATGTCCGCCGGAATTTCATATGCCGGCGGGGATGGCATACGGCGGCTTTGTGATGCCGTATGCGGACAGCCCGCTCGACGGGGAAAATGTCGGCGAGTCGGTGTACCTCGATATTTTAGGGCGTTCACGCCGGTATGTGCACATCACGACCCCGTATCTGATTCTCGATGATACGACGCTGGCGGCGCTCAAGTTTGCAGCAAAGCGCGGCGTGGAGGTCATTATTATCATGCCGCATATACCGGATAAGTTATATGCGTACCTGCTGGCTCGCAGCTATTATGCAGAGCTTCTGCGGGCTGGTGTCCAGATCTATGAATACACGCCGGGCTTTATCCATGCGAAGATGTTTACGAGCGACGATGAGAAGGCGGTGGTCGGAACGATCAACCTTGATTTCAGAAGCCTGTATCTGCATTTTGAGTGTGCGTCCTATTTCTTCCGCAATGCGGTTGTGATGGATGTGGAAGAAGATTTCCAGAAAACACTTGCAAAGAGCGAGCGGATCACTCTGGAAAACTGCCGGAAGTATCCGTTTATCCGGCGGTTTGCGGGGAAGGCGCTGCGGATTCTGGCGCCGCTTATGTAGAACTTCAAAACGAGAGATATGGCATATTTATGTTTTCTTGAATGAAAAACAAGGATAAATAAGCAAAAAATGTGAGAGCAAATGACGAACAGGGAGAGATAAACGTATGGAATGGCACGATGGAAGACACCGCTGCTGCTGGGCGAATCCAAAGAATGAATTGTATATCCGTTATCACGACGAGGAGTGGGGAAAGCTGGTTCGGGATGATGCGAAGCTCTTTGAGATGCTGATCCTTGAATGCTTTCAGGCAGGGCTTTCGTGGGAGTGCATTCTCAATAAGCGGGAGGCATTCCGCGCCGCGTTCGATGAATTTGACCTGGACAAGGTGTGCGGTTACGACGAGGCGAAGGAGGAAGCACTCCGGACCGCCCCGGGAATTGTACATAACCGGCTGAAAATTCATGCCGCTGTCACGAATGCACGGATATTCCGGGAAATTCAGAATGAATATGGGAGTTTTGACGCGTATCTGACTCACTGGACAGGAGATGCGGTGATTCATGAGACAGGCAAGGTCAGCTCGCCGCTCTCAGATGCAGTGTCGGCAGATCTCAAAAAGCGTGGGATGAAGTTTGCCGGGACGGTGATTATTTATTCGTATCTGCAGGCGGTCGGGCGGATTGAGTCGCATGAGGATGGATGCTTTCTGGAATATAAGATGTAAAATAACAAGATGGCAGGTGCAGGGAAAAGAGCGTGCCAGGGTTTTTGTTTCATGGGAAATTATGTCCTATGAAACAAAAAACGCTCCGCGAGGATGCGCACTCGCGCGAAGCAGAAACATGTTGCAAGCGACCGCGCTTGGCGCGAGAATGTGCCAAGGCACATTCTTTTTCACGGGAGGACGGAGCGATGGATTCCGAGAATGCGAATAAGAGTAAGAAGAAAAAGACTTCAAACATAATACAGATCTGCATCGGCGTGCTGGCGGTTGTGCTGGCGGCACTGATTATCGTGATGATGGGAATTGTCTCCAGTATTCAGGGAACGGCGCGTGTGGTCAATTATGCGGGACTGGTGCGCGGAAAGACACAGCGTATCATTAAATTGGAAATTTCCGATCAGCCGGAGGATGGTATGATTCAGGATATTGAGGCCTTCGTCGACGGTCTGCGGAATGGCAATGGCGAACTGGGGCTGGTGCGCCTTGATGACGGGGCGTTTCAGAGTAAGATGCAGGAGTTGGAGGAGTACTTTGCCGCGCTTCACTATGAAATCCTGCGTGTCCGAGAAGTCGGCTATGAGAATACAGAGATCATTGATAAGAGCGAGCGGTTCTTTGAAATCTGTGATGAGGCGACGGGACTGGCGGAGGCGTATTCCCAGAGGAAGGCATCCTCGCTGACGGTAATTGAAAAATATATCACGATTGATATTATTGTTCTGATGCTTCTGATTGGATATGAATTTATCAAGGCGGTGCGCTTTGCGGCGATGAACCGTGCGCTGCAGAAAAAGGTGTATTTGGACAAGGCGACCGGACTCCCCAATAAGAATAAATGCGAAGAATTGCTGGATGATCCGGAACCGGCGGCAGAGAATGTGGGAGTATGCAGTTTTGACCTGAATAATCTCCGCCGAATCAACAACAGCATGGGGCATGAGGCGGGGGATGCCTACATCAGGCGGTTCGCCGTCTGTCTGCGCGCGTCCATGCCTGCGGAACAGTTCGTAGGGCGGGACGGCGGCGATGAATTTATTGCCGTTACGCATGGTCTGGATGAGGAGGCCATGCGGGAATGCCTCACCCATGTGCGGGAGGCGATGACAGAGGAGTCAAAGGGATATCCGGATATGCCGCTCAGCTATGCGGCCGGGTATGCACTTGCCAGTGATTTTCCGGGCAGCACGATGCGGGAGCTTTTCAGTTTTGCCGATAAAAATATGTATATCAACAAAAACCATGTAAAGCGCGAGGAAGCGGCAGCGGAAAAACGGCTGGATTTCCACCTGCTCAAGCTTTTAAACCGGTACGGGAGAAACTTTTCGGATTGTCTCTACTGCGACGCGCACATGGATACTTACCGGGCACTCCGTGCCAGTGCTGATTTCTTTCTGGCGTCAGACGGAAGCTATTCCGGTGCGGCGGAGCAGATAGCAGCGGAACGGGTGGCTCGTGCTGACCGCGCCCACATCCGCCAGAGCCTGCAGGTTTCAGAGCTTTCCGGGAAGCTGCAGGCGGAGGGAGATCTACTCGAATTGCAGTATGACACGAACGGTCAGGGACTCTACAGCCGCCTGACGCTGATCCCGGTAGATTGGGATGAGGAAGGAAAGCTGCATCATTTCCTGCTGGCATTTGAGACGATCCGGAAAAGTTCAGAAGGGCGGGCAGATGCGAAGGAACAGCTGACGCTTTATTATGAACAGCTCAAACAGTCGATTCTGGAAAATGACAGCTATGTGGATGCACTCCTGGATCTGTCGGATATGATATATACAGTTAATTTGACAAAGGATATTCTGGAGAAGAGTGTTGTCCTGAATGGAAAAGACGAGGAATGCCGGGAGCTATTTATGGACTATCCGCTGCCGTGTTCTTACCGTGATTATTGCAGTGAATATATGAAGATGGTCACCCAGGAGACCTTGGGAAGCTATCGTCTGGCAGATGATCCGGCTAAGCTGTTGAAGCGGTTTGAGGCAGGGGAGAAACATATTTCTGTGGAATACTGTATCCAGGAGGAAGATGGCACGATCTGCTGGGTACAGAAAACAGTTCTGATGACGCAGACGATCGTGTTTGATACGGAGCTTTCTTGTGAGATGCCGGTGGTTCATGCGATCATTCTTCTGCAGGATACGTCGCAGATGCACGCGCGGGATGAACAGGAGCACGCGCGCCTGCAGGCGGCATTTGATGAAATGAGGACGGCAAACCGGGCGAAAACAGATTTCTTAAGCCGCATGAGCCACGATATCCGGACACCGCTCAATGGCATTATCGGGCTTTTGAAAATAGATGAGGCACATTTTGATGATAAGGAGATGCTGATGGAAAATCACCGGAAAATGCAGGTGGCGGCGGGGCATCTGCTGTCCCTCATCAATGATGTGCTGCAGATGAGCAAGCTGGAAGAAGGAAAGATCATTCTGGCACATGATTATATTTCATTGGCAGAGATGACGCACGATATCGTGAGCATCATCATCGAGCGCGCGGTAGATGCGGGCATTCAATGGGAGTATGATAAAAGAAAAGCGGAGATTCCGTATCCGTATATTTATGGCAGCCAGCTCCATCTGCGCCAGATTTTCCTGAATATTTATGGAAACTGCATCAAATACAATCATCCGGGCGGAAAAATCAGTACCAGGGTGGAGGCGCAGGATGTACGGGACGGCTGGTGCGTCTATAGGTGGACGATCTCGGACACGGGAGTTGGCATGAGCCAGGAATTTCTGGACCACATCTTTGATCCGTTTGTACAGGAGAAAAATGATGCACGCAGTGTTTATCAGGGAACTGGGCTTGGTATGACGATCGTCAAAGGGCTGATTGAACAGATGCACGGAACCATCGAAGTGACGAGTGAGGTCGGCATTGGAACGACGTTTGTGGTGGAAATTCCATTTGAGATTGCACCGCCGCCGGAGGAGCTTCCGGTTAAGGAAGCAGCGCCGTCAGGAGATATTCACGGTTTGAAGCTGCTTTTGGCGGAGGACAATGAGTTGAATGCAGACATCGCGGAGACACTTCTGACCGATGCGGGTGCCCATGTCACGATTGTGGAGAACGGGAAGAAGGCATTAGACTGCTTTGAGGCGGCACCTCCGGGGACGTTCGATGCGATTCTCATGGATGTGATGATGCCGGTGATGGATGGTCTGGCTGCGACACGCGCGATCCGGGCGATTCCGCGGGCGGATGCAAGGCAGATTCCGATTCTTGCCATGACGGCAAATGCCTTTGAAGAGGATGCCAGGCAGTGCCTGGCGGCTGGGATGAATGTGCATCTGGCAAAACCACTGCAGATGGATAAGGTGGTAGCGGCGCTCATGGAGTGCTGCGGCAAAAAGAGGGATCTATAAAGTTTGGAAAGGGCGAAAAGGAACGCAGGTGGTATGAAAGCAATCTCTATTTACACGATTACCCGAAATCAGAATACGGAATACCTTCAAAAGCTGGAACGACAGCTTTCGGGGCGGGATGTGTTTCTGAAAATACGGGAATGGGAGCTGGACAGCATGAAAGCGCTGGTTTCGGAGTTGGAGAGACATATACAGGCGGTGTACGCACTGCGTTTTTTCTATTCCTTTCAGATTCCGAGACTGGGAAAAGAGTTTGATCTGCTTCAGATCAAGGAAGAACAGATTTTAAACCTTGAATTAAAGAGCGGACAGGTGTCGGATGAGGCGATCCGCAAGCAGCTCATACAGAACCGGTATTATCTGGCGGCGCTGGGAAAGCCGATTCGTTCGTACACTTATATTAGCAGCCAGAACCGCCTGGTGCGTCTGACGAATCATGACCGTATTGTGGAGGCGGACTGGGAACAGCTCTGCCGGGATTTGCAGCAGGAGAGTGCTGATTATCCAGGCGATATCGAAGACTTGTTTCAGGCGGAGCTGTACTTGATTTCTCCGCTTACAGAGCCGGGACGGTTCTTAAAGAAAGAATATTTCCTGACATACCAGCAGAGGGATATTGAACGCCAGATTTTAAAGAAAATCCGGGCAGACCGGACGGGATATTTCTGGTTTACCGGGCTTCCGGGGACGGGAAAAACGCTGCTTTTATATGATATTGCGATGAAACTCTCCGGGCGGCAGCGGGTGTGCATGATCCACTGCGGTGAAGCGGGAAAAGAGTGGAAGGTGCTGCATGAGCGGCTGCGGCGGGTGGAGTACCTGGCGGAGGATAGTGTTCAAACGGGAGCGGAAATCAGGTTTGAAGCATACAGCGCGATCTTAGTAGATGAGGCACACCTTCTGTCACCCAATACATTGGAAATTTTGCTGGAGATCGGCAAAACGCGTCCGGTTATTTTTTCCAGTAACTGTGAGGATATGATTTCGCCGGAAGAATTGGATCTGGGTGCAATAAAGCTCTTGGGGGAGCAGCCGGGAATCCAGACATTCCACCTGACGAATCGGATCCGTGCGAATGAAGAACTTTCCTATTTTATACAAAATATGATGCACCTGCCGCACGGACGCGGAATGCGGCACTATCCCCATGTCGCGGTGGTTTATGCCAACGATGAGTCAGAAGCAGCTAATTTGCTGAATGATTACATCCGTCAGGGATATGAGTGCCAGGAATCCGATTGGCAGGAAAAACTGGAAAAGCAATCCGATTCTGCCGTAGAAATACAATCTCGCCATACGCGAGAAGTCGATCGCATGGTGCATCGGCTGGATGGGCGCTATTATTATGATGAAATGGGATATCTGCGCTCGACGGAGCGTGATGTGAGACATCTTTTTTATCAGCTCAGCGAGGCAAAAGAAGAACTGGCGCTGGTGGTGATGGGAAATGAGAAGCTGTATGGAACGCTGCTGAACTTGTTTTAAGGTGTTTTGAAGGAAAAATTTTATATAAAATGTTGGAATGTGTTCAAAAAGCATATTTCCAACATTTTTTGTCGTTCATTATGCTAAGGACAAGAAAAAAGCCTCAGGCAGACACCTGAGGCCAGTTAAACTCGATTTAGGCTCTTTCAACTAAACCGGATCTTAAGCAAGAAGTACATACATACATCTTCTGAGCTCCGCCATTAGTTTTAACCTTAACAGACTTAACGTTAGCTTTCCACATTTTGTTAGATCTTCTATGTGAATGACTCACTGCATTACCAAAATGAGCAGCTTTCTCGCAGATTGCACACTTAGCCATCGTAGCACCTCCTTAACCGATCATTGGACTTCCTATTAAAATCCATAACAAAGGTATAATAGCAGAAAATAGGAAAATATGCAAGTGAAAAACCAAAAAAAATAAAAAAAGTTTTCGACAGATGTCTATTTTCTATTTCCTTTTTAACGTGGGTGGTGTATAATATACGCGTAAGCCATGAGTCATGCGGATAAAAAAGGCTGAAAAACGGTGTTGTGCTTGCACATAAGCCGTATTTCAGACATTTTTATCCATAGGGCGAAGCCCGTGAGCGAGATGGAGCGAAGCGGAATCGAGCTGCATGACGGGGTAGAGAGACGCATATATTTCATCCCACGCGCCGACACAGGAGCCGTTCAGGCTCCGCATGTCCAGCCCGTGAAGTACTCATCCCACGCGCCGACACAGGAGCCGCCCCGGCTCCGCATGTCCAGCCCGTGAAAAATCATGGCATAAAATTCGAATCAAACAAAAACAAGTAAAGAAACGGAGGCTGTCAATATGAAAGGACGCATCGACAATAAAATGGGTTCGATCCAGATCGATCCGGAAGTAATTGCAATGTACGCCGGAACGACAGCAGTAGAATGCTTCGGTATCGTTGGCATGGCGGCTGTCAGTATGAAAGATGGTCTGGTAAGACTGCTTAAAAAAGAAAGCCTGACACACGGTATCAACGTAGCCATCAAGGACAATGCACTCAGCATCGATTTCCACGTAATCGTGGCATACGGAGTCAGCATCTCTACCGTTGCGGACAACCTGATCGAGAGTGTAAAATATAAAGTAGAAGAGTTTACTGGCATGAAGGTTGAGAAAATCAGCATTTATGTTGAAGGCGTAAGAGTGATAGATTAAGGAGGAACAAACCCTGTGGGCATGAATTATATAGATGCCGGGATGTTAAAGAATGCATTTCTGGCTGGAGCAAAGGGCCTGGAGGCCAACAAGGAATGGATCAATGAGCTGAACGTATTTCCTGTTCCAGATGGAGATACCGGTACGAACATGACGATGACGATTCTGTCAGCCGCCAGAGAAGTGGCAGCCGTTGAAAATCCGACGATGGAGGCGCTGGCGAGAGCGATTTCCTCCGGTTCCCTGCGTGGCGCACGAGGCAATTCCGGCGTTATCCTTTCACAGCTCTTCCGCGGATTTACGAAAGAGATTAAGACGGTAGATGTCATTACGACGAGTGTTCTCTCAGACGCATTTAACCGTGCGACGGAGACAGCTTATAAGGCAGTTATGAAGCCGAAGGAAGGTACGATTCTGACGGTTGCCAAGGGAATGGCGGATAAAGCGGCAGAACTGGCACCGCAGACCGAGGACGTACTTGAATTTTCAGAGAAAGTATTGGAGTACGGCGAATATGTTTTAAGCCAGACACCGGAGATGCTTCCGGTTCTGAAAGAGGCAGGTGTAGTGGATTCTGGCGGACAGGGTCTGATTCAGGTTATCAAGGGCTGTATTGAGGGCTTAAAAGGAAAAGTCGTGGATATCGACGCGGCAGTTACTCCGTCTGTATCGGGAAATGGAGCGGCAAAAACAGCAACAGGCGCCGGAAGCACGCAGGCAGCGGATATCCGTTTTGGTTATTGTACGGAATTTATTATCAATGCAGAAAAACCGGCGGATGAGACGACAGAGCAGGAACTGAAAGATTATCTGAGCACGATCGGCGACTCCTTGGTAGTTGTGGCAGATGATGATATTGTCAAGATTCACGTTCATACAAACGATCCAGGTCTGGCGATTCAGAAAGCACTGACCTACGGTTCCCTGTCCCGCATCAAGATTGACAATATGCGTGAGGAACATCAGGAGAAACTGATCAAAGATTTCGAACGTCTGGCGGCACAGCAGAAGGCAGAAGAGGAAGCCAAAGAGAAGAAGGAAGAACCACGCAAGAAATATGGATTTATCGCCGTATCGGTCGGAGAAGGTCTTTCTGAGATTTTCAAGGGTATCGGCGCTGACTATATCATCGAGGGCGGACAAACGATGAATCCGAGTACGGAGGATATGCTGGAAGCAATCGAAAAAGTCCATGCCGAGACAGTTTACATTCTGCCGAACAATAAAAATATTATTCTGGCGGCAGAGCAGGCAAAGAGCCTGTCAGAAGATACCAAGGTATATGTAGTTCCGTCCAAGACGGTTCCGCAGGGTATCACGGCGCTGATTAATTTTGCTCCGGATCTGACGGCGGAAGAAAATATGGAACAGATGTCCGAGGAGATGAGCCACGTTAAGACCGCTCAGATTACCTACGCAGTCCGCAATACATCGATCGATGGTATGGAGATCGCAGAGGGCGATATCATGGGGATCGGCGACAGCGGCATGCTGTCAGTTGGCAAGAATATCGAGGAGACCGCGATGGAGTCTCTTCGTAAGATGGTAGATGATGAGTCTGAGCTTGTGACGATCTATTATGGTGAGGATGTCACGGAAGAGGACGCAGAGGCATTCTGTGAGAAAGCCCGCAAAGAATTTATATCCTGCGAATTTGAATGCCAGAATGGCGGGCAGCCGATTTATTATTATATGATTTCGGTAGAGTAGATTTAGGTCGTTTAAAGTGATTGAAATGCGTTAAATGAATCTGCACTATTGGCTGAGAAAACGCAGATAACGAGAAAATGAATTTTCTATGTGATGGCGCAGATAAAACATTTGACGTATAAAACAAAATAATTCATAAGTATGAAATGAGGCAGGTCAGGGGAGAGATCCCTGCGTCCTGCCTCTCTTTCATTCCAATGTATTCCCGGATTTTTTGTCCGGTAACTGTCCGCGTGGCTGATTTTCCGGAGAATATTCTGAAAAGCAGGAGGAGATAAATGGAACAGCAGAATATAACCGCTGTCAAGGGCATCGGTGAAAAGACGGCAAAGCTATTTCAAAAAATAGGCGTGGAAACGGTGGAAGAACTGCTCCATTATTATCCGCGTGCTTATGATGAGTTTAAGGAACCGCAGCCGATCGCGGAACTGAAGGAAGATACGATCGCGGCAGTCGGCGGAATCCTGGCAAAAACGGCGGATGTGGTGCGGTATGGAGCGCGCCTGCAGGTTACGACGGCTGGATTGCGGGACAGCGGAGGCACACTGGCGCTGGCATGGTACAATATGCCCTATCTGCGCGGGACGCTCAAGGCGGGGGAACGCTTTATTTTCCGTGGCCGTGTGGTAAAAAAAAGGGGAAGACTTACGATGGAGCAGCCGGAGATCTACCGCCCGGAACAGTATGCGAAAGTCGTGTCGTCTATGCAGCCGGTTTACGGACAGACGAAGGGACTTGGCAATAAGACGATCGCAAAGGCAGTCACGGAAGCCCTCACGATGCACCAGATGGAACGGGAATATCTGTCGGCTGGTCTGCGGGAAAAGTACGGATTGGCGGAAATCAACTATGCGTTGGAGCACATCCATTTTCCGGCAAACCGGGAAGAACTGATGTTTTCCCGGAAACGTCTTGTGTTTGATGAATTTTTCATGTTCCTGATGTCAGTGCGCCTGCTCAAAGACAAAAAAGAAGATAAAAAGAGCGCATATCCATTTACGATTTCTGGGGAAATGGCGTCGGTGGAAGAGCGCCTCCCATATGCTCTGACCGGGGCACAGAAAAAGGTAATCCGGGAGGTGTACGCCGATTTGTCCGGCGGGCATATCATGACCCGATTGATTCAGGGCGACGTTGGTTCGGGTAAGACGATTGTGGCGATTCTGGCGTTGCTGCAGGCGGCGGCAAATGGATATCAGGGGGCGCTGATGGTGCCGACGGAGGTACTGGCGCGCCAGCATTACGAGTCGATGACCGAATTGTTTGCGTCGCTGGGAATCACATATCGTCCGGTGCTTCTGACCGGTTCGATGACAGCAAAGGAAAAACGGCTTGCCAGAGAGTCGATTGAAAATCATGAGGCAGATATCGTGATTGGAACCCACGCGCTGATTCAGGAAAAAGTGGTGTACGACAATCTGGCATTGGTAATCACGGATGAACAGCACCGTTTTGGAGTGGCGCAGCGGGAAATGCTGAGCAAAAAAGGCGGCGAGCCGCATGTGCTTGTCATGAGTGCGACGCCGATCCCGCGGACGCTGGCGATTATTTTATATGGGGATCTTGATATTTCCATCATTGATGAACTTCCGGCAAACCGGCAGCCGATCAAGAACTGTGTCGTGAACCGTGAATTTCGCCCGAATGCCTACCGTTTCATCGAAAATGAAGTCCGTGCCGGCCGTCAGGCATACGTCATCTGCCCGATGGTCGAGCCGAGCGAGATGCTGGAGGCAGAGAACGTCATCGATTATACCGAAGAGCTGCGCCGCGCCCTGTCCCCGTCGATCCGGGTGGAATATCTGCACGGAAAGATGAAGGGAAAAGAAAAAAATGCGATCATGGAAGCATTTGCGGCAAATGAGATTCATGTGCTGGTATCCACCACGGTCATCGAGGTCGGAATCAATGTCCCGAATGCCACCGTTATGATGATCGAAAATGCCGAGCGTTTCGGTCTGGCGCAGCTCCATCAGCTCCGCGGGCGCGTCGGTCGAGGAAAAGACCAGTCCTACTGCATCATGGTCAACGCCTCCGGCGAAGAAGACGCCGGAAAGCGGTTGGGTATTCTCAACAAGTCAAACGACGGCTTCTATATCGCCTCCGAAGACTTAAAACTGCGCGGCCCCGGCGACCTCTTCGGCGTCCGCCAGAGCGGCGATCTCGAATTCCATTTAGCGGATATATTTGCAGATGCAGATATATTGAAGGCAGTTTCGGATGAAGTGAAGAAATTAATGGATAAAGATCCGCTGTTGGAGGCGGAGGAGAATCAGGAGCTGAAACGGAAGATGAATGGGTATTTAGAGAGAGGATGGGAGAAGGTGAATTTGTGATGGGGATGGATTGAATTGCAAATCGCGGTTTGAGTAGATTAATTAGAAAAAGCTCCTGCATACACAGAATGAACATTCATCTGTGTATGCAGGAGTTTTTTGAAATTTCCAGCCGTTTATCAGCCGTCAATTCTCATTACATCTGTCCCTCGTTATACCGCTTAATCAGCTTCTGGATCTTCGCCGTCGGTGTCAGTGCGTTCTCCAGAGATACGTTATGGTTCAGGGAGTTGATGATTGCAGCGATAAACTTGCTCATATCAGCTTCTACATACCAGTCACGTTTAAGAAGTTCCGGCGTGTGGTAGTTTAAGTTGGTGGTTACGACGCAGTCGAGGTAACCTTTTGCGAAAAATTCGTCGAATTTCTCAAGTCCGTTGGTGAACAGACCGAAGGTAGCGCATACAACGACGCGTTTTGCCTTGCGCTCTTTGAGGGCGCGGCAGGTGTCCAGCATGCTCTCGCCGGAGGAGATCATGTCATCGATGATGAGAACGGTCTTTCCTTCAACGGAAGAACCTAAGAACTCATGGGCAACGATCGGGTTACGTCCATTGACAACACGGGAGTAATCGCGGCGTTTGTAGAACATACCCATGTCAACACCCAGGTTGTTTGCCAGATATACGGCGCGGGACATAGCGCCCTCGTCCGGGCTGATAACCATCAGGTTGTCCTTGTCGATCTTTAAGGTTTTGTCATGGTTCAGTAATGCCTTGATAAACTGGTAGGTCGGCATGAAATTATCAAAACCGCTTAACGGAATGGAGTTCTGTACACGCGGGTCATGTGCATCGAAGGTAATGATGTTGCTTACGCCCATCTGAATCAGTTCTTCGAGCATCATCGCGCAGTCAAGGGATTCACGACCGCTGCGCTTGTGCTGGCGTCCTTCATATAAGAACGGCATGATAACATTGACACGATGAGCGGTAGCAATGGATGCGCCGATGATACGTTTTAAATCCTGATAATGGTCGTCCGGGGACATATGATTGGTAAATCCGCTCATTTTGTAGGTCAGGCTGTAGTTGGTTACATCGACCATGGCGTAAATATCGGTACCACGGACAGACTCATTGACGATGCCTTTTGCTTCACCGCTTCCGAAACGCGGGCACGCGCAGTCAAGCATGTAGGAATCAGCATCATAGCCGCGGTACTGTAAATTTTCCTGACGTTTTTTCAGGACTTCAATATCGTTGCGGCGGAAATTGATAATGTGGGAGTTGACTTTCTCAGCCAGATCCCGGCAGCTCTCCAGTGCGGCAATTTTAAGCGGCGCAACCGGAAGCGTGTCATTAAACACGTAGTCATTCGACATGATTATACCTCCAAACAGTGTAGGTCCTTCGATGCATGCGGGCAGAGCGTACAAGTTTGTCTGCCATTTGCAGGACATAATACAACTACTTTATACCATTTTATGATAAGAAACGTCAATAGCAAATGAGAAAATTACAAAAAAAATCAAATATTTGGCTTGCTTTCAAAAAAATCCGCATCTGCGAATCAGAAGCACAACTTTACAAAAAAGCTGATTACTGTTAATATAATACTGGATTCTTAGGGTTTAAAAATATTTGAAATGAGGATTTTATAAATGAAAAAAGGTCATCTGATAAAATCGGTCGATCCGGGCTCGATTGCGGAGGAAATGGAGCTGGAGCCGGGGGACGTCCTTCTGACGATCGATGGAGATGAGATAGAGGATATTTTTGATTATGAATATAAGATAAACAGTGAGGAGATTACGCTGCTGGTCCGCAAGAAGAACGGCGAGGAGTGGGAACTGGATATCGTAAATGAGTATCAGGATCTGGGGATTACCTTTGAAAATGGTCTGATGAGCGATTATCGTTCCTGCAGGAATAAGTGCATCTTCTGTTTCATCGACCAGATGCCGCCGGGCATGCGTGAGACACTGTATTTTAAGGACGATGATTCCAGACTTTCGTTCCTGCAGGGCAACTATATCACGCTGACGAATATGAAGGATAAGGATATTGAGCGGATTATCCGGTTTAAGCTGGCGCCGATCAATATTTCAGTGCAGACGACGAATCCGGAGCTGCGCTGCAAGATGCTTCATAACCGCTTTGCCGGTGAGGCACTCCAGAAAATCGACCGCCTGTATGAGGCGGATATCCCGATGAACGGTCAGATCGTTTTATGCCGGGGCGTCAATGACGGGGCGGAGTTAGATCGTTCGATCCGTGACCTGACGAAATACATTCCGGCGATGCAGAGTGTTTCGGTTGTGCCGGTCGGTCTCTCGAAGTACCGCGATGGTCTGTATCCGCTTGAGCCGTTTACACCGGAGCAGCTGGGCGATACCATTGATTTGATAGAGAAATGGCAGAAGAAGATCTATGCGGAACATGGTATTCACTTCATTCACGCCAGCGATGAATTTTATATGGGCGCCGGGCGCCCGCTTCCGGAAGCGGATCGCTATGATGGCTATATCCAGCTGGAAAATGGGGTCGGCATGATTCGCCTGATGGAGGAGGAGATAGCCGAGGCGCTGGAGCAGCTGCATCCGGGAGAGGCTGGCGAGGTGTGCCCGGAGGAGATTTCGATTGCAACGGGACGGCTGGCTGCCCCGTATATTGAGCAGTATGTAGAGCGCGTGTGCCGCCAGTTCCCGGGGAAAAAGGTACATGTATATGCGATCCGCAATGACTTCTTTGGTGAGCGGATCACGGTGGCGGGGCTGATCACGGCAAAGGATCTGATTGCACAGTTAAAGGAACAGCCGCTCGGCAGCCGCCTGCTGCTTCCAAGCGCCATGTTCCGAAGCGGCGAGGAGACATTTCTGGATGATCTGACCCGCACGGATGTACAAAATGCTTTACAAGTTCCGGTGGATATTGTAAAATCAAGCGGACGCGATTTTGTGGAAGCAATTCTGGCTCCTGTGAAGGAGGAAAGCTCCAGGCATGGCGAGTATGAGCCGGATCCGGAGGAATTTGTCGCTCAGATGGATGATAACTGGCAGGAAGAAGATCTGGATGGCGTACAGGTGTACGCATATGAGCCGGAAGACTTGGACGAGGATGCTCCGGATGAAGTCGTTTGTTTTGAAGAGGAAGACTCAGATCGGGAGGATGAGAAAGAAACGTGATGGCTGGAAATACAGTGGAAAACGTGCTTTCGGACACACAGAAAGAAAGCGTCTGGATGTGAAATGCATCACAATGAATGAAACAAGTAACTGGACAATAAAAATAGCAGCTGTGGATTTACAAACCAGCTGCGGAGCATGAAAATAAATGGAGGCATAAATATGAAAAAGAAACCGGTGGTGGCGGTCGTTGGACGTCCAAACGTGGGAAAATCCACCCTTTTCAACGTCCTTGCGGGCGATATGATTTCGATTGTAAAAGATACTCCAGGTGTAACGCGTGACCGTATTTACGCGGACTGTACCTGGTTAGACCATTCTTTTACCCTGATCGATACTGGCGGTATCGAGCCGGATACGAAGGATATTATCCTGTCCCAGATGCGTGAGCAGGCGGAGATCGCGATCGCGACGGCGGATGTGATCCTGTTTATCGTAGATGTGCGTCAGGGCATGACCGATTCGGATTCCAAGGTGGCGGATATGCTGCGTAAATCGAGAAAACCGGTTGTTCTGGCGGTCAATAAAGTAGACAATCCGGCGAAATTTGGCAATGACGTCTATGAGTTCTACAACCTCGGTATCGGTGATCCGGTAGCGATCTCGGCAGCCTCCCGTCTGGGACTGGGCGATCTGCTGGATGAAGTCGTGGCACATTTCCCGGAGGGAAGCGGCGACGAGGAAGAGGATGACCGTCCGAGAGTGGCGATTGTCGGAAAACCAAACGTAGGTAAATCTTCTATTATAAATAAGCTTCTGGGCGAGAACCGCGTCATTGTATCGGATATCGCCGGTACGACCCGCGATGCGGTCGATACAGAGATCGTCCGCAACGGTACCGAGTATGTCTTTATCGATACGGCAGGTCTGCGCCGCAAGAGCAAGATTAAGGAGGAGCTGGAGCGCTACAGCATCATCCGTACCGTAACGGCGGTTGAGAGAGCTGATGTGGTTCTGATGGTCATCGACGCGAAAGAGGGAGTAACCGAGCAGGATGCAAAGATTGCCGGTATCGCACATGAGCGCGGAAAAGGTATTATCATCGTGGTAAATAAATGGGATGCGATCGATAAGACCGATAAGACTATTTATGAGTACACCAATAAGATTAAGACCGTTCTGTCCTTTATTCCGTATGCGGAGTTCGTCTTCGTATCCGCACTGACCGGACAGCGTATGAATAAGCTGTTTGAGATGATCGACATGGTGCGCGAAAATCAGACACTGCGTATTGCAACCGGCGTTCTCAATGAGATCCTGGCAGAGGCAGTGGCACTGCAGCAGCCGCCGTCTGACAAGGGCAAGCGTTTAAAGCTCTACTATATGACACAGGTAGCGGTCAAACCGCCGACATTCGTTGTGTTTGTCAATGATAAGGAACTGATGCATTTCTCATATACACGGTATCTCGAGAACAAGATCCGTGACGCATTCGGATTCAAGGGAACTTCCTTAAAATTCCTGATCCGCGAGAGAAAGGGGAAGGATCAATAATGGAACGTCTCATCTGTATTGTGATTGGCTATATCTTTGGTCTGATCCAGTCCGGCTATCTGTATGGAAAGGCGAATCATATGGATATCCGCCAGTACGGCAGCGGAAATGCCGGTTCTACGAACGTCCTGCGTGTGATGGGAAAGAAAGCGGGCGCGATCGTATTTTTAGGGGACTTTTTCAAGGCGGTGTTTGCAATGGCAGTCTGCCGTCTGCTGTTTAAGGGAAATGCGGACGTGGATCTTCTTGCATTGTATGCGGGTCTGGGAGTCACACTCGGTCACAATTTCCCGTTTTACCTGAAATTCAAGGGCGGCAAGGGAATTGCCTGCATGGCGGGCATCATGACAGCGATGGATCTGCGGATTACGCTGACCTGTTTCGTGATTTTCTCCGTGACGGTGTTCCTGACCCGCTATGTATCGCTTGGTTCGATTCTTGTGTCGCTCACCTTTTTTGCAGAGCTTGTGATCTTTGAGAGCATGGGTTCCTACCGGGTAAGCACGCCGAACCGCATCCAGTTCTATGCACTGGGCGCGATTCTGATGTGCATGGCGATCTGGCGCCATCGGAGCAATATTGGGCGTCTGTTGTCCGGCGCAGAAAACAAACTGGGCGCGAAGAAATCATGAAAGAAGTTTAACAACACTTTACATAGTTGCCATAAGGTAATTGTTCACAGGTAGGCACTTTTGGAACCGAAAGTGCCGTAAGAAAACGTGGTGGCAGCAGGAATTTGCCGTATTGAAATGCGAGCCACGGCAAATTCTGTTACTGGGCACGTATGCGTGAACAGTAACGTCATAAGTAACGGGAATGTATAAAAATTTCCAAAAAACATTGACCTGTAGAGAGAAGAAGAGAGAAAAGCAGGTCGGGAGGTATCAGGATGGCAGCAGTAGGAATTATCGGAGCCGGAACCTGGGGCACAGCCCTGGCGGTGCTTCTGAACAATAATGGACACGATGTGACAATCTGGTCGGCATTTGATACAGAGATCCAGGAAATGAGCCGCACCAGACGGCACAAAAATCTGCCGGAGGTTGTACTTCCGGATCAGATCCAGATGACAGCGGATCTGCGCACCGCGATGGCGGAGAAGGATATGCTGATTATGGCGGTTCCGTCCGTCTATGTCCGCAGTACGGCGGCGAAGATGAAGGAATACCTGCGTTACGGTCAGATTGTTGTGGATGTAGCGAAAGGAATCGAGGAGCAGAGTCTTATGACGATGTCACAGGTCATCGAGGAGGAACTTCCGCTGGCGGAGGTAGCCGTCCTTTCCGGACCGAGCCATGCCGAGGAGGTGAGCCGGGGATTGCCGACCACCTGTGTGGCAGCGGCGCACCGCAAAAAGACTGCCGAGTTCATGCAGAGTGTGTTTATGAGCCCGGTGTTCCGTGTTTACACCAGCCCGGATATGCTGGGCGTGGAAATTGGCGCGGCTCTTAAAAATGTCATTGCGCTGGCAGCCGGTACCGCGGATGGGTTGGGATGCGGCGATAACACAAAGGCGGCGCTGATCACCCGCGGAATTGCGGAGATTTCCCGTCTGGGTATCGTAATGGGCGGAAAACAGCAGACCTTCTACGGACTGTCCGGTATTGGTGATTTGATCGTAACCTGTGCGAGCATGCACAGCCGCAACCGCCGGGCGGGTATCTTGATTGGAAAGGGATACACGATGGATGAGGCGATGAAGGAAGTGCAGATGGTTGTCGAGGGCGTTTATTCTGCGAAAGCCGGTCTTCTGCTGGCACAGAAATACGGCTGCGATATGCCGATCGTTTCCCAGGTCAACCAGGTGTTGTTTGACGGGAAATCTCCGAAAGAGGCGCTGGCGGATCTGATGATGCGCGATCCGCGGATTGAATCGAGCGATCTTCCATGGAAGGGATAATTCAGACGGCAGTCATTGTTCTGAATTTGAGTGATATAATTCGGAATAATAGCAATGAGATCTACTATGTTTTTCTGGAAAATGCAGGTGTCCACGTCAGGTGGACAAAAGCTTATAAAAGTGTTTGCTATAACCTGTAAGAATACTTAATATAACTACGAGATCTGGAAAAGAGAGAATTTAGCGAAAAAAAACGAAAATCCGCTAAATTCCCTCTTTTTTAAGTGGTTTTTGTATTGACAATTAGAGGGGTAAAATTTATAATTGCCTCATTCAAATAGTTGTTGTATTCCATTGCAGCATAGAATTGGAGGAGAATATTATGAAAAAAAGAGTAGTTAGTCTTGGGCTTGCAGCTATGATGGCGATGTCTATGACCGCTTGCGGCGGTTCTGGAAATGCGGGCACTTCTGAATCAGCAGCAGAAGATGCACAGGGCGCAGAGGGAGCTGACGGCGAAGTATTTAAAATCGGCGGCATCGGACCGATCACCGGCGCGGCTGGCGCTTACGGCGAGGCTGTAAAGAATGGTACTGAGCTGGCAATCAATGAGATCAACGAGGCTGGCGGTATCAATGGTTACCAGGTAGCGTTCAACTTCCAGGATGATGAGAATGATCCGGAGAAGGCGATCAACGCATACAATACCTTAAAAGACTGGAATATGCAGATGCTTCTTGGCACCGTTACTTCCAAGCCGTGTATCGCAGTTGTAGCAGAGACAGCAGCAGATAACCTGTTCCAGCTGACTCCGTCCGGATCTGCTGTTGAGAGTATTTCCGGCGACAACGCATTCCGCGTATGCTATTCTGACCCGGATCAGGGACGTGCATCCGCTCAGTACATCGGCGAGCACAAACTGGCAACCAAGATCGCTATCATCTACGACAGCTCCAGCGAATACTCCGATGGTATCCGCGAGTCCTTCGTAGCAGAGGCTCCGAATCAGGGTCTGGAGGTAGTAGCCAGCGAGGCATTTACATCTGATAACAATACCGATTTCTCCGTACAGCTTGACAAAGCAAAAGAGTCTGGCGCTGATCTGGTATTCCTGCCGATCTACTATCAGGAGGCATCTGTTATCCTGAAACAGGCAAACGATAAAGATTTCCACCCGCAGTTCTTCGGCTGTGATGGTATGGACGGTATCCTGAGCGTTGATGGCTTTGATGAGTCCTTAGCAGAAGGTTTGATGCTTCTGACTCCGTTCTCCGTAGACGAGGAGTCCAGCCAGGACTTCGTAACTGCTTACCGTGATGCTTACGGCATCGACCCGCTTCAGTTCGCAGCAGATGCTTACGACGGCGTATATGCAATTAAGGCAGCTGCAGAGAAGGCAGAGATCACACCGGATATGAGCACTTCCGATATCTGCGATGCACTGAAAACAGCTATGACTGAGATCCAGATCGATGGTCTGACCGGTACAGAGATGCACTGGACGGCAGAAGGCGAGCCGCAGAAAGCGCCGAAAGCTGTAGAGATCAAAGACGGCAAATATGAGATGATGCAGTAATTAAAAATTTAAAAACTGCAGAACCGTTGCGGCTATATGTATGTAGCTCTGATGGGACTGTTACTGGATGTCCGGCGGCACAGATGGCTGCCGGGCATTTAGTAACAGCTTTCTTTTTAAAACGGTTCACTGCACATGCTTGCCTGCGACGGCAACCAGGTGTTTGCTTTTTTGCAGACTGCGCGACGGTCATACTTGTTCTGCTAAATTCGGTCACAGGTAAACATGTGCAGCGAAATGCGTGTACAGGGAAATGCGAAAACGTAGAAACAAAGAGGTAGGTGTATACATATGAGTTTTCTTTCTTATTTAATCAATGGCATCAGTCTGGGAAGTGTCTATGCGATCATTGCACTGGGCTACACCATGGTTTATGGCATCGCGCGCATGCTGAACTTCGCACACGGCGATATCATCATGGTAGGCGGTTTCACAGTGTTTACGATTGTCACAACGATGGGCGGTTCTCCGGTTGTGGGTATTCTGGCTTCGGTGGTTGTGTGTACAGTGCTGGGCGTTACGATCGAGCGAGTTGCATACAGACCGCTGCGTGGTGCGTCCCCGCTGGCAGTTCTGATCACTGCGATCGGTGTCAGTTATCTGCTTCAGAACGTGGCGCTTCTGATTTTTGGTTCCAATGCGAGACAGTTTACATCGGTTATTACTGTACCGGCATTAAAGCTGGCTGGCGGCAAGCTTTCGATCTCCAGTGTCACGATCGTGACGATTTTAAGCTGTATCGTGATTATGGCTGCCCTGATGACGTTTATCAATAAGACGAAAATGGGTCAGGCGATGCTGGCGGTTTCTGAGGACCGCGGTGCGGCAACCTTGATGGGTATCAATGTAAACCGCACGATCTCCGTAACCTTTGCGATTGGTTCCGCCCTGGCGGCAGTAGCAGGCGTGCTGCTCTGCTCGGCGTACCCGTCCCTGTCTCCGTACACCGGTTCCATGCCAGGTATCAAGGCATTCGTGGCAGCAGTATTTGGCGGTATCGGTTCGATTCCGGGCGCATTTATCGGCGGTATCCTGCTTGGTATCATTGAAAACCTTGCCAAGGCGTATATTTCCTCCCAGCTTTCTGACGCGATCGTATTCTCTGTCCTGATTATCGTGCTTCTGGTCCGCCCAACCGGTATTCTCGGCAAGAAGATGACGGAGAAAGTATAATAGAGAAAATTATACGATGGTTCATGCCGGGGACTTTTGAAACGGAAAGTGCTGTGTGAAAACAAGATGGTGCATGAACTGCAATAAGCAAGAGAAAGAGCAGGTGTTTAAAATGAACGCATATAAAAATAAAATTCGGATTCAGAATGCGATCACGTATGCAATTGTAATTGGCTGTTACATTCTGATTCAGATTATGATGGCAGGCGGCCATGTAAACAGTCTTTTAAAGGGTATTCTGGTTCCACTTTGTACCTATACGATTTTGGCGGTTTCCTTAAACCTCACGGTTGGTATCCTCGGCGAGCTGAGCCTGGGTCATGCCGGATTCATGTGTGCGGGCGCGTTTTCAGGTGCATTTTTTAATCATGCCATGAAAAATGTGATCGCAAGCAACCAGGTACGTTTCATTCTGGCGCTCTTTGTCGGTGCGGCGGTAGCGGCGGTATTTGGTATCCTCATCGGTATTCCGGTTCTGCGTCTGAAAGGCGACTATCTGGCGATTGTAACGTTGGCATTCGGTGAGATCGTTAAAAATATTATCAATGTTCTGTACGTCGGCATCGACGGAAACGGAATCCACGTTTCCATGAAAGATGTAGCTTCCTTAAAGCTGGCAGCGGACGGTCAGGTGATCATCAAGGGTGCACAGGGTATCACAGGTACACCGAAGACGGCGACCTTTACGATCGGCATTATCCTGGTACTCCTGACCCTGTTTATTGTATTGAATATCATCAATTCCCGGACAGGCCGTGCGATCATGGCGATCCGCGATAACCGTATTGCGGCAGAGTCTGTGGGTATCAATATCACGAAATACAAACTGATGGCATTTACCATCTCTGCTTCCTTAGCCGGTGTGGCAGGCGTTCTGTACGCACACAACCTGGCGACGCTGGCAGCGACCCCGAAAAGCTTCGGTTATAATATGTCCATTATGATCCTTGTATTTGTGGTTCTGGGCGGCATCGGAAATATCCGTGGTTCCATGATCGCGGCGGTTATCTTAACCCTGCTTCCGGAGATGCTTCGAAGCCTCAATAATTACCGTATGCTGATTTACGCGGTCGTCCTGATTGCAATGATGCTTTTGACCTCCAGCCCGAAGGCGATCGAGGTTCGCGAGCGCATCTTTTCATCATTCCGGAAAAAGAAGACAGAAGGGGAGGCGTAAATCATGGCAATGCTGGATGTAAAAAATTTAAGTATTTCTTTTGGCGGTCTGAAAGCGGTCGATGATTTCAGCATCACGATAGAAAAAGGACAGCTCTACGGCCTGATCGGACCGAACGGCGCTGGTAAAACGACTATTTTCAACCTTTTGACGGGCGTGTATAAGCCGGATGGCGGACGGATTCTGCTGGATGGAAAGGACATTACCGGTCACAAGGCAATCCAGATCAATCAGGCAGGCATCGCGAGAACCTTCCAGAATATCCGTCTGTTCAAGGAGCTGAGCGTGCTTGACAATGTAAAGGTTGGTCTTCACAACCATCATAAATATTCTACGCTGAGCGGCATTCTGCGTCTTCCGTCCTATTACAAGGTTGAGAAAGAGATGGATGAGCGCGCGATGGAGCTTTTGAAGGTATTTGACCTCGACAAAGAGTTTGATTATAAGGCATCGAACCTCCCATACGGCAAGCAGAGAAAGCTGGAGATCGCCAGAGCGCTGGCGACCGAGCCGAAGCTTCTGCTTCTTGACGAGCCGGCAGCCGGCATGAACCCGAATGAGACGGCAGAGCTGATGAAGACGATCCGTTTCGTGCGCGATCATTTTGATATGACCGTACTTCTCATTGAGCATGATATGAAGCTGGTCTCCGGTATCTGCGAGCGCCTGACGGTCTTAAACTTCGGTCATATGCTGGCAGAGGGACCGACCAGCGAGGTGCTCAGCAATCCAGAAGTTATCAAAGCATATCTGGGAGAATAGGGGGAAGTTTCGTATGTCAATGCTGGAAGTAAAAGATTTACAGGTATATTATGGTGTGATACAGGCACTCAAGGGAATTTCCTTTGAGGTAGAACAGGGCGATGTGGTAGCGCTGATCGGTGCCAACGGAGCCGGAAAGACGACGACGCTTCACACGATCACGGGTCTGCTGCCGTCCAAGGCAGGCAATATCACATTTGAAGGAAGGGATATTACCCATGTACCGGGCTATAAGCTGGTATCAATGGGAATCGCCCACGTGCCGGAGGGGCGCCGTGTGTTCGCTTCCCTGACGGTTCTCCAGAACCTGAAAATGGGTGCGTATACGAGAAATGACAAGAAGGAAATTGAAGATACGATCGAAATGATTTACAAGCGTTTCCCGCGTCTGAAAGAGCGCAAGAACCAGCTTGCCGGAACTTTGTCCGGCGGCGAGCAGCAGATGCTTGCGATGGGACGCGCCCTCATGAGCCACCCGCGCTTGATCGTTCTCGACGAGCCGTCGATGGGTCTGTCCCCACTCTATGTTAATGAGATTTTCGATATTATCCAGGAAATCAACAAGGACGGAGTGACCGTTCTTCTGGTCGAGCAGAATGCGAAAAAAGCGCTCTCCATTTCCAATAAAGCATATGTGCTTGAGACGGGCAATATCGTTCTGAGCGGTGATGCGAAAGAACTGATGAATAATGAGAGAGTAAAGAAGGCTTATCTGAGCGAATAAAAATGTTCTGTGAGCCGGAGCTTTCCAAATGGGAATATTCATAACCCCCTTATGGTCTGAATACATTGTATCAGCAGACCAAGGGGGTATTTTTATGGATCATTTTAATGTATACAGCGATATCCAGGCGCGAACCGGCGGCGAGATCTATATTGGGGTGGTTGGTCCGGTTCGGACAGGGAAATCGACCTTTATTAAGCGCTTTATGGAACTTCTCGTCCTTCCGGGGCTGGAAGATGTCCATGCCCGCGAGCGCGCCCGGGATGAACTTCCCCAGTCTTCGGCGGGGAAAACGATCATGACAACGGAACCGAAATTTATCCCTAAAGAGGCGGCAAAGCTCTCGCTTGGGGACGGTGTGGAGGTGCGGGTCCGCCTGATCGACTGCGTCGGTTTCATGGTGGAGGGCGCTGCCGGTCATATTGAAAACGAGAAAGAACGCATGGTGCGGACGCCGTGGTATGAGGAGGAGATCCCATTTACAGCGGCAGCCGAGCTGGGAACGCGCAAGGTCATCACGGATCATTCGACGATCGGGCTTGTGGTTACGGCGGACGGCAGTTTCGGGGAGTTGAAACGGGAGAATTATGTTCCGGCGGAAGAGAAGACCGTGCAGGAACTGAAAAAACTGGGAAAGCCGTTTCTGGTGCTTTTAAACTCGCAGAAACCATATTCGGAGGAGACGCGGGCGCTGGCAGCCCGGATGACCGAAAAATATGAGGTGCAGGTGCTCCCAGTCAACTGTGAGCAGCTGCGCGCCGAGGATATCCGGGAGATTCTGGGGCAGGTGCTTCTGGAATTCCCGGTCACGGAGATCGATTTTTCGATTCCGAAATGGCTGGAGATTCTGCCAAACAGTCATTGGCTTAAATCGGAGGTCATACAGGCAGTCCGGGGGATGATGGATCGGACGGTACATATGCGCGATGTGGCGTTGGCGCTGCCGGAGGAAACCGGGGAAGCGATCCGTCGGATCCGGATTGTATCAATGAAAATGGATGATGGCAGCGTTCAGGCGGTGGTCGAGCTGGACGACGGGCATTATTATCAGATCCTCAGCGAGTATGTGGGAATGCCGATCGAGGGCGAGTACCAGCTGATGCAGACCTTGAAGCGGTTGGCGTCGATGCAGAGCGAGTATGAAAAGGCATCCGTGGCGCTCACGCAGGCGCGCAAGAAGGGCTATGGGGTTGTCACGCCGGAACGCGGGGAGATCGTCCTCGATGAGCCGCAGGTGGTGCGCCACGGCAATAAATATGGAGTCAAAATGAAAGCGCAGGCGCCGTCCATCAATCTCATCAAGGCGCAGATTGAGACTGAGATCGCGCCGATTGTGGGAAATGAACAGCAGGCAGAGGATTTGATCCGATACATCCGGGAGAATGCTGGAAAAGGTGAGGAAGGCATCTGGGAAACCAATATTTTTGGAAAATCAATCGCTCAGATCGTCGATGACGGGATTCAGGCGAAGATCTCCCAGCTCACTGAGGACTGCCAGGTGAAGCTGCAGGATACGCTGCAGAAAATCATCAATGACAGCAATGGGGGGATGATCTGTATTATTATATAATAGAATAGGTCTGGCTCTTGTTGGGAAAATGGTGCGTTGTCTGGAATGGGAATGTGGGACAGATAAGGTGATTTTATGAAAATTTTATCGAAACTTTATCGGGGAAATTGCAAAATTGTCAGAAATCAGTTATAATGAAGCTAATAGCAAAAACATTTTCCGCAAGGGGTATGCGGAAACATAAACGACAGAACAGGGGGCTGATTTTATGAGGCTTACATTTATCGGTGCGGATCATGAGGTTACAGGCAGCTGTCATTTCCTGGAGGCAAGCGGACTGAATATTCTGATTGACTGCGGTATGGAACAGGGGATCAACAAGTATGAAAATGCAGAACTTCCGATTCCGTATTCGGATGTGGACTATGTGCTGGTGACGCACGCCCATATTGATCATGTGGGATTGCTTCCGCTTATCTATGCGAGGGGATTCCGCGGACAGATTATGGCGACGCGCGCGACCTGCGATCTGTGTGATATCATGCTGAAAGACTGCGCCCATATCCAAGAGTCAGAAGCGGAGTGGAAAAACCGGAAGGCCATGCGTGCCGGAAAACCGGAGGTGACGCCGATTTACACGATGAACGATGCGGAAGGGGTACTGCATCACTTTGTCCCCTGCAATTACAATGAGATTATCCGTCTGAATGACAATCTGGAGATTCGGTTTGTCGATGTGGGACATCTGCTTGGTTCGGCTTCGATCGAGATCTGGATGAAGGAAGACGATTGTTCCAAGAAGATTGTATTTTCAGGTGATATCGGTAACAAAAACAAGCCGCTCATCCGCAGCCCGCAGTACATCCGTCAGGCGGATTATGTTGTCATGGAGAGCACTTACGGCGGTCGGTTCCACAAGAATACAGGCGATCACGTGGAAGAATTTGCCCGCGTGATTCAGGAGACGCTGGATAAGGGCGGCAATGTCGTGATCCCGGCATTTGCGGTCGGCAGAACGCAGGAAGTGTTGAATTACATCCGTATTATCAAGGAGAAGAACCTTGTAACCGGGCACGGCGTATTTCCGGTTTACTTAGACAGCCCGATGGCGGTGGAAGCGACCGGCGTGTTCAAGGACAATATGATGGATTGCTACAATGAAGAGACGAAGGAGCTGGTAAAAAAGGGCATCAATCCGATTTCTTTCCCGGGTCTGCATCTCTCGATCACCAGCAGCGATTCCGTTGCAATCAACTTCAACGAGGAACCGAAGGTTATCATCTCGGCAGCCGGCATGTGTGATGCGGGCCGTATCCGCCATCATCTGAAACACAACCTCTGGAGACCGGAGTGTACGATTTTGTTTGCTGGCTATCAGGCAGTCGGCACACTGGGACGCAGCATTATTGAGGGACGCGAGGAAGTGAAGCTGTTCGGTGAGTCGATCGAGGTCAAAGCACGGATCGAGAAGATCGAGGGCATCAGCGGCCATGCGGACGAGACCGGGCTTTTGGAGTGGGTTGGCAGTTTTATGGAAAAACCGTCCCAGGTCTTCGTGGTACACGGCGATGACACAGTGTGCGATGCATTTGCAGAGACGGTCAAGGAGACTTACGGCATCAATGCGATGGCTCCGTTCTCCGGCAGTTCCTACGACCTGAAAGAGGGATGCTTCGTGACTGTTACGAAGGGTATTCCGATTCAGAAACCGGCAGTGAACGAAGCAACGAAGAAAGCGGCTGGTGTATTTGCCCGCCTGCTGGCAGCCTGCGACCGCCTGCGCCGTGTTGTTATGCATAACGAGGGCGGGGCGAACAAAGATTTGGCACGTTTTGCCGACCAGATCAACTCGCTCTGCGATAAGTGGGACCGCTAAGCTTCAATAATAGACATAAAGGAGATTTCTGACTTGAAAGTAACTATATACACAGACGGCGCCGCCCGCGGCAATCCAGATGGTCCGGGCGGATTTGGAACCGTCATTCACTATGTAGATCCGGCAGGAAAACTGCACACGAAAGAGATTTCCGGCGGCTACAAACGAACTACGAACAACCGTATGGAGCTGATGGCAGCTATCGCCGGTCTCGAGGCGCTCAACCGCCCCTGCGAGATCGAACTCTATTCAGATTCCCAGTATCTCGTCAACGCTTTTAACCAGCACTGGATCGAGGGTTGGATCAAAAAGGGCTGGAAACGCGGCAAAAATGAGGAGGTTAAGAATGTAGATCTATGGAAGCGCCTGCTCGCTGCCAAGGAACCCCATCAGATTTCGTTTTTCTGGGTGAAGGGGCATAATGGGCATCCGGAGAATGAGAGATGTGACTTTTTGGCTACTTCGGCGGCGGATGGGGACGAGCTGATGGTGGATCCGGGGGTATAGCTCGTTATTGTTCACACATGTGTGCCCAGTAACAGGATTTTGCCGATGCTTCGCATTCCAAATCGGCAAAATCTGCATTCGGAACTGTATTGTACGGAATTTTCAGTTCAGAAAATTCCTACCTGTGAGCAGTTACTATAACAACCCTTACGATATGTTTACATCTTTCGATCATCTATTTTCAAACCGTCTTAAATGTGCTATTTTAAAATTATCAAGTGAACAGGAATAGCAAAGGCGGTTGAGAGTAATTTGAAAAATAAAGGAATGATCGCTGCCCTCGGTCTGATTCTGGTGCTGGGGATTGTGACGACGGCGGCAACGCGGCGTTATATCCGGGAGCAGGCGGGAAGTGAGAGAAGCCTGACGGTCGGACCGGAGGCGATGTATGAGGCGGAACCATTTGCGGCGGAAGCAGCGGAAAATGGTCTGGCGGAGGATGCGCCGGAGCCATCTTCTAAAAAAATGGCGCATGCGGAAAGCGTGGGGACAGAAGATAGAGCCTGTATGCAGGCGGAAGGAGATGTTTCTGTCCAGTCTTTAGGTGAACAAAAGGAAAAACGTGCAGATAATCGGGCGGCTGCTAAGGCGGCAGAGAAGCAGAGCGCGGGCGATGAGTCGGATCATTCTGTGAATACAGGGGCGGTTGTGTCCCCGGTTGAAAATGGAATTGTATCTCCTGCGCGAGGCGCGTCCTCCGGGACAGGTGCAGGCTCGGACCGGACAGCGGAAGATTACCGGAACCGGCTGGGTGAGATCGAGAATACGATTCAAAACCTGGAAAATTCGGGAAGTGCGAATACGACCGACGCGATGCGGGAGGCGGTCGCGTATGAGTACCGGCTCTGGGATGCCGAATTAAATCAGATTTATCAGGCAATCATGGCGGTGCTTCCAGACGAGGAGACAGACACGCTGCGTGGTCTGGAACGCAGATGGATCCGGGAACGTGATACGGCGGCGAAACAGGCGGCGGAGCGCTACAAGGGCGGCACGATGGAAAATGTCGAGTACACGGCGTCGCTGGCAAATTCGACGCGGGATCGGGCGTATGAGCTTTTGGATTTGTATGAATCGTATCTTCCGGCAGAGTAGTGAAAAAATTAGAAAATGGGACTTTTGCGGCATATAGAATTGCGGTAAGGGTCCCATTTTTGCACACTTTTTGTACACTTTTTGTACCGATAAACCTCTTGCGAAATGTAAATTCCTATGATAGGATATAAAGAATGAGGAAAATTTTACTTAAATAGAAGTAACTATAGGAGGAAGCAACGTGAAAAAATACGGTGTGAACGAACTTAGAAAGATGTTCTTAGACTTTTTTGAGAGCAAGGGACATCTGGCAATGAAGAGTTTCTCTCTGGTTCCGCATAATGATAACAGCCTTCTGCTTATCAACTCTGGTATGGCTCCGTTAAAGCCATATTTTACGGGTCAGGAGATTCCGCCGAGAACAAGAGTATGTACCTGTCAGAAATGTATTCGTACCGGCGATATCGAGAATATCGGTAAGACTGCCCGTCATGGTACCTTTTTTGAGATGCTTGGCAACTTCTCCTTCGGTGATTATTTCAAAGAGGAAGCGATTCACTGGTCCTGGGAATTTTTAACCGAGGTTGTCGGACTTGATCCGGATCGCCTCTATCCGTCTGTGTTCGAGAGCGATGACGAGGCATTTGATATCTGGAACAAAGAGATGGGTATTCCGGCAGAGCGTATTTTCCGCTTTGGCAGAGAGGATAACTTCTGGGAGCATGGCGCTGGTCCGTGCGGTCCGTGTTCTGAGATCTACTATGACCGCGGTGAGAAATACGGCTGCGGCAAACCGGGATGTACGGTAGGCTGCGAGTGTGACCGTTACATGGAGGTATGGAACAATGTATTCTCCCAGTTTAACAACGACGGTCACGGCAACTACACCGAGCTGGAGCACAAGAACATTGATACCGGAATGGGTCTGGAGCGTCTGGCAGTGATCGTACAGGATGTAGATTCCTTGTTTACGGTTGATACCAACAAAGCTCTGTTAGACCGTGTCTGCGAGCTGGCACATACCGAATATCAGAAAGATCATGAGACCGATATTTCTCTGCGTATTGTAGCGGATCATATCAAGTCCTGCACCTTCATGATTTCCGATGGCATTATGCCATCCAACGAGGGACGCGGATATGTTCTGCGCCGCCTTCTGCGCCGTGCAGCACGCCATGGCAAAAAACTTGGCATCGAGGGTGAGTTCTTAGCAGCTCTGTCCCGCACCGTTATCGACCTTTCCAAGGATGGTTATCCGGAACTGGAAGAGAAGAGCGCGATGATTTTCAAGGTTCTTTCGGAGGAAGAGGATAAGTTCAACAGGACCATTGATCAGGGTCTTGCGATCCTTGCTGATATGGAAGAAGATATGAACAAGAAGGGCGAAAAAGTGCTGTCCGGCGACAACGCATTCAAGCTCTACGATACGTATGGATTCCCGATCGACTTAACCCGTGAGATTCTCGAGGAAAAGAGCCTCGGTATCGATGAGGACGGCTTCAACGCAGCGATGAAACGCCAGAAAGAACAGGCGAGAGCGGCGAGAAAGACGACTAACTATATGGGCGCGGATGTTACGGTATACCAGTCCATCGATCCGGCTATTACAACTGAGTTTATCGGCTATGATCGTCTGACAGCGGAATCCGAGATTTCCGTTCTGACGACCGAGGATGAGATTGTAGAGGCACTGACTGACGGTCAGACTGGTACAATTATTACCAAGGAAACCCCGTTCTACGGAACCATGGGTGGCCAGGAGGGTGACTTCGGTCAGATTACCGCTCCGGACGGCTCTGTGTTTGAAGTAAAAGATACCATTCATTTACAGGGTGGCAAGATCGGTCATGTCGGTGTTGTAGTAAAGGGTATGTTCGAGGTGGGAGAAAAAGTAACCATGTCGGTTGACAAGGAAAACCGTGAACTGACTTCCCGCAACCATTCCGCAACCCATCTGCTTCATAAAGCGCTGCGTACCGTACTTGGTAGCCATGTAGAGCAGGCTGGTTCCCTGGTAACCCGTGACCGTCTGCGTTTCGACTTTACTCATTTCTCTGCGATGACTCCAGAGGAGATAGAGAAGGTTGAAAAGATTGTAAATGATGAGATTGCAGCATCCCTGCCGGTTGTAACCGATGTTATGTCCTTGGATGAGGCAAAGAAGACGGGCGCGATGGCACTGTTTGGCGAGAAGTACGGCGAGAAAGTCCGTGTTGTTAAGATGGGGGATTTCTCCACCGAGCTTTGCGGCGGTACACACGTATCCAACACAGGCACAATTGCATCCTTCAAGATTCTCTCTGAGGCTGGTATTGCAGCAGGCGTCCGCCGTATCGAGGCGCTGACCTCCACCGGTTTGATGAACCACTACAAAGAGGTAGAGAATGAGCTGCATGAGGCGGCGAAACTGGCAAAGACCACTCCGGCGGCACTGAGCAGCAAGATTGAGTCCATGTTAGAGGAGATCAAGACTCTGCACGCAGAGAACGAGAAGTTAAAAAGTAAGCTGGCGAACGACTCTCTGGGCGATGTTATGAACCAGGTACAGGATGTAAACGGCGTGAAGCTGCTGGCAGTTGAGGTTAAGGATGTAGACATGAACGGTCTGCGTAATCTGGGCGATCAGCTGAAAGAGAAGCTGGGCGACGGCGTTGTTCTGATTGCATCTACTCTGGATGGCAAGGTAAGCCTGATGGCTTCTGTAACTGACGGTGCGATGAAGAAGGGTGCACATGCTGGAAACTTAATCAAAGCAATCGCAGGTCTTGTCGGCGGCGGCGGCGGTGGCCGTCCGAACATGGCACAGGCTGGCGGAAAGAATCCGTCTGGTATTGCAGCAGCCCTTGAAAAAGCGGCAGAAGTAGTAGCAGAGCAAGTAAAATAAAAAAATCATAAAAATATGTAAAATGTTGTTGACGTATCATTTTTTTATGATATAATCTTTTTAGTGCTAAAAAAATACCCATACAGTTGTATTAATATGCACTTATTACACAACTGGAGGGAGGTTAGGTGTGAGCTATGTCAAATGTAATCGTTAAAGATAACGAGAGTCTGGACAGCGCTTTACGCAGATTCAAAAGAAACTGTGCTAAGGCTGGTATCCAGCAGGAGATTCGGAAAAGAGAGCATTACGAGAAACCGAGCGTTCGTCGTAAAAAGAAATCCGAAGCTGCTAGAAAACGCAAATACAATTAAGTAACGCAAAAGTCCTGGTTTTCATATGAACCAGGACTTTTTTGTGCAATAGGAGAAAGAGAAGAAATGCGATGTGGCGGATGATGGAGTGAGGGGCATGAGAGAGAAGCAGGAAAATGAGAGACGGGGAAAGGGATTGAAACAATATATTGCGGATCGGCGCCTGGCAGCAGTCAGCCTTGTGCTGGGTGTTTTGATGGGGCTGATGATTCTTCTGGGAATCCGTTACAGCCGCAATGAGCTGATTTACCGGACGGCGGGTCAGTTTTTGGGACAGTTGGCGGGCTGGGTGGCGTGTATGACGGTGATGGTCTGGGCGATTTGTGTGAGACTGGATGCTTTGGGGCGTGGCTGGCCTGAGATACGGGATTTTCAGTTCAGAAAATTTCTGCCTGTGAACAGTTACCAGAAACGGACGCAAGCACGGAGGGGGAAAGACTGCGAAGACCAGGGAAGCAGCCGCGATGTGGAAAGCCAGGGACGGGAATCGAAACAGCGCGCAGCGAAAAATTCGGATTTGGGGACATGGCTGAAATGGATGTTTCTCTCCTGGTGCGTCTACCTCCCGGTTTTTCTGGCGGTTTATCCGGGCATTTATTCTTACGATGCGTCCGCGCAGCTCCTTCAGTTTTATGGAAAACTGCCGCTGACAACCCACCATCCATTAATTCACACGCTATATCTGGGACTCTGCATGAAGATTGCGGGGCGTCTGTTCCATACCTATCAGGCAGGGATGGCGCTGTATGCGCTGTCGCAGTCGTTTTTTATGAGTGCGGTATTTTCCCTGTGTCTGTGCCGGATGAAAGCGCGGCGGGCACCGCGATGGCTCTGCGTTGCTTCGTGGACGTTCTGGATCCTGAATCCGTATCTGACGGTCTTTTCCTTTGTCACGACGAAGGATGTGCTCTTTGGCGCATTTTTCCTGCTGGCATTTGATGCGGCATGTTGTCTGGCGGAGGATCCGGAGCATTTTTGGCGGGGGATGTGCCAGAAGAAAGAGAATTTGGATAAAGAAAGAGAGCTGGATAAAGAGAAAAATCCGAATGGAACAGGTTCTCGGAAAGAAGTGGGAAAGACGGGTGATTGGCTGCTCTTTTTTGTGAGTGTGTTTTTCATGTGCCTGTTCCGAAATCAGGGAATCTATGTGTTCCTGTTTTTTGTTTTGGCAGTCTGCCTGTTTTTACGAAAAAAAGTGTATCGCAGAAACTGGTTTATCGGGGCATCTCTGCTGGTGGCAGCTTTATGGTATGTTTTATCCGGTCCGATTCCAACGGCGTTCGGCGTGGGAAAGGGCGATGCGAGGGAGATGCTGTGCGTGCCGATGCAGCAGCTGGCGCGCATATATCATGAAGTCCCGGAGAAATTGGCACCGGAGGAAAAGGAATATATCGAGACGCTGATTGATCCGCAGGCGCTCAGTGAGTATGTTCGTGTCAATGCGGATCCGGTGAAAAGTGGGTTTCATACGGAAGTGATGCAGGCAGATATGGGACGTTTCGTGCGGACCTGGGCGGAAATCGGGAAGCGCCATCCGGATATCTATCTGGATTCATTTCTGATGGGAAACTGGGGGTACTGGTATATAGGAGACAATCAGTACTGGATCAGCTATATTTTATACGACGGGGCGTACCTGGAAGATGATTTAAATATCCTGCATATCACGCGGAACAGCCATTTTCAGGCGCTTTCGGACTGGCTGAGGGAGGCAACGCTGACACCGGCATTCCAGTCGGTTCCGATGCTGTCGGTGCTTCTAAACCAGGCATTTCCGTTCTGGCTGATGCTGTTTGCGGCAGGATTTGCAGTCTGGAAGCGCCGGGCGTATGAGATCCTTCCGATGATGCTTCTGCTGGGCTGCTGGGGAACGCTTCTGCTGGGACCGGTGGTTTCCCTGCGGTATGCATTGCCGTTGATTTACTGTGTGCCGCGGCTGCTGGAAATGATAGTGGGTTTGACGGGAAAACGGTAAACGGCATAGTTTCTGCTTTCCTACATATATTAGATAATAACAATGAAATAGGCGGTAGGCGCTTGTTTGGCAGACAGAAAAAAGCGATCGTTTCGGCGCTCCATCTGCCGGAGGACGTCGTTCTCGGAGAGATGCTTCTGTATTTTACCGGCAGTCGGGCGGCTGTGGTGGAAAATTACAGGAGCATTCTCTTTTTTTCCGACGAAATGCTGCGGCTGACGGGAAAGAACACCCGGCTTACTATCAAGGGGAAGGGGCTTTCGATTGAGTATTATGACCGCGATAATCTGCGGGTCACGGGGCAGATTGTGTCTGTCGAATTTGGGGTGCTGTGAGGAATGAGTATGGCGAAGGTAAGACACCTTCTACATGGGATAGTGCGGCTTAACATGCGCGGCACCTCCCCGGAGAGATTCCTGAATCTCTGTACACTGGCAGGTTTAAATGTCTGGCAGGTAAAAAAAGAGCAGGCAAATCTGCTGTTTTATATGGAAATCCGCGATTTTAAGCGGTGTGCGCCACTGGCAAGAAAAGCGGGAGTCCGTCTGCATATCGTTGAAAAGCGTGGGCTGCCGGTGTTTCTCTGGCGGAACCGGAAACGGAAAGGGTGGGCGGTCAGCTTCGTCCTTTTTTTTCTGTTATTATTGTTTCTGGCACAATTTATCTGGGAGATCGACTGGAGCGGAAACCGGCGTTATACCGAAAGTGAGCTGAATCATTACCTCCAGACGCTGCAGATTGAAGAGGGAATTCCCAAGAAGCGGATTTCCTGTGCGAGGCTGGAGGAAGAACTGCGGGAGTCATTTGAAGATATCACCTGGGTGTCGGTGCGCCTGCATGGGACGCGCCTTTCCATCCGCCTGCGGGAGAGCGAGGTTCCGATCCGGCAGGAAGTGGAGTCCGGCGAGGCGTGCGATCTGGCGGCGGCATCAGACGCGCGGATCACGTCGGTAGTCGTCCGGAGCGGAATCCCGCTTGTGCAGGCGGGAGATACGGTGGAAAAGGGGCAGCTTCTGGTGTCGGGAACGGTGCCTATCACAGATGATGGAGGCGAAGAAATTTCCTCTTACCGGGTGCGGGCGGATGCGGATATATATGGGATCCGGGAGCGGGTCGGGAGAAAGGAGCTTCCGCTCTGGAGGGAAATGCGGACGGAAACGGGAAAGAAACGATACGGAATTGCTTTGGAAGCAGGAACACACACATTTTACTGGAAAATTCCAGAATTTTATGATATGATAGAACATACATTCGATATGGCGGAGCAGTGGGGCTTTTTCAGACGAAGCAGGCGGATGAAACCTGCCTGGACGATCCGGACGGAGTACCGGAAATTGCGGCTCCCGCTTGATTTTTATCTGCCGCTTTCTGTCGGGTGGAGTGAGTACCGGGAGACGTCTGTCTGCGAAAAAAGGTATACAGAACCAGAGCTTGCGGCGCTGTCAGCGGCATTTCAAAAGGAGACGGAAGAAAAATTGTGCGAAAAAGGTGTACATATTATGGCAAGTGATGGTAGAATACTAATAAATGGCGGAGTCTGCCATTTTGAGGTACGGCTTCAGACGGAGGAGCCGATTCAAGTTGTGACACAAGGAGAACAGCAAAGGAATGAGCATAATAGAGACAATGATTGATATTCCGATGGAGCATGAGCGGAATGTATGCGGACAGTTTGACGCGTATCTGAAAAAGATTGAGCGGACGCTGCACGTGACGATGATCACACGCGACGGCGCGCTGAAAATCATCGGTCCGGAGCAGGCGATCCGGCAGGCGAAGAGTGTGTTCAACAATCTGTTAGAGCTTTCCAGGCGCGGCAATACCATTACCGAGCAGAATGTTGATTACGCCCTGTCGCTGTCCTTCACGGAGAAGGACGATCAGATTCTCGAGATCGATAAGGATATCATCTGCCGGACGATCACGGGCAAGCCGGTCAAACCGAAGACGATGGGACAGAAACAGTACGTGGACCTGATCCGCAAGAAGATGATTGTATTTGGCATCGGTCCGGCGGGTACCGGAAAAACGTATCTGGCGATGTCGATGGCGATACAGGCATTTAAGAGTGGCGAGGTAAGCCGGATCATCCTGACGCGTCCGGCGATCGAGGCGGGGGAAAAACTGGGTTTTCTGCCGGGCGATCTGCAGAGCAAGATCGATCCGTACCTGCGTCCGCTTTACGATGCGCTGTATCAGATTATGGGGGCAGAAAGTTACCTGCACAATTCTGAGAAGGGCTTGATTGAGGTGGCGCCGCTTGCGTACATGCGTGGTCGTACCCTGGATAATGCGTTCATCATTCTCGATGAGGCGCAGAATACGACCCCGGCACAGATGAAGATGTTCCTGACACGTATCGGCTTTGGTTCCAAGGTGATTGTGACGGGCGACCAGTCGCAAAAGGATCTGCCTGCCGGAGCTGCGTCCGGACTGGATACGGCGATTCATGTACTCAAGAAAATTGACGATATTGGTTTCTGCTATCTGACCAGCAGCGATGTAGTCCGCCATCCGCTGGTACAGAAGATCGTAGAGGCATACGATGCGTATGAGAAAAAAGATGCGGATGCGTCCCGCGTTTTCCGGAGAAATAATTCCGGGACGCGTGACCGGAAAGATGGAGGAAGAAAGAACAGATGACAATCCAGATCGAATATGAAGCAGAGCGGGAGTGGGAGATAGATTACCGGCCGATCATCGAGGAGATCGTGGTTGCGGCACTCGATTATGAAAAATGCCCGTATGAGGCGGAGGTCAATGTAGTCCTGACAAATGATGAGGAGATTCATCGTATTAATAAGGAATTCCGAGGAATCGACCGGGCAACCGACGTCCTCTCTTTTCCGATGGGGGATTACGATGTGCCGTCCGATTTTGAACGGTTGGAAGAGCAGTCAGAGGACTATTTTAACCCGGAGACGGGCGAACTTCTTCTGGGCGATATCGTGATCTCGATCGATAAGGTAGACGAGCAGGCGGAGAAATACGGTCATTCTAAGGAGCGCGAGCTGGCGTTCCTGGTGGCACACAGTATGCTGCACCTGTGCGGTTACGATCATATGGAAGATGACGAACGCCTTGTGATGGAGAAAAAACAGGAGGAAATCCTGGCTGGCAAAGGGTATACGCGCTAAAAGCAGGGAAAAGAACCGGAGGGAAAGGGGAGAGCCCATCTGGGAAATGAGGCATATGGGGATGTGATGGGGGAAGTACGGAATGAAAAAAAGCAGTTGGAAAATAAGGGCACTGGCACTGACTCTGATGGCAGTCTGCTGGCTGTCAGGCTGTTCGGCTCACAAAGAAATATCGGTAACGGCAGCAGAGACACAGGAGGAGACACGTGAGCTGTCCTTAAATACAGAGACGGAGGCCGAAACGCAGCCGGAAGCAGAGCCGGAGGGACGTTACGAAAAAGACGGGAAGATACAGAGTTATCTGACCGGGGAATGGACGGATGTCGCAAAGGCGAACCGCCGTCCGCTCGCAATCATGATGAGCAATGACAAGGCGGCGCTTCCGCAGTATGGCATCAACCATGCCGGAGTGGTCTATGAGGCACCGGTGGAAGGCAGCATGAACCGCTATATGGCACTGATAGAGGACTATGACGATCTGGACCGGATCGGTTCCGTCCGGAGCTGCCGCCCATACTATACTTTTTTTGCAAGGGAATTTGAGGCGGTCTATGCACATTATGGGCAGAATACGTTTGCACTTCCGTATCTGGAGCAGATGGAACATTTAGATGGAATCAAAGGCAATGGGGCATCTGCGTATTTCCGGACCAAGGATCGGAAGACCCCGCACAATGCCTATGCATCGGGACCAAAGCTGCGCCAGGCGATCGAGGCGAGCGGTTATGCGGATGCGTACCCGGAGAGCTATGAGGGGCATTATACTTTTGCGCCGGAGAGTGCGCCGGTGTGCTTTGAGGATGGTATCGCAGCGGCCAAAGTAGTGCCAGGTTATCAGTTAAGCAATCCCTGGTTTGAGTATCACCCGGAGGACGGGCTGTACTACCGGTATCAGTATGGCGGTCCGCATATGGGAGATGCCGGACAGATAGCGGTTAAAAATATTATTTTCCAATACTGTTTGTGGAAATATTATAAACCGACGGAATATCTGAATATTGATGTCTATACACCGGCGATGGGGTATTATTTTACAAATGGACACGGCATTCTGATTCGTTGGGAAAAAGACGGCGCTTACGGCGTCACAAAGTATTACGATATGGACGGTCAGGAAATCAAGCTGAATCCGGGCAAGACCTGGGTCTGCATCCTTCCGAATGACCGTATGGATAAGGCGGAATTCTATGGAGAACAGACGGAGTAGAAGAAAACCCGGAATGCGGGAAGAGACAGAAAGAGAGATAATCAGCCGGCAGCGCACGGCAGGACGTAGAGAAGAAGCAGCTGGAGGCAGCCGGGAAAGTGCGGGCAGAAGCCGTAACCGGTCAGGAAGCAGCCGGAAGCCGGAAGCGGTTCCGGTGAGGAAAGAAAATTTTGTCATTCAGGGTACGATCCTGGCAGTTGCCGGTATCATTGTGCGTCTGATCGGTATTCTGTACCGCGTCCCGATGACGAATATCATCGGCGATGAGGGCATGGGATATTATTCGACGGCATTCAACGTATATAATATCATGCTGATCCTTTCATCGTACAGTCTGCCTCTGGCGGTGTCGAAGATGGTAGCGGCCCGCCTTGCGAAAGGGCAGTACCGCAATATGAACCGTGTTCTGCGGGCGGCGCTTGTCTATGCGACGGTCGTAGGTGGTCTGGCATGCTTTATTACCTGGAATTTTGCAGGCTTTTTTGCGACGACCTTGTTTAACACGCCGTTCTGCGTGTATGCACTCCGCACACTTGCGCCAACAATCTGGATCATGGCGTATCTGGGCGTCTTGCGCGGTTATTTCCAGGGACATGGAACGATGATTCCGACGGCGATCTCCCAGATCCTGGAGCAGGTGGTCAACGCGATTATCAGTGTGGTGGCAGCCAGCGTCCTTTTCAAGGTGGGACTGGATACGGCGAAAGTATATGGGAAAGATGGATATGCACAGGCATTTGGTGCGGCTGGCGGTACGATCGGTACAGGAAGCGGTGCGTTTGCAGCCCTGTTATTTGTGCTGGTATTGTTTTTACTCTACCGTCCGACGGCAAAACGGCGGATTGCCAAGGATCGGAGCGGTAGTGTGGATTCCTACCGTCAGATTTCGAGAATCTTCTTCTTTACCGTTATTCCGGTTATCGTAAGCTCGGGTGTTTACAATATTAACTCGGTTATTGACAACGGTATCATGGCGCACGGCATGGAGTCGCTGGGACGCGGCAAAGAGTTTTTAGCCCTCTGGGGTATCTACAACAACAAATATATGCTGCTGGTACACGTCCCGCTTGCGATGGCGAACTCACTGTCCTCGTCGCTGATTCCTTCGCTGTCCGGTGCAATAGCGCGTAAGGATCGAAAGGCGGCGATTGAGAAGACAGCCCTTGCGATCCGGTTTGCTATGCTGATTGCGATTCCGTCGGCGGTGGGGCTGACGGTACTTTCAGCACCGGTCAATAACCTGTTATTCCGGGGCGGAAACAATGCGGAAGCGATCCGTATGATGATGATTGGCGCTTCAGCCGTTATCTTCCTGTCGCTTTCAACGGTTACCAATGCAATCTTACAGGGACTTAACCGGATGAATGTTCCGGTGCGGAACGCCCTGATTTCGTTGGCATTACACGTGATTGCGCTGTATATTATGCTGATGATCTTCAATATGGGTATCTACAGTATGGTATTTGCAAGTATTTTATTTGCGCTCTTTATGTGCATTTTAAATGCGATCGCGATCCGCAATACACTCGGTTACCGCCAGGAGATGGTCAAGACCTTCCTGCTGCCGGCGATCAGCGCAGCATTTATGGGCGCGGCGGCATATGGCGTGTACCGTGGGGTTACGCTGGTGATCCACAGCAATGTGCTGGGAACGCTGCTGGCGGTGCTTGTGGCGGTCGCGGTATATGGCGTGCTTCTTATCAAGCTGCACTGTATCGAGGAAGATGAGATGTATTCGATGCCGATGGGACGGAAACTCACACGCATCTGCCGGAAGCTGCATCTGATGTAGGGTTAGAAATTTAGTTATGATTAAAATTTAGAAAAAAGTGAATAATAAGGATACACAACAGGAGGTATCCTTATTATGAGAAAATATCAGGGAATACTGTTTGCGGCGCTTTTTTGTTTTGCAATGCTTCTGCTTCTGGCGGCAGGGCTCTGGTGGTATCGTCCAAGGCGGGCGGAACCGGTACCGGGGCGCGTGTATGAGTCAGAGCGGATGCCGGAGAATAATGCGGTTCTGAACCCGGAACCGGAAGTGGCGGAGAAACAATCCGGCTATTGTCTGACGGCGGAGGATGGGATGCTGCTTATCTTTGACGGAGCAAGCGGCGAAGTCTGTTTCCAGACCCATATGCCGCTCTCAGAATTTTCCGTGGAAGAACAGGAAAAACTGCTGGAAGGAGTCTGGTTCGACACAATGACGGATGTGTTTCACTATCTGGAGTCTTTCAGCAGTTAGATGTGATTATAATACAGTCAAAAAACAAAGAATAAAGTCCGCGTATGAACGGTACGAAGCAAACGGTCAGGAAGGGAAATAGGGATGAGTCAGAATAAAGTAATCATAGTGGGAGCAGGAGCAGCCGGAATGACGGCTGCCATTTTTGCTGCCAGGGAGGGCGCACAGGTGGTTCTGCTGGAACATAAAGACCGGGTCGGCAAGAAGATCCTGTCTACCGGCAATGGACGCTGTAACCTTTCAAACCGTTTGCAGGAGCCGTTCTGCTACCGCAGTGGTCAGCCGGATTTTCCATGGAAGGCGCTTGGGGCGTTTACGCTTCCGATGACACTGGAATATTTTGAGGATCTCGGCGTTTTGACGCGGGAACGGGACGGATATCTGTATCCATATTCCGGGCAGGCAAGCGCTGTTTTAGATGCACTCCGTCTGGGACTTGCGCGGGAGTCGGTTCAGGTGGTGACGGAATGTGAAGTTTTCTCGATCACGCCGCGCGAAGATGCGAAACACCGGTTTGAAGTGAAGACGTCCCAGGGGAGCTTTTCGGGCGAGACGCTGATTCTGGCGTGCGGCAGCAAGGCGGCACCGGGTACAGGTTCGGATGGAAGCGGATATAAGCTGGCGAAACGGCTGGGACACCATATCATCAAGCCGCTTCCGGCACTGGTTCAGCTTCGTTGCCCGGAAAAGTTCTTTAAACAGCTCGCCGGAGTACGCGCGGATGCCTCTGTGATACTCTACAGCGATGGCAGAAAGCTGGCGGAGGACAAGGGCGAGGTGCAGCTTACGGATTATGGTATTTCGGGGATTCCGGTTTTCCAGGTCAGCCGCTTTGCGGCGCGCGCGCTCGATGAGGGACAGGATGTACGGGCGGTACTCAATTTTTATCCGGAATGCCCGGAAACGGAGACACGCCGGATATTAAAAGAGCGGAGTGAGCGCCTGAAAGAACGGCAGGTGGAGGACTTTTTTTCCGGCTGGATACATAAAAAACTGGCAGCTCTGTTTTTAAAACAGGCAGGAATCCGGCCAGATCGGACGGTTGGCAGCCTGACAGAGGCACAGATTCAGACGCTGGGGGATCTGCTCTGCCGGTTTGAGGTCAGCGTGAACGGTACAAATTCCTTTGAACAGGCACAGATCTGCTGCGGCGGCGTCGATGTGCGGGAGGTTGACGCACAGACGATGGAATCGAAGAAGGTAAAAGGATTATATTTTGCCGGGGAGATTCTGGATGTCGATGGCATCTGCGGCGGTTATAATCTCCAGTGGGCGTGGAGCAGCGGTGCAGCAGCTGGAAAATGTGCTGGAAGGGAGTCAGATAAATGATACGAGTAAATCAGGTAAAACTGCCGGTCAGCCACAGTGAGGCAGATCTTCGCAAGAAAACTGCCAAAATGATGGGAGTATCGGCAGATCAGATACAGTCGGTGGAGCTGGTGCGCCAGTCTCTGGATGCGCGCAAAAAGCCAGATCTGTACTATTTATATGCATTAGATGTTGCAGTGGCAGGGAAAGAGGCGGCGATTGTCAAACGTGCGCGCAGTGTAAATGTGCAGATCCGAAAGGAAGAGGCGTACCGCCTGCCCGATCCGGGAATAGAGCCGCTTCGGGAACGACCGGTAATCGTGGGCTTTGGTCCGGCAGGTATGTTTTGTGGTCTGATGTTGGCGCGTGCCGGATATCGCCCTCTTATTCTGGAACGGGGGCTGGATGCGGACAGCCGTGCAAAGGCGGTTGCACGCTATTGGACAGATGGAACGCTGGATCCGGAGTGCAATGTGCAGTTCGGCGAGGGCGGTGCCGGTACGTTTTCAGATGGAAAGCTGAATACGCTGGTCAAGGATCCATCTGGGCGGAATAAGGAAGTGCTGAAAATCTTGGCGCAGTCGGGCGCGGATCCGACGATTACCTATGTGAACAAGCCGCACGTTGGAACGGATGTTCTGCGGACGGTGGTAAAGAATATTCGAAGTGAGATAGAGAGTCTGGGCGGTGAGGTACGGTTTGGCTGCCGTCTGGAGGACTTTGAGACACAGAATGGTCATTTGTGTTCCATCCGCGTCAGTGCCCGTAAAGGCACGTCGGAGGCAGGACGGACGGTGGAGGAGATTCCGGCATCGGCACTGGTGCTGGCGATCGGGCATAGCGCCCGCGATACGTTTGCGATGCTGGCAGAGAAACCGCTCGACATGCAGGCAAAGGCATTTGCGGTGGGACTGCGGATCCAGCACCCACAGACGCAGATCAACTTAAGCCAGTACGGACGGGAAGAAGCCGGGAATCTGGGGGCTGCCAGCTATAAGCTGACGGCACAGACCTCCGGAGGCAGGGGCGTGTATTCTTTCTGTATGTGTCCGGGCGGCTTTGTTGTGGATGCATCCTCAGAGCCGGGACGGCTGGCAATCAACGGCATGAGCAACCATGATCGTGCCGGTGCAAACGCAAACAGCGCCCTGATTGTGACCGTTACACCGGAGGATTTTCCACAGCCGGGCACACTTGGCGGCGTGACGTTCCAGCGTCAACTGGAGGAAGCGGCATACCGCTGCGGCGGCGGAAAAATCCCGGTACAGCTTTATGGAGATTTCCGGGAAAACCGGATTTCAACGGGATTTGGAGCAGTGACACCACAGTTTGAAGGGCAGTTTGCATTTGGAAATCTGCGGGAGGTGCTGCCGGAAGCGCTTTCGGCAGCGATGTTAGAGGGAATGGAACATTTTGGACATGTGATTCATGGCTTTGACCGTGAGGATGCGGTTTTTGCCGGAGTAGAGAGCCGGACCTCCTCGCCGCTGCGGATTCCGCGTGACCACGCGACGATGGAGAGCAGCACGATCGCGGGCATCTACCCATGCGGCGAAGGCGCTGGATATGCGGGCGGCATTACCTCGGCGGCGATGGATGGGATGAAGACGGCAGAGGCAATTATCGCGAAGTATGCTATCCCCCAAATTAAATTGTGAGAGAGAATGGTTCAGCGGCTTTAGGCTTTATAGTAAGGATGTCTGCCTGTAGCTGCGAAGAAACAAGCATTATAAGAGGAGAAATGATAGATGAAACAGGAAAGAATTGACCGTATTAATACGTTATATCATAAGAGCCAGGCAGTTGGATTGACCGAAGAAGAGAAAAAAGAGCAGGCAGCGCTTCGGAAGGAGTACATTGAGTCAATCCGTGGAAATATGCGAGGACAGTTAAATTCGATACTGATTAAAGAGAAAGACGGTTCTATTACGGATCTGGGTAAGAAATACGGCGGCGTTACGGATACGAAGAATTAATTGAAGGGTAGAAGAGATGGTTATTCATTCATCTGGATCGCAGATATCAAAACAGGAGATTCGCGCATATGTCCTTCAAAAACGCCGGACTCTGCTGCCAGAAGAACAACAACGATGGGATGAGGCGTTGTTAGAACGTCTCCACCCCCTCTTTCCATCAGCCGGGACGGCAGTGTATGCCTATACGAGTGTGCGCGGTGAGGCAAGTACGGAATATTTGATTGACGAGCTGTTAAAGCGCGGCTGCCGGGTAGCGCTGCCGCGGGTGTTTGGGCGTGAGATGCGTTTTTTCTATGTCACAGATCGGAGCCAGCTTGTGGCGGGGGCATATGGCATCCCGGAACCGGCGGACGGATGTCAGGAGGCAGATGCGCCGAAAGCGCTGGTGATCACGCCTGGCGTGGGGTTTTCCAAGGACGGAAACCGCATCGGTTATGGGGCGGGGTATTATGACCGCTTTTTTGCGGCAGAACCGGACCATATGGCGGTGGGGATCTGCTATGGATTCCAGTTGTTTCCGGCATTTGAAACCGAAAAGCACGATAAAAAAATGGCATATATTGTGACACCGGAGCAGACAATTAAAGTTTTGTAATGTCTGGCGCACTCGCGCGAAGCAGAAACATATCAAAGGCATACAGGAACAGAGCAGCCGTGTGGTAAACTCTGTTTTTGCTTCCAGATACATGAACCGGAATATTTTGTAAGAAACTGGAAAGGATTCTGGCAGGAATGGGACTTGCGAAAATGAGCGCCATATAGTAATATTATCTAATGTATGAAATATTAGGATTATTAGGATAATGAAAGAATAGTAAGGAGCAATACAATTTATGGATTTACATACAAACGATTCGTCCGAATCCGCAGCAGGCGTGTTTGTGTCTGACAAATGTCAGATTCCGGTGGGCGGTATACCGCAGCAGGAACCGGATCGCCAGCAGTATTATATGGCACTCTGCCGCCAGAAGGTACAGGAGATTTCGGACAAACTGGGGCGTCCGCTGACCTGCTTTATCTCGACGTTCGGGTGTCAGATGAATGCACACGATTCAGAAAAGCTTCTCGGTATTCTGCTGGAAGCAGGATTTGTGGAAGGAACCAGTGAGGAATCGGATTTCGTCCTCTACAATACATGTACAGTCCGTGAAAATGCGAACCTGCGCGTGTATGGACGTTTAGGGTATCTTCACAGTCTCAAGAAAAAGAATCCGCACATGATGATCGCACTCTGCGGCTGCATGATGCAGGAGCCGGAGGTTGTAGAGAAATTAAAGAAGAGCTACCGCTTTGTGGACTTGATTTTCGGCACACACAATGTATATAAACTGGCAGAGCTGCTGGAACAGCGCTTTGAGACGGGGAAGATGGTCATCGATATCTGGAAAGGAACTGATAAGATCGTTGAGGATCTGCCGTCGGAGCGCAAATATACATTTAAGTCTGGCGTTAATATCATGTTTGGCTGCAACAATTTCTGCAGCTATTGCATCGTCCCGTATGTGCGCGGACGCGAGCGCAGCCGTGCGCCGGAGGACATCATCCGTGAGATTGAAGAGCTGGTTAAGAACGGCGTCGTGGAGATCATGCTGTTAGGGCAGAATGTCAATTCCTACGGAAAGAACCTGGAATCTCCAATTACCTTTGCAGAACTTCTGCGCCGGGTAGAGCGGATTGAGGGGCTTAAACGGATCCGTTTCATGACCTCCCATCCGAAGGATCTGTCGGATGAGCTGATCGAAGTGATGGCATCTTCCAAGAAGATCTGCCGCCATCTGCATCTGCCGCTTCAGTCGGGCAGCAGCGAGATCCTAAAGAAGATGAACCGCCATTACACGAAGGAGCAGTATCTGGAACTGGCAGAGCGCATCCGCAAGGCGGTACCGGATATTTCCCTGACGACGGATATCATCGTTGGATTTCCGGGAGAGACGGAGGAAGATTTCGAGGAGACACTGGAGGTTGTGCGGAAAGTCCGCTACGACAGTGCATTTACCTTTATTTATTCGAAGCGCACCGGAACTCCGGCGGCAGCGATGGAAAATCAGGTTCCAGAAGAAGTTGTCAAAGAACGTTTCGACCGTCTGCTCGCAGAGGTACAGGCGATTTCCGCACAGGTCTGTGGACGAGATGTCCATACGGTGCAGGAGGTTCTGGTGGAGGAACTGGACAGTCACGTGGAGGGACTGGTAACCGGACGTATGTCCAATAACACAATCGTTCATTTCCCAGGTGGAAAAGAGCTGATTGGTAAAATTGTTAAAGTATATCTGAAGGAATCCAAGGGATTTTACTATATGGGATCCCTGGTAGATTAAGGAGGATAAATTTATGAAAAAGCATTATAAAGGATTGACGGTTCTGCTGTCAGCCTGCATGCTGGCAGGAAGTGCTTCTGTCGCATATGCAGGACCGGCAGATGACATTGCAAACGGTACAGTCGGTATGCCAAACACCGGTTCGTCAACATCGGCAGAGCAGTTCAACCAGGGAACCGGGCAGCAGGATGAGAACACGGCACTTCATGTCGGCGTCAATTATCTGTATAATGCGGAAGGCGATATTTCTGCATTTGCGATGGATTTGAAAAACTTTGAGGGGATCGGCGGCGTGTCCTACCGTGCATATACCAACACAGGCGGTTATCTGTGGTGGTACCATGACGGCATCCAGACCGGTGTGGTTGGTTCTGGAAGCTGGGTAGAGGCGATCCAGATTCAGCTTTCCGGTCAGGCTGAGAAGATGTACGATGTTTACTATAGCGTTACATCTAGCGGTCAGGGCAAGATGGGATATGCGAAGAACGGCGAAGTGGCTGGTACCGTGGATATCGGCGAGAAGATCCTTTCGATTGAAGTCGTATTAGTTCCGAAGGGAAGCGCAGGTCCGCAGAGTGCAGCACCGCGCTACAAATCAGCTGCTTCCAGCAGACTGAGCGTAGCAGAAAATGCAACGGTTATGTTTAATGAGGACGGAAGCGTATATAACGGTTGGCTTTCCGATGACTTTGTACGTTATTATTTTGAAAATGGCTATGCAAAGACCGGCTGGCAGTATATCGATGATTACAAGTTCTACTTTGACTCATGCGGTCGTCTGGTTCAGGACGTAGACAGCCTGATTGGCAAGCAGTCCGATTATCTCCTGAAGGTAAATAAGACACTGAACTGCCTGACGGTTTATGCAAAAGACGGCAATAACGGATATATTATTCCGGTGAAAGCGATGCTGACCTCCGTCGGTGATGATACGCCGATTGGAACTTTCAAGACACCGGAGAAATATCGCTGGAGACTGATGGTAAATGATACTTACACCCAGTATGCAACCCGTATCACACAGGGATTCCTGTTCCATTCGATTACATACGCAACCCCGAATGAGAATAACCTTCTGACCGTCGGCTATAATGGTCTGGGTGTTTCCCGTTCTTTAGGCTGTGTACGCCTGAACTGTAGAAACTCCAAGTGGGTATATGATAACTGCCATCTGGGAACGACTGTACAAGTATACGAGGATGCCAATGTAGCATCTCCATTTGATAAGCCGGAGCTGGTACCGATCTCCGATCAGCAGACCTGGGATCCGACGGATCCGAAATTCAACTAAAATAAAACGACAGCGGTCTGTCTGGTCTGGCATTCAGATGAGTGAAGTGCCGGAAAACGGGCAGATCGCGATGAAGAGAGGTAAATTGTGGCACTTTCACCAATGATGACTCATTATCTGGAGACGAAAAAACAGTATCCGGACTGTATTCTGTTTTATCGTCTTGGCGATTTCTATGAGATGTTTTTTGAGGATGCCCAGACTGTTTCGAAAGAACTGGAACTTACCCTGACTGGAAAAGACTGCGGACTGGAGGAGCGCGCGCCTATGTGCGGCGTTCCTTATCATGCCGTAGAGGGTTATTTGAGCCGTCTCGTCCAGAAGGGCTATAAGGTCGCCATCGCAGAGCAGATGGAGGATCCGAAACAGGCAAAGGGACTTGTGAAGCGGGAGGTAATCCGGGTGGTGACGCCGGGAACCCTGACAAATTCACAGGTTCTGGAGGAATCAAAAAACAATTACCTGATGGGAATTGTATACATAGACGGTGTATTCGGCGTTTCGACGGTTGATGTCAGCACGGGCGACTATCTTGTGACGGAGGTTCGCAACGAGCGCAGTCTGTTAGATGAAATTTATAAATTTTCGCCGTCGGAGCTTATCTGCAACGAGGCTTTTTACATGTCAGGAATCGATTTAGAGGACTTGAAAGTACGGTTAAATGCCGTGATCTCAGCACTTGAAAATCGGTTCTTTTCTGATGATTCCTGCCGGAGAATCCTGCGGGAACATTTTCATGTAGAGCACCTGGAAGCGTTGGGACTGGCGGACTATGAGACGGGCGCGATTGCGGCGGGCGCTGTCCTGCAGTATCTGTATGAGACGCAGAAAAATACACTGGAACACCTGACGCGCCTGACTGTCTATACGACCGGACAGTTTATGATGCTGGATACGTCCACGCGCCGGAACCTGGAGCTTACTGAGACGCTCCGGGAAAAGCAGAAGCGGGGCACACTTCTCTGGGTGCTTGATAAGACGAAAACGGCGATGGGCGCCCGTATGCTGCGGACACTTGTGGAGCAGCCGCTCATCAGCCGGGAGGAGATCCTGCGCCGCCAGAATGCGATCGAAGAGCTGAACATGAACTATATCAGCCGCGAGGAGCTGTGCGAATATCTGAATCCGATCTACGATCTCGAACGTCTGATCGGACGCATCAGTTACCGGACGGCAAATCCGCGCGATCTCATCGCGTTTGGCAATTCACTGGCGATGCTTCCGTATATCAAACAGATTTTGAAGGAGTTTTCAGGCGAGCTGCTTAAAAACCTGGAAGCCGCTCTGGATCCGCTGGCAGATTTGAAGGAACTGATTGACAAGGCGATCGTGGAAGAGCCGCCGATCACGGTGCGCGAGGGCGGCATCATCAAGGAAGGCTACCATGAGGAGGCAGACCGTCTGCGTCATGCAAAGACAGAAGGAAAAGACTGGCTGGCACAGTTAGAGCAGAGCGAGCGCGAAAAGACAGGCATCAAAAACCTGAAAGTCAAGTTCAATAAGGTATTTGGCTACTATTTTGAGGTGACTAATTCCTTTAAGGATCTGGTGCCGGATTATTTCATCCGTAAACAGACCCTGACAAACGCAGAGCGCTATACGACCGACCGGTTGAAAGAGCTGGAAGATATCATTCTCGGCGCCGAGGACAAGCTGGTTTCTCTGGAATATGATCTGTTCTGCCAGGTGCGCGACCAGATCGCGGGCGAGGTAAACCGGATTCAGAGTACCGCCCGTGCGATCGCGATGACGGATGTGCTGGCGTCTCTGTCGGTGGTGGCGACGCGTTACAATTACGTGAAACCTCATATCAACGAAAAGGGCATCATCCGCATCAAAAACGGACGTCATCCGGTCGTAGAGCGCATGATGGGCGGCGAGATGTTTGTCGCTAATGACACATATTTAGACAACGGAAAGAACCGGATTTCGATCATTACCGGTCCGAACATGGCTGGTAAGTCAACTTATATGCGTCAGACGGCGCTGATCACGCTGATGGCGCAGATCGGAAGCTTCGTCCCGGCGGATGAGGCGGATATCGGTCTCTGCGACCGTATTTTTACCCGTGTGGGCGCCTCGGATGATCTGGCATCCGGTCAGAGTACCTTCATGGTGGAGATGACCGAGGTTGCGAATATCCTGCGGAATGCGACGAAAAACAGCCTTCTGATTCTCGATGAGATCGGGCGCGGTACGAGTACCTTCGACGGCCTTTCGATCGCCTGGGCGGTTGTGGAGTATATTAGTAATACGAAGATTCTGGGTGCTAAGACGCTGTTTGCGACACATTACCATGAACTGACAGAGCTGGAAGGAACCTTAAGCGGCGTCAACAACTACTGTATCGCGGTCAAGGAACAGGGCGACGATATCGTCTTCCTGCGTAAAATCGTGAAGGGTGGCGCCGATAAGAGCTACGGCATCCAGGTGGCAAAGCTTGCAGGCGTTCCGGCTCCGGTCATCGATCGGGCAAAAGAACTGGTGGAAGAATTGAGCGATGCCGACATTACAGCGCGTGCGAAGGAGATTGCAGAAAATGGTCCGGGAACCCAGACGCGCAAAAAGGTGGCAAAACCGGACGAGGTAGATCTGCAGCAGATGTCGATCTTTGACACGGTCAATGAGGACGATATCATCAAGGAGATCATGGAACTGGAAGTAAACCGGATGTCTCCGCTGGATGCGCTCAATACATTAGATAAGCTGCAGGCGAAGCTGAAAAATCGGTGGATGCACCAGTAAAAAAGAGTTTAGGAAGGATGTGGAGGAGATAGATGGCTGCGATTCAGGTCTTGGATTCCAATACAATCAATCAGATTGCAGCCGGCGAGGTCATTGAACGGCCGGCGTCGGTTGTCAAGGAGCTTTTGGAGAATGCGATCGATTCGAAGGCGACGGCGATCACGGTGGAGATTCAGGGCGGCGGTCTGCAGACGATCCGGGTGACGGATAACGGAAGCGGCATTGTGCGCGAGGAGATCCCACTGGCATTTAAGCGCCATGCGACCAGCAAGATCCGGACGGCGTCGGATTTGTTTCAGGTGGCATCGTTAGGGTTCCGCGGCGAGGCGCTGGCGTCGATCGCGTCGGTGGCGAAGGTGGAACTGATCACGAAAACAAACGATTCGATCAGCGGTTCCCGTTACCGCATCGAGGGCGGCGAGGAACTGGGACTGGAGGAGGTCGGTGCGCCGGAAGGTACGACCTTTATCGCCAGAGATCTGTTCTACAATACACCGGTACGCCGGAAGTTTTTAAAGACGCCGGCGACAGAAGGGTCCCATGTGGCAGATTTAGTCGAAAAGATTGCCCTGTCGCATCCGGAAATCTCCATCCGTTTCATCAATAACAACCAGAGCCGTCTCCATACCTCTGGAAATCATAACTTAAAAGATATAATTTATGCGGTCTTTGGACGCGAGATCACGGCAAACCTGATTGAGGTGGATGCCGGAGCTGATCCGATCCGGGTAGGCGGCTTCATCGGTAAGCCGCTGATCGCGCGCGGCAACCGCACGTATGAAAATTATTTCATCAACGGACGCTATATCAAGAGCAGTATCATCGGAAAGGCGATCGAGGACGCATATAAACCGTTCATGATGCAGCACAAGTATCCATTTACGATGCTGCAATTTACGATCGATCCGTCGTATATTGACGTCAACGTCCATCCGGCGAAGATGGAGATCCGTTTCAGAGACGGCGAACAGATCTACCGGACGGTCTACCATACGATCGCGATGGCACTCGCTAACCGGGAACTGATTCCGGCGGTTTCGCTGGAGAATGAGAAGAATGCAGAGAAAGAACTGAAGATTCTGGGGTTGGAAAAGGGAGTGCTGCCGGAGCTTCCAACCAGAAAGATGGAAAGCAGCCAGGGCAGCCGTCCGTCCTTAAAACCGGTCCGTATCCGTGAGGAACATCCGGAACCGTTTGAGACGAAACGTCTGGGGGCGTCGCAGGCAGAAATGATGTCGCTCTCGGAAGATATGCCGGGATATGGGGCTGAAAACGGCAGCGGATCAAATGCGGCTGTGTCAGGAACGGGGCGGTTCGATGAAGTGTTTGGAAGAACCGACACAACCGGCAGAGTTGAAAATGTTTCAATTAATACAGAGTCAGATCTGCCAGAGCCGGCCACGTCAGCGCCTTCCAGCGAATCCATCTCAGCTTCAGCGGGGCAAGCTGCATCTCCTGCATCTGTTTCAACGGGAACGACCCAGTCCGCCCCATCTGAAAAGCCCCGTCAGATGGATCTGTTTGAAGATAAACTCCTGACCAAACCGGCGCGTGCGAACCACCGCCTGATTGGACAGCTGTTTGACACATACTGGCTGGTGGAGTATCATGATAATCTGTACATCATTGATCAGCATGCGGCGCATGAGAAAATCCTCTATGAGCGGACGATGGCATCCCTTCAAAAGAGGGAGTACACCTCCCAGATGATCGATCCGCCGATCATTTTGAGTCTCAACAGCAGTGAGCAGCTCAAATTAGAGCAGTATATGGAACATTTTACCTCGATCGGATTTGAGATTGAGCCGTTTGGCGGCAAGGAGTACGCGGTGCGTGCCGTTCCGGCGAACCTCTTTTCCGTCGCAAAACGCGAGCTTCTGATGGAGATGATCGACGATCTGGCGGAGGGCAATGGAAGCGGAACCCCGGATCTCATCAATGAGCGTGTGGCGACGATGTCGTGTAAGGCGGCGGTCAAAGGCAATCACACATTATCATTTGCCGAAGCGGACAAGCTGATCGATGAGCTTCTGGAACTCAAAAATCCGTATGCGTGCCCACATGGACGCCCAACGATCATATCGATGAGCAAATATGAGTTGGAGAAGAAATTCAAACGGATTGTATAACCCATTAAAAGGAGAGAAAGTCTTATGGGAAATCTGGAACAAGCGGCTGAAAAAAAGCCTCTGATTGTCCTGACCGGACCGACGGCAGTCGGAAAAACGGCGCTATCCATTCAGCTTGCCAGGCGGATCGGCGGCGAGATCATCAGCGCGGATTCGATGCAGGTGTACCGCCACATGGATATCGGTACGGCAAAGATACGCCTGGAGGAGATGGACGGTGTGCCGCACCATCTGATCGATATCTTAGAGCCGACTGAGGATTTCAATGTCGTGCGGTTTCAGGCGCTTGCCCGCGCGGCGGCGGAAGATATTTACAGCCGCGGAAAAATTCCGATCGTGGCAGGTGGAACCGGCTTTTATATTCAGGCACTGCTCAATGATATTGATTTCACCCAGATCGACGAAAATACGCAGTTTCGGGAGGAGATGGAACGCCTGGCAGACGAACAGGGAGCGGAAGTCCTGCATGAGCGCCTGCGGGCGGTCGATCCGGAATCGGCGGAGGCGATCCACGCAAACAATGTAAAACGAGTGATCCGAGCACTGGAATATTATGAGCAGACGGGCGAGAAGATTTCTGCCCACAATGAGGCGGAGCGGGCAAAGACTTCACCGTACCATTTCTTCTATTATGTATTAAATACCGATCGGACGGTTCTCTATGAGCGGATCGAGAAGCGGATCGATGAGATGATGGAAAAGGGACTGGTCGAGGAAGTGAGGCAGCTGCAGGCGATGGGCTGTCGCCGTGATTCAGTGGCGATGCAGGGACTTGGATATAAAGAAATTCTGGCATATTTAAATGGCGAAATGTCGTTGGAGACAGCGGTCAATATCCTGAAACGCGATACGCGCCATTTTGCGAAACGTCAGCTTACCTGGTTCCGGCGGGAACGCGACGTGCGTTTCTTATATTTGCCGGAATTTGATAATGACCGGGAACGCGTGCTGGAACATATTCTGCAGGAATTAGCGGCGGAAGCGGGTATTATGGAGTGTGATTCATAAGATGGATGGAACACTCTAAATTATAAGTTGTAAAAATCAAGAAAAGTTAAAGAAACAAAAAAAGAATTATAGAATAACCGTAACTGTTCAGTAGGTCTGCGCATTTACTGCGCTGACCGTACGAAAACATGGGTCAGCAGGCAAAAATCCCATGGCCGTAGGCAATTTTTAATGGATTTTTGCGCGTGACTGTGAAGGTACTGAACAGTTACGAATAACCGACAACAGGAAAGGAACCACCATGGAGTTAGAGAAAATGTATGGCGACCTCGGTATTTCGAAAGAAGTGCTTGAATATGGAGCCAGAATCGAAGCGGCTCTGGAAGACCGTTTCACAGAGATCGATGGCAATGCAGAGTACAATCAGTTAAAGGTAATCGCTGCGATGCAGAAAAACCGCGTCAGCGATATTCATTTTTCCGGTACAACCGGATATGGTTACAACGACCTTGGACGTGAGACGCTGGAACAGGTATATGCGGATGTATTCCACACTGAGGACGCGCTGGTGCGCCCGCAGATCGTGTGCGGAACGCACGCGCTCTACACGGCATTAGCCGGAAACCTGCGCCCGGGCGACGAGCTGCTTTCGCCAGTGGGAAAACCGTATGATACTCTGGAGGAAGTGATCGGCATCCGCGAGTCCAACGGTTCCCTGCGGGAGTACGGCATTTCATACCGTCAGGTTGACCTGCTGCCGGACGGAACCTTCGATTACGACGGCATCCGCGCGGCGATCAACGAGAAGACAAAACTGGTAACCATCCAGCGTTCCAAGGGATACGCATCCCGTCCAACCCTCTCGGCAGAGCAGATCGGTGAACTGATTGCATTTGTTAAATCCATCAAACCGGAAGTGATCTGTATGGTAGACAACTGCTATGGCGAATTCGTTGAGCGGATCGAACCGAGCGATCTCGGTGCGGACATGGTAGTCGGTTCCCTGATTAAAAACCCGGGCGGCGGACTGGCGCCGATCGGCGGCTATATCGCCGGAACCAGACAGTGCATCGAAAATGCAGCGTACCGCCTTGGTTCTCCGGGACTCGGACGGGAGGTCGGCGCGAGTCTTGGCGTCAATCAGTCCTTCTTCCAGGGACTTTTCCTGGCACCGACCGTTGTATCCGGCGCATTAAAGGGAGCTATCTTTGCGGCAAATGTCTATGAGCGCTTGGGCTTTGATGTGGTTCCGAACAGCACGGAGCCGCGCTATGATATCATTCAGGCGATCACGTTTGGAAAACCGGAGGGTGTTATTGCGTTCTGCCAGGGCATTCAGGCGGCGGCGCCGGTTGACAGCTATGTATCGCCGGAACCGTGGGATATGCCGGGGTATGATTCCCAGGTTATCATGGCAGCCGGTGCCTTTATCCAGGGTTCCTCGATCGAGCTTTCCGCGGATGGTCCGATCAAACCGCCGTACAGCGTCTTCTTCCAGGGCGGACTGACCTGGTACCATGCGAAGTTAGGCATTTTAATGTCCCTGCAGAAGCTTCTGGATGCAGGCATAGTAAAACCTGAGCAGCTCAAAATCGACTAGAAATGACGTTTTTTGAATGATTTTGTAATTGATTTTAAGAAAACTTTAAAAAAAAATCTGCCGGACTGCCTATACACATTCCGGCAGTTTGTGCTAAGATAATAAAGATTATAGAAAGGGACGGTATTCGGTATCATGAATCGAGCAAAAAATTTCTGGATTCTTCTGCTGCTCCTGATGACAGGGATTGTGTTAGGTGGATTTATCGGAAATATGGCATCCGGCATCAGGGGACTGTCGTGGCTGAATTACGGACAATCCTTCGGTCTGATGGACCCGGTTGTTCTTGATTTAGGAATCCTGGTTATCACGTTTGGTCTGTCAATCCGGGTGACGATGGCGAGCATCATCGGCGTTGTCATTGCACTGATCGCATATCGTCTGATTTAATCAAAGAATCCCGCCTGGCGGGAATGGCTTTCTGTATGCAGAGGAGAGGCACGCAGGAGGACAATCAATGAAAAAAGAAACAGAGAAACCAGTAAAAAGTTCTGAACCGACCGCTGGATGGCGTCTTACCATGAAAGATATCCCTGAAAAAGACCGCCCCTACGAAAAATGTGAGAGGGAGGGAGTTGGGGCACTGACGGACGCCGAGCTTTTAGCGATCCTTATCCGGACCGGAAACCGGCAGGAGTCGGCACTTTCCCTGGCAACCCGGATTCTGGCGCAGGCGCAGCCGCCGGGGATTTTAGGGCTTTTGCATCTGACTCTTCCAGAACTGATGGAGCAGAAAGGAATCGGCAGGGTCAAGGGAATCGAACTTTTGTGTGTGGGAGAACTGTCACAGCGGATCTGGCGCACCTTGACGCTTTCAGAAGCGCCTGCGTTTACGGCGCCGGAGGCGATCGCCGCTTTTTATATGGAGGAAATGCGTCACAAAGAGCAGGAAGAGATGCACCTGATGATCCTCAATACGAAGCAGAGGCTGATTCGGGATATCCTGCTGTTTCGGGGAACCTTCAATCACTCTCCGGCGTCTCCGAGGGAGATATTTATCGAGGCGCTGCGCTATCATGCAGCCAGCATCGTTTTAGTACATAATCATCCGAGCGGGGATCCTACCCCCAGTGCGGAGGATCGGCGGACGACCGTCCGGATTCAGGAGGCGGGCGCTATGCTGGGAATCCGGCTTTTGGATCATGTGATTATCGGCGAACAAGCCTATTTTAGTTTCAAAGAACGGGGAATACTATCATTATGAAAAACAGCAAGTATATTCTGGCAGGTATGTCAGCCTTCTGTCTTGTGCTGATTACAGCAACGTCTATCAAATCAAGCTTTCTGATGCCGCTTCGGACGGGTGTCGGTTTTGTTCTGGTACCGCTGCAGTCAGGCGTCAACGCGATCGGCACAGGTCTCTACAATGCGCTTGAAAATTTTTCCTCCCTGCGGGAGGCGCAGGAGGAGAACAAAAATCTCCAGATGCGTCTGGATCAGATGGTGGAAGAGAACAACCGCTTGCAGTCGGAGCTTTACGAGTTAGACCGTCTCAGAGAGCTGTATCAGCTTGATCAGGAATATATGCAGTATAAAAAAATAGCCGCCCGTGTCATTGCAAAGGACTCTGGAAACTGGTTTCAGGTATTCCGGATCGACAAGGGAGCGGACGATGGCATCCAGGAAGATATGAACGTCATGGCAGGCGGCGGACTGGTCGGTATTGTAACCGATGTCGGGGCAAACTATGCAACTGTCCGCGCGATCATCGATGACGACAGCAACGTCAGCGGCATGTCCCTGCGGACTGGCGATACCTGTAATGTATCCGGCAACCTGACGCTTTACCAGGATGGACGGCTGGGACTTGACCATATCAAGAAAGAGGCAGATATCCAGGAGGGAGACAAGATCGTGACCTCCAACATCAGTGATATTTTCCTGCCGGGCATTCTCATCGGTTATGCCTCCGGGCTGACGACCGATGCCAACAACGTAACAAAATCCGGTACAATCATTCCAGTTGCAGATTTTGATAACCTGCAGGAGGTACTGGTAATCACCCAGCTGAAAAATGGGGATGGAGGCGACAATAATGCGGAAGCTGCTGATTAACCTTGTCATGCTGATTCTGGCATTCACGATCCAGATCTGCGTGTTCCCACAGATCGCCTTCTTATCTTCGGCTCCGAACCTGCTGCTGATTGTGGTGTTTGTGTGCAGCTTCATCGAGGGGCGCGAGCGGGGGATGTTCTACGGGCTGGTGGCAGGTCTTTTTATGGATCTGTTTTACAGTGGACCATTTGGCTTTTATACACTGTTTTTCATCAATCTGGGGTATGTCAGTGGAATCTGCAACAAGTATTATTATGAAGACTACATCACGCTGCCGCTGCTTTTGAGCCTGGCAAGTGATTTAATCTATAACCTGTACATCTATGTATTCCGGTTCCTGATACGGAATCGTCTGAATTTTGGGCATTATCTGGTCTCCATCATTATCCCGGAGATCATATTTACCACGGTTACGACGCTTGTCGTATACCGGTTTTTCCTTTTTATCAACCGGAAACTGAAAGAATGGGAACAAAGGAGAGATTCGAACATTGTTTGATGACCTGAAAGAATATCTGCGAGAATGGTTCAAAAAAGTGATTACCTCCCGGCTTTTTGTCCTGGCGGTTGTGTTCTGCCTGATGTCGTCCGCATTGGTGATGCGGTTGTTCAACCTGCAGATCATCAAGGGCGAAGAGTATCAGGATGCATATACAGCGATGACGGAAAAAGTCATAAAGACTGCCAGCACGCGGGGTAATATCTACGATCGGAACGGCAATGTGCTGGCGTACAACGAACTGGCATACGACGTTACCATACAGGATACCGGTGCGTACAAGACGGATGCACAGTGGAACACGATGCTCTACGATCTGGTATCGATCTTGAATAAACACGGTGAGAGCGCACAGACCAGTTTAGAGCTTACGCTCGATCACGATGGAAATGTCGTGTATACCTCCGAGACACAGTCCGGACGCAAGCGATTCCTGCGTGATTATTATGGTCTTAAAAATGTGGATGAGATGGACGATTCAGATGGAAAATACCCGTCCGACATTTCAGCGCCAGATCTGCTGGAGCGGATGAAAAAGGAGTACCACCTGACACTCGGTGACGATAAGAACCGGGACGGGCGCCCGCTTGACAAAGACGGCAATCCCATCGATGTTTCGGATGAGGTGGCGCTGCAGATCGTCGGTATCCGCTACACGATGCGTTTTACCGCGTTCCAGAAGTACGAATCTACAACGATCGCGACGGATATCAGCGATGAGACCGTTGCAGACATTTTAGAGCACGCAGCCGATCTGGTGGGCGTCAATATACAGGAATCGACGATCCGTGTGTACAATGAAAGCATCTACTTTGCGCCGATCATTGGATATACGGGAAAAGTAACGAGCGAACGTCTGGAGGAGTTAAAGACGGTCAACGATGACTATGAGTTAAATGATGTCGTAGGCCGTACCGGCATCGAATCCTCGATGGAGCTGGAATTAAAGGGTAAGAAAGGTTCCCAGACGGCATATGTAGATAACGTCGGAAGAATCCTAAGCGTGACCGGGGAAGTCGCACCGGTGGCAGGCAACGATATCTGGCTGACCCTCGATCTGAACCTTCAGAAGGGTATTTACCACATTCTGGAGAAGCAGCTGGCGGGCGTCTTGTTAAAGACGATTGTCAACCAGGATGAGAAAGATATCGCTTATATCGATTCTTCCAGTATTAAGATACCGATCAAGAAGGCATACTTCCAGCTGATCAACAACAACGTCCTCTCGATTGACAATTTCGCTTCCGAAGAGGCATCCGATGTGGAACAGCAGATTTATCAGAAGTACGAGAGCTCACGCGTGCGGATTGAACAGGAACTGCGGGGTGAACTGCAGTCTGAAAATGCAACGCCGATGAACGCGCTGTCAGAGGAAATGCAGGCATATATGCAGTATATCTATTCGTATCTTTCTTCCAGCAATAAGGCGATTGTCCAGCGTGATGCGATCGATACGTCCAGTGACATGTATCAGGCGTGGAAGAACGGTACGATCAGTCTGCGGGAATACTTATATTATGGAATTGCCAACAACTGGATCGATACGACGAAGCTGGACATACAGAGCCGGTATTCGAATGCGGACGATGTCTTCACGGCACTGCTGGACGACTGTTTCCGCGATCTGGAACAGGATCCGGCATTCGAGAAACTGATTTATCAGTATTTAATCAATAACAATGTTGTGACCGGGCGCGAGCTCTGCATGGCGCTCTATTCCCAGAATGTGCTTGCATACGATGAGAATGAGGTCAACCTGCTGCGTGTCAGCGGGGAAGAATATGCGTACCAGTTCCTGATGAATAAGATCCGCAATATTGAGATCACACCGGCGCAGCTGGCACTTGACCCGTGTACGGCGAGCTGTGTCGTGACGAGCGCGAAGACTGGCGAGGTGCTGGCACTGGTATCTTATCCAAGCTATGACAACAACCGGATTTCGGACAGCACCTATTTTGCCCAGCTAAATGCCGATCAGTCGCTGCCGCTGCGAAACAATGCGACGCAGACGCTGAAAGCACCAGGCTCCACCTTTAAGCCGATCACGGCGATTGCAGGTCTGGAAGAGGGGGCAATCACGCTTTCTGATATGATTAACTGTACCGGTATTTATGAGGAAGTCAGCAATCCGATCCGATGCTGGAAATATCCAGGCTTCCACGGACCGTTAAACGTCGTGGGAGGTATCGAAAATTCCTGTAACTATTTCTTCTCGGAGGTGGCGCACCGCCTGTCCACAGAGACAGATGGAAGCTACAAACCGGAGAAAGGTCTGGAGACGCTGAAAAAATATGCGACCATGTTCGGTTTGGACCGGACTTCGGGCATTGAAATCTCGGAGGCGACGCCGTCGATCAGTGATACCGATCCGGAGCGTTCCAGTATGGGACAGGGTACGCACCAGTTTGCGAGCGTGCAGCTTGCCCGCTATGTGACGGCGCTTGCCAACCGCGGCACGGTCTATGATCTGAGCTTGATTGATAAGGAGACGGATTCCCAGGGTAATCTGGTCAAGGATTATTCGCCGGCTGTGGCGTCAACCCTTGATTTCCAGACAAGCACCTGGGATGCAGTCCAACAAGGTATGCGCCAGGTAGTTACCAACAGTTCGACCAAGCGCGTGTTTGATGGTCTGGACGTACACGTGGCCGGTAAGACCGGTACGGCGCAGGAGTCCCAGAAACGGGGCAACCACGCGTTCTTTATTTCGTTTGCACCGTATGAGAATCCGGAAATTTCGGTGACGGTCAGTATCCCGAATGGATATTCTTCTTCGAATGCGGCGATGGTGGCAAAACACGTATATCGTTACTTCTATGGCTATGCGAGTCTGGATGATATCCTGAATTCAGGAGCATTGGATGCGTCCAATGAACGAATCAATGGAGATTAAGAGGTGATGGAACTATGAAAAGTTCCGTAGTAATAAAGGGATGTAAGTCCGGTATGACGGTAATTCTGAATCCGGACACCCCCTTTGAACAGTTACTGGAGGATGTAGGGAAAAAGTTTAAAGAAAGTGAAAAATTCTGGGGATCCGCCCAGATGACGCTGACCCTGGAGGGGAGAGAACTGACCCCAATCGAGGAACTGCAGGTGACGGATGCGATTACCGCCAATTCCCAGATAGAGATTCTCTGTTTGCTGGATACTGACGCTAACCGCATCGCCCGCTGTGAAAAGGCGCTGACCGAGCGGCTGATGGAGCTGACTGCCCGGACGGGACAATTCTATAAGGGTAATTTATCCCGGGGCGATCTGCTGGAATCCGATGCGAGCATCGTGATCATCGGGGATGTGGAGCGCGGCGCGCGTGTCAGCGCACGGGGCAATATCGTCGTCCTCGGCACGCTGGCGGGTTCCGCCCATGCTGGGGCGGCGGGAAGTGAGGACGCGGTGATCACCGCGCTGGAGATGTCGCCGATGCACCTTCGGATTGCTGATCTGACAGCCAAAACGCGCAGTCAGGGTAAAAAGATGGGGCGCGGACCGATGATTGCATCGGTATCCGGTGGAAACATTGACGTAGAATCGGTCAAAAAAAGTTTTTTAGATTATTTTCATTTTATTTAGCGTATTTAATGGATTTAAGACTGGAATTATTCTACTTTTTAGAGTAGAATAAAATGGTAAAACAGAATACAGGAGGATGTTCCTATGAGCGAAGTTATCGTTATTACTTCCGGAAAAGGAGGCGTCGGCAAAACGACAACCTCAGCGAACGTCGGCACCGGGCTTGCCATGCTTGGCAAACGGGTGGTTCTCATCGACACCGATATCGGTCTGAGAAACTTGGATGTCGTCATGGGACTGGAAAACCGGATTATCTACAATCTGGTCGATGTGATCGAGGGAAACTGCCGGATGAAGCAGGCGCTGATTCGAGACAAAAGATATCCTGACCTGTTCTTATTACCTTCCGCCCAGACGCGGGACAAGTCGTCCGTGAGTCCGGGGCAGATGATAAAATTAGTAGAAGACTTAAGAGAAGAGTTTGATTACATACTGCTTGACTGTCCCGCCGGGATTGAGCAGGGCTTTCGCAATGCGATCGCCGGGGCGGACCGGGCGCTGATTGTCACGACACCGGAGGTATCCGCGATAAGGGATGCTGACCGGATCATCGGACTTTTAGAAGCATCCGGGGTCGGGCGTATGGACCTGATCATCAACCGGATCCGGAGCGATATGGTGCGCCGGGGCGATATGATGTCGGTGGATGATGTGATGGATATTCTGTCTGTCCCTGTGATTGGCACAGTCCCGGACGATGAGGATATCGTTATATCCACGAATCAGGGCGAACCGCTGGTCGGCATGAATGGATATGCCGGGCAGGCATATTTAAACATATGCAAACGAATACTTGGAGAATCGGTACCATTTATACAGCTTGATGCGTCTCCGGGCTTCTGGTCCCGGATATCCGGCTTCCTCAAACGTGCATAGGAGGGGACGCTATGATTCTGATTGCAGAACTGTTTACGAAAAAGAATTCCGGCGAGATAGCCAGAAAGCGTTTAAAACACCTTCTGACTGCCGATCGGGCGGGCTGTTCGCCGGAACTTCTGGATCTGATTCGCGCAGATTTCCTGAGGAGCGTGTCACGTTATCTGGAGATTGATCCGGGGGATGTGACACTCCGGATTCTGAGGACATCCTCAGAACAGCCGGCGGAGGTATTCCCGGCGGTCTGTGCGTCGGTGCCGGTTCTTACTTTAAGGAGCCATTTACAGCATGATATTCGATTACCAATTTAGAAATTACAACTTTCGAGCCCTCATTTATATGATTCTGCTGAGTGTTCTCGGCATTTTGGTTGTCGGGAGCGCCAGCAATCAGGACCGTTCCTCTGTGATAAAACAGATTATCGGAGTGGTTGTATCCCTGATTATCTGTCTGGTTCTGTCTTTGATTGATTACCATCAGTATTTCCGATTTACCACGCTTATCTATGTGGTCTGTGCCGGAATGCTGGCGGCAGTTCTTTTGTTTGGACGTACCACCAAGGGCGCGACCCGCTGGCTGCGGATCGGCGGGATTCAGATCCAGCCGTCCGAGTTTGTAAAGATCGGTCTGATCCTCATCCTGGCGAATTTTCTTTCCAGAAACCGGGATAAAATCAATGAGCCAAAGACATTGGGGATGACGGCGCTTATCTGTGTCCTTCCGGTCGGCATGGTATATTTACAGCCGAACCTTTCCACCACCATCGTCATCTGCTTCATGATTCTGTGCATGGTTTATGTAGCCGGTATCAGTTACAAATGGATTGCCGGTGCGGTGGCGGTCGGGGTACCTGGATTTGCGGCGCTTATCTATCTGTCGCTGCAGGGATTCATCCCGTTTCTCCAGAAATACCAGGCACAGCGTATCATGGGAAAGATTTTCCACAGCAGCAGTGAATTTACGGATCTGAACCGTCAGCAGGATAACTCCATGATGGCGATCGGCTCCGGGCAGCTACGCGGCAAGGGGCTTTTTAACAACACATTAAGCTCCGTCAAGAATGGAAATTTCCTCTCGGAGGAACAGACGGACTTTATCTTCGCTGTTATCGGAGAGGAGCTTGGGTTTGTCGGCGGCGTGGCGGTCATTGCCCTCTATGCGCTGCTGGTGTATGAGTGCCTCTGGATTGCGGCGCGCGCGAAGGACACAGCTGGACGTCTGATTGCATCGGGCATGGCGGCGCTTCTGGCGTTCCAGAGTTTTGCCAACATTGCGGTAGCCACGGGAATCTTCCCGAACACGGGTCTTCCGCTTCCTTTCATAAGCTCCGGACTTAGTTCGCTGCTCAGTATGTTTATCGGAATGGGAGTTGTTCTCAATGTTGGATTGCAACGAAATAACGTAACCGTTCAGTAAGTACATGCATGGACTGTGAAGCTGCATGGAAATTGAATTTTATGGTTATGAAAAATAGGAATCATTAAGGAGGCAGGTATAGATGTATATCGGGTTAATCGCACATGATGCGAAGAAAAAACTGATGCAGAACTTCTGTATCGCATATCGCGGCATCCTGAGCAAGCATGAACTCTATGCGACAGGAACGACAGGCCGCCTGATTGAGGAGGTTACGAATCTGACCCTCCATAAATATCTGCCGGGTCATCTGGGAGGTTCCCAGCAGCTCGGCGCACAGATCGAACACAATCAGATCGATCTGCTGATTTTCCTGCGCGATCCGTTGGCGCCGAAGCCGCATGAGCCAGATGTTAATGATGTTGTCCGCCTCTGTGATATTCACAATATCCCGATGGCGACAAACCTGGCGACGGCAGAGCTTCTCGTCAAGGCGCTTGACCGCGGCGATATGGAATGGCGGGAGATGTACAAATGAGAAAACAGACAATCGGACTTGCGGGCGCACTGATGCTTTGCGGTATTAGCATGCTGACCGGCTGTGGTGCCCGCGGTCTGGAACAGGCATATTCATTTCAAGAACGGGAAGCGCAGATGACGCCAGCGGCAGGTGCCGGGCTGGCGCCCTTTTTTGCGTCTTCTCTCTGCGTACCGGAATCTGCAGACGGCGATATTGCTCCAGATGATGCGGTGACGGCGCAGGCGGGCGCATTGTTTGATGTGACCGACTCCAGCGTTATATATGGTAAGAACATCTATGACCAGATGTACCCGGCGAGCATCACGAAGGTAATGACGGCGATCATCGCGATCGAGGAAGGCAATCTTTCCGATGCGGTGACGGCAAATGACGATGTCGTGATCCGCGAGGCAGGCGCTTCGATGGCAGGCATCAAGCCGGGCGATACCTTTACGCTGGAGCAGCTCTTATACGGACTGATGATTCCGTCCGGCAACGATGCAGCCAATGCGATTGCGGATCATATCGCCGGAAGCACGGATGCGTTTGTGGAGAAGATGAATGCGAAAGCGAAGGAACTCGGTGCGACCCACACGCATTTTGTCAATGCAAATGGTCTGCACAGCACCGACCACTATACAACGGCATATGATCTCTATCTGATTTTCAACGAGGCGCTTAAACTGCCGCTGTTTTGTGAGATCATTAACGCGCAGTCTTATACAGCTGATTATACCGATGCAAATGGAGCCGCAAAACAGCAGGTCTGGAAGGTTGGCAACTGGTATCTGAAGGGAGACCGCGAGGCACCGGAGGGAGTGACTGTCTTAGGCGGCAAAACCGGCACCACACAGGCGGCTGGCTACTGCCTGATCATGGCGAGCGATGGGGACGATGGCAAGGAATATATATCGGTTGTGCTAAAATCTGCAAATCGTCCGTCACTTTATGACAATATGACGGAAATTTTGACTAAAATTTCAAATAAGTGATTGCAATATTTATAAATTTATACTATAATTATTTATACAATAAAAGATTTTACATACAACTTAAATAAACTCAAGGAGGAGATTGTTATGGTTCAGATCATCGCAGGAGCAAAGGGAAAAGGAAAAACTAAATATTTACTCGATATGGCGAACACGGCTGTCAAAGAAGCCAAGGGTTCCGTTGTCTATCTGGATAAGAGTTCCAAACATATGTATGAGTTGAATAACCAGATTCGCCTTATCAATGTACAGGAATATCCGATTGATACCAGCGATGGATTTATCGGATTTATTTGTGGTATTATCTGCCAGGATCATGATCTGGAGCAGATGTATCTTGACAGCTTCCTGAAACTTGCCTGCCTCGAGGGAGCGGATATTGAAGAGACCTACAAGACGCTGGAGACCATCAGTGAGAAATATCATGTAAAATTTGTTTTAAGCATATCCATGAATGCAGCCGATCTTCCAGAGTGCGCGAAAGAAAGTGTTGTAGTATCTTTATAAGAGATTCAAAATAAACGAAACCGCAGCTGTCAGCGCAGGGCGGAGACAGGAGACTGTCCGATTCATCTGAAAAAGGAGAATTGGATGGTCTCTTTTTTTTCTAATTTTCTAGTTTGGGCTCAAAACCATCTTTCCACATTTTCATTGAAATGCTTCTTTTGCAGGTACCACCTTTGGGAAAAAATAGATATGCTTTTACATTTTTTCAAAACTGAAAGGATTTCCTATCATATATATGAATTTTTTGCATTAAATGAAAAAATTACAAAATATACTGAAAAATAATTGTAAAAATTTGATTTATACGGTATAATGACACATGTCGGGAGACAAAGGATTATGATACATCTATTTGTGAGATAGATACAAAAGTATACGGAAATCATTTAAAAGACAGGAAGGAAAATACTATGAATGCAGAATTTTACCAAGGGAACCGACAGCGGCTGTATGACAGCCTTCCGGATCACACCCTGCTTCTCCTGTTTTCCGGTTCTTCCATCCGAAAGACAGCCGATGAAAATTATCCGTTTTATGCCGATCGGAGTTTTCTCTATCTGACCGGCATTGGGCAGGAACACACAGTCCTGATGGCAGAGAAAGACGGAGAAGAGGTACAGGAAACACTTTACATACTTCCGCCGGATATGCTGGCAGAGCGGTGGACCGGGAAGCGGTTCACACCGGAGGAGGCCAGGGCGCGATCCGGGGCCGCGCAGATCGCATCGAGCGGCGAGTGGGAAAACCGTCTGAAACTTCTGATGCGGAGCGGACGGTTTGAGCGGATTGCGATGGATCTGTACCGGCACGATCCGGAGGATGCAGATACCGAGAGTATCCGGATGGCACGGAGACTTAGAAAGTGGTACCCGGCAGCCACACTCACGGATATTTCCCGTCAGATACGCCGCCAGCGCACCATCAAGCAGCCGTGTGAGATCGAGGCGATGCGGGAGGCAGTCAAGATTACGAGGGACGGCATTCTGGCGATGATGAAGGCATCAAAGCCGGGAATGTACGAATACCAGTATAAAGCCGAATTCGACTACGCACTGGCGCAGCACGGATGCCTTGCACCGGCATTTCCGAGTATCATTTCCGCGGGAGCCAATAATTTCTGTATTCACTATTATGAGTACACAGGGCAGGCGAAGGACGGCGATATGATTCTCAACGACGTAGGCGCCCAGTACGACCACCTCTTCAATGATGTATCGCGCGGCTGGCCGTGCAACGGAAAGTTTTCCGAACGGCAGCGACTTCTTTACACATGTGCATACCGGACTTCGCAGCACATGTTCTCTATCATCCGGCCGGGAATGAAGATGGCAGACGTGGACCGGCTGGCGAGGGAATACAATTTCGAACAGCTCAAAGCGATCGGCTTATGTGACCGGTATGAGGATGTCGGCAGATATATCTGGCACGGCGGCGCCCACCATGTTGGCTGGGACACACATGATCTGGTCGATGTCGATATCGTAGAGCCGGGTATGGTTTTCTGCGTGGATATCGGCATCTACTGCGAGGAATGGGGCATCGGCTTCCGCCTCGAGGATAACTGCCTGGTAACGGAGGATAGCTGTGAGAATCTGACAGCATCCATCCCCAGAACGATAGAGGAAATAGAATCAGTGATGGGAGGAGAGTAAGCATGGAACAGTTACTTGCGTATATGCAGAAAGAGCACCTGGATGGCATGTTCATCAGCCGCCCGGTCAATGTAAAGTATGTCAGCCATTATACCGGCGAAGATTCCTGGCTTTTTATCACGGAGCAGGAAAAATTCTTTCTGACAGATCCGCGCTACACCGAGCAGGTTTCCTATGAGTGCCCGGATTACACGATTTTGAACTGGAGAGATACCTATGGTTCCATCGGAAAGGCACTTGCCTACGCGGCGGAAAAGGTTGGGGCAAAGACGATCGGCTTTGAAGCAGCCCACCTGACCGTTGAACAGTACCAGAACCTCCAGTCGGAGGTAAAAGCAGAGCTGGTACCGGCGGACGGCATCATTGAGGAGTTCCGCTCCATCAAGAGGCCGGAAGAGATTGAGTGCCTGCGTATCTCCTGTGATATTGCTTCAAGGGCATATGAAAAGATCCAGAAGGATATCCGGGTCGGCATTACCGAGAAAGAGCTGGCGGCGCGTTTAAGCCTCTATATGGTTCTGGAGGGCGCGGATACACAGCCATACGGCAATATCCTCATCTCCGGTGCGAGAACATCCCTGCTTCATGGAATTCCGTCCCAGAAGGCGATTGAATACGGCGATCTGGTCCTGATGGATTATGGATGCCAGTATCATGGTTATTTATCTGATATGACGCGTACCCTGGTAGTCGGACGCGCAACGCCGAAGCAGAAGGAAGTCTACAAGATTGAGCAGCAGATGGTCGCTGCGGTGGAAGGATTCTTAAAAGACGGTGTTTCGGCATCGGATGCATATTATGAATCCACGAGGATCATCGAGGGGACCGAGTATTTTCCGTATCACTACACAGGAATCGGACACGGCGTCGGCATGTTTGTCCATGAGATTCCATTTATGAGTCCTGTTTCCAAAAATATCGTGCATGCCAATAACGTCATGACCGTGGAACCGGGTATCTACATTCCGGGATGGGGCGGCATCCGCATCGAGGATCAGCTTCTCATCACGGAGACAGGCAATGAAAATCTGATCAGCGCCACCAAGGAGCTGATTGAGCTTTAATAAAAGAGGACAAGGAGGAATATTATGAGAAAAAACAAACTACTTGCACTGGGATTAGCTGCACTGATGGCAGCGAGTGTAGCGGGCTGTTCCACTCCGAGCGCTTCGGTGGATGATACGAAGGCAGCTGAATCGGGAAGTGACAGTTCCCAGAGCGCAGCAGCGGGCGAAAAGATTTTCCGTTATTCCAACACGGCGGATATCGCGACGATTGACCCTGATAAGACAAACTCCGTAGCAGACGCGACCGTCTCCTATCATATCTATGATGGTCTGTACCGCAACGTACAGGGCGAGCTTCAGCCGGCAACCGCTGAGAGCTATGAAGTCAGCGATGATGGTCTCGTATATACTTTCAAACTCCGTCAGGATACAAAGTGGAGTGATGGACAGACTGTTACGGCTAAGGATTATGAGTACGGTATGAAGCGTCTCTGCGATCCGGCAGCAGCCTGCCCTGCCAGCTATCTGGGTGCTGTTTTAAAGAACGGTGCCAAGGTCAGTGAGGGTGAACTTCCGGTGGATGAACTGGGAGTCAAGGCACTGGATGACTTTACCCTGGAGATTACGCTTGAGAATCCGGCTGATTACTTTGTCAGCATGACAAGCATGAGTGCATTTATGCCGGTACGTGAAGACCTGGTTGAGAAATATGGCAATGAGTTCGGCGGAAGTGCCGATAAACAGGTTTACAATGGACCGTTCGTTGTAAGTGAATACAGTAACGGCAAGGTAGAACTGACGAAGAATCCGGATTACTATGACAATGAAAAGATCAGTCTGGACGGCGTTGAGATTCTGACCGTAGCCGATCAGACTACTGCTGTTTCGATGTTCGATGCAGGCGAGCTGGATCTGGCAGAGGTTCCGACCGAGCTGGCAGCGCAGTATGAAGGCAAGACACAGTCCTACTACAGCGGCGCAGATGATTATGCGGCACTGAATCACCGGAATAAATATCTGGCAAACAAGAACCTGCGTCTGGCGATGAACTACGCAGTCAACCGTGAAGAATACATTCTTCTGACCCACAATGGCTTATATCAGGCTAACCAGAGATATGTGCTTCCGCAGGTTCGCGGCGTGGACGGCGAGTACGGCACCGAGTATCCGTTAGAGGCATTCCCACTTCAGGGTGATATGGATAAGGCAAAAGAGTATCTGGATACGGCATTATCTGAATTAGGTCTTTCCAGTGCTTCTGATATTTCCCTGAAACTGGTTGTATCCGATTCTGACACAGCGAAGAAAGAGGCAGAGGTTGTTGCAAACCAGTGGAAGAACAACCTGGGTATCAACGTAGATATCAACATGGTTCCGTACGCAACGAAAAACGCACTCCTGGTTCCGGACAGTGATGAGTACGATATCATCATGAGCGGCTGGGCACCGGATTACTCTGACCCGTACAGCTACCTGGAGCTCTGGTACAGCACCTCCGGCTACAACTACTTAAATTACCACAGTGATGAATACGATAAGTACATCGACGCTTCCAAGACAACTTCCGGTAAAGAGCGTATGGACAATCTGTTCAATGCAGAGAAGACACTCCTGGAAGACGGCGCACTGGTAGCGCTTCAGTTAAGAGAGGTTCCGTATATGGTATCTGACCGTGTACAGAATCTGGGCGCATACTTTGTTGGACTGAACTATGACTATATGTATGTGGACATCACAAACTAATCCATCATCTATCCAAAACATATTGAAAAACCTTAGAAGATGATTGAAGCACCTGCGCTTCAGGATCCGGCGGAAACCGGATTTCTGAAGCGCAGTACATATCCGGTGGCTGCTTGGCGGATGAATGAGCCGTAACCGGCGGCCGGAACAACCGGATTTGGGATGTTCCCGTAGTTAAAGGAGCGTGAACCTATGAAAAAATATATACTGAAGCGGGTGGGAATATCCATTGTGACTGTGTTTGTTCTCGTATCCGTTGTATTTTTCCTGGCAAGGCTGATGCCGGGCGGACCGTTCAATGATCCGAAAATGTCAGCAACCGCAAAGGCCAATTTAAGTGCCTACTACGGATTCGATAAACCTTTACTCCAGCAGTATCTGACATATCTGAATAATCTGATTCATGGAAATTTCGGTTTTTCTACCAAATATCCGAGCCGTACCGTCAATGACCTGTTAGCAGGCGCATTTCCGTATTCGGCAGACCTTGGTATCCGCGCATTATGTTTTGCGATTTCCTTTGGTCTTGTATTTGGTATTATTTCTGCATTAAACCGTGGCAATAAAATTGATTTAATCTTTGTGATTGTAGCTGTATTTGGTACAAGTGTCCCGGACTTTATCATGGGCGCGCTGCTGCAGCATTTCTTTGCAGTCAAATGGGGGCTGTTCCCGATCGCGCAGTACAAGGGCTTCGCCTACACGATCCTGCCGTCGATCGGACTGGGATTCTACACGATGGCATCCGTCTCGCGTATCATGCGTGCGAGTATGCTGGAGGTAGTCCAGCAGGATTACATCAAGACGGCGCGCTCGAAGGGCATTTCCAAGTTCCGTGTGACCTGGAAGCATCAGATCCGGAACGCGATCATGCCGGTTGTTACGATCCTCGGTCCGACGGTAGCAGCCGTTCTGACCGGTACATTTGTTATCGAGTCCCTGTTTGCTATCCCCGGCATGGGTAAATATTATGTTGAGAGTGTGCAGAACAACGATTACTCCCTGATCCTTGGCATGACGGCGTTTTACGGCACATTTCTGGTATTCTGCAACATGGTAGTTGATATTCTGTATGGCGTGATCGATCCGAGAGTGCGGATCGGCGGAAAGTAGGTGGCAGTATGGGTGAGATGAAAATGAAAGATGGAAATGTGCTGCCTTCTGAGAATTCCGGCGCAGCAGCAGGCACATCCGAAAACCTGACAGATGGACGCACGATTACCCGCGACAAGTTTGAGATGGTAGGTAAAAATATTGAAAAAATGGAATCGATCTCCCGACCAAGCCTGACCTTCTGGCAGGAGGCGTGGAGACGAATCCGGACAAATAAGGCGGCATATTTCAGTCTGATTCTGTTGATTGCATATGGACTGTTAGCGATCTTTGCACCGATGTTCAGCCACTACGGATTTGACCAGCAGGATGCCTACTCGATGAGCAAGGGGATTTCAGCAGCTCATTGGCTGGGAACCGACTCTCTGGGGCGTGACCTCTGGGTACGTGTTTGGATGGGCGCGCGTGTTTCTTTGACGATCGGTCTTCTGGCAGCCCTTTTAAATACTGTAATTGGTACAGTGCTGGGCGGTTTCTGCGGCTATTATGGCGGCAAGTTTGATATGATCGTCATGCGTATTATCGATGTTATTTATGGTATTCCATCTCTGATCGTCTGTATTTTGGTTATGGTAGTATTAGGTTCCGGCGTTAAAAGCTTAATCATTGCAATGGTTATTGTTGGATGGACGGGAACCTGCCGTTTTACCAGAGGCGAAGTATACCGCTTGAAAGAGCAGGATTTTGTACTGGCAGCCCGCGTCATGGGCGAGTCGGCGTTCACAATCATCGTGCGTGAGATCATCCCGAATATCATGGGTCTTCTGATCACAAACCTGACAATGGCAATCCCGAGCGCCATCTTCCAGGAGGCGTTCTTGAGTTATATCGGTCTCGGCATTTCCCCGCCGCAGGCAAGCTGGGGCGTTCTGGCAAAAGAGGGAACCCGTATGATGACGGCAGCGCCGCATATGCTGTACGTGCCGGCATTCTTTATCTGTACAACTGTACTGGCGCTCAACCAGCTTGGAAACGGTCTGCGGGATGCATTTGATCCGAGACTGAGAGGAACGGAATAGGAGGTAGGAGACAATGGCTAAAAATATATTGGAAATCAAGAATCTGACCTTCTCGTTCCATACATACGGCGGCGTGGTAAAATCCGTCCGGGATGTTAGTTTTAATGTACGCGAAGGCGAGATTCTTGGAATTGTAGGCGAGAGCGGATGCGGCAAGAGCGTTACCTCCCAGTGCATTTTAAAGCTCAACCCGGAGCCGCCGGGATTTTTTGAGGGCGGTTCGATCAAGTATAAAGGCGAGGAGATCATCACCAAGACAGACCGAGAGATGCGGAAAATCCGCGGTGTGGAGATTGGATTTATCTTTCAGGATCCGATGACCTCGTTAAACCCGACCATGACGGTTGGAAAACAGATCGAGGAGGTTTTTGTCGGACGGAAGGGGATGACCCGGGCAGAAGTCAGGGAACGGGCGCTGGAGATCCTGCGTCTGGTCGGCATTAATGAGCCGGAGCGTCGTTATAAACAGTATCCGCATGAGTTGTCCGGCGGTATGAAGCAGCGTGTCATGATCGCGATCGCGCTGGTCGGCAAGCCGAGCATCATCATCGCGGATGAGCCGACGACCTCGCTGGACGTAACGATCGAGGCACAGATCCTGGATCTTCTGAAGGAACTGCGCGATAAGATGAACACCTCGATTATCCTGATTACCCACGATCTCGGAGTTATCGCCAAGATGTGCGACCGCGTGCTTGTTATGTATGGCGGCAAGGTGGCTGAAAAAGGAACGGTTGATGAGATCTTCTATGAGACGGCACATCCGTACACGGCAGGTCTCATCAAATCAATCGCTACGCTGGATACCTCCAAGAATCAGAAGCTGGTGCCGATCGATGGAACTCCGCCGGATCTGTTTGCACCGCCGAAAGGATGCCCGTTTGCAGCGCGCTGTGAGTTTGCGATGAAGGTCTGTTATGAAGAACAGCCGGAATTTCACAGGCTTTCAGACGAACATACCTGTGCGTGCTGGCTGCAGCATGAATATGCGCCGAAGGTGGATATCATGAAAGGGCTGACTGAGGCGCAGAAACAGGAAGAAGAGGAAAATGTTGCGGCTCTGCCGGAAGAGAAACGGAGGGGACACCATGGCAAAACGAATTGATAGGAGCACACCCCTGTTCCAGGTCACGGATCTCTGCCAGTATTTCAACGTCGGCAGGGGAAAAGTGCTGAAAGCAGTTGATCACGTGCATTTTACGATTTATAAAGGGGAAACGTTGGGACTGGTAGGTGAGAGCGGATGTGGCAAGTCCACGACGGGACGGTGCCTGGTAAAGCTCTATGAGCCGGCAGCAGGCACGATCACCTATAAAGGAAAAGATATTTTTAAATACACCCGTGAAGAGGAAAAAGCATTCCGCAAGAATGTGCAGATGATCTTCCAGAATCCACATTCCTCCCTGAACCCGCGTATGACGGTCAAGGATATCATCGGTTCCGGCATGAAACTGCATGGACTGGCGACGGACAAGGATGTGGATCAGAAGGTAGAGGCGATCCTGAAGCGCGTCGGTCTGAACCGCGACCATATGTCCCGTTTCCCGCATGAGTTTTCCGGCGGTCAGAAGCAGAGAATTGGTATTGCCAGGGCATTAGCGGTCGAACCGGAGTTTGTGATCTGCGACGAGCCAATCTCCGCACTGGATGTTTCAATCCAGGCGCAGGTTTTAAATATGTTAAAGGAACTGCAGGAAGAAATGGGACTGACCTATCTCTTCATCGCACATGACTTGAGCGTCGTCAAATACATTTCCGACCGTGTTATCGTTATGTATCTGGGAACGATGGTTGAATTTGCCGATTCCGAAGAGCTGTATGCACATCCGCTGCATCCGTACACGCAGGTGCTTCTGTCCTCGATTCCGGTTGCGGATCCGAGGCTGGTGCGTGAGAAGAAGCGTATCATGGTTAAGGGCGAGATTCCAAGCCCGATCAACCCGAAGGACTGCTGCCGTTTTGCCGAGAGATGTCCGTATGCGACGGAGGAGTGCAGGGCGAAGCTGCCGGAACTCCGGGAAGTGATGCCGGGGCATTTTGTGGCTTGTCATATGGTAAAGTAAATTAAATAGATTCGTGAAGGCGTCGAAGCTGACGGGGACAGGACAGCCTGGCTTCTCAGACTTATCATTGTTCGCTTGCTTTCGCTACAGATGCTCGCCTGATGCGGACTTACATCTGCCTCATTCGGACATCTGTGCTCAAAATGCGTACAATTTGACAAGCTGAAAGCCAGACCGCCCTGTCCTCGTCAGCTTCTTAGTTTTTTGGCTAATTGAGGGAGTAATTGTAGACATTGATCGCCGACTGGTGTAAAATATTAGTTAGAATTTTTTTAAAATTATGGCTGAATTTGGAAAATTTTAACGATATATAACAGAAAGGTGGATTTTCTATGCAGTACGATTTTGATACACCGATCGATCGGACCCATACTTGGTCGATCAAGCATGATTTTAAGAAAGAAAATGGGAAAGCGGATGATATTCTGCCGCTCTGGGTGGCGGATATGGATTTTCGATCGCCGGACAGCGTGGTTGAAGCGCTGAAAAAGGCAGTAGATCACGGGATTTTCGGTTACAGCCGGGCAGATGAGTCGTACTTTGATGCGGTGGCAGCGTGGTATCAGAAACGCCATCATCTGACTCTGCAGCCGGAGTGGATGACCTGCACGCCAGGTATTGTGTTTGCACTCTCGATCGCAGTGCGGGCTTTTACCCAGGAGGGCGATGCGGTGTTGATCCAGCCGCCGGTCTACCATCCATTCAGCCGGGCGATCCTCCGCAATAAGCGGACGCTGGTGGAGAATCCGCTGGTTTTAAAAGATGGACATTATGAGATGGATCTGGAAGAGTTGGAGCAGAAGGTGCTGGATGAGCATGTCAAACTGATGATTTTATGCAATCCGCACAATCCGGTTGGCCGTGTCTGGACGAGGGAAGAGCTGACCGCACTGGCTGACATCTGCCTGCGCCACCATGTATACGTGATCAGCGACGAGATCCATGGCGATTTTGTATGGCAGGGGCATGAGCAGACTCCGTATGCGTCGATTTCAGAGGAAGCATGCCTTCATTCGATGATGTGTACAGCGCCGAGCAAGACCTTCAATCTGGCTGGCATGGCGACATCAAACCTCTTTATCCCGGATCCGGAGATGCGGCGTAAATTCCGGTCGGAGCTGCTGGATGTTGGTCAGGAAAATATGAACCGTCTGGGATTGTTCGCCTGCCGTGCAGCGTATGAAGGCGGCGGGGAATGGCTGGATCAGCTTATCGGCTATCTGGCTGGCAATCTGGCACTGGTGCGCGATTTCTGTAAAAACCGTGTGCCGCAGATTCAACTGGTAGAACCGGAGGGAACGTATCTGGCATGGCTGGATTGCCGTGAACTGGGGATGACGGATGATGAATTGATGGCATTCTTCTCGAATGAAGCGAAGGTATGGCTGGATCCGGGCACGCATTCGGGTGAACAGGGATCTGGATTTATGCGCTTTAATCTGGGCAGTTCGCGCAGTGTGATTGCACAGGCGCTCGATCAGATCGAGGCGGCATGGAAAAAACGGAACGCATAATGAATAATAGCAGAACCGTAAAAATAAAACGTTCGGAGGGATTGCATGGAATTTGAAGAAGTGGAGAATATTGGACAGCGGATCAAGGAGATTCGCAAGAGTAAATCTATCACGATCCAGAAGCTGTCCCAGTTTACCGATCTGTCAGTGGGATATCTGAGCAATCTAGAGCGGAACCAGGCAAGCCCGACGCTGAACAATTTGCAGCGCATCTGCGTGGCGCTTGGTATTTCGATCCGGGATCTGCTCAGTCCTTCCGGCGAGGAGAGAACCCTGATCCGCCAGGAGGAGCAGCAGTTATATGAATATGATGAGTACAAGCTTCAAATCCGCCGTCTGGATTTTGGAAAGAAACGCGGTATTTATGAGTTTTCAACCTATGATCCAGAGACAAAAGATACACCGCCGTCCTGGGGGCTGCATCCATACGCGGAGGTCGGAGTCGTTCTGGAAGGCAAGATGGAGGTCAATCTGGATGGAACGGTTTATCTCTTAGGACCGGGCGATTCGATCTATATCAAGCCGAATCTCTATCACACGATGCGGAATGCGGGCGATACTCCCTGCCGCTCCTTCTGGCATTTGCAGATTATGGATGATTCTGTATAATTGACGGGATGAATTGATCTTGAAATTTGGACAATTCACTCGTATAATAAAGGCTGTACGTTGGGCTATACAGAATATTGCAAAAGTCCATGGCCGTAGACAAATTTGCGTGGATTTTTGTCTGGTAACTGTGAAACTGCAGAAACAGCTGCCAGAGAAGTACATCGGGAAAAGGGAGGATAGAGCTGCATGGCCAAAAACAAGAAAATTGTACGCTACAGAAAGCCATTGAATATCAATGTAGGCATGATCATTTTTGCCATGATTTTCGTCTATCTTTCTTTCAGTGTCTATACATATCTCAGGCGGGATCACGTCCAGTTTTATGAGGTCGTCGAGGGAAGTATTGTAAATAATAAAGAATACAACGGAATCCTGTTTCGGGATGAGACAGTGGAAAATGCACCGCAGACCGGGTACGTCAACTATTATGTGCGCGAGGGAAAGCGGGCAGGCGCTGGGGCGCGCGTCTATTCGCTAGATGAGACCGGCGAGCTGGGGAAATTTTTGGAAGAAAATCAGTCCTCTGGGGTGTCCCTGTCAGCAGAAAATCTGGCTGATTTGAAGAAACAACTCAGTTCGTTCTGTTTATCCTACAACGATCAGCGCTTTGAAAGCGTCTACGACGCCAAATATTCTTTGCAGGCTTCGGTTGCAGAGTATATGAATTTCAATGCGCTGGGCGATATGGATGCACAGCTTCAGGCACAGGGTATCAATTACAAACAGATATCGGCGCCCCAGCCGGGTATTATTTCCTATGTGACCGATTCTTTTGAGGGGGTCGCGCCGGAGGAGGTGACGGCGGATTCGTTTGACCGGAGTCAATATACGCGGCAGGTGGGACGAGCTGGGGAACTGATCGAGGCGGGCACGCCGGTGTACAAGATCATCACATCGGAGAACTGGAGTATCGTGTTTCAGATGGATGACAAGGATAAAGAGCAGTTTGCCGATCAAGATACACTGACGATCGAGCCGTTGGGAAGTGATATGAAATTCCGGGGAAATTATTCGATGTTTACCGGTTCCGATGGCAATCTGTATGGACGCCTGGATCTGGACCGTTACATGATCCAGTTTGAATCCGAGCGTTTTATGAACTTCGAGATCTCCAGCGAGGAAACGCAGGGACTTAAAATTCCGGTATCATCGGTGATGGAGAAGGAATTTTATACCATTCCAGTTGATTATATGACAACGGGCGGTAACGCTACTGAAGATGAGGCTGGCTTCAATAAAGAAGTTTACGGCGAAGGCGGAAAGGCGTCGATTGAATTTGTCACGCCGGAGATTTACAGCTCGACAGATGAGTATTATTATGTCGAGAAGAGCGACGATGGGCTGTTAAAGAGCGGCGATTATCTGGTGAAGCCGGATTCAAACGAGCGCTTCCAGGTAGGACCGACGGCAAAGCTGACAGGTGCTTACAATATTAATAAGGGATACGCGGTGTTCAAGCAGGTGAAAGAACTTGCAAATAGCGGTGAATATTACATTGTAGAAAAAGGAACCAAATATGGATTATCGGTTTATGACCATATCGTGTTGGATGCCAGCACCGTATCGGATGGCCAGATCGTATATCAGTAATGATATTTCCAAAATATAGAGATAAGGAAGGTGTATCACATATGGTTCAGGAACAGTTAGAAGAAGTACGTCAGAATATACGGAACGCCTGCGAGCGGAGCGGACGGAAGGTGGAGGATGTCACGCTGATCGCGGTCAGTAAGACAAAGCCGGTGCCGATGCTTCAAGAGGCATATGATGCCGGCGCCAGAGATTTCGGCGAAAACAAGGTGCAGGAGATTCTGGAGAAGGAACCGCAGCTGCCGTCTGATATCCGTTGGCATATGATTGGACATTTACAGAAAAATAAAGTCCGTCAGGTAATTGACAAGGCAGTTCTGATTCACTCCGTCGATACGGTGGGACTGGCAGAGCAGATCGAAAAAGAAGCGGTCAAACGTGATCTGGACGTTTCTATTCTTCTGGAGGTCAATGTCGCCGGAGAAGAGTCCAAATTTGGTTTTGCCCCGGAAGAAGTCGAGGAAGCGGCACGCGAAATTGCAAAGTACCCGCATGTCCACATACAGGGACTTATGACGATTGCACCATTTGTAGAGAATTCGGAAGAAAATCGTGGTGTTTTTAAAAAATTATATGAATTATATGTTGACATGAAACGGAAAAACATTGATAATGTTACTATGAATGTCCTTTCGATGGGAATGACCGGAGACTATCAGACAGCGATTGAAGAAGGTGCAACTATGGTAAGAGTCGGTACGGGCATTTTTGGAACCAGGGCAAAGATAGGAGAGAAATAGGGTTATGAGTATTCTGAACAAATTAATGGATACAATGCGTCTCACAGAGAATGATGACGATTACTTCGATGAGGAAGATTACGAAGAAGAAAAACCGGTGATTAAGAAGCGTTCTTTCGGCAAGAGGGACGAAGAGATGGATGATTACCGCCACGAGGAGGAATCTAAGCCGCGTTTTCTGCCACGTTCCTCTAACAATAAGGTAGTGCAGATGCGCCGCAGCATGGAAGTATCTCTGATCAAACCTACTTCCATGGAGGATACGAGAGAGATTTGCGATTACCTGCTGGCTGGAAAAGCTGTTGTTTTAAATATGGAAGGAATCCACATGGAGGTTGCACAGCGTATCATTGATTTTACCTGTGGCGCGACCTATTCGATGGATGGAAATCTCCAGAAGATTTCCAATTACATTTTTATTGCGACACCGTCATCGGTTGAGCTGTCCGGCGACTTTCCCGAACTCTTAGCAGACGGTTCCATGAATGTTTCCGGGATGAATCTCCACTTCTGATACTGATATACTCCCAGGTTCGCTATATATCTGAACCTGGGAGTATTTATTATACAATCGGAAATTTGTGTGATTTCTGATTGTATACAGGCTCTCTGGGCAGGAGCACACTTTATATAAGCACTTTCGAACAGGAGTAGAAACACGCGATGCTGCAGGAAAAAGAAGAACAGCTTTTAAAAAAGAGAATGATAGAACTGGCCGGACTCTGTTATCAGCGCGATATACAGACAAGTACCGGCTTTTTGTCGTTAAATGAACAGGCGATCTTTCACTCGATCGAGAAGACGCTGCCGCCGGTGCGGACTTGCCTGACGGGCGGCTTTGAGGGCGCAGAGCGCAAACTTCTTTGTTTTCTGGCTTCGTATGACGATGAGGAGTTTGGACTTCCGATCGCCGTGTTGGAGGTCATTCCGGCAAACCTGCGCTACAGTGAGGCGCTGACGCACCGGGATTATCTCGGGGCGCTCATGAACCTGGGGATTGAGCGCAGCTGCATCGGGGATATTCTGATGAAGGAAAATGGCTGCTGCGTCTTCTGTCAGGAAAAGATGGCGGATTATCTCTGCCAGGAACTCACGATGGTGCGCCACACCTCCGTGATCTGCCGCAGGGCGGACGCGACGGAGCCGATCACACCGAAGATGGAGCGCGTGAGTGGAAGCGTTGCATCACCGCGTCTTGACAGTGTGATCGCGATGGTATTTTCATCCTCCCGCACGAAGATACTGCCGCTCATTGAGGGCGAAAAGGTATTTATTGACGGGAAACAGGTGACTTCCCCGGCGGTGCAGCTTAAAGAGGGCGAGATTGTATCTGTGCGCGGCATGGGAAAATTCCGCTTTGCCGGGAGCGGGGGATTGTCGAAAAAGGGACGTCTGTATGTTTATGCGGATAAATATGTGTAAAAAAGAAAGGACTGAAAACAAATGACAGAAGTAAAGAATGAGAAAATGAATCGCGTAACCGTTCACCTGGACGAGAAGCCGATCTATGATATTGTGATGACCGAAGATTTTTCGGCACTTCCGGGTGAAATCGAAAAACTCTCCATTTCAAACCGCCGTCTCTGCATCGTGACGGATTCGAACGTAGAAAAATTATATCTGAATGAGGTAAAAGAACTTCTGGCGCCGTGCTGCAAGACGGTAATTTCGTTCGTATTTCCGGCGGGCGAGGAGCACAAAAACCTCGACACCGTCCGGGATTTATATGAGACCTTGATTTTGAACCATTTTGACCGCAACGATATGCTGGCAGCACTCGGCGGCGGAGTTGTGGGCGATCTCTGCGGATTCGCGGCGGCGACCTATCTGCGCGGCGTTGCCTTCATGCAGATTCCGACGACGCTTCTTTCCCAGGTGGACAGCAGCATTGGCGGCAAGACGGGCGTTGATTTTGACGCGTACAAAAATATGGTTGGCGCGTTTCATATGCCGAAGCTGGTATTTACCAATATCAATACGCTTCAGACGCTTCCGGACAACCAGTTTTCCGCCGGTATGGGCGAGGTTATCAAACATGGTCTGATCAAGGATGCGGCATATTATGAGTGGCTGCTTGAAAATGCGGCAGATATCTGGGCGAGAAAGCCGGAGGCACTCCGCAAGACAGTGACCTGGAGCAATGAGATCAAGCGTGCTGTGGTAGAGAAGGATCCGACCGAAAAAGGCGACCGTATGCTCTTAAACTTTGGTCATACGCTGGGACACGCGATCGAGAAGCTGAAAAACTTTGAACTTCTGCACGGTGAATGCGTGGCACTCGGCGCGCTGGCAGCGATGAAGCTGTCGGAAAACCGCGGCATGATCAAACCGGAGGAAACAAACCGCTTCAAAGAAGCACTGGGAGAATTCCATATCGGTACGCAGGTATCCGGGCTTGAGAAAGATGCGATTGTGGCAGCGTCCAAGAACGACAAGAAGATGGATTCCGGCATCATCAAATTTATTCTTATTCATTCCATCGGCGACGCCTACGTGGATCGTACAGTAACCGAGGACGAGATGAAACAGGCACTCGATCAGGTGCTGGTATAATAGCAGGAAAGGAATCAGGTGCATGAACACGAAATTACGACAGTTCTTTATCTTTTTTATCGGGCTGGGAGTCAGCATCGGACTGGATCAGTTTACAAAACATCTGGCAGTTGTCCATCTGAAAGGGCAGAAGCCATTTGTGCTCATTAAGGGTGTGTTTGAATTTTATTATTCTGAAAACCGCGGCGCTGCTTTTGGAATGCTGCAGGGACGGCAGGGATTCTTCTTCCTGATTGCAGCGGCAGTCATTCTGGCAGTGTTGTGGGCGGTTTACCGGATGCCGGCAGGGAAACGGTATCTGCCGCTGATGTGCAGCTTGTTTCTGCTCGTATCAGGCGCAGTTGGCAATATGATCGACCGTCTGACACAGAAATATGTGGTGGATTTCCTGTATTTTAAGCTGATTGATTTCCCGATTTTTAATGTGGCAGACTGCTATGTGGTGATCGCGACTTTCTCGCTGATTCTTCTGTTTTTCTTCTTCTATTCGGATGAGGAACTGGAATTTCTTTCTTTTAAAGGTGCGAAAAAGGAGTCGGGGCGATGATGCAGGAATATCTGGTTCCAGAAGAGGCGGCTGGAACCCGCATCGATAAATTTCTGGCGGACGCCTGCCCGGATCTGTCCCGTTCCTTTTTGCAGAAACTTCTGAAAGAGAGCAGCGTGACAGCAGATGGAAAAGCGGTTAAAAGTAGTTTCAAGGTAAATGGCGGGGAAACTATCGCCTTTGAAGTTCCAAAACCGCAGGAGGCGGCGATCGAGGCGGAAAATATCCCGTTGGACATTTTGTATGAAGATTCGGATATAATTTTAGTCAATAAGCCGAAGGGGATGGTTGTCCATCCGGCGGCAGGGCATTATACGGGGACTCTGGTCAATGCGCTGATGTACCATTGCAAGGATCAGCTCTCCGGCATCAACGGAGTCATGCGCCCTGGGATCGTCCATCGGATCGATATGAACACGACCGGTGTGCTGGTGGTGTGCAAGAATGATTTCGCCCACAATTCACTTGCAGAACAGCTCAAGGTGCATTCGATTACCCGCGTGTATTATGCCATCGTATTTGGCAATCTGCGCGAGGATGAGGGCACTGTCCATGCACCGATCGGGCGTCATCCGACGGATCGCAAGAAAATGAGCATCCACTCCAAACAGGGGCGCGATGCGATCACGCATTACCGCGTACTGGAACGCTTCGGGGCGTATACATTTATCGAGTGCCGCCTGGAGACGGGACGCACACACCAGATCCGCGTCCATATGGCAAGCATCGGTCATCCGCTTCTGGGCGATGAGGTGTACGGTCCGGCGCGGCAGCCATTTTCACTGGAAGGGCAGACCCTGCATGCGGGAGTCTTAGGCTTTATCCATCCGCGGACTGGGGAGTATGTGGAGTTTTCTGCGCCGCTGCCAGCGTATTTTGAAGAACTGCTGGAGAAGCTGCGGAAAAAAGCTGGAAAGTAAAAGTAACGTGAATAGTAAGATCGTTCTAATTCGTATACACATTCTTTTCAGATAGTTTATTTCTGTGTCGCTAAGAAATACCTTTTATTCCGAAAAAATGATGACTTTTCAGATAGCTTGTGTTATAATAAAGGCAGAACTTGAAAGGAGTTGAGGGAGACATGAAAAAAAATTTAGTAATTACAATCGGTCGCGAATGCGGCAGCTCCGGAAGAGCGATTGGACGAAAACTGGCGGAATCATTGGGAATCAAGTGCTATGATAAAGAGCTTCTTGCACTGGCAGCGAAGAACAGCGGTCTCTGTGAAGAGCTTTTTAAGACGCATGATGAGAAACCAACCAACAGCTTCTTATATTCACTGGTAATGGACACCTATTCGATGGGTTATAATACATCGGCTTATATGGATATGCCGATCAACCACAAGATTTTCCTGGCACAGTTTGACACGATCAAGAAACTGGCAGATGAAGAATCCTGTGTCATTGTAGGACGGTGTGCGGACTATGCGCTGGCAGATTATCCGAACGTAGTGTCTGTTTTCATCTGTGCAGATGAGGAAGTGAAGATTCAGGAATTGATGAAACGTCACAATATTACCCGCGATAAGGCAAAAGATGTGATGATCAAGACCGATAAGCAGCGTTCTGGTTATTATAACTATTATTCCAGCAAACGCTGGGGCAGCTCCAAGAGCTATAACCTCTGCATCAACAGCAGTGTCGTAGGCATCGACGGTGCCGTAGAAATTATTAAGGAATTCGCCAAAAAGAAACAAGAATTTCTTAAGATAAACGAGAACGCATAAAAGTATAATTAAAACCGGTGTGTTTGAATTTCTGGTGAAGAATCAGAAAGGACGCATCGGTTTTTTGCGCCTGGATGTTTTGAAGATGAGATTGCGTTGGGGTATAAAAACAAAATAGTTACTTAAGATTTTGAATGTAGATACATGAAGAAAATGATGATGAAAGAAAGACATTCTTATATAATCCGAACGGCGCTCATGGCGGCATCGGGTATTTTATTGTGCGGGATTGCCGAAGCAGTGCGCCCGGAGGTGGATTTATCAGTCGATGTGCCTGCTGATAAAGTTGTGATTGCAGATGGAATTTTAGACCAGGAGACACAAAATGATACAGACGAATCCTTCTGCGACCGTCTGATGAAGAAAATGGTACACCCGATTCACATGGCATCCCGATTTTTAAATGGTCTGGGAGCAGACTCGGAAGAATATATTCCGTCGGAAACGGAGTATAACCTGATGGCGCTCCGGACGGAAGAGAGCGCTGTTGATCTGTCTGATCCATTGGCGGCATTTGAGTCTCTTCCATGGTATAAACTTGCAAAACGATTCCGGAGTATGGGGACAGAAGATACCTGGGGCGCGAAGATGTACGAAGCGCTTGGAACACGGGATGCACAGTGGATATCGGAGATCTACGGGTGGATCCAGACGACACCGCTTACGGCTTCCCAGAAAATGGGGCTGCCAGCTGCACAGGTACTCGGCAGCTATGATCCCTCCAATCCAGAGCATAACGCGCAGGACCCGGCGAGCTGGGTAGTTCCAACTTGGAAAAATATCCGTTTCCAGATATGTGACGGAGACGGAAAGCCGACGTCCCTCGTATCCAATGCGACCGATATTTTGTCTATGGCAAATGTATATACATATAGCCTGGACTGGAAAAATACAGACCTGTTCAATACCTATATCAATCAGCTCTGGACCAGTTCCCACCAGTACCACGTGAGCATTAGCAATGTGTATTACTGTGAGGGCTGTACAGAACTGCCGGACGAGCCGGCGACAGAGGGAACAGCAGATGACGATGTGGAGAGCGGCAGTGCAGCAGGAGAGGCATCCTCGGAGGCTTTAGATGCCCAGGGCGCAGGAGACAGTCAGACAGCGGCAGAAGAGCCGTTAACGGAGAGCGAGGCGGCATCCACAGCAAATAATTATGTCAAACCGGCACAGGGACCGGGGGCTTCCACACAGGAGCAGGCAGCCGAATCAAAAGCGGTTGCGTCCCCGTCAGAGGCGACGTTCAGTGCGGAGAGCGCTGCGGCAGTTACATTAAATGAAAACGGAAAATATTGCCCGGGACACGTTGATCTGACTATTACCGTTAAGACAACCGGTCTGAAAGAGAAGCATAATCTGTTTGCACTCGATGGAACGGGAAATCAGGCTGTCGGGAACTGGCAGGGTTGGACGGAAGAAAAACAGACAGCCGCCCAGACACTCGCTGCTCAGGATTGGCAGGGAATGTACGGGCTTGCCAGTTCAGAGTTTGCACTCGGGAATCCGCTGACACCGGCAGAAATTGCGTCTTACCTGGATTTACTTCCAGAGGATTTATCACCGGAGCGGCGTGCCGTTATCACATGCGCGCTCAATTCCGTTGGCAAGATTCCATATTATTATGGAGGAAAACCGAGTACAGCAGGACTTTCCGGCAATCATTTTGCCAGCGTGACAAGCCCGGATTACAAGGGACGGATTTTGTCAGGGCTTGACTGTTCTGGATGGGTCAACTGGGTATACTGGACCGCGCTTGGCAATAGAATGGGTGCCGCCAGCACCTACGAGATTGTGCGGACAGGACGGGCGATCAACAGCGCAGAGCTTCAGCCGGGCGACTTGCTTGTCCAGCTTGGCGGTGATTCGCACGTTGTAATGTTTTTAGGCTGGAACGCAGACAGAACCATACTGGGCGTACATGAATCCGGCAGTGCACGCAATGTAACGGTCGGAAAGGTCCATGCGGTCTGGCCGTATTACCGGGCGTTTTTGGATTAAGAAGTGAATAAAGAATAAAATGAATATGAATTAGTCATAAGGGATTTTGAGCTGGATGGATGTTGCCTTTGTTTTTTGCTGGAGTGTTTGCTGGTAAATGGCAAAGGCGGCATCCATCCATTTTGTGTTTAGGTTTGTTTTTATGCTGAAATACGATATTGAATAATTCGTAAAAAGATTTATTTACAAATAAAGGGAAACATGGTATGATAGGAAGATGGACAAAACTATTCGTGAAAGCCTACTTTATCGAATAGTTTGAAATATAAATATGTGTATGCACTTAATCTGTTTGCTAAACTATTCATTCGTTATATTTGAAAGGATGTTCTCATGAAACTTCAACGTCTTCTAAGTTTAACCCGCCAGGCGGTTGATGACTATCGTCTGATTCAATCCGGCGATAAAATAGCTATCGGTATTTCTGGCGGTAAAGACAGCCTGACACTTTTATATGCTTTACAGGGGCTTCGTCGGTTTTACCCGGAACCATTTGAACTTTGTGCTATTACAGTTGATCTGGGCTTTCAGGCACTTTCTCCGGAGGTTTCGAACCGGTTGTCGCCGACGCTTTCATCGGATGCGGCTGCATTTGATTTAAAACCGGTTCAGGAGCTTTGTGATGAATTAAACGTGCCCTACACGGTCGTTCCGACGGAAATCGGCAAGATTCTCTTTGAAACCCGTCAGGAATCCAATCCATGTGCGCTCTGTGCCAAGATGCGAAAAGGCGCTTTAAATGAAGCAGCTCTGAAACTTGGCTGTAATAAAATCGCCTATGCACATCACCGCGACGATCTGATCGAAACCATGCTTTTATCCTTGATTTATGAGGGGCGTTTCTATTCCTTCTCGCCGAAAACCCATTTGGACAAAACGGGATTGACGCTGATCCGCCCGCTGATGTATGTCCAGGAAGCCGATGTGATCGGATTTAAAAACAAATATCATCTTCCAGTCTGTAAAAATCCATGTCCCGTAGATGGAAAAACAAAACGCGAGTATGTGAAACAATTAACAAGGAAACTCAACCATGATTCACCGGGGGTAAAGGATCGCTTTTTCCATGCGATTATTGATGGAAACAATCCCGGATGGCCGGAACGGACCGATCAACACCTGAAAAATTTGATACATTCGGACCTTTCATCATCACCAAAGGAGGAATTGTGATATGGCTGCACTCTCCTACCACGAACAGGAAGACATCGAAAACACAAAACGAATCCGAGGCATTCTGAAAGAGCTGCCACCGTTCTGTACCGATTTCTTCCGCGGCATTGAACCTCGTACATCGGCGCGCACTCGGCTTGCGTATGCCTATGATTTAAAGACATTTTTTGATTTCCTGAAACAAGCAAATCCAGAGCTTAAAACAAAGGAGCTGCGTGATTTTCCGCTTTCCATTCTGGATGAAATCAAGTTGATGGATCTGGAAGAATATATGGAGTATCTGAAATGTTATTCGACCGAAAAACGTGAGGATCTGATGAATACAGAGCGGGGTATCATGCGGAAAGTCTCGACGGTCAAGAGCTTTTACAACTACTTTTACCGGACCGAGCGGATTCAGAATAACCCCGCTTCTCTTCTGCAGCTTCCCAAGATTCATGAAAAAGAAATTATACGCCTCGATGTTGACGAGGTGGCGCGTTTCCTGGATGAGGTTGAGGATGGCGAATGTCTGACCGAAAAACAGAAAGCCTACCATGCAAAGACCAAGCTGCGAGATCTGGCGATGATGACGCTTCTGCTTGGTACGGGGCTTCGTGTATCAGAATGTGTCGGACTGAATATCAACGATGTTGATTTCCGAAACGGTGGTCTTAGGATTCATCGAAAAGGCGGAAAGGAAGTCATCGTATATTTTGGTGCCGAGGTAGAATATGCGCTTCAGGACTATCTCAGCGAGCGTGAACATATTGTCCCAGAGGAAGGCAGCGAAGAAGCACTCTTCCTCTCCATGCAGCGTAAGCGCATTAACGTACGCAGTGTGGAAAAAATGGTCAAAAAATACGCACAGCTCGTCACACCGCTAAAAAAGATCACGCCACATAAGCTCCGCAGCACCTACGGCACTAATCTGTACCGTGAAACCGGCGATATTTACCTCGTCGCGGATGTTTTGGGACACAGTGATGTCAATACGACGAAGAAGCATTATGCGGCGCTGGAGGATGAACGGCGGCGAAGCGCAAGGAATAAGGTGCAGCTGAGAGAAAAAGAGTAAAGGGCAAAAAAGGCAAAAAGTAAAAAAAATTTTTAGGTAAAAAAGGCTAATTTCGTACTTTATTTCCGTGTAAAGTGAAAATAGTATTTTGCTAAAATAAAGTTCAAAATTCATATTTGCCAAGAAAACCGATGACCTCGACTGCTTATAGTTTATGCCATCGGTTTTCCTAGTTCAAGCACTCTCACTCTGCTTCATCTGTGTCTCAATAACTTTGTCTAAGTTGGCTGCTGTAGTTTGTTCACTCATAGCCTTCTGCCTCTAATAATAAACACTGCAAAGGTTTAAAATATCCTGCAACAGATCATACTCCATCTTTGCCTTATCATTCATTTGATAATTTATCAGAGCCTTTTGCGAGTACATCGCATCTACGCTTTGCGTTTTCGTTGAAAATTCCATCAAAGTATCCGGGCCAATGCCCAAACTGGTAAAAATTTTATTCAAATGCTTATCGAATGAGCTTTTACTATCTATCTCGCCATTTAAAATTTTATCTAAAGTAGGTCGAGAAATTTCTGCCTTTTTGCAGAACGATACCTTAGAGAATCCATTGCCACTGATGTAGTCCTTTAATTTTATTCCTGTCAGTTTTCTCATTTCAAAAAGTTCATCAAAACGCACTCTCTATCTCTCCCAGTAACAAATTGTCAATAGTTTTTTAATCACTTTTCTTAAAAAGGAAAAAAATAGAACGTATAGTAAACGCTATGGTGCGTTGACAACGTATAGATTATTTCCATACGCTCTATCTCTCATTTCGTAAACGCTCCATAGCAAGTACCTTGCCAGCCCAAAGTGCTGCAACATGGTTTTGCAAGCAATAATCCGCAACGTTCGCTCCTCTAGTATTCACCTGTAATCTCCATACCGCCATCTTCTCATCTCCCCGCTTTCTTCTTTAGTGCTTATCCACCTTCCGCTTCGGGAACCATCCTTTTTCCACTCTTTTTTCCTGTTCTTTCAGTTCCTTAATGCTCCAAAAGCAACTGACGCCCAAAACACCCAGGGAAACCGACCAAAGTATTTCCTGCATTCTTACGGATAGAATCATACACAAAATGCCCACCAGCAAAAATACCGGCCAACAGCGGCTTCCAAAGTAATACTCCGCATATATAACAATAGGATGGAACAATCCAATCAGAAAAAAGGTAAGCACACCAATCAATATCCCACTAAAATTCATCATAACTCCTTGTCCTTTTCCTTATACAAACAGCACATTATCGCAGACCGGCGCAACTTATCTTCTGCGTGCAACAGTCGCCCTCAACAGCATATCCAATATGCGCAAAGAAGAAGTATTGCAATATAGAACTACAACCTTCCTCTTCCATATTTTTTAAATATCTGACACATTTTTACGGATTGCATTTTTTACACGGATCATAACCTGCAGCAATCAGCGCATCCCTACTCTCTGATGAGGATTTTTTATTGCTCTCCTTCATCTGTTTGACCGATGAACAGGACGGCCGATGAAATTTCTTTGTATTGGTATTGAGGATATAGGATTCCGTGCTGGTCTGCTGAGAAGCTGCCTGCGTAACAGCCTGTGTGGCCTGCTCTGTTTCTGCCGTCTTGTTTGTTCCAGAAGCCGAGCTGTCACCCGTCGCATAATTGATGTTAAAGGTCATTTTACCCATTTTGAGGGATGTAAAGTGACCTTCTCTTAGTCAAATATAATGCCGTTCCTTTCTTCGCAAACCTTTACAGAAAGTACAAGCATCCATGTTTCGTTTTTGATAAAGAATCCGTTGCTTTGGTGAGCACTTATAATCGTGTGCACACACTGGGCATGTCCAACAAACAGGTGTTATGCAATTATCCAAAATCTGATCAGGATCACATAACAAATAGTTATCCAAATGGTTCCACTCATTCATTAAATCCGGATGCAATACGGCAAAGGAATTAACACCCGGAAGAACTTCTTTCATTGAACAATACACACAATCCACGTTTCCCGTTGCCATATCTCGAATAGAACTTATATATTCGCCACCACAATCAGGGCATTTCCAGAGTGCTCGGTAACATGAATTATTTAAATAATGTGACATTGGTTCTTCATTATTAGAAGACCATCGCGACATTAATTCTGGATTCGTTAACTTGAATTGACATAAACTTTTTCTTAAAATCACCTCCTCGTCTACTTTCTTTCACACTATCACCTCCAGAATCACACGCGCTCAAATGACAGATATCTCGTTCCCTGAAACGTGACATAGTAGCTGGTACTTGAAGTAGAATGGTAGCCATGAGTTCCAGACAGGTCCCCCGCATTTGCATGGCCATGATGTGTGATATTTTCACGCTTTGAGACGATGGTTGCACTCACCGACAAACGCGGTGACTGATTGTTTTTATGCCATGTTCCGATTCCTGTCACAAACTGGAAGATGATCATGCCAAAAACCATTATGAAGATAATCGGAAACATAAACTCAAACAGCATAAACATATAGCTCACCTCTTCTTCATCTTTCGTCCAATGATTACTCTGAGCACAAAACATACGACAATCACGAAAAGCGAGGCAGCGATATACAGTAATGCTTCTGTATACCACGGTGCAGAATACGATTCGTATAGTTTCGGAAAGCGCTTATACCCATAGAAATCCATACCCGTTTTAATCACAATTATGTAGAAACTCGCATAGATAATATATTTTAATAAATCGTATAGTCCATCGTCTCCGCGATATTCTGTTTTAACCTTTTAGCATCGGCAAACTGGAATTTTCAAATTAGTCTTTGCAAATAACCTTTGAATCTTCACCATCAATTACAATTCCCTGACGGTTGTTAATTGGGCATAGATTCAAATCCGAAAACTCAGTCATTATTTTCTCGGTAACTTTCTTAAATGGTGCTGTAAGATAATGCGGAAGAACATAGAAATCAATCAAATCAATCCCTGCATCATCTTCTTGTGAGTAGTCCTCCGGCTTTTCATCCATTTGCTCGATATATTGGATGCTTGGAGCGCATATAATTGCGCCTGCCGACTCGCCGATCATCAATTTTCCATTTGCCAATTCCTTTTTCAGCAGTCCATCAGTTCCCGTTTTACGGAGCTGGTCCATAAGAAAGAAAGAATTTCCGCCGGTAAAATATATCACATCTGCTTCTTCAAAAACAGACTGTATCGTTGAATAAGCCTCCGTTGAAATATCAATTTCAGTTACGATTGCTCCCAACTTTTTGAATAATTTTCGAGCCGAGCCGACATAACCGGTGTAGCCTTCACGCAGTGAAGCTGTTGGAATAAATGCGACTTTCTTATTTTCAATTTCTTCCTTTATCAGACTTCCTACACTTGAAAAGTGCGAACATAAAAATAGTTTCATCAATATTCTCCTTTATAAATCCCGACTTGTTACTCACATTATATCATATTTTTTCTTCAGTTACATCCACCAAATTTTAGTACACTGCCATTCGGCTTGCTTCTGTAACCGACATCCGTTTAATCTTCTCCTGCATTGTTTCCTTTGTATCTTCATTGATTTCTATACGGATTTCCCTTATGTTTTGATTAAGAATACCCTCTCAATGTATGAAAGGCCGGTTCAATTATATGTGTCTATTTTAATTCTGGAAACAGTTTCTCCAATTCTTCATGAAATGTCCCATTCCTTAATGGTTTGCCGCAGCGTCTCGATGGTCTGCGTTTTCTGCTCATTGATGTTCCGGTTTACAGCCTGCATTTCTTCCTCGGTTGTAGTAGATTCCTGCCAGCCTCTGTTCACGATCATTTTTCTGGATCTTCTGTTGGTTCTGGAAGTCTCCGGCTGCTTTTCCTATATTTTACTTGAAACAACAACTTATTCCATCAATGAGATTTCTAAGATTGTCGGGTATGATAACCAGCTTTATTTCAGCCGACTCTTCCACAAGCTAAAAGGATATTCACCTAGAGAATACCAAAAGATAAGAAATAAGTTCTGAAAACCATAATATTATAAGAATCCAATTTATCTAAAACCACTCCCCCGCTACATCCGGACAATTAAAAATGTACTTTATTCTGTTTCGAAATAAAGTACATTTTGAAATTTTTGTACTTTATGCTATAATCCTTGTATCTAAGCCATTTATTAACCCCTAACTATAAAGTACAAAATTTTTTTACTTTTCGCAATTTCCTATGAAACAAAAAGAGAGATGCCGTAAAGGTATCTCTCCCAAAAGCATTACTTCTGATGACTGATAATCCATTGCAATATAGTCTCAAATCCTATTTTTCCCGCAGCTAAATCAAGACTTTCTCCCGTCGTTTCGATCAATCTAAATTGACATAGTAATAAAACTATATTCCGTTCATTTTCTTTCTTTCCAGTTTACCCCAGTTCAGTTTGTTCTTCTTGTATCCCACAAATGCAGTCACACGGACAAATGCCAGATAAAAGCGGAGAAAAGTTGTTTCAAAAAAACAAGCAACAATAGCAAGGATCAGTTCTCGAAAAGAAAGCCTCTGGTCAATGGTATAGATTCTTGAAAAATATGCAGTTAATGTAAGTAAAATACCATACAGGGCATAGCAGGCAAGAAATGCCAGCATAAACTTTACATTCAGCATATCCATCATCACAGATAAAACCATTGTAAGTATACCAAAAAGTTCAATAAATGGTGACAATAATTCGTAAAACAGAAAATAAATATAGGATAAAAGTCCTACAGCTCCGTACCGTGGGTTTGCCAGCATTTTACGGTGTCCCCACATACACTGGAACAATCCTCTCTGCCATCTTTTCCGCTGCTTGCCCAATTCACTTAATTTTTCCGGTGTTTGCGACCAGCAGATGGCATCCTGTGCAAAATCAATCTTATATGGCTTACGATTCATGCGGCTGAATTCATGAAGTCTGACTACCAGTTCCATATCCTCGCCCATTGTACTGCTGTCATATCCGCCTACGGCAATCACTGTTTTTTTCTCAAATAATCCAAAAGCTCCGGATATGATCATGTTTGCATTGATTTTATCCAACAGGATACGTGCTGCCAGAAAAGAACGGTCATATTCCAGGGATTGCATTCTTGCTATTATATTTCTAGGCAGCCTATATTTTATCACATGACCTTTTTTTATGACAACACCATTGGCTGGACGGACACTTCCACCAACGGCTATTACATTTTCGTCCTCCAGAACCGGACGAACGATTTTCTCCAGTGAATCATGCTGTAAAATAGAGTCCGCATCCATACAGATAAACCAAGGATACCTGGCTGCATTGATTCCGGCATTTAGGCTGTCTGCTTTTCCGCCGTTCTTCTTACGGATCAAAGTAATGGGTACTTTCTGGTTCGGGCATTCATAAACATCTTCCTCGGGCTGACATTGGATTAGATGACGGATCGGGCGCGCCACTCGCTCCATATGAAATGCATCAATCAGGATCTGAGATGTTTTGTCTTTAGAACCATCATCTATCACTATAATTTCATATAGTTTATAATCCAGGTTGAGAAGTGAAGTAACTGTGTCCTTCACCGTGATCTCCTCATTATAAGCCGGAACAAGAATGGAAACCGGTATGTAATAGCTTTGCCACAGTTTATTGTGCAGCTGTTCAAGGTGGTATGATTTGTACAGTTCAATTGCTCCTGCTACAACCGACAAAAACAAAAAGCTGGAATATCCAATCAGATATATAATAAAAAACAGATTGACACATTCCAGAAAAAAACGAAATGCATCGGTCATAAACCCGCCCTCCTTTGTGCTTTTGCTGCATCTAACTGGTACTCTAACATTTCTTTTGCATAGCGGTCATTTCCCTGTAAAATATCAGCTAATGCGTCCCTATCTGTATTCAGAACTGCAAGGCTTTTTGCAGCATTATGACGGACATACCAGTTTTTACTGGAAATCTCTTTTTTCAAAATTTCCAGTGTCTGCGGTCCGGGATACATAGCAAGAGCGGAAATACAGGCATTCTGCAATTCCCAGACCCCTTCCTTTTCTTCTTTGGCGTGATGAAGCAAAAAAGAAACACTTCGTTCATCCTGATATCTGCCAAAATAGCGGACACATGCGATCTGAATTTCCCTATCCTGGCTTGTTTCCAACATAGACAGCATTTCATCCTTCCAGTTTGACGATGCATATCGAATATAATCCAACAGGTTTACCTGCATCCTTGGATGAAATTCACTCAATTTTTTCCAAAGGAGTGGTATCAGTTCTTCTTTTTTATCGAAGGAAAGAAGTCCATCTACAAGTATTTTTTTATGCGGAAGCAGCTGCTCATTTGCATTCAGGAATTCCAATGCCTGCATAACTGCGTGTATATCTTCTGAACTGTATAACGCCCGCAAAGCATTCTCTCTGCAATAGAGACTTTTATTTCTAAGCAGGTCAAAAAGAAATGGGAAAACAATTTCCTTAGCCTGGAATTTCGTCATATGAAATATGGCAAATACATAAGCCAAGCAGGCCTTTTCCATATCCGATTTTCTTTTATAAACCGGTATCAGTTCTTCCATCAGCCGACTTACAGATGCTATTCCCTGCTGGAATTGTTCCGGCATACGGTTTTCAACTTTATATAATGCTTCACTGAACGTCAGAAGTCTACTGGTTGACTGAAGCTCTTTAACCAGCCTTTTTTCCTGCTTTTTATTTTCCGTTATATTATCTAAAAACAGCTGTCTGTATTCTTCGCAATATCGTTGTTCCCTCCTTTTCAGAACACAGGAACGATATCTTGAAATTATCTCTGTGAAGCAGTTAAACAGAATAATCCCCACACAGACAATAAAATAAAAAACAATCACAAATTGTGCTATCATTCGTGTTCCTTTCCTGTCCAGTATGTCTTCAGAACCTGGTATGCTTCTTTTAATCTTTCATGGTAAGATACTGTATTTTCCCATCCTTTCAGTTTAAGCCGTCCCATCTCGATAGTATTTCCTTCTCTGCCAAGACCTATAAACATCTCTTTGATCCCCACTGCTTCAATGCCATAATTTCCATCATAATAATCATCATGAATCTGCATTCGGGACGGATCAGAAAAATTCAGCAGCTGCCATGGGATTCTAATTTCCACATCATCTCCGTTACAGATAAAATCTGCTCTGGAATCATAATCAGATGCAGATGGATTTCCATTACCATAATGCAGCTTTCCACTTTCAAAGGTTCTTAACGGTGTGGCAGCATCCTGATACTGACCAATAACATCCCGTAATACCATGCAGATATTTTCGAATACAGCGCTATCCCGAGCCGGTGGATCAATATAAGAATCTTCTCCTGTAATATCTTCCTCATAATTGGCATGAATGGGATTATACCGATCCTGAACCAACAGACGAGTATTATCTTTTCCATTTAAGATCAGTACAAAATCTGTAGGTCTTTCAAATTTTGCTGTACAATTTTCCATACGGGTACTGCCTGTTTTAGGGGTCGTATCAACCGGAACATACAGCGTGTCATTTTCCAGATCAAAGCCCTTTTTATGGAGATATAAATAAACATCGGAGGCATCATACTTCACACTGATGAAAGAGCCGTCTTCATATTGGATCACCATATCTTTATCCGTCCATTCGGAAGTATCCCCGTCCACGTAACAAACACTTTCTTTTTCCCCACAGTCAAATGCCAGCAAGCCAAAATGCTGGTCATTTGTCTGAGCATCTTCCCAGTAAATATTACGGCTTAAATCTACAGCATACATGGTATTCCAGGTATGCTTGAACCATTCATCCTGCCAGGAGTAGACACAGCCTCCGGAAAGTCCGGCAGCCATAATGTCTTCATAACAATCTACCAGAATCTTTCCCTGTTCTTTTTCAGAATAGTATCCAAGTCCTCTGCTGGTTACCTGATTCTCCTGAATCTCACCTCGTCCTGTGGCTGCACCAAATTCAACAGCCAAAACCGGCATTGTATGATGTTCGTTTAAAAGTCTTAAATATGCCCGATAAGTATTCCTTTTTCCGTCAGGAGTGATACAGTCACTAAAGTCAATCTTTTTATCAGACAAGCTGTTCCACGTTGTGTATTCCATACAGGAAAGGTAATCCTGATCATATGGAGATGCACTGTAGCTGGCAAACTGACCGGATATAAATTTATCAGTTGCAGTTATATGTTCTGCGTCGATCCGGGCACATTTTCGGAAATATTCTGCAATCTCTTTAGGATAATCAAAAGGATCTGTTGCATTTCCACTGGAAAAGGAGATCAGACGCTGCTCATCATATCTTGTTGATTCATAGTACAGCATCTTGTCACCTGTTTCTGCAAGCAGGGATTCAAAGGCAGAGGCATCTTTTGAAGCAGTAAGATAAGTTCCTTTATACGGTTCCATATCCGGATATTTCTCATCTGTATATGCAACGGTTGTATCTTCCCATCCATTTCCGATAATATATCCCAGCACCCATTTCGAGACATCGTGTAAATAAAGTCCTGTACTTGTATCTGCATCATTATTGATGATAAGTCGTTTTCCATGGATCACATCTACAGTGACCAGGCAATTATCCAGAAGCTTTCCTGCAAAGGAGTCGGCATATGCATCCACTCGGGAGTTCTGTATATAATCATTTACCCAGATTCCCTGAAGTAAATATAACGGCTCCTCATGTTGGGAATTGTATTCATAGAACGCTTTATAAAAAGACGGATTCTGGACAGAATAGACTCTCAGCGTATTTGCTCCTGCTTCCTGGATCAGCTGAAACCAGTGCAGATAGGTTTCTTTGGTGATCGCATAATCTGTAGACCATTCACCTGGAATACCGCTTCCCATGTCAATTCCTCTGACTTCAAATGGTTTCCACTTATCTTTGTCCTTTATAAGTATCTCTTTATTCTCAGTTTGGACAAATGTGTTTACATGATTGTCCCGGCCTGAGTCTACATAAAATCCGCCATAAAACACAGCTATAAATCCAATAAATACAAGCAGAATGATGGCAGATATACTGATAATAAATCGTTTCATATTTTAATCATTAACCTCATTATACTGCTTTACACGGGAGGATGCTGAATACTGACGCAGAGTCTCAATGTTTTCATCCAGCCATTTTCCTCTGTTTCGCAAGTAACCTTTTAACTGTCCTTCAGCGGCAGATCTGCTGTCAAGATTTCTCGATACCGGAACCAGAAGTCCCTTTGCCTGCTGTTCCACACTTCCCCATCGTGCATCGTTTCTTGCAAGAGCTGGTGCGATAAAATCAAGGGTTTCATCGATATAACGATAAAGTGATTCTTCACTTAACAGACCTTTTCGCAAGGAATGATATCGCTGGATGATCCGTTCAGTAAAATCCTCATCTTTGATAAGCATTTCAAACCATAATCGGTTGTTCAGGAAAAATCCTGTATAAGGAAGTTCCTCCTCGAAATAGTTATTGCAGGCATTATTAAAATCCCATACACACATACGATACAGATTGTCGGTTCCCTTATAAATATAAGTGGAATAGTTTCCGGCATCTGCATTACTGGAAAGCTCATTGATTATAAAGTAATCTACAAAGCTGTCTACATCTATCATAGAAGTGTAGCCATGTTTTTCCCTGTCATAATCATATGAATACAGAGTTTTTTCAAAATTTGAAAAATCCTGTCGGATTTCTTCTGTCAGTCTGGCATCCCTGTTCCTGTTTCCGGGATATTCTATCTGCAGCAGGAAGGGGGTTTTGTAGGTATACGTTGTAAAGCTGTTTAAAGCTTCTTCGCCCGCATGCTGATGATCCAGGCGAAGCAGGTATCCGGAAAATGTGCTGCGCTTGGCATTTACACGAAGTCCCAGCCTGGCTCCATCTTTTCCGCCGGTTATCATTTCAGTCATTACATATAGACCTTCATATTCACCATTAAGAATTACTTCGCAGAATCTTACATTTGGCGCATAAGACATCATTTCTCCGGCAAGATTGTAAAACATATAATTTCGTATGGCTGTTTTATCGAGCCAGGGACCGTATAATACCCATTCATGGTGCGCATCCATTCCCATAATGGAAAGCGGATTGTTTTCCCCTTTTTTATCTACAAGTCTGATGGCATAGCTTGGCTTATCAAACTTTCTTGAGGAATTACCTCTCATTCGTATACGGATTTCAGAAGATACATCTGCCGTTTCATTTGCATGATGGTACTCTTTGCTGTCATTCCCAATTATATCCATCTGAGCAGCAATTGTAGTTTCCCCATCCGTAGCGCGTGTATAAATGCGGTTGTTTCCATCATCCTTAATGGGTCTTCCCGGGATTTCTATCCCATCTGTATCAATTTTGACAATCGGAAGATATGTACACAGACCGCCATCCGCAGGATCCGTACATGGTTCCTGGGGAATTTCCTGTTCATGCTGATGAATTCTCTCTGTTTTTCGGTAGTCCTTATAAGACAATGGCGCAAAAACGGCAATCAGGATAACCGCAAAGCAGCATATAAATCCTATTATTTTATATTTCATATCAGTTATAAATCTCATCGCTTTGAGCTACAATATTAACACTTTCGATTTGTCCAAGGTTATAGAAATCATCTGTTAAAGCCGGATACTGTTTCTGAACTTTCTCCAGTATTTTTCTGGATAATTCATAAATGTACTCAGCATTTTCCTCTGTCGTATTTTTTACCCGAAGAACGACACCAGTCCCAAAATAACGAAAGACCTGAGATTCTATATTTTCACAGCGGCTTCTTTTTGCACGGATGATCAAAAGCATACGGTTATCACTGCGAATCGCTCCCATGATAAGAAAAATAAGAAAAATAGCAGAACTGCCTACTGCAGCAACCAGATAATCTCCAACTCCACAGCATATTCCCACAATAATCGTCCAGAAAATATATACAGTATCTCTGGAATCTTTTATTGCAGTTCGAAAACGCACAATAGATAATGCACCGACCATACCAAGCGACAATGCAATATTGTTTCCTATGACAGTCATAACTGTTCCTGTCATAACCGTCAGAACGATCAGTGTTACTCCAAATTTTTTGCTGTAAATCGTTCCCTTATGTGAAATCACATATGAAATAAAAATAAACAGACCAATGACAGCACTTACCAGAATATGCATTATAATTTGCTGCCAGGTCATATCCCCCTGTTGGGCAAGCAGGTTATAAATCGTCTCTTTCATTTCCTTTCCTCCTAAAACCTGTAGTTACAGCCAATTTGTCTTGCCATACAATATTTGCTCACGGAAAGCTCGCTTTTCTGAACGGGCAGAAGCATATGCTTGATATAGCTTAACAAAAAGCCATTGTATTTTACTTCCAGCACTACAGCAAAAGGCGACATTACACTGTTTAACACCAGATTTCAATCAAACACATTAAAATTCACTTCATTAGCCCGTATTCTGGAATCAAAGGTTATTCGAATAGAGTTTTCTGGCGCGATAAATGCAAATCTGTCATATTCTACAACTGTTTTAGGACGGTATGCCCACATTTCCATAATTGAATAACATTCCTGTCCAAACTCACTGCCACTGTTTAAAAGTACGGAATAATCACCCTCAATGAGAGCCTGCGCTTCCTTTCTGGATAATCTTAATGATCGCTTTCGCTGATATGGTCCCTGCTTCTGCTTCATTTCAAACAGTGCAAAATCCGCATCAGGACTATATACCCGCAAACGAAACTTTCTTCTTAACTCCAGACCATCTTCTTTTTCCTGAAAATCCCGATTTGACAAAGAATCAAAGTACAAAGAACGTACCTGGTAACCATCTGGTCCATTATGTAAATCGGTATGAACCACATTTGACAGATAATTCCGGAGTTTTAAAGCTTCTGCCTGATTCAGCAGAAATTTCTTTTCTTCCCGCAGTACATCGCGCACAGTATTATTTCCTCCTGCTTTTGCTTTTTAGTAAATCCAACTCTATAGTATACATCCAAAAAATTTTTCTGTCTAGAATACAACTTCATACTATACAATGACCTCTCAGTTACTATTCAGGGGTTAGCTGGACTTGAGGAAACCGATGGTGTAGACTGATAACAGTCAAAGCCATCGGGTAAGCTCATCTGTATTTGTTTTCCATTTTGGGGAACATATCCAAAATACATTCCACTGACATTAACCCTTTTTGCGGATAACTGCTTTTGGAATTCTTGTAACCCACTTTATTCCACTATTTATGAAATTTCCAAAATGGAGCGATTTGAAAATGTACTTTATTCTGTTTCGAAATAAAGTACATTCTGAAATAAAGTGCATTTTGAAATTTTTGTACTTTATGCTATAATCCTTGTATCTAAGCCATTTATTAACCACTAACTATAAAGTACAAAATTTTTTACTTTTGAAAAAGGCTAATTTCGTACTTTATTAAAAAAGCAAAAAAGGCATCGTACAAAAATTTTAAAAGTTGAACACTTGAATTTCTCACAGTTTTCACAGAAAGGAAATGTTTATGATAAAAGGAACCTTATATGGTGTAGGAGTAGGTCCGGGCGATCCGCGGCTCATGACGTATCTGGCAGTTGACACGATTCAGAAGTGCCCGGTGATTGCGGTACCGGCGGATGGAAAGGAAAATGCAGTTTCCTATAAAATTGCCAGTGGGATCGTGGAAAATCTGGATGAAAAGGAATGCTTAAACCTCACTACTCCGATGACAAAAGATAAAGCTGTTTTAAATGCAGCATACCAGGCTGCCTCGAATCAGATTATAGAGCAGCTGGAACAGGGGAAGGATGTTGCCTGCCTCACGCTCGGAGATCCGACGATTTACAGTACCTATATTTATATCCATCGGATTGTAAAAGCACATGGTTATGCAACTGAAATCATTAATGGCATTCCGTCCTTCTGCGCGGTCAGCGCCAAGCTTCAGGACAGTCTTGTTGACCGCTCAGAACAGCTTCATATTATTCCGTCCACTTATGATATTGAGGCGGCGCTGGAACTTCCAGGTACCAAGGTTCTGATGAAAGCAGCTTCCAAGATGCCGCTTGTCAAGGCGACCCTGAAAGAAAAGCATATGACAGGTACCATGATCGAAAATTGTGGTATGCCAGAGGAGCATATTTATCATAAAATTGATGAAATTCCAGATCGGGCAAGTTATTATTCGATTATTGTCGTGAAGGAAGGGAACCATGATTGAATTAAAGCATCTGACAAAAAAATACGATCATTTTCTGGCGGTCGAGGATCTGAACCTGAAAATTGAGACAGGCGAGTTCTTTGGGCTTTTGGGACCGAATGGTGCCGGAAAAACGACCACCATCGGAATGCTCTCCACTCTCCTGCTTCCGACTTCGGGTGAAATCTGGATCAACGGAGAGCTGCTGACCCGTCAGAAAAATCAGCTGAAACAAAAACTCAGTGTCGTTACGCAGGAATACTCGATGCGTCAGGATATGACGATGAACGAGATTATGGAATATCAGGGACGTCTTTATTATATGCCGCTCAGAAAGATTCGGGAGCGGTCAGAGGAATTGTTGGAATTCTGCGGGTTGATCGATTATCGGAAGAGAACCGTCCGAAAGCTTTCCGGAGGCATGAAGCGGAAGCTGATGGTCTGCCGGGCACTTTTAACGGAACCGGAAATCCTTCTTCTGGATGAACCGACTGCAGGGATGGATGCATTTGCCCGCCGTCAGATGTGGAATCTTCTGAAAAAGCTGAATCAGCAAAAGCTTACCATTCTTCTGACAACGCATTATATGGAGGAAGCAGAAACGCTTTGTGACCGTGTCGGCTTTATGTGCGGTGGACGTCTGGAGGAAACAGATGCTCCGGGGCATATGATAGAGACGCTGGGGCGGTATGCGGTCGATGAGACTTCACCAGATGGGCTGAAATCACACTATTTTCATGGAAAGGAGGAGGCAATTCAGTATTTGTCCGCGTCAGAACAGGAAACAGCGCTTCGCAGTACGACATTGGAAGATGTATTTCTGGAGACAATCGGGCAGCAGCTGGAATGCCGGTAAAAATGGGTATTCTTACTGTGTTATGGGAAAAATGGGTAGAATTCCGGCGGGATTTTTATAAAATCACGCTGGCTGCCATGATTGCCCCTCTTTTATATATTCTGGTGTTTGGTCTTGGAATCCAGACTATGTCGCACGGACAATCGTATCTGAACTTTCTGATTCCGGGAGTGGTTGCCCTGACGACCATGAACGGCAGTTTCAATGCTATCGCCCAGAATTTAAACGTCCAGAGATTGTACGAAAAAGCATTTGACCAGGTCATCATCTCTCCTACCCCGCTGTGGCAGTTCATCGCGGGACAGATCATCGGCGGAAGTCTACGGGGATTATATGCGGGAGCCGTGATTATTCTTCTGATTTTGCCGATCGGAACGGGGCTCTGTTTTAACGGCTGGTCGTTTCTTCTAATGTTTTTAAACGGATCTGTGTTTTCCGCAATTGGAGTTGTGGTATCTTTTTATGCCAAAAACCATGCCGATGTGCCGCGCTTTTCGAATTACGTGATTATGCCGATGGCATATCTGTGCAATACATTCTTTTCAGCCCGGAGTATGCCGGATGGTCTGCGCCAGGTGATTGAATATCTGCCGTTATCGCAGACCAGTGCGGCGCTTCGCAGCATCGCCAATCATGAGGCATTTTCTTATACAACGATTGGGATCCTGCTTCTGTATCTGGCGTGTTTTTCGATTGCTGCGTCCTGGTTTCTGTATAAGAAAAAGAATTTATAAACACAGGGTAAGGAGTTTTCTGTCTATGAAAAAAATAGGTTTCATTCTTTTGGGAATCATTTGTATCTTATTTAGCAGCCGGTGGACGTTGACAGCGCAGGCAGGTGCTGGAACGCTGCTTTCCCTGAAGGATGGTGAATATGCCATCGAGGTAACAATGACCGGAGGAAGCGGAAAGGCTTCGATCCAGAGTCCTGCTCTTCTGACGGTGACAGATGGAACGGCATACATATCCATCACATGGAGCAGTTCCAATTATGATTACATGGTGGTAGATAATAGAAAATACGAGAATGAAAGTGCCAAGGACGCAAATTCTCATTTTACGATCCCTGTTTTGGATCTGACAAAAGAACTTACAGTCAGGGCGGATACACTGGCGATGGGAACGCCTCATGAAATCGAATATACCCTTCAATTCAATACTACGTCGATTGCGTCTAAGAGCACACTTCCGCAGGAAGGGGCGAAACGTGTGCTGATGATGGCAGCCGTTATTATTATCGGTGGCGGGATTCTGAATCATATCGTAAATGAACGCCGGAAGCGGGATTATACGGGGAAACGCCGGATTTAAATTAAAAGGGATTCGTAACTGTTCAGTACCTTCACAGTCACGCGCAAAAATCCATTAAAAATTGCCTACGGCAATGGGGTTTTTGCCTGCTGACCCATGTTTTCGTACGGTCAGCGCAGTAAATGCGCAGACCTACTGAACAGTTACAGGGATTCTTCTTTGAAAACCAGCTTCGGGAGAATCCCTTTTTAATGCTTTTATCTTATTTATTATTCAGCATGCTTTTGTACATAAAACAGGCGAGAATCAAAGTCGCAGCTCTCTCTTCTACCATCCATATACTGTCCGGAAGAGGCGTCACTGGTAATCAGTCCTAAATTCATCAGTTCGTCACCATAGTGGGTGCTTACGGCACTTTCATGTCCTTCTGTATATTCCGTGACATTGTAAAGATCGGATTCTTCCAGTCCCTGTAAATACAGCCGCGTAAACGGACCATTGGCGACATTCAGTGTCCGGTACCAGCCGACCAGGGCTTCTGTGCGGTCTTCACTGACCGCCATCCATGCAGTGATATTGTTTTCAAACGGACTGGAAAGTCTGTAAAAAGTACCATACTGAATCAGGGACCGGTGCTGTTTCATAAAGGCGGTCTGAATTTTTAATTCAGATAGATCATCTTCTCCGAGCTGTGCCAGATCCAGTTCATAGCCGAAAGTTCCGAAGAACGCGGTATTGGCACGTGTCCAAAGCGGTGTCTGACGATGAAGCTGATGGTTCGGAGAAGCAGATACATGGGATCCCATCGAGCTGATCGGGTAACCATAGGAAGTGCCGTATTGAATCCGCAGGCGTTCAATCGCATCTGTATCATCACTGATCCATCCCTGCGGTGCATAATACAGCATACCTGCATCAAAACGCGCTCCGCCGCTGGCGCACGATTCGAACAGAATGTCCGGAAAGCGTGTTGTCAGCCGCTCATACATCTGATAAACACCCAGAATGTAGCGGTGAAATACTTCTCCCTGCTGTCTGGCGGAAACTCCTCTGCTCCATACATCACTGAGACTTCGGTTCATATCCCACTTAATATAGGAAATGGAGGCGCCTTCCAGAATCGATACAATCTTTTCATAGATGTAATCAAGGATCTCCTGCCTGGAAAAATCCAATACATACTGGTAACGTCCGTGACAAGGCGTTCGCCCTGGAACCTGGAGGATCCAATCAGGATGCGTGCGGAATAAATCGGAATCGGCATTTACCATCTCCGGTTCGATCCAGAGACCAAACTTCATACCGAGCGCTTCTATCTTCTGTGCCAGTCCGGAAAGACCGTTTGGCAAACGGTCACGGTTTGCCTCCCAGTCGCCCAGTCCGGCTTTTGAGCTGCTTCTGGCACCAAACCAGCCGTCATCTAAAACAAACAGCTCTATGCCGCATTTCTGCGCTCTGGAAGCCAGCTGTAGAAGTTTTTCTTCGGTAAAATTGAAGTAAGTTGCCTCCCAGTTATTGATCAAGATTGGGCGCTCGCGATCACGCCAGTACCCCCTTGCCAGTCGGCGCCGATACAGCCGGTGAAAAGTCTGGCTCATGTCGTTAAGTCCCTGAGAGGAGTAAACAAGCACTGCCTCCGGAGTCTGGAAGGTTTCACCAGGGTTCAGCTCCCAGCTAAAGCCAAACGGATTAATTCCTATCATAAGACGGGTGGTTCCATGTGACTCCACTTCTGCCTGAGCCAGAAAATTACCGCTGTAAATCAAGCTGCAGCCAATGGCTTCTCCCTGAAATTCGTCAGCCGAAGGGCGTTTTAAAATAATGAACGGATTCTGCTCATGGGAAGAATGTCCCCGGGTGCTGTCAATCGCCTGAATGCCATACTCAAGCCTGCGTGTGTGGAGTGCGCGCTCTCTCGCCCATGCCCCAGAAAACTGCATCCACTCATAATCGTGGTCAGGAAGATCCAGGCAAAGACTCATCGCGGTCTGAACCTGTACAGAAATGTCTCCCTGATTGGAAATAGAAGCACTTCGGGCAATGACACCGCCCTCGACAAATATTGTATATAAAAGATGCAGCTCCAGATTAGTATGGGTATCTTTTAACGTAATAATAAGAGTTTCAGCTTCCCCGTCCTGTTCAGTATAAGTAGCGGGAAGTCCTGGCAGTTTTGGCTTTCCGGATGTAACCTGATATCCAGTAAATTGAAAATCTGAATAGGTACTTCCATCATTCTGGAGAATCTCTACTGCCGGATGACGGTAATCACCGCTTCCGTAAGTACCGTACTCCAGCTTAATATGTCCAAGTGAAAAGGTGCGATCGTTTTCATAGAGATAAGATGCCATGTCTCTGGGAGCTAATTCAAGAAGGTATGAGAAATCTTCCTTGTCACGAATCTTTTTCCCATAATACAGCTGTCCCATATGTCCGTTTGGAAGAACCATCATGATATAGCTGATGGTCTGGTTATATAAATGAAATATCTTCGATGATTCGTGATATACAATACTCATATCCTTATTTCCTCCTGTTCTTCTGTCGCTTGTCATTTAATCAGATATAGACTGCTTGCTAAACTTTATTCTACCAGAAAATAGATTAAATGAACAGACTACGGACAGGAATATGGAAAATTCTATAAATTTGATTCTGTCTCTGTTATCGGTTGTGTGTACGTGTATGTGAACGGTAACGATTTATTTATAATAACGAATGGTCAGGTAATGCCCTGCGTCAATATGGTCATCCGAAAGACTGTTCATCTGGCGCAGCTCCCGTACATACTCTTCAACTGACTCCTCCGAATCTGCACAATATGTCTGAGCAATGCTCCAGAGCGTATCTCCATCTTTCAGATGAATACTGGTATAGTACTTTTCCGGTCTAGTATCTGCTTCTTCCTCAGCCATCACATACATCAGACTCCGTCCAAAAAAGCCCGAAAGCAGCATGATGAAAACAACAGCTAAAACCATAACACCTTTTTTCAACGTATACATTTGCAATCTTCTCCTCTCGTGTTTTGTTGGAATCGTCTTTTTGTATTCAAATCCGTTCTTAAAGAATGAGAAGAGATTTGAATATTATAAAAATGTTAGGAACATTTGTTCTGTATGGCTACATTATACGATACGAACAAATGTTTGTCAATGGTTTTGAAAGAAAAAACAAACATTTGTTCTCAACTTGTTACTGTTCACGCATACGTGCCCAGTAACGAAATTTGCCGTGGCTTCGCATTTAAATACGGCAAATTTCTATTGCCACCACCTTTTCTTACGGTACTTTCGGTTTCAAAAGTGCCGTAAGAAAAGGTGGCTTTGCTCGTAAGCAGCAGACACCTGCTTCCTATAAAAATCTAAATACTTTAGGTATATAGATTTTTATAGGAAATCATACATATTGCACAAAACTGCGCTGCTATTTCTGGAAAATATGGCTATAAAAGTCAACAAAACTATTCGCGAAAGCATCCTTTCACGAATAGTTGATAGTTTCATTCCTATTTTTACTATCAAAATCATAATCTATGTATAACAATAATCATGTATAACATATATATAACATACCACAGAATCAGATTGACGCCATTGTGGTTTCATGATAATCTATATACATAAAATAAAGTATGACGCAATTTGAAATTTCAGTTTAAATCGAACGTTATAAGACTTGGCGCATGATCTTTGCAAAGCACTTCTTTGAAATCAGTTTGATAAGCAGAGTATTATCTCGCGTAACTGTCTACATGAGTATGAACAGTTACCATCTCGCAGCAAGAATGTCAGGGTATTAAACAAACAGGTAACTGTTCAGTACCTTCACAGTCACACGCAAAAATCCATTAAAAATTACCTACGGCAATGGGATTTTTGCCTGCTGACCCATGTTTTCGTACGGTCAGCGCAGTAAATGCGCAGACCTACTGAATAGTTGCATAAACAGTTACAAAAAAATAGATTGGAGAATATAGAATATGGGAGAAATTAAACAGGCAAACTTTCGAATCGATTCCGATACAGCGGATGCTTTCCGTGCATTTTGCGAACAAAAAGGAATGAACCAGGCCCAGGGCTTTGATCATGTGATGCAGGTGTTTGAGTTAAATCAAGCCAAATCCTCAATCCCGGGGAGAAGTGTCGAGATTGAGGAGTTTGAAACCATGGTTAAGTCCATCACCTCCGCATATCTGTATAGCTTGGAATTGAACCAGAATGCAGAAGCCAGAGCACGGGAGGAGTTCTCTTCTGAACTCCAGAGAAAAGAACTGCGCCTCACAGAGTTACAGAAAAAAGTAGAACAACTTCAAGCAGAAAAGAAAAAAATGGATGCGGAGTCCGCTTTGCTGACCAAGCAGGAACAGACACTCACCGAACAGCTAGAATCGCTCAGAAAAGGTGCTGCTGACCAGGAGCAGATCAACCAGATGCTGAAGGAGAAACTAGAAGAGGCACAAAATCAGCTGAAGGAAAATGAACGATCAAAAGAATCAGAAGAAATGCTTAAGAATGAGCTTTTACAATGCAAACAGGAGCTTCATGATACGGTACTTGCTCTCTCTCACTCTCAGAAGGAACAGGAGGTAAAGTCAGAGTCCTATCAGCATGCATCCGATCGGATTCTGGCACTTGAAACTGAAAATAAAGAACTACAGCAGAAACTCACAGGACTTACCCAGGAATTATCAAAACAAAAAGCAGATGCTGATATGGGTCTTCAGCAATGCAAAGCCCAGGGGGAGCTTACGATGGAGCGCGCACTATTCAAAAAAGAACGGGAAATGCAGGAACTCCTTCGTCAGGCAGACAAAGAAAATGCCCGTTTGGAAGTGCTGCTTGAGCAGGCAAGAGAACAGCTTAAAAAAGAAAACATTGATAAAGACGAACAATAGTTTGCATTTTGCCCGAACATATGTTACTATATATAATATAATAAGGGCTTACTATAGGCCAGACCTTTCAGTGATTCAGCTGCTGGTCCCATCAGGTGGGCGTTCGACTTGTATCCTGCCAGAATCACTGTATATCCGATATTAAAAACATTTTATATACTTCATCGACAGGAGGAATCTATATGGCACAGGGACGTATTACAGATAAACAGAAAGAGATCTTGGAATTTATTAAAGCATGCATTTTAAAGAAAGGTTATCCGCCGACGGTACGTGAAATTTGTGAAAAGGTACAGCTTAAGTCTACCTCTTCTGTCCACTCTCATCTGGAACAGCTTGAGAAGAACGGATATATTCACCGGGATCCGACAAAACCGAGAGCCATCGAGATCGTTGATGACACCTTTAACCTGTCCCGCCGCGAACTGGTGAATGTACCCCTTATCGGTACTGTAGCAGCCGGTGCGCCGATTCTGGCTGATGAGAATGTGGAGAACTATTTCCCGATTCCGGCAGAACTGCTTCCGAACAGCGAAACTTTTATGCTGAAGGTCCGCGGCAATAGTATGATCGATGTGGGCATCTATGACGGAGATCGTGTTATCGTGGAACAGACCAGTGTCGCAGAGAATGGCGAGATCGTGGTTGCACTCATCGATGATTCAGCTACCGTTAAGCGTTTCTTCAAGGAGAACGGTCACTATCGTCTCCAGCCGGAGAATGCAACCATGGATCCGATTATTGTGGATAAAGTACAGATTCTTGGGAAAGTAATCGGCCTGTTGCGCCTTATGCGGTAACACATTGGTTTGCTGTCGCTTACCTTTCATGTATTATCTGAAAATGGCAGAAGCATTATGTGACAAAATTTAACTCAAAAGCTCTATTCGTTGACGTCCGGAGATACGGTACGCTCAATTTTATAGAATAGAGCTTTTTTGTTCGTATGATTCATTTTTGCAATATGCTTCTTTCGGTGATTAAACCGGTGCATACCGCTCAAAAAGCCAGTCTTCCAGTGCATTTAAGTTATCATCGGAATGTTCTACTTCCCGGGCATATCTCCAGGAGATTTCTTCCACATCCTTCATGGAAAGTTTCTTTCCATTTTCCAGCCATCGGACCATCAGAAATTCCTGTATCCAGCGGACAGAGAACAATGCCAGTTCCATCTTGGAACAGACCATATCGTCGTAGACAGCCCCGCAAAAATAGGTATAGACAAAAAACATTAAAAGCTGCTCGCCCAGATTTTCCCATTCTTCTTTGTGACTTCCTAAGCTTCCATATGCCTTATGAAATTCTTCGCAAATTTTATGATAGGTTTCCTCACTTCCCTGATACAGCCACTTTTCAGCACCATCCAGCACATCATCCCATTCCGGACGCAGGCGTTCCAGACCGCGTAGTACTTGCAATTCTTCTATCTGGCGTGCCCACCGATGGAGAGATGCTGCATCAATGCCTTTTTCAGCAAGACTTTCTGATACAAATTCCTGGAGTTTTTTTCTCTGATGAAGAGCTTCACAGCTTCGCAGAAGTTCATCAATTTCATATTCCTTCTGCTCTTCCACCCGGATCTGATATTGTTCTGTCAGCTGTTCGGATGCCGACATTCGGAGTGTCAGAGGAAGGGATCGATCCTGTAAAATCGAAAACAGAACATCTCTTGTATCTTCCAACTGGGAAAACATCATAAAATCGAATTCTTCAAAATCGTCCTCCAAATCGTCCTCTTCTTCCAGAAAACGGACCGGTTCTTTACAGGAAAGAATGATTCTAGCCGCCTCCGGACAGGACAGGGAAAGAGATAATTCCCGAAGTCCCTCGTATTCTTCCGTATGTCTCGGGTACATTCGACAGGTATCACAAAGAGAATCTGGTCCCAGTGCTTTATAAAGATCGCAGAGATTTTCTTCATTTAAAAATGCACAGCGCCGATTGTTCTGGTAAAAACATTCTTCATCCCAGTCAATAGAATTGCGTAATCGCGTTCCGAACTCGCTCTTTTCATTTCCATATCGCTCCAGAGAGGTTTCATCAATCATGATCTGCCATCCGGCACAGCAGCTATCCGGACAATCTCCTGCTGTACAGACAAATTTATCATAATAATGTGGTTTTAAATATCGCATTTATTTTCCTTCTTTCTTTTTATATAGATCCAGGCACATAAGGCAGTAAAAATAACAGCCGCAGCAATCCATACCGGCCATACCGGAATCGGACAGACTCTTGCGTTCATCATGTTCAGTCCCTGATGAAGTGTGAAAGCACCAAATATGGAAAAAATAACAAATGCCAGTGTATTCAGCAGCCCATCGGGAGTTTTGCTCTTTAAAAGATATCCAACCAGCATTCCGAGAATATCCGCTGCAAAAAGTCCCAGAGAGCACCCAATCCATACAACAAAGGCTGATTTCATGCCTTCATTGGCTCCGAACGTGATGGCTGTAAGCTGAGTCTTATCTCCCAGTTCTGCCACAAAAAATGTACAAAAAACAGCTAAGGGTGCAAACTGAATCTTTGATTTACCGCCCTCATCCTCTTCTTCTTCATCATCACCGGCAAGAGTCGATGCGGCGAAATACAGAAATGCAAGTGCTGCAATCATCTTAATAAGCCAGTCAGGAATAAATTCACTGACAAGTCCGCCCGCCAGAACCGCAAGACCATTCAGAACAAGAATCGCCGCCGCAGTTCCTAGTATAATATCTCTCAACTTATATTTTGAAGTGAGAGCAATCAGCATAAGCTGGGTTTTATCGCCCATCTCTGCGATAAATTCTGTAAAAAACACTTTAAAAAACAGCATCATTTTTCATTTCCTCCTAGATGTAATGCATGTTCCCTCACCGCTCACTGTCGATTATGATGTCCTCCCTTTTTTGCATCAATGCACAAAAGAAAAACTCATGTATATCAACTGACAGCTATGCATGATACAAAAACTGTCGTCCATCGATATACATGAGTCTCATTATTTAAGATTTGCCAGATTATACAGTTGCTATAATCAGAATGTTGACAAACCACACTTTCGCGCTAACTACTCCCTCATGGAATATTGAATTTACTTGATAAATAGTATCAAATAAAGAATGTGTTGTCAACGGAATTTAACGCTTTTACCTACGATTGTCTCATTCGGGTTATGATCTCATTTGCCTTTTTGTAAACTTCCTTTGGCTCCACCCCAATGAAGAATTTCTGGTTTTCATAGAGGATCTTGCCGTTGATCATGGTCATCTTCACATTCTGTTTGCTTCCGCTGTATACCAGGTTTTTCATCGGGTTGTTGATAGGTTGCATATTCGGCTGGTTCAGATCGATCATAATCAGATCCGCCTTTTTGCTTTCTGCAAGGCAGTCGCAGTCTGTCAGTCCCATTGCTTTTGCACCGCCGGTTACTGCCATTTTCAGAACTTCTTCTGCTGGTACTGCAGATGCATCCCGATCATGAAGTTTTCCCAGTCCCGTCACTAAAAACATTTCCCGGAACATATCCAGGCAGTTGTTGCTGGCTGGTCCATCTGTGCCGATGGCCATATTGACTCCGTGTTTCAAAAATGCCGTAGTGTTGGCGATGCCGCTTGCAAGTTTTGTGTTGGATCCAGGATTGGTTACCGCTGTCAGTCCTTTCCTGCGGAAGAGTTCTATTTCCTCATCGGTAAACCAAATGCAATGATATCCACCGCCCCCATGTTCAAATAAGCCCAAGGAATCCAGATAAGCTGCAGGTGTAGTTCCATGGCGCTGTACACACTCTGCCACTTCCCGTTCTGTTTCTGACATATGAGCAAATACAGGAGCCTTGTAGCGCTGTGACAGCTCGGCAATCTTTTTTAAGAGTTCTTCGGAACAAGTGTATTCTGCATGAAATCCCAGACAATACCTGATCAGCTCATCATATTGGTTGTAGGTATTAAAATCTGCCTCCACTTCCTCCAATGAAGAGGAAAAATCATTGATTCCGCTGACGAGTACACTCCGGAATCCACATTCTACCGATGCTTTAGCCATCATTTCTGTATTCAGATACATATCAAAGCAGGAGGTAATACCGCTGGTCAGGTATTCCATGATTCCCAGTTTGGAGAGCCAGTAGATATCATCCGGCTGTAATTTTGCTTCCATCGGGAAGATCTGCTTTGTCAGCCAGTCCTGCAGCGGCATATCATCCGCATAGGATCGAAGAAACGTCATGGCTGTGTGCGTATGTGCATTTTTAAAGCCCGGCATGATGAGATTTTTTTCTGCATCGATCTCACGGTCCCACACATTGCCGCATTCCTTATGAGGACCTACATATGTAATAGTGTTCCCTTCGACCCATACCTCTCCGTGGATGATATCCATATTTCCATTCATCGGAAGAATCTGGGCATTATAAAAACGAATATTCATGTTCTACCTCTTTCCTTTGTCGTAAATCTCTCCAAGTGCACGAGGAGCACGATTGTATTTTGAGAAGAAAATCAAAAGCAGCATTGTAACGATATAAGGCAGCGTCATGGCAAGATCCGAGTAACTGCTGGGCATCTGCATCTTCTGGACAAGATAATAGCCTCCGGATCGGGCAAAACCAAACAGCAGGCAGGATCCAAGTGTAGGAAGGATCTTCCAGTTTCCGAATATCATGGCTGCAATCGCCAGATATCCGTATCCCACATAGATGTTGGAAGAAAAGTTCGCTGAAATGGAATAAGCAAAGCTGATTCCAGCCAGACCGGACAGAGCACCGGATACAAGGACTGCAATCAGACGGATCCGGGTAACATTCTCTCCTGCTGCGTCTACTGCGTGAGGATTATCTCCACAGGCACGAAGATTCATGCCATAACGCGTTTTATACAGCACATACCAGGCAACAACTGCGATCAGAAGGATCAGGATCTCAAATGGATAGACATCTTTAAATGCGGCTCCAATTACTGGGATGCCGGAGAGCAGCGGAATTGTAAACCGTGCAGACACACCCAGAACAAATTTTTCCGAAGCTGCACCGAACACAAGGCGGTTTAAAAGTTTTGTAAAAAATGCAGTCAGTGACATAGCCAGGATATTGATCACGACTCCGCCAATGATCTGATTTGCCTTCAGACGGATACATAACAGTCCATATAAGAGCGAATACAGCATTCCACCTGCCATGGCACATACAATTGCGAGATAATAAGGAACCTGGGAATTGCTTCCAAAATAGCCTGCAGCCAGAACGGCCACAAAGGCGCCTATAAATGCCCCCATTCCCTGCAATCCCTCCAAAGCCAGATTCGTCACGCCGCTCTTTTCGCTGTAGATCCCTCCGATTGCCATTACGAACAGCGGGATCGCAAAGGATAAACCATCAATCAGGATTCGTTCCATCAGCTGATCCCCCTTTCTGTCTCTTCATTTAACTCTTGTTTCATTCGATTCACTTTGTAACGGATATATACACCGCAGGCGGAAAACAGCAGGATCAATCCGGTGATAACGGATGCGATCTCTGATTCCAGACCGGATGCTGAATTCATGTAGGTACTGCCCTTGCTGATCACTGTGATCAGAAGAGATGAAAATATGATGCCGATGGGATGGTTTCCTGCAAGAAGTGCCACTGCGATGGCATCAAAACCGGTGCTTGGAAGGACGCGGGGCTGAATCGAACCAAAATACCCCAGGTAGTACGTCACTCCTGCCAGGCCTCCTAATGCACCGGAGAACATCATCGCCATGATCATGCTTTTGCCAACATTGACACCTGCATACATGGCCGCTTTTCTTCCAAGTCCCACGCATTTGAGTTCATAGCCAAATACGGTGCGATCTAACACGAACTTCACCAGGACTGCAGTCAGAACTGCAAGAAGGATTCCTAAGGGAATATCCATTTTCAAGTTTCCGACGGGTGTGTCCATCAGAGTCAGGCGGGATGCTTTCGAGACGGCCTGGGACTGCCTGGAAACCGGATTGATATAGTACGTGTTGATGAAAAAGCTGATCACATACTGGGCCGTATAGTTTATCATGATCGAAGATACGACTTCATTGATATTAAATTTGTATTTTAACCAGCCAATAAGTGCACCGATGAGTGCACCAACGACTGCTCCGACAATCAGTACGCATGGCTTAGCCACCGCTGCCGGAAGGGAACTATATCCGATCACCAGAGTTGTGATAAAACCAGAGGTAAGCATCTGACCGGAGACACCGATATTAAAGAGTCCGGCACACATACCGACTGCTACTGCCAGAGACGCAAAAAGCATCGGAGTCCAGGCATTCATATAACTGGTGAAGTCGGTCAGCATATTCTTATATCCGGCATAACTCGGTTTCGGGAGGAATCCAGCCCCCTGAAGAAGGTTACCATAGGCCGACAGAGGATTCTTGCCAAGCGAAAGAATGATCACAGCTCCAGCCAGAAGGCTTAAGAAAATGGCCGACATGGGAATGGTGATACCCTGGTATTTTTCATTTCCCAGGAGTCTGACAAGCATCTTTTTCAATCTGTGTTTAATTTTCAGCATTTTGGTGCACCCCCATCATAAATTCTCCCACTTCATTTGATGTAAGCGTTTTTGCAGCTGCTATTTTCTGGATTTCTCCATTATATATTACTCCGATGGTATCTGCACAATTCATGATCTCATCCAGCTCTAACGAAATCAGCAGGATTGCCTTTCCTGCATCTCTCTGTCGGATAATCTGCTTATGGATATTTTCGATGGCTCCGATATCCAGACCTCTGGTTGGCTGCACAAAGATCATCAGAGGAGACTGAAGTTCAATCTCTCTTCCGATGATGGCCTTCTGCTGATTACCGCCGCTCATGGAGCGGACAATGGTCTTGTTTCCCTGACTGCTCCGGATGTCATACCGGTCAATCAGTTCATTTCCGTACTGGGAAAATTCTGCTTTATCCAGTACACCTTTATGGGAAAATGGTTCTCGGAAGTAGTTTTTCAATCCCAGATTTTCCTCCAGGGTAAAATCCATGACCAGGCCGCAGCTCTGCCGATCCTCCGGAATATAAGAGATTCCTTCCAGGGTTCGTTTGCGGATGGAGTAATTGGTGATATCGACTCCATTCAGAAGAATACTACCTGAAGCTGCCTTCTCAACTCCTGCAATCGCATCTGCAATCTCAATTTGACCATTGCCGGATACTCCGGCAATGGCAAATACTTCTCCGCCGTGGACAGAAAAGGATACATTTTTTACTACTTCAAAATGATCCTGATTTTTTACAGTGAGATTCTTTACCTCTAACACAGTCTCCCGGTAATGAGGCTCTGATTTCTCTACTTCAAAAGAAACTTCCCGTCCAACCATCAAATTGGCCATCTGCTTTGTAGAGGTCGTGGCGACATCTAGAACATCGATGAGCTTTCCTCTGTTTAAAATCGCACATCTATCTGCAATTTTTTTGATTTCCTCCAGCTTATGGGTGATCAGGATGATGGTTTTTCCATCATCTCTGAGGTTGCGGATGATCGTCAGCAGGGATTCAATCTCCTGAGGCGTCAGCACTGCTGTCGGCTCATCAAAGATCAGAATTTCAGCTTCCCGGTACAGCATTTTCAGGATCTCGACACGCTGCTGTGTCGATACACTTGTATTTTCGATCACATCGATCGGATTGACTTCCAGACCGTACTTCTTAGAAAGCGCCTCGATCTCCTGATCTGCTTTTTTTAAATCAACATAGGGAAGGATTCCAAACAGTTTGTCTTTCTTCTTTAAACCCAGAATAATGTTTTCTGTAATCGTGTAATTCTGTACCAGCTTAAAATGCTGATGGACCATACCAATATTGAGTTTTGTTGCGTAGCTTGGAGAATGAATCTGTTCTTTCTTACCCCGGATGAAGATCTCACCTTCATCCGGTTCATACATACCAAATATCATGCTCATCAAAGTTGATTTTCCGGCACCGTTTTCGCCAAGCAGTGCGAAGATCTCACCTTTTTTAATTTGAAGCGTCACATCATCGTTTGCCACGATACCTGGGAAACGTTTTGTGATGTGCTTCATTTCAATGATATATTCCGACATTTAAGCCTCCTCATTTTCTGGTACAGAACGTATTATTTCAATCCTGGGAAATCTTCCGGCTCAATTCCGTTAAAGTTTGCTGCCGGAACGATAGTTCCATCTTTTACAAGTTCATATGCTTCGTCCATCTTCTTCACGGTATCCTCAGACATGCTTTGACGTCCTTCCTCTGTTACATAACCAACAGAATCAGAATCTGCACCTAACAGAGCGTTTGCTCCCTGGAAACCTCCGTCTGCGATAGCATTTAATTGTTTCTCTACGTTCATGCTCATAACTTTCAGTACAGAAGTCAGAATAATGTTATCAGAACCGTTAGCACCATCATCATACTGGTCTACGTCACAGCCTACTACTTTTACATTGCCAGCTTCTTTAGCAGCAGTAAATACACCGTTTCCAGAACCGCCTGCAGCTACGAACAGAATATCACAGCCCTCATCGATGAGAGCTTTTCCAACAACTTTACCGGTTGCTTCATCTGCAAAGCTTCCAACATAGTTTCCACCTACATTTTTATTGGTAACGTCAACGCCTGCGTAAGATGGGATCTCTACGATCTCAACACCGGTATCATATTTCTCATTTGCGTAATTGACACCACTCTCAAAACCGTACTGATAGTTTACATTGCTTGGGTATGCAATACCGGTTACTACAGCTACCTTTTTGCTTTCAGACTCCAGTGCAGCTGCCATTCCCGCGAAGAAACCTCCTTCCTGCTCCTTGAAAGTCATTGCATAAATATTATCACATTCGATGTCATTACCCTCAGAATCGGTCGGATTCGTATCTACAAGGATAAAATCTACATCTGGGTTATCGGTTGCGATGGTTCCGATTCCGGAGAATTGGAAGCCCGGGCATACGATCACATTGTAGTCTGCAACGATATCAGCAACTGCCTGAATAACTGCAGCCGGATCACCGGTTTCCTCGCGAACCGGAGTTACGGTTGCTCCCGGATGAGACTCGATAAATTTCAGGATACCGTTGTAGTTATCCTGGTTAAAGGAGCCGTCATCTACACCGGATGGGCTGGTCACGATGGCGATCTTTAAATCTCCATCAGCGTTCTCAGCAGAAGCTGCTGCTGTTTCAGCCGTATTTTCCTTTGTCTCGGCTGTATTATTGTTTCCACCGCATCCTGTCATTAACGCTGCGGATACTGCTACACCTGCTACAATACCAAATAATTTTTTCATCAATCTTTTCCTCCTATTTTTTGTTTTTGCCAAACATATTTGCAAGACTCTCCGTATACGGTGGTCTACAGATTCCTTTTTCCGTTACAATTCCGGCGATCAGCGTGTGATCGGTTACATCAAATGCCGGATTATAACATTTGACACCCTCCGGTGCCATCGGTTTTTCATAAAATTTGCTTTTGATCTCTTCCGGACTTCGAAGTTCGATCTGGATATCATCGCCAGTTGCACAGTCAAGATCGATGGTTGAACTCGGTCCTAATACATAGAACGGAATTCCGTAATGTTTTGCAAGGATTGCAACACCACTGGTTCCAATCTTATTGGCCGCATCACCGTTGGCAGCGATACGATCACAGCCTACGAAGCAGGCCTGGATCCAGCCGTTTTTCATTACAATGCTGGCCATGTTATCACAAATCAATGTTACATCGATTCCTGCCTGATCTAACTCATATGAGGTAAGTCTTGCTCCCTGAAGAAGCGGCCTTGTCTCATCTGCAAATACATGGAAATTCATGCCCTGCTCTTTTCCAAGGAAGAGAGGTCCTAAGGCAGTTCCATAGCGGGAGGTGGCTAAGGGTCCGGCATTGCAATGTGTCAGAATTCCGTCTCCGTCCTTAATAAGGCTTAAACCATATTCAGAAATCGCTCTGCACATCTGGCAGTCCTCTTCCTGAATATCCATGCACTCTTTCTTCAGATATCCAAGAATCTCTGGTACAGAAGCATCGCTGTGGCTTGTCACTACCTGCTCCATGCGGTTTAATGCCCAGCTCAGGTTCACTGCCGTTGGACGGGAAGAGTTCAGATAATCCTTATACTCTCTGAATTTCTTTAAAAACTCATCGTAATCCCCGGTTTCAATCGTTCCGGCCAGAACATACATTCCAAATGCCGCACAAATTCCGATTGCCGGTGCTCCCCGGACTTTCAATTCAAAAATGGCATCATACAGATCCTTCGCCGTTCCAAGGGTCAGGTATTCGGTAACCGTTGGAAGCTTAGTCTGATCAATGATGGTCACAGCTTTGCCGTCTTCATGCAAGTACACATTTTTGATTGCTTCTGACTGATTGTCCACTTTATCATCTCCTTTGTTTTTTATTCATCACTCAGATCATTTTACCGATTCGAACTATGGATTCCGTAATCAGCTGTTTAAATAACGGTGCAACACGGTCAGCTGTTTCCTTCACTTCCTCCGCACTCAAAGGCTGATCAGTCATTCCGCATCCCAGATTGGAAATGCAGGAAATACCGCAGACCTTCATGCCCATATGATTGGCAGCTATGGCCTCGCATGCGGTGCTCATTCCTACTGCATCTCCTCCAAGTATCCGGCACATTTTTACTTCATGGGGAGTTTCAAAATTCGGACCGGACAGCTGGATATAGGTTCCCTCCTGAAGCGGAATCTGAAGGTCTGCAGCAGCACCCCGGATGATCCCACAAAGGTCCTTACGGTAAATCTCAGACATATCGCTGAAACGCTCTCCCAGCATCTCCTCATTGGGTCCGATGAGAGGAGACGGTACAAAATTACTGATCTGGTCGGTGATCATCATAAAATCACCGGCTTTGTAATCATAATTCACACTGCCGGAAGCATTGGTCAGAAACAAGGCCCGGGCCCCCATCATCTTCATGAGACGGGTGGGAAGAACTACATCCTCCATGGAATATCCTTCATAGTAGTGGACACGTCCCTGCATGATTACGACCGGGACATCTCCTACGTATCCAAAGACAAATCTGCCCTTATGTCCGCTGACTGTGGACACAGGAAAACCCTCAATATCATGATAATCCAAAACAGCTTCTACCCGAATGGTATCTGCATAATCACCGAGTCCGGATCCCAGCACCAGTGCCACCTCCGGCTTAAAATTAATTTTGTCTTTAAAGCACTGATAGCATTTTAATAATCGTTCATACGCCTTTGTCATATCAGACCTCCTCGTATTCTTTGATCACAACCGGATGTCCTGAACAGAGTGCAAGATGATAGATCTTTGCAGCATCCTCCACATAAACACTGTTTGTATATGCTTCCGGTAATGTTCCGCCGATAGCCACGACACCGTGATTGGCCATCAGACAGGCATTTTTCCGTTCCAGGATTGGAACTGCATTCAGACCAACCTCTGCACTTCCCTGCTGTGCATAAGGACTTACCTCCAGTTTCCCTTTTAAGAAAGGAATCATTTCAATCAGTACAACTGGAATTTCCTGATGGTTTACCGCAAAACTGCTTGCATAAGGAGAATGTGTATGCACCACCGCATTAGCATGGGACAGGTGACGGTAAATCTCAGCATGCATTTTCCACTCGGAAGATGGCTTGTGTCTTCCTTCGACCAGATTGCCATCCAGATCAATCACTACGATATCCTCTTCCGCCATCAAACTGTAATCATAGGAGCTGGGAGTAATTACGATCCACTGCTTCTCACGAAAGTAAGCACTGATATTGCCGCTTGTTCCGGCCATCAACTTTTCATCATGGGCCTTTTTCGCTGTCATCAGCACATTTTGTTTCAGTTCCTTCAAATCTGTCATAATCTTATCGCTCATCTCCTTTGGTTTTTGATTTTCTTTCCGCTTTCCCTTCCAGGACAGGGATCTGATGTGCCTGGAACCATTCCCATAGGTCCGGATTGGTTTTTCGGATGGAATGATCCACAACCACCTGACTGAGCTGCTCCAACTCTCCGATCACATACACCTCGTTGCGTCCGATCTTCGTATTGTCCACCACCAGGATCTTATGTTTCGCCTGCTTTAATACCTGACGACGGATATCTGCTTCTTCACGGGTGGAATCTGTAATACCTGCCTCCAGACTGCAGCCGGCACTGCTGACAAATGCATAATTGATAAAGCAGGTTTTCATCTGTTCCAGTACGGTCTGTCCTTCAAACGCTTCCCGATCGCGATTCAGCTCACCGCCAAATAAAATAAGACGAATCTGCGGATTCGCATCAATCTCCTTTGCCACTGCCAGAGAATTGGTCATGACGGTCAGCTTGCCGGGAAAATCCGCTAATTGCTTCGCAATATGAAGAGCCGTGGTACTGCAATCCAGAAAAATGGAACTCTTTTCGTGGATCCATTGCATGCAGAGAGATGCAAGAAGCTTTTTCTCTTCCTGCATCACCTTGCTGCGAACCGAGATGGGAGTTTCATTGCCAAAACCTTCGTTTAAGTAGGCACCTCCGTGAACACGGTTTAATTTCTCCTGTTTTTCCAGTTTTTCCAGATCCTTTCGAACCGTTTCTTCCGTAACTCCCATTTCACGGCTCAGATCCGTCACCATGACTACTTTATTCTTCTCCAGCATGGACAAGATGTATTCTGCACGTTCGATTGCATGCATATTACTGATAGTCCTCACCTTCCAGGTAATTATAGAAAGCGGTATTGCAGAAGCGTTCAACCGGTACAACTTCCAGGCCGTCGGAGATTTCCGTCAGTTTTTCAACAACCTCATCTTTATCTTCCGGTAAGGTAAATGGATGAATGGAATACGTATCGTTCGTGATTACGCAATCATAGATCTGATGATAATCAGTCTCCGGCATATCTGTTCTGGTTGAAGAATAAAGCGGCTGCCACCAGGATGCATAGATCAGGCCCTTTGCTTCTTCATTTCCTTCATTTTTCTTTGCGTACGTCTTGATTACTTCGTCAAAACGATTCATATCCTCAAGATTGTCGAACTCAAGCTCAAGGTCATATTCTACTGCATATACCAGTGCAAGATCTTCATATTCTTTTACTTCGTAGGTTGGAGTAGCCTCCGGGATCGGACCCCACTCCGGCAGATACTGGTAAATACTAATCTTCGGCTCAAGCTGAACCTTTGCTGTGATATTCTCGCTGTTCAGGAGCCCCATCAGCTGATGTACATGTTTGATATCAGAATGACCGTACTGTAAGGTCAGTTCCGGTAAAAAGCGGGCACTGTATGCAGCAGATTTTAATCCATATCCGGTGGTTACCTTGTTCTGTACAGCTTCTTTTCCGATCTCTGCCAGTTTGCTGTCATCAAATAAGATAAAGGAATTCCATGCCTGGTCCAGTTTCGCGTAAATGTCTGGATCATTTGACATGCCAAGGTAGTTTCTTGCGTCTCCATTTGCATTGGCAATTGCCATCAGAAGACTGATTTCATCCTCAGCTGTAAAGGCATCTTCTGCAACGACTTTTTTCGCAGTTTCGGAAGTGATGAGGCTGGTATCCAGAGCAGCAGCAACGTATCTGGCATATTCATTCGTCTCATCCATCTTTACCCCATATTGTTCAAGACGATCTTTAATCTTATCTTCCGGATAGCTAAGAGCAAGCTCTTCATAATCAGCAGCAGCCACAGCAGCTTTCACAGCAGAAAACCAGGTCATGTCCCCCTCGACAGCCGGTGCCTCATCTCCTGCTACCTTTTTCAGGTCAGCGGAAAAAGCAGCACTGTCCGGATCTTCTTTGATCTGTACATCGAAAAACTCTGCCAGGTATTCTGCCTCATGGGCATCAGCCTCTTTGGTTTCTTCCTGAGCTGCTTCTGTCTCCTGAGCAGCAGAAGTCTCAGCCGGTTTGGTCTCTGCGCCGGTCGGTGCTGCATCCTTTGCACCACAGCCCCCTACCATCGCGGTTGCGGCCATAGCAGCCATCATTACTGCAAGTTTTTTTCTCATCTCTTCTTCTCCTCTTATATGTATTTATTAGTTTTGCTACTAACTAGCAGCTGATTTATTTACATACATTATAAGCACCTTTTATAGGAAAAGCAAGTACTAATCTTTCTTTTTCTTTGTTTTTCTGTTTTTTGTTTTGTTTTTTTCACCATAGGATGAGGTTTTCTATGTCACAAAAAGATCCCCCGAAAAATCGAAGGGATCTTTCTAGGAGAGCTGAATTGGAATCCGAGCTTCCAGTTTGCAAGTTTAAGTTCTGATTTAGCTAATCACTTGCAAAAGTAAATTCTGGCAAATCAAAATATCATGATTTTTATGGACGTTAGTTTTGCAAAGTTCTTCAAAACTGGAATTTACTATTAGAAACAAGTTGTTTTATGCTTCATATGCTGATATACCCTTGAATAATGTACTGTTTCACTTCAAATACGTGACCGCAGCAACAACACTTAAGCTTTCGCATAACAACAATTCCCGGCTCGCCCAGAAGTAACTCCAAGGATGATTTTCCCTCACTGGCTGCCACATACGCGTCCATCTTCGCCTGTTCCTCATCCGTCAGCTGAATATGCCACCAATTATGTTCCTCATGGCACTTGGGACACGGCTGGTTGATTTTGTAAAGTCTTCCCATAGTCTGATCTCCTTTCGATTTTTTCTGCCCAACTATATCATCATCGAATTCGAATTTCCAATTAGCGGTTTCTGCGGATAACGTTTTGAGTCAAATTTTCGCTCAGACGTTCCTGCCTGAAATCATAAAGCGCTTTATCATAATTCCGGTTTTGGAATTCTTGTGACCCAATCCATTCCGTGTTTATAACCCACTTCAGTACACTATTTTTGAAATTTCCAAAATGGAGCGATTTTAAAAAGTAAGTTTTGAGTTAGGTTTTGAACTCTTTCAGACCGAAATCCTTCTTACCATGAAAAATGGCTACGGAATTGCTTCCGCAGCCGTTGTGCCTGAAAACCGTACCTTGGCACCGTGATCCCTCACAGGTTTTTTACAGGGTGATTTGAAAATCTGCATGATATGCTTTTCCAAAGCCGTCTCCATGAACCGAAACACATAACCCGATAACAAATAACCGATAAGCGATGACAATGAACCGTAACCACTCGTAATTTTTTGTTAGAAGTATGCCCTGTACGGAAATTCTACTTAGATATCCACCTCAAACAGCACCGTCTGATTATAACGATCCAGTGCAATCTGCATTTCCATGATCGTATTGGAGATGCGGTCATATTCCTGCCGGATCAGTTCCGGATCGTAGTTGATATACTTATACTCCGGTGCCGAACCAGAAGAACCGAAGGAGTTGCCATAGACTCGCGTTTTTGGAAGTCTCTTGCGCATATCGTCAAGCACCGTCTTTCTCTTGTTGAGCTGCGCCATCCGGATTAGGATGCCGTCAATGCTCATTTCCTGAGCGCCGACCTGCACTTTTGCGGTGGCATTGGTCAGATTCAATGTGTGCTTGATAGTAAGGATCTTCCTGTCAATCTCATCAATCGTATTCGCAACAGTCATGTAATCATATTCCGGAACGACTGGTTCCTCGTTGACCGCAGCCACGTAAGTACTGGATGTCGATTCCTTGTTTACCCAGAATGCCTTGTCTTCTTCTAGGCTTCTCAGCATCTTATTTGCATAAGCCGATGTAATTTTCTGCATGATTTTCGCCTCCCACAATGTTCTTATCAATATAAATAAAAATGATCTCAGTCCCACAGCTCCCAGAGATATCTGGTAAAAAGCTTCATTCCTTCTTTCATACACCGATCTCGGTATGCTGCCAGTTCCTTCTCCGCTGCAAACCATTGGTCCAATATTTCCTTGTATTCCGGCACATCGGACATGGTATGCACACAGTAATAACCTTTATCTTTTTCCTGCTCTTTTTCTTCTTCGGTTTTCAGCTTTTCACCAAACATCCCGTATTTCCGGGTGAAAGCCTCTCTTGCCTGATCATATGCTTCTTCATATGGATTTTTCCGGTGACAGGTTTCCTCGTTTGCCTCCCGAAATAGAAATTCCATATGTTCTAGGATCCGGTTCCATTTCCGCACATTCTCTTCTTCGGTTCCTGTGAAAGATCCCGGATATCCATGACCGTTGATACGTAGATCGTTGAGCATATTGGGGATGATAACAAGAAACCACTGGTCAATCGCCCAGGCATCACGGTAGCAGTATCCGTAACGCAATCTCTGACAGATGCAGATGATATCTTCTTTCCAACGTTTTATCCATCCCAAGGGGAAAACGTGAATCGGTCCGTAAGTAAGAAAAACAGGATATTCCGGTTTGCGCATCTTACTTTTCCGTTTCTTTCGCAGAATATCATTTAACATAAATTTATGTTCCGATTCCATGTTTCACCGTCCTCTCCTCTATCATTTGTTTCTGATCCGATTGTAAATCATACGGCAACGGATGTCATTCAACCATCGGTTTAAAATTCCCCATAAACGAGGAATATCCCCGTCAATGACGAGGATATCTTCAATCGTAGTATGCAATAATCTACTTAAAATAATGAAGTTGTCGATGCTGGGTAACGATTTACCGGACAGCCATTTGTAAATGGCCTGCGGATTTTCAAACCCGAAAGCTCCCTGGATTTCCCGAATCGTATACCCTTGTTCCAAAAGCAGTCTTCTTATGCGTTCCCCTGTCTCTTCCGGCTGGATTGACAAATACATTGGTTCCATACTTTGCACCTCCATGATTCAGGACCGTGTTTCTTGATAACGTAAATATTCTACCACGGAAAGGACAGACCCACCAGTACCAATCATACTATAGCAGTAGGGAATGTAGGGTTTTTCCTACCACTATTATATGATCTTTTAAAAAAATATCAATATATATACTTATTGCTTTGATACAACACTTCTCAATAAACAAATTGCGTTCGTTGCAATTAGCGTATTCCAACCTTGTAACTCGTTTTATTTCACTATTTTTGAAATTTACAAAATGGAGCGCTTTTAAAAAGTAAGTTTTGAGTTGAAAGGAAAACACTTTATCAGCCTTGTTCGCGATAGATGGGAAAACACAGATTTCAAGTTTTTCTCTCTTATTCGCGATAAAAGGGAAAAACCATTTGCAGGTTTTTCCCTTTCTGTTCGTGATATAAAAGGAATGAAACAAAAATCTATTACAATTCCTCCACATTCTCAACTACTTTTCCGTCTCTCCAGATGCGCTCCAGATCATAAAACAGTCTGTCATCGCGGGAGAAAATGTGTACGATCAGATCGCCGTAATCCATCAGGATCCATCCGGCAGTCTGATAGCCCTCGATCTGACGGCACTCATGACCGGCTTTGCCGAGTTCTTCCTCTACATTATCTGCCATTGCCTTTACCTGGCTGGCGTTGCTTCCGTCTGCGATGACAAAGTAATCAGCCAGTACAGATACTCCATGAATATCAATGACGCGAATATCTTCGCCTTTTTTATCTTCCAGCGCCTTTACGGCAAGTTTGGTCAGCTCTTTTGCTTCCACGGGGATTATCCTCCTCATTATTTTATTTAAATCCTGTTAATGTGTCTATTGATGAACATGACGTTCATGATAGTATTCCCAGGTCTGTTCGGTTGTATCATCCTCTGCCGTGCCCGTTTCCTTTAAATAATTGCGGGTGCTGTCCAGAATCTGATACAGCGCTTCGTCCAGATCTTCAAATGCAAGACGGCGGAGCTTCGGCAGATTTGGCGCCTTATCACGGCGCGGTTCGATGTAATCGGCTACGTACAGGATCTTGTCTAACAGGGACATCGCCGGTTTTCCGGTCGTATGGCAGGCGATTGCAGATAAGACCTCTGGATCGGTAATACCATACTTGTGTTCTGCCATCCATGCGCCTAATTTTGCATGAATCACAGCCGGAGCCCGCAGTTCACCTTCAGTCAGTTCAATGCCATGCTCCTGGCATTTGCAGATGATAGTCGCATCATCATAGCGCTTTGCACAGTCGTGGAGAAGTCCAGCCATCTCCGCCTGATCCAGATTGGCACTGTAACGCATTGCCAGAGCCATACATGTGTATGAAACACCCAGCGTATGTTCATAGCGCATCGGGTTCAATTTCTTTTTCAAATGCTTCCGTATCTCTGTAATTCTTTCGTCCATTACACATTTACCTCCTGATACAAGCCGTGCTGTTCGATATATTGACAGACTTCCTTCGGCACCAGGGAACGAACGTCTGCTGCGTGTCCTGCCCGGAAAGCCGCGCGGATCTCCGCCGAAGCGACATCCATTTCACGGCAGTGAAGACGCAGAATATGCGCCTGATATTTCTGGTTTAAATAGGAAATCTGCTCATCCAGCGAACGATCCGCCTCCTCATGCTCTCTTGCTGCCGCCAAAAATGTGACGGCTGGAAGAACATATTCGGGATGATACCATTTTTCAATGTCCATAATTGAGTCTGCGCCCGCGATAAAGAAAAATTCAACATCCGGATATTCTTCTTTCAATAAGCGAAGCGTGTCTGCTGTGTAGGTATTTCCGCCGGTTCTGCGAAGTTCAAAATCAGACAGCTTAAAATAAGGATACGGCGCGATCGCAGCTGCAGTCATTGCCAAACGGTCCTTTGCCGCTGTGATCGTATGATCCTTTTTATGCGGCGGGATCCTGGAGGGCATATACCAGATGCAGTCAAGATCATATTCTTCATACGCCTGTCTTCCCAACATGATATGTCCATTATGGATCGGGTCAAATGTTCCCCCCATAATACCGATCTTTTTCATCGTCATCCGTATCCTTTCTGTCAGAGATTCATTCGCAGAATGCAGCTCCTTTATTTTGGCAGAACGATCTTACGTTTCTTCTCGTCCTTTGCCTCTTTATAAAGAACAATTTTCTTGCCGATTACCTGTACTACCTGTGCGTGGGTACGCTCAGCCAGAACGGCTGCCAGCTCATTGCCGTCATCGACGCAGTTCTTCAGAATATTCAGTTTAATTAACTCGCGGGCCTCCAGCGCCTCTGCCACAGCAGCGGTCAGTTCTGGCGTCAGGCTGGATTTGCCGATCTGGAAGATCGGATCCATGGTCATCGCGAGACCTTTTAAATAAGCTCTCTGTTTGCTTGTCATAAAATCTATCTCCTGTTAAAATTCAAACTCAGATCCAGTGTGGATTTCTGAGTTTGAAATATTGTAAATGTGTAACTATTCAGTAGATCTGCGCATTTACTGCGCTGACCGTACGAAAACATGGGCCAGCAGGCAAAAATCCCATTGCCGTAGGCAATTTTTAATGGATTTTTGCTCGTGACTGTGAAGGTACTGAACAGTTACGTAAATGTCAATTATTTATAGTAATCAAATTCAAGACCATACATACGAACTGTATCGCCCTCTTCGATGCCAGCTTCTTCCAGCTCAGCCAGAATACCGCTGTCCTTTAAGAATTTCTGGAAGAACTGGAAGCCCTTCTCAGAATCAAGGTTTGTGTAACCGAGCATCTTCTCGATCTTCGGTCCTTCTACCACATAAATACCATCTTCATTGCGTTCCACGGTATACGGAAGATTCTCGCCCTGATACTGGTATTCAAATTCTTTTTCGAAAATAACTGGCTTGCGGTCAACCGTTTTCAGCAGATCATTTACATGGTAAAGGAGCTCTTTTACACCCTGCCCGGTAACTGCAGAAATGGCAAATACCTGGATGCCTTCCGGCTCAAATTCGCGTTTTAAGCGCTCTACCGGGTCTTCCCAGTCCTCTTCGCCAGTATTGTAAATCGAATCTACCTTGTTGGCAGCAATCACCTGCGGACGCTCTAAAAGCGACGGATTATATGCTTTTAACTCCGCATTGATGGTGCGGATATCCTCAACCGGATCACGCCCCTCGACGGATGCCGCATCCACAACATGCACGAGAACCTTGGTTCTCTCGATATGGCGCAGGAAATCATGTCCCAGACCGATTCCTTGGGAAGCACCCTCGATGAGTCCCGGAATATCTGCCATGACAAAGCCTTGTCCATCCTGTAGATCAACCACACCAAGATGCGGGTTCAGCGTCGTGAAATGGTAATTGGCGATCTTCGGACGCGCATTGGAAACGCGTGAAAGCAAGGTCGATTTACCGACGTTCGGGAAACCAACCAGACCAACATCGGCAATTACCTTTAATTCCAGCTGTACCCAGAGTTCCTGTGCCGGCTGTCCCGGCTGTGCATACTTCGGAACCTGCATCGTCGAGGTCGCAAAGTGCATATTTCCAAGACCGCCCTTGCCGCCTTTTAAAATCACTTCTCGGCGGTTCTCGCCGGACATATCCGCGACTACCTTACCGGATTCAAAATCCTTGATAACGGTTCCTTCCGGAACCTTGACAATCAGATCCTCGCCGTCTGCTCCGTGACAGCGGCGCTTTCCGCCCTGCTCTCCGTCGCCAGCCACATATTTGCGGACATGACGGAAATCGGTCAGGGTATTCAGTCCGTCGTCCACTTCAAAAATGACATCGCCGCCGCGACCGCCATCGCCGCCGTCCGGACCGCCAGCAGCTACGAAAAGTTCCCGGCGGAAGCTGACATGACCGTCGCCGCCTTTTCCGGATCTGATATAAATTTTTGCACTGTCGGCAAACATAAATACCTCCTTCTGATCTGAAAAAAGCTCCATACAATCCGTATGGAGCTTCTTTATAATTATTCGTTAATTGTTCTCGGGTAAACAGAAACCTGCTTTTTGTCTCTGCCCTTTCTTTCAAACTTTACGACGCCGTCAACCATAGCGAATAATGTATCATCTCCACCGCGTCCTACGTTCACACCTGGATGAATCTTGGTTCCGCGCTGTCTGTAAAGAATGTTGCCAGCTAATACGAACTGTCCGTCTGCTCTCTTCGCACCAAGTCTCTTGGACTCAGAATCACGACCGTTCTTTGTGGAACCAACACCTTTTTTATGAGCGAATAACTGAAGGTTCATTTTAAACATGCGTTACACCTCCCTGAATCGAATTTTAATGTATTTATCTCCATAACTCTCCGCGATATCGGTAAGTCCAAGTATCAGCGAATCCATCAGGAGTTTTGATTCCGCACTTACAGTACCGGTAAAATGAAAAATAAACTGACCTGTCTTTTCATCCACACTGCCCTTAAAACCGTCATCGGTAAATTTCTCCACCGAATTAGCCATATTGACAGTCAGAACGGATACAGCTGCACAGACAATATCTTTGCCGTACTCATCATATCCAGCATGTCCCTTTACTTCCACTCCCGTGGTACATCCCTTGGAATCGGAGTATACGTCTACTTGAATCATTTCAATTAAGCGTTGATCTTTTCGATCTTAACTTCTGTAAAGAGCTGTCTGTGACCATTTTTCTTATGGTAGCCAGTTTTTCTCTTATACTTGTAAACGATAACTTTTTTGCCTTTGCCTTCTTTAACAACTGTTGCGGATACAGTAGCACCCTCTACAGTCGGGCATCCGATCTTCATCTCACCGTTGTTAACAGCCAGAACCTGATCGAAAGTAACAGCTTCACCTGCAGCAGCACCGAGTCTCTCAACTTTGATTACATCGCCCTCGGCAACCTTATACTGCTTACCACCTGTTGCAATAATCGCGTACATCTGATGGCACCTCCTATTATCATTACTCGCCAGCTATGGCGGCTTGCGCACTTTTAGCCTCGCTGTGCGGCACACTTAGATATTCTATCATCGGAATATGGATCTGTCAACGGTTTTTTCTTGAATTTGGGAGAAAATTTCAAACCAGTGTTACGGATAAAGCTGCTTTTTCCAAGTCCTCATAAGTACCGCCAAATTGTTCAACCCTTTTGCCTCTGTAAAATAAGCAGAAAAAAAGCTGGAAGTCCTGATCAACTTCATTTTTCAGTATTTACCAGAAAGAATGGTGAGGATCTCCTTTTACTATTTATTTCACTCAGCCAGAGCTGCAAACTGCTTTCCAATCTCCACCAGTATCTCCGCCGTCTTCTGAAGCGAATCCACCGGAATAAATTCATATTTTCCATGATAGTTATATCCGCCGGTGCAGAGATTCGGGCACGGGAGCCCCATGTAGGAGAGGCGGGCGCCGTCGGTGCCGCCGCGGATCGGAACGACCTCCGGCTCGATGCCGCAGGCTGCCATCGCCTCTTTGGCGGTATCGATCAGGTACATGCACGGCTCAATTTTTTCTTTCATGTTGTAGTAGCTGTCCGTTACTTCGGCGATCACGGTGCCCTTACCGTATTTGCGGTTCAGAAAATCGGCGGCTTCGGCGAAAAATTTCTTTTTCTGTTCAAATTTTTCATGGTCGTGATCGCGGATGATATAATTTAACTGCGCCTCTTCTACATTTCCGCTCATTTCATCCAGATGATAGAATCCCTCGTAACCCTCTGTGTACATCGGATTTTCGAAGACCGGCAGCAGGCTTTGAAATTCCATTCCGATGAGAATGGCATTTTTCATCTTGAGCTTCGCATCGCCCGGATGGATGCTGGCTCCCTGAATCCGGACTTTGCCGGAAGCGGCGTTGAAATTTTCATATTCGATCTCGCCGATCGGACCGCCGTCTACCGTATAAGCAACCGCTGCACCGAAGTCTTTCACATCGAAACGATCCGCGCCGCGTCCGATCTCCTCGTCCGGCGTAAATCCAATGCAGATCTCGCCGTGCGGGATCTCCGGGTGGCTCAGGAAATATTCTGCCATCGTCATGATCTCCGCCACGCCTGCCTTATCGTCGGCGCCCAGAAGCGTGGTTCCATCGGTTACGATCAGATCCTGACCTTTTAAGTCGGCTAAAAACGGAAATTCTGAAACTTTCATGACAATTTGTTTTTCTGCATTTAATACGATATCTTTGCCGTCATATGCCTGGACGATGCGCGGCTTTACGTTTGTTCCGGTTAAGGACGGCGCGGTGTCCATGTGGGAAATGAAGCCAAGTGCCGGGATGGTAGCTTTCTGCCCAACGTCGGATGCACCGTGAGCAGACGCAGTGCTAAAAGAAGCTTCCGCTTCTTGCGGTGCAGAGGTACTGTCAGTATTATCCGGAATGCGTGCAAACAAGTATCCGTACTTGCTCATCCGCACATCGGATGCACCCATTTCTTCCAGCTCGCGTTTCAGCTCATTGGCTAACAGAAGCTGTTTTTTTGTGCTCGGGCAGGTGTCATATGCCTCGTCTGACTGCGTATCATATGATACATATTTCAAAAAACGTTCTACGGCTGTTGTCATGAAAAATCATCCTCTCTTTCTCCTAAATCCCGGCTCAGCGGTTCCAGATAATGGACTAATATATCCCGGTGGCTTTTGATGCGCCACGTTTTATCCATTTCCTCATATGTAAAACTCTTTCGTCCGCCCTGCTGCATCCGCTCCCAGTATGCGTCCAGATGGAAAAATGGCAGGTAGTAAAGTTCATCCCTCTGTGAAAAATATATAATTAAGAAAGCAATCCCGCCCTGCTCTTCAAATTCCCGCATAAATGCGACCTGATGCGGATGGACGTTCTGCAGTGGAAATGTATCTGCCGCGCATTCTTTCGCATCAAAGCAGACCGGGACGCCCTGAATCGCGCCGATGTAATCGACGGTACTCTTCTGGTCGAAATACGCCAGCGTGATATGGCGGCTGGTTTTATCGATCGAAACGGGTGTGATCGGCGTCGGGATTTTCTGGATCAATGCCAGCTTTTTCTCACGGTAAAGATCGTTTGTGTGGTTTATCATATCCTCCAGGGTTGAACCACGAAGTCCCCGGCTGTTCCAAGTCCCCATGTTGTTGCTCCTCCACTTATTTTTTTGATTTTTCGCACAATTTAAAATTTACAGGCGATGATTGGCTGGGCGTTTTGGAGCTGATTTCATCATCTCTTCCATCCGTTTCATCTCCGCCGGCATAGGCGCGGTAAATTCTTTGCCCGCCAGATATGAAAGCGGCTCGGAGATCGTTTCCGGCATTACCAGCCGCCACGCATGAAGCATCTGCGAACGGACGCCGAAGCGTTTCTTCACTTCCTCATTGACCCGGGGATCGCCGTACTTCGGATCCCCGGCGATCGGGTGTCCGATGGAAGCCAGGTGGGCGCGGATCTGGTGGGAGCGTCCGGTGATCAGATGAACCTCCAGAAGGGTATATCCATTTCCAGATACCAGCGGTCTGTATGCAGTCCGGATCGGCAGACTTCCAGGGGTCTCCTCTTTTCGGATCGACACCTGATTCGTCTTTTCATTTTTCGTCAGCCATCCCTCGATCCGGGCTTCGCCTTTTACGATTCCCCGCACGACGCAGACATAATATTTTCCCAGACTCCGGTCCTTGATGACCTCAGACATGATCTGCAGTCCCGGCAGGGAACGTCCAGCTGCCACGATGCCGCTTGTGTTGCGGTCGAGGCGGTTGCAGACGGACGGGCGGAAGCACGCCAGTTCCTCTTTCTTTAATTTGCCGGAATCCAGCAGATAGTCAATCAGGTATTCAACCAGCGATTCATCCGTCTCTTTCGCTTTCTGGGACAGCATTCCAGATGGCTTATTGATCAGTAAAATATGTTCGTCCTCGTAGACGATATCGAGCTTTTTCTTTTGAACCTTCTGAATCTTCACTTCCGAAAATTTCTCGATCGTCTCCTCTGCCAGAAACAGCTTGATCTCATCGCCCTCGGTCAGATGTTCGGAACCGTCGCATTTTTTTCCGTTCAGGGTAATATTTTTCTTCCGCATCATTTTATAAATGAAGCTTTTTCCCGCCAGATTCAGATATTTTGCCAGCAGCTTGTCCAGGCGCTGCCCCGCCTCATTTTTAGATACTGTCAGCATCCGCATGGCTGCCGCCTCCCTTTTTTACATCGATAATCCTTTTATTACGCGCACACCGTACTCTACAGTTCCATCGTCCTCATACTCTGACGCCGGTTTCAGGCTGTGAATCCGCTTGTCAAAGGTGCTGCGTGAGGTCACGATTTTCAGGTTCGGATCCAGTTTGTTAGCCTTTAACAGTTCATTTAAACCTGCCTCCGCGCGCTTTACATTCAGCTTTGGATTAATGCAGTACACATAGATGCCGGTCGGGTGAACGACGGTCACATCGGACGGAATCACATCTTCCGGTGTCGTCAGAACCAGATCATAGAGAACTTCAAATTTTTCCTCATACGGCATATATGCCTCATGAAACGCCTGCTCCGGTGTATGGTATTTGAAAATGGCAATCAGCGGGGAAGCGAGATTCGCCGCCGGAAGTACCGTGACGATCGCCATGACCGTCAGAATTTTTTTGACGGAATCATTGTCTGTAAAAGACCGTCCAACCAGCTGTGCGATGATAAATAATGCCAGAAGTGCGATGATAAAAAGCTGTTTCCGCTTGAAATGATTGCGGTAGCCGTAATCGCCTTTTTTTATCTTTTTCACGGTGTAAAAATCCTTTCTATCATGTTTTTATTGAATGATACTAGCTTTTTGTCTGATTTAATGGTTTAACGCCTGCATCGCGCGCAGAATCCACTCATGCGGAACTATCTTGCAGAGCACAAAGAATGCCTTCATCCATACGCCGTAAATCGACACGCTTTTTCCCGCCATACAGTCGCGGATGGCAAGTTTTACAACTTTGTGCGGATCTGCCATCACCAGACGCTTATAAAGAGGAATCTCCCCGGTTGTCTCGGCAATGTCGAAAAATTCGGTTTTGACCGGTCCGGGGCAGACCGCCGTCACGCCGATTCTGCGCGGGCGGAGTTCTTCCCGCAGGGCGCGGCTGTAGCTTAAGACAAATGCCTTGGTTGCCGCATAGATGGCAAATCCCGGCTGCGGCAGAAAGGAGGCTGCTGACGCGAACTGGAGAATCCGGCTGTTTTCGCTCATATAGGGAAGCACCATATGCGTGACCGCGCACAGCGCCTCGCAGTTGAGCTCTACCATTCCCGTTTCATCGTCAAGCGGCAGGTTCCCGACCGTTCCGATTTTACCAAAGCCGGAAGCATTTACTAAAAGCTTTACGTTGGGCTTGCGCGCCGCCAGCTCGTTTTCCAGCGTCTCCCGCTGGGATGCATCCGTCAGATCGATGGCGAAACACCGCGCCGGGATCGGCAGCGTCCGTTCCAGCTCCTGCATCCGGTCCATCCGGCGGGCAATCAGCCAGACTTCCTGAAGTCCCGAAAAGCGATCCGCCAGCTGTCTGGCTGCCTCGCGCCCCATGCCGGAAGAGGCACCTGTAATTATCGCAATTTTCATGAGAAATTCCTCCCGTCTCAAGTATGTACGCTCGGAGTCGTTCCTGCATTCCGAGCGTACATACGTTTTATTTCTTCTTGTGCACGTTCCGGATGGTTTTTTTCTTTCCGCTTCCGCTGCTCTTTCCACCTACAGCGCCGCCAAATCCCCCCGCATTTCGTCCATTTTCATTTACGCCGGTCTGTTTGTGCCCGGTCATACCGCCCACAGCCGGTCTTTTGGCGTCTTTTGCACGATTGGCAGCAGCCGGTTTTGCCGTCTGGGTGCCATGATGCGCCCCTTTATATCCGCCAGCCGCGAAATCGCGGCCTTTGATCTGCCGCGGACGGATCAGGCATTTCTTATCAAAACCGATCAGATCCGTTCTGCCTGCCAGACGGAGTGCTTCCAGCACCAGATCATAGTTTTTCGGATTGCGGTACTGGATTAACGCACGCTGCATCGCTTTCTCATGCGGGTTGGTCGGCACGTACACTTTTTCCATCGTGCGCGGATCATATCCCGTGTAATACATACACGTAGACAGTGTGGATGGTGTCGGATAGAAATCCTGCACCTGCTCCGGCATGTAGCCGAGGTCCCGCAGATATTCTGCCAGTTCGATCGCCTCCTTGAGCGTGGAACCCGGATGGGAGGACATCAGGTACGGAACGAGGTACTGCTTCATTCCCAGCGAGTCATTCATCGCTGCATATTCCTTCATGAACTGGCGGTAAACCTTATTCTCCGGTTTTCCCATCCGCTTTAATACATTATCCGATATATGTTCCGGCGCTACCTTGAGCTGTCCGCTGACATGGTACTGACAAAGCTCCCGCAAGAATGCCCTGTTTTTCTCCGCCAGCAGATAATCGAAACGGATACCCGAACGGATGAAAACTTTTTTTACCTTCGGAATCGCCCGCAGCTTCTTTAACAGGGAAATATAGTCGCTGTGATCGGCATTCATGTTTTTACACGGCTGCGGGAACAGGCACTGTTTGTGCGGACAGGCGCCGTAGGTCATCTGTTTTTCGCATGCCGGATGACGGAAGTTTGCGGTCGGACCGCCGACATCGTGGATGTACCCCTTGAAATCTGGTTCCTGGGTCAAAAGTTCTGCTTCCTGAATAATTGATTCATGGCTGCGGGTCTGCACGATGCGTCCCTGATGGAAGGTCAGCGCACAGAAGCTGCATCCGCCGAAGCATCCGCGGTTGCTGATGAGGCTGAATTTTACTTCCGTGATCGCTGGAATACCACCCGCTGCATCGTAACACGGATGCCAGGTTCTCATGTATGGAAGTGCGTAGACATCGTCCATCTCTTCCTGGGTCAGCGGTTTCGCCGCCGGATTCTGCACCACATAGAGGCGGTCGCTGTACGGCTCAACGAGGCGTTTTCCCGAAAATGGATCGGTGTTGCTGTACTGGGTGTAAAAGCTCTCCGCATACGTCTTTTTATCGGAGGAAACCTCGCGGTAAGACGGCAGACGGATTTCGTCGTAAACAGAATCCAGGTTTTCCGCCTTATAAACAGTTCCCTCGATGAAGGTGATATCCTTTGCCTCGATGCCGCTGGCCAGTGCATCCGCGATCTCCACGATCGAGCGCTCGCCCATTCCGTAGGAAATCAGATCTGCCTGGGAATCCAGCAGAATGGACCGTTTCATTTTTCCAGACCAGTAATCATAATGTGCCAGACGCCGCAGGCTGGCTTCGATACCGCCGAGAATGATTGGCTTTTTCGACCAGGTGCGGATCAGGTTAGAATAGACGATCGTCGCATAATCCGGACGTTTTCCCATCTCGCCGCCCGGTGTGTAGGAATCCTTTGCGCGGCGCTTTTTCGAAACCGAATAATGGTTTACCATAGAGTCCATATTTCCGGCGCTCACAAGCCATCCGAGACGCGGTTCGCCCAGAATCTGAATGGATTTCTGATTCTTCCAGTCCGGCTGGGCGATGATGCCTACTTTATAGCCGTGCGCTTCGAGCATACGGCTGATGATCGCGTGGCCGAATGACGGGTGATCGACATACGCATCCCCGCACACGTAGACAAAATCGCAGCTCTCCCAGCCGCGCTTGTCCATATCCGCCCGGCAGATCGGTAAAAAATCATGTATCATTTTATCTTGCCCCCTGTATCAGTTCCCGGTAGTCCCGGATATAAAAATCAGCTAATTCTTTCTTTTCTTCGGTCATGGAAAGTGAAAATACGTCCTCGACCGCGCCAACGCGCATACCAGCCCGTTTTCCAGCCAGAATCCCCGCCGGGACGTCCTCAAATACCAGACATTTTTCCGGCTGTACGCCCAGATCCGCCGCTACTTTCAGATAGATATCCGGCGCCGGTTTTCCTGCTGCCACCTCACAGGCAGTTGCCACCACACCGAAATAGGAACGGATATCCAGAGAATCCAGCACGGCTGCTACCATATCCTGTGCGTTGCTCGTTGCAATTCCCATGCGGATTCCTTTTTTCTTTAAAAATGAAAGAAATTCCGCAACACCCGATTTCAGCGGTACCTCATGGCGGTATTTATCGATCGACATTTCAATCCAGATGGCCTTTATCTCATCCAGGGTCATCGGCAGCTGGAAGCGATCTTTAAAATAGATTGCTGTCTCGGAAAAGCTCATGCCCTCGATCACCTTCTCAAGATCTTCCGGACAGTCATAGCCGTAACGCTTTAAAAATTCCACATCGATCGCTTTCCACATCCACATGGAATCGACCAGGGTGCCGTCGAGATCGAAGAGGACGGCGTCTACTGTGTTCCAGTTGATTTCAGGAGGTGTGTTATTTGGGGTGTCTGACAAATTTTCGTCATTTGATACACAATTTTGTGAGGTTAGCGTTCTTTCTTTTAATGCTCTAATTTCATCTTCCCTCAGCGCCCGGTACTCTCCCGTCGCCAGTGCCTCATCCAGGGCAAGCGGTCCCATCGAAAGGCGTTTCAGGTAAATAACTTCGCCGCCCTCTGCCTCAAACATCCGCTTTACCTGATGAAATTTTCCTTCATGGATGGTCAGGCGCGCCTCGCAGAGGTCTTCTCCTGCGTCGTTCCATTTTTTCTCGATCACAAGCTCTGCCGGCCGTACCGGTGTGCCATCCGTCAGCGTCAGTCCCGCCTGAAAGCGCGCTTCGATTCCTTCTTTCAGTGTTCCCTTTACGCGTGCAAAATAGACCTTATCCACGTGTTTTTTCGGTGCCAGAAGCTCATGCGCCAGCGCACCGTCGTTCGTGATGAGAAGCAGTCCTTCCGTATCAATATCGAGGCGTCCGACCGGGAAGAGGTCTTTTCGCTTTGCTTCATCAATAAGGTCAATGACAGTCTGATAGCGCCCGTCTTCCGTTGCGGAAACGACGCCCTGCGGTTTATTTAACATATAATATTCCGTGTCTGCCCAGCCAACCGGCTGTCCATCCAGTGTAACCCGGGTTTCGTCCGGGAATATTTTCCGGTCAGACTCGCGGCAGACGGTTCCATCGACCAGAACCCGCCCTTTGCGGATCATCTCTTTTACCTGACTGCGCGTTCCCTGCTTCATCTCTGCCAGGAAACGGTCTAAACGTATACTTTTACCCTGTCCCATCACTGCCACCTCCATCCGGGATTGTATTTATTTTTAAGCTGACCGCCCCGTTTCTGCGCCCAGCCAAGTGGAAATCCATCCACACAGATTAGTACAAGACCATCTGCTGCCTCTTCCTCTGCGGCTGTCAATGTCTCGCCCTTTAAATAGCGGATCGTGCGCTCATCCGAGGCATTAAAATTTAAGTAATTTACAAATTCCTGCATCCGCAGGTTCATTGCCAGCGCCTGGGATGGTTCAAACCGCCCTTTTTTCAGTTCTCCGAGCAGAAGTCCGGTACGCAGACAGCGGAGCGGCTTAAAATAACGTGTATTGTCGCCTGCCAGCGCTGCCGGGAGGTAATAGATGCGCTCGCCGTCACGGTAGAATTGCTCCGGATTCCAGGTTCTTACCGGAAGCTGGCGCAGAAGCTCAAACAGGGGGGAAAAATCCTCGGCGGTCTGGTTTTGCGCCACGTTTTTTCCCTTTCCAAACATTTTCCATTTCGCTTTTCCGGAAACCATCTGTCTGGACTTACCGTCTTCCGCCACACGGCACAACCGCGCTTCTATTTCCTCTACCAAAAGTGGATCGCTCAATGCTTTCTCACCGGCATTTTCCAAATCCTTGACATTTGCGTCTGGTTTCTCCGTCCGCTTCTCCAACAGCGCAACAAAATGTCCTTCGCCCTCCAGACGGTGCGGAAACAATCTCAGACAGCCCTCAATGCCACGGCTTCCCTCAAAGCCATATTCCGGTTTCTGCGGCACGACCGCCATCTGCGGATATTTCTCCAGAATATACTCGATCGTTCCCTCGTCCTCGTCCCTGTCAAAGGTACAAGTCGAATAAACCAGTTTCCCGCCCGGCGCAAGCATCTGCACGGCACAGTCGAGAATCTGGCGCTGCAGCGGCGCATAATAATCGGGACCTTTTTCGTTCCAGCTCTTTACCATCGACGGATCGCGGCGGAACATACCTTCGCCGGAGCACGGCGCATCGACCAGAATTTTATCAAAAAACTCCGGCAGGATACCAGCCATTTTTTCCGGTGCCTCGCTCGTTACACAGATATTTCCCGCTCCGAACATTTCCAGATTTTTAAGAAGCGCTTTTGCGCGCGAATTGCTGATATCATTGGAAAACAGGACACCTGTACCGGTTAATTTCGCCGCCAGTTCCGTACTTTTACCGCCCGGTGCCGCGCACAAATCCAGAACCCGGTCGCCCGGCTTGATCGGCAGCCATGCCGCCGGTGCCATCGCACTCGGTTCCTGCAAATAGTAGAGTCCCGCGTAGTACCACGGATGCCTGGATGGGCGTTCGCCCTGATAATAAAAACCGTTCTTCGTCCACGGCACTGGTTTCAAATTCCAGTCCGCCGTCTGTGCCATCTCTAAAAACTGTTCCGGTGTCAGCCTGCCCGTGTTGACGCGCAGCCCTGAACGCGGCTCTTCCTCATACGAAGCCAGATACTCCGGGTATTCCTCCCCCAGAAATTGTTTCATTTTTTCAAGAAATTCTTCCGGCAGTTCTCGGTAATCCAATCGTTTTCCTCCTGTTTTTGTCTATTGCTCTGTATATCCATTTATAATCGTGATTCTAAAGACTTTTTCTTGGCGCTCATTCGTTCTTTCTTTGTTCGGTATGCCGGTTTTCAGGCTTCCAAAAGGAATGAGCCATTTTCTGTCTACATATATATAATCTATCTTTATATTACTTTTTAATGATAGAAAGGCGCTCCCATGCCATATATAAAAAAAATATTATCCGCCCTGTTCCCAGCACTTATCCTGGCGCTTCTGCTCTCGCATCCGCGTCTCTCTGCGGATGGGGCACAGAAAGGACTTCTTTTATGGTTCAATACGGTCTTTCCGACGTTATTTCCCTTTATGCTCTTCTCAAAGCTTTTAGCTGAACACGGCGGCGTCCGGCTGCTTCTAGCGCCATTTCACCCGGTTTTGAAACATCTTGGGATGTCTGTCTACAGCGGCTATGCCCTGCTTGCCGGGCTGCTCTGCGGTTACCCGATGGGAATGAAAACTGCCGCCGATTTTAACCGGAAATCGCTGCTTTCGGCACATGAAAAACGGCTTCTGACCGCCATCAGCGCTTCGCCAAGCCCCATGTTTATCGCCGGATATGCTGCACCTAGGCTGAACCCGGCAGTTCCGCCAAACTATCTGGTTCTGGCACTATATACGCCGCTTTTATTGGTTGGAAGTCTCCTATGCATTTATAATAAAGTAACTTCTTTTACCCTTCAAAACCGATTTTTTTCGAAACAAACCGGCTCTGTCAAGCCCGCCCGCACAAAATCCACATCCGTTTCCGTTCCCGCTTCCTTCGACACCATCCTGATGGACTGCATCGAACTGCAGGTCCGCATCGGCGGTTTGATCATGCTGTATTCGATCCTCGCTGCCTTTGCCGACGCCTTCTGTTCCGGCACGCTGCGTCTGGTTCTGATCGGGACGGCTGAAATGACAACCGGCATCGATGCGATCGCCCGTTCTGGTGCCATATTCAGTATCCCGGTTCAATCCGGCGCGATGGCGGCATGTGCTGCGTTCGGCGGGTTATCCGGGATCGCCCAGACAAATTCAGTCATACGGGACAGCCGAAAAGACAGAGAAAAAAATGCCGGACTTTCCATCCGGCATTATGTACTGTGGAAACTGGTTCACGCCAGTCTCTCGTTCGTTCTCTTTATTCTGCTGCTTCGCCGGATGCCGCCTGTGTAGCGGCCACTGCTGCCTCGGCGCCTGTGTTCTCCTCCGGCTCGGTCACGACACTGCCAGCCAGCTCATTACGGTTGGAAGATACGACATCGTAGCTGGACTGCATCGAACTCATGTAAGACTCGAAACGGCTCTGCGCGCCCTCCATCGAATGCTTGATGATGGTCTGCAGGCTGCGGAGCATGTCGTCCGTGTACTGAACGGAACCCTGGCGGATATTGTTTGCCTCTGTGACAGCGTTGTCCACGATCTGCTGTGCCTGTGCATTTGCCTGCTCAATAATGCTGTTTGCTTCTGCATATGCACGCTGCATGATCTCATGCTCATTAACCAGCTCATTGGTCTGGGCGGTCGCCTCGGCTACCATCGCGTCTGCCTGGGAACGTGCCTCCTGCAGAATCGCATCCTGGTTGCTGATGATCTTCTGATATTTCTTGATCTCCTCCGGAATGCGAAGACGCAGTTCCACGAGCAGTTCTTCAATCTCTTCTTTATTTACTAAAATCTTCGTGTTGGACAGCGGCTGAAACTTGCAGCTGTCGATATAATCTTCAATTTCTGTGATGATCTGTTCAATTCTGCTCATAGCTTTTCTCCTTACTTACATTCCCTGTCTTCCTGAAGCGCCTGGTATTTCTCCTGTACTTGTTTTGCAATGACCGGATCGAGAAATTCGGAAATGTCTCCGCCGTACATCGCAACCTCTTTTGCCATACTGGAACTTAAATACGCGTATTTAAGGTTCGTTGTCAGAAACAGGGTATCTATTTCGGGTGCAATCACCCGGTTCATCTGCGCGAGCTGCAACTCATATTCGAAATCCGTGATCGCACGCAGACCACGCACGATGACCTTTGCGTGATTCTGGCGCATGAAATCGACCAGAAGTCCGTCAAACGACTGCACCTCCACGTTAGGAATGTCTTTTGTCACTTCCTCTAACATCTTAACACGTTCTTCGACAGAAAACAACGGAGATTTTGCGTTATTACACAAAACTCCCACGATGACCTGATCAAAAATTTCGGAGGATCGCTTTATAATATCAAAATGTCCGAGCGTCACCGGATCAAAGCTGCCCGGATAAATGGCTGTTTTCATCTTTTTTTCTCCTTTGGTATTCAAGCTTTTCGGATAAACAGATGTTTATTCGTCTTATATATCTTCTCTTTTTCGAGATGGTATCCCAGTTCTGAAAGGTAGCTGCACCCGGTCTCTTTCGATGCCTCTGTGATGATCATCGTATGTTCATCTGCCAGGGACGAATGCGCCAGATAAGTAAGCACTTCTTTCTCCCAAAGATGGTTATACGGAGGATCCATAAAAATGAAATCAAACGCACTCTTCCGGTTTTCTATCCGTTTCAATGCATCCGAAATATCACAGTTTAACAGCGTCGCCTTATCAGCTAGGCGGGCCGCTTTCAGATTGTCACGGATGCAGTCCGCCGCTTTCGGATTCTTCTCCACAAAAACAGCTTCTTTTGCCCCGCGGCTTAAAGCTTCGATCCCGATCGCCCCGCTTCCGCTGAATAAATCGAGAAATGTGCATCCATAGATATCATTCTGAATCATATTAAAAAGAGTTTCTTTGATACGGTCCGTCGTCGGTCTCGTATCCATTCCCTCGATCGTCTTTAAAGTAAGCCTTCTGGCACTTCCTGCTATTACCCGCATGGATTTTTCTCCATCTTACTAGAAATATTAATGTATTTTGAACTGCAACCGTAAAATTCACCAAACAGTTTGCGTATTTTTTAACACTACATCTGTTCTATTATAGTATGAGTTTTACTGATATACAAGCATAAAATCGGATCAATACTAACTTTTTTCCCTACATTGTGGGTGTTTTGCCCCAAAATGTCAATTTGCACAAAACCTTCTAGTGTATTTCACTTTTAAGATCCGCATACTGAGAATGTAACAAAAAGAGACACCCGGACAAACGAAAGTTTGAAGGGGCACACGCAAAAAAGGAGGCGTCTGTTATGTCTAGTTCCAACAACACTAACAAAACCAATGTACCGGAAGCCAAGGAAGCGATGAACCGCTTTAAGATGGAGGTTGCCAATGAGATTGGCGTTCCGTTAAGCGAGGGCTACAATGGTAACCTGACCTCCGCACAGGCTGGTTCCGTCGGCGGCTATATGGTCAAAAAGATGATTGAGGAACAGGAAAAAAAGATGGCTGGTAAATAAGGCATCGTAGGGCTCTTCTGAATCTTCGCTGAAACGGCGAAAAAAACGGCAGCAGCATGATTGACAAAACCGGACTTGAACGACCGATTTTCAATCATGCTGCTGTTCTTTTCTGCAAAACATTCATTCACTTGTTTGACAGACAGATTGTATACTTACTTTAGCGATAAAAATGCCGCCAGATTCCCCCTCTTATCTCCCATCACGCGGTGTGAATATAAAAGATCCGGATTGCATTTCGTACATACATTCGTCACAGCCAGATGCTCCGGCAAAATTCCGGCATCCAGAAGCACCAGGCGGTTCGCGCCCCAGAGGTCAAGCTGGTACTTGCCATTCCCCTTATTCATGAGAATCGATTTCCCATTCCAGGAATAACAGGATGTTGAATCATCCTGACTGATTTCTGCTCCAAATTCTTCTTTAAATGCATCTGCCACATCCTCACTGACCTCATAACAGTCCCGGCAGATGCTCGGTCCGATGCAGACGCACAGATCCTCCGGCTTCGTGCCGAACGCCTCTCCCATCGCCTCGATCGTTTTCTGTCCCATCCGGTGAACGGTTCCCTTCCAGCCGGAATGCGACAGTCCGATCGCACGATGCACCGGATCTACAAAATATAATGGTACACAGTCCGCAAAAAATGTAACCAGCGTCAGCCCCGACACGTTTGTGATAAGCCCGTCGATGTTTTCATAATCGCGTTCCCGCCAGATTCCTTTTCCAGCGTCCGCTTCCGTAACAAGACGGATATTCGTCGTGTGTGTCTGATGGCTGAGCACCATCTTTGACACATCCGTTCCCAGAATCCGCGCCATTTTCCGGTAATTTTCAAGCACATCGTCCCGGTTGTCGCCGCGCGTCAGCGAAAAGTTCATCGTACTGAAATACCCCTTGCTCGCTCCGCCAAGCCGGGTAGAAAATGCGTGGCGCACTATCCTGGTCTGCTCTAAAAGCGGAAAGGTAAAATAAGCCACTCCGTTTGACTCATGAAGGGTAATTGGTGCCGGATGAACTGTTTTTTGTATATAGGTAAGGGCCATGATTGTCACATCCTTTTTCTGTCTCTTGCTCAAATCTGATTGTGCAGTTTTTGAATTCTCTCATTTGTAATTATCCGCACCAGAACGCGTCCCGAATTAATCTCACGTTACTGCCAAGCACCGCCACCACATCAAACCGGCACGGCGTGTCCTCGGAAATATGATAACGCGTCATATAATACCGGGCGGTATGAAGAATCCTCGCCTGCTTGCGGGCATCCACTGCCTCCGCCGGATCGCCTTCGTGTTCATCGCGGCGGTATTTGACCTCGATAAAAACCAGGTAGTCTCTATCTCTTGCGATAATATCAATCTCACCCTGGCGACAGCGGAAATTCCGGCAGAGAATCTGGTAACCGTGCCGGGTGAGATATTCACACGCCAGGGTTTCATATTCAGTTCCGATGGCACGGCGGTTGAATGAATTTCCATGAAGATGAAAGTTTCTTTCTCCCATTCAGCTCCTTTTCTGTTATTTCATCCCCTGCATCGCGGCTTCCTCGCCCAGCAGCTTCTTCAAAAAGGTTCTCCGGTGGATCGGGCATGGACCATAGGTTAAAATTGCCTCGTTATGCATCTTGGTTCCGTATCCTTTATGCTTCGCAAACCCGTATTCCGGATAGATTTTATCATACTCCATCATCATATGATCCCTCGTCACTTTTGCCAGGATACTGGCTGCCGCGATCGAGACACTTTTTGCATCGCCCTTGATAATCTTAATCTGCTTTTCCTCCGAAATCCCCGGAATGATGACCGCGTCATTTAAAAAGATATCCGGCTCCTGCGGAAGCTGTGCGACTGCCTGACGCATTGCTTCATAGGTCGCCTGCAAAATATTGATGGAATCGATCACCTCCGGGCTTACAATTCCAATTCCGTAGGCAGCTGCCTTTTCTTTGATTTCCAGAAATAATTCTTCCCGGCATTTTTCCGACAATTTTTTGGAATCGTTCAGCCGCATAATCGTACAGTCTTTCGGAAGTACCGCGACCGCCGCCACCACCGGACCGGCTAATGGACCTCTGCCCGCCTCATCAATGCCGCAGACGATCCCTGCACTTTCGTACTGATGTTCATAGGCGCGCATTCCTTCGAGACGCGCCAGTTCTGCTTCCAGTTTTTCTCCTGTTAGTTTTCTCATGTTTTCCTATACCTCCGGCACTTCCAGCGTCACGCGCCCCAGTTTGCCGCTGCGGAAGTCATCTAATAGGAAGCCAGCCGCTTTTTTCGTATCCAGCTCGCTGCCCTTTAAAAGACAGGAACGTGCCCTTGCGATTTCACGCAGAATTTCCCAGGCTTTTTTTGTATCTTCGCCGTCCCCAGCCGTATTCTCAACCAGCGTCACACCATACCGCTCTTCCAGGCGCTTTCCGTAACGTCCGGACATATTTTTGATCAGCTCGGCTGCCAGCTCTTCCTTATCCAGAATCTCATCGTTGATCGAGCCGATAAATGCAAGGCACAGTCCCACATTCGGATCTTCAAATTTCGGCCAGAGGATTCCCGGCGTATCGAGAAGTTCCAGTGTCTTATTTAAGCGGATCCACTGGTTTCCCTTGGTAACACCCGGTTTATTTCCAGTCTTGGCGCAGGCTTTTCCGGCAAAGGAATTGATAAAGGTCGATTTTCCGACATTCGGAATGCCGACTACCATCGTCCGCACCGGGCGGTTTTTGATACCGCGGCGGCGGTCACGCTCAATTTTCTCCTTGCATGCCTCCTGCACCAGCGGCTGGATCTGCTTCATTCCCATGCCGCTGCGCGCGTTGATGCGGAGTGCATGGATGCCCTGCTCCTTAAACCATGCGATCCAGCGCTCTGTACAGCCGTCGTCCGCCAGATCCGCCTTATTTAAAAGGACAATCCGTCCCTTTCCCTTCGCAAGCTCATCAATATCCGGGTTGCGGCTGCCGAGCGGCACGCGCGCATCCACCAGCTCAATCACCAGATCGATCAGCTTGATATCTTCCTTCATGGCTCTTTTCGCCTTTGTCATATGTCCAGGGTACCATTGTATCTGCATGAAATTTTCTTCCTTTCTTAGAACCTATCTCGACGAAATCAACCCAAACCGGCTAACCGGCTGGATCCGCAGCCAGACCTTTCCTTTGATCTGCCGGAACTTCACATTTCCCACATTGGAAAAGCGGCTGTCCTCACTGCCGGAGCGGTTGTCACCCAGCAGAAAATATTCGTTTTTATCCAGACTAATCGGATATTCCGCCAGTCCAGCCAGAGCCGCCTTACCCAAGTCGTTCGGGGCGTCTAATTTTTCATTATTAATGTAAATATAACCGTCCTTGATCTGCACCGTCTCACCTGGCAGTCCAATGACGCGTTTTATATTGTAATTTCCCGTTTCTTTTTCAAATACAATAATGTCATAGCGCTTTGGGCGCATCACGCGGTAACTCAGGCGGTTCATCAGAACCTTTTCGTTCTGCGACAACACCGGTTCCATTGATTGACCGCTCACCCGTATCTGTGTCCCCATCGCAAACACGGCGAACCACGCGATCGAAATTACCACCGCGATATCCACGATCCATCCAACCACCAGACGGATGCGGTTTTTATCCTCTTTCAGCTCCATATGTCACTCCCTCTCTATCCGTTCCCCATGAATCATCGCTCATGTCGCAAGCGACCGCGCTCGGCGCGAGAATGTGCCAGGACACATTCTTTTTTATAATAGGGAATCACAAGGAATTTCCTATTACACGAAAAAAAGCTGCTGCACAGCTCCTCCCGCCGCGCCGGACACACATAACCGCATATCCGGATGCACAGCAGGCTGGCCTGTACAGCAGCCCCATCCGCTTCAGAAATTATTTTACTAACTCTTTTACCTTCGCTGCCTTGCCGATTCTGGATCTCAGGTAGTTCAGTTTTGCTCTTCTTACTTTACCTCTTCTTACTACTTCAACGTTCTCTACAGACGGAGAATGTAACGGCCAGGTCTTCTCTACACCAACACCGTTGGAGCTCTTTCTAACAGTGAAAGTCTCGCGAACGCCGCCGTTCTGTCTCTTAATAACAGTTCCCTCGAAAACCTGAATTCTCTCGCGGTTTCCCTCTTTGATCTTAGCAGATACACGTACTGTATCGCCTACGTTGAAACTCGGAACGGTTTCCTTTAACTGAGCTGCTTCAATGTTCTTAATAATCTCGTTCATCTTTGTGAACCTCCTTTAAAATCTTTGATGTTCTTAATACGATCTTTTATCCCGTAAAAACGTGCTTCCTGTAACAGCGGAACATCTCTTTATTTCACAGAATATGATTTTATCATAGAAATCCTTGATTTGCAAGGACTTTCTGCTCTCTTTTTTAGAGTTTTTTTGTTTCTTTTTCCTCTTTCTGACGAATCAGCTCTTCCAGATATTTCTTCTCTTTCTTATCCAGAACCGCATCCTTTAAAAGGTCCGGGCGGCGTTCCAGCGTCCGTTCGATCGATTTCTGACGGCGCCAGGTCTCGATATTTTTGTGATGCCCGGTCAGAAGTACGTCCGGGACCGCCTTATCCATAAATACAACCGGGCGGGTGTACTGTGGATATTCCAGCAGATTGTCGTGAAATGACTCAAATTCCGCGGATACGTCATTATTTAACACACCAGGCACCAGACGGGAAATGCAGTCGATCATAACCATCGCCGGAAGCTCACCGCCCGTCAGGACATAATCGCCGATGGAGAGATAGTCGGTCACAACCAGCTCTAACGCGCGCTCATCGATCCCCTCATAATGCCCGCAGAGGAACACCAGATCCTCTTCTTTCGCCAGTTCTTCTGCGATTTTCTGGTTGAAAACCTGCCCCTGCGGAGTCAGATAGATCACGCGCGGACGTTTTCCGGTGCGCGCCGCCAGGGCTTCATATGCATCGTAAATCGGTTCCGGCTGCATCACCATACCGGCGCCGCCGCCATAGGGCGCATCGTCTACATGGTGGTGTTTGTCCTTCGAGTAATCGCGGATATTGATCGCCTCGACCGAGATCAGCCCTTTGTCAATCGCACGCCCCGTAATACTTGTGTTCAGTCCCCCCATTACCATCTCCGGAAACAGGGTCAGAATATGAAAATTCATCCGTTTCTCCTATATTTATACAGCACTTTCACAACGGTACTTTCATTTTAGGATTTTCATTCCATTTACAGATCCAGCAGACCGTCCATGATATGAACCGTTACAGTGCCAGCCTCCAGATCCACATTCAGGATGCATTCCTTGATGGATGGGAAAAGGTATTCTTTGCCCTCAGGTCCTTCGATCACGTACACGTCGTTAGCCGCTGTCTGAAGGATATCTTTCACCGTACCGAACTCCTCGCCCTCGTCCGTCAGCACTTTCAGACCAATCAGATCGGCAATGAAATTCTCATCTGGATTCAGTTTCACCGCCTGATCGCGGGTGATCAGAATATCCTTATTACGAAACGGCTCGCAGTCCTCAATCCGATTCATCTCTTTAAATTTAAGAATGACCATATTTTTGAAAAAACGCACCTGTTCCACGGTCACCGGCATTTTTTCTTTTCCAGTGTCGATATACGCTTTTTTTAATTTTTTAAAACGATTCACATCATCGGTGGTAGGAAATACTTTCACATCTCCGCGCAGGCCATGCGGGGATGTAATTACACCAACTCTCAGATAATCAACCATTCTATAATCCTCCTGTATGAAATAGAACGTGCCTTGCATTCCCGCGCCGGGGTGCGGTTGCGTTGGCATCCTCTTGAATTTCCTGTGATATAAAAAAGCCGGACACCCTTTCAGGCAGCCGGCTTTTCAGCTTCGTCTGTATTACTGAATCTCTACAATAACTTTCTTGTCTTCCTTGGATGAAGCCGCCTTGACAACCGAGCGAATCGCTTTCGCGATACGACCCTGTTTTCCAATTACCTTACCCATATCGGCCGGTGCAACGGAAAGCTCGATTACAGTCTCGTCGTCTTTGACCGATTCTGTAACCACTACCTCGTCCGGGTTCTCAACCAGTGCTTTCGCGATAACTTCTACTAATTCTTTCATACCTTTGCACCTCACAGGTCAGTATGCTTGATTTACTGGATACCAGCGATCTTTAAGAGTTTACCAACAGTCTCTGTCGGCTGAGCGCCTGTTGCTAACCATTTCTTAGCAGCTTCCTCATCGAATTTCAGAGTGCTCGGCTCTGTGTTCGGATCGTAGATACCGATCTCCTCGATGAATCTGCCATCTCTCGGGGATCTGGAATCTGCAACAACGATTCTATAGAAAGGAGCTTTCTTCTGACCCATTCTTCTTAATCTCATCTTTACCATTTTAAATTACCTCCTGAAATTTTCCTTATTTCCTTGAATTATAAAATATAGCTAATGCACACTGCATCTACTAACACTTGTTTAAAACGGCAGCTTCATCTTGCCAAGCATACCGCCGAGTCCGCCAAGACCCTTGCGTTTTCCGCCGCCTGCCATGCCCGGAAGCTGTTTCATCAGCTTTTTCATATCTCCGAACTGTTTTACCAGGCGGTTGACTTCTGCGATATCCACGCCTGCGCCCTGTGCGATTCGTTTCTTGCGGGACGGATTCATCAGATCCGGGTTGCGCCGCTCTTCGGCTGTCATCGAGAGGATGATCGCCTCTACGCGCCCCATCGTCTTCTCATTTTCATCTAAATCCAGACCCTTAAGCTGTCCCATGCCCGGCATCATGCTCATGATGCTAGCCATGCCGCCCATCTTCTTGATCTGGTTCATCTGATCGAGGAAGTCGTTGTAATCAAATTCTGCCTTCTTAATCTTGCGGCCGAGTTCTTTTGCCTTCTCCTCGTCGATCACAGCAGATGCTTTGTCGATAATGGAAAGAACATCGCCCATGCCCAAGATCCGGGAAGCCATACGGTCCGGGTAAAACTGTTCCAAATCGGAAAGTTTCTCGCCCATACCGACATAGAGAATCGGTTTTCCGGTTACCGCCTTGATAGAAAGAGCCGCACCGCCTCGCGTATCGCCATCCATCTTTGTCAGAACCACACCGTCAATGCCGATTTTGTCGTTAAACATGCTCGCTACATTGACTGCATCCTGACCAGTCATGGCATCTACAACGAGAAGTGTCTGATAAACATCCACATTCTCTTTGATCTCAACCAGCTCATCCATCATCGCTTCATCGATGTGGAGACGACCGGCTGTATCGATGATAACCACATTGTTGCCATTTTTCGCCGCGTGCTCAAGCGCTGCCTTTGCGATATTGACCGGTTTGTGGTTCGTTCCCATCGCAAATACGGGAACACCCTGTTTTTCACCATTTTTCTGCAGCTGTTCGATTGCCGCCGGTCGGTAGACATCACATGCTACCAGCAATGGATTTTTTCCCTTTGCCTTGAGCTTTCCGGCAATCTTTGCCGTCGTGGTCGTCTTACCAGCACCCTGGAGACCTGCCATCATGATGACGGTAATCTCATTGCCCGGTTTTAACGCAATCTCTGTCATTTCGGAGCCCATCAGCTTGACCAGCTCGTCGTTGACAATCTTTATTACCATCTGTCCTGGATTCAGACCATTTAAAACATCGGTTCCAATTGCCCGCTCCTGTACAGAATTGATAAACTGTTTTACTACCTTGAAGCTTACATCCGCTTCCAGAAGGGCCATCTTGACTTCTTTGAGTCCGGCTTTTACGTCGCTCTCGCTGAGTCGTCCCTTGCCTGTCAGGTTTTTAAACACATTCTGCAGTTTGTCTGCCAAGCTTTCAAATGCCATCAAAAACCTCCTGCATTATAAATCCAATATCTCGTTTGAGATTCTCCCGATTGCCTCAATCAGCGCCTGATTCTGTGTCTGGCTGAATTCTTCCGTCAACCGATGAATCTCAGTTACTTTTTCCTTGGTTTTCTGGAATTTGGCAATCAGTCCAAGCTTTTCCTCATAACCAAGAAGTGTACGGTCACAGCGCCGGATCAGATCATGCACACCCTGACGGGTAATGCCCTGTTCGTCTGCAATCTCGCTGAGGGACAGATCGTTAAATACCACATCCTCATATACACTTTGCTGATGCTTTGTCAGGAGTTCTCCGTAGAAATCATACAAAAGACCCTGTTCAACAATTTTTTCCATTCCTCATCACCTGTGTTATCATACACGATAATCTAATTGGTGTCAAGTATTTTTTCTTTACACTAATCAGATTATCAAACGAATTATTTTTTTTGCTGCTCTGTCTGTGTTTTCTTTCAAAAACAAGCAGCTTAATGATCGCATTACATCGTTTCAAATTCTATCCCCGCACCGGATGGCCATCTTCCTTCGGCATCTTCTTCGCCGCCCGCCAGAAACAGATCATATGTGCCGTCGCTGTGACCGCCCAGGAGATTGGGTACGACAGATACAGAATTGCCAGCGACCGCTGCGCTGCAAATATGGTAAAGATCCAAATCACTCGCAGTCCGCAGGCGCCGGTCAGAGAGACAAGCGTCGGCAGGATCGAATACCCAAGTCCCCGGATGCTTCCGACCATCGTATCCATCACGCCGCACAGGAAATACGTCGTACAGATGATCGACATCCGGAGCAGTCCATAGGAAATAACGTCGGCGTCTTCTGAATATACCTGCAACAGCCACGGACCGCCGAGGTATGCTGCAAATCCAAGCACCAGTCCTACTGTCACAACGACGCCTTGGCAGGTGGCAAGAATCTTTTTGATCCGCGTATATTTCTCCGCTCCGATATTCTGGCTCGTAAAGCTTAAATTGGTCTGATACAGCGCATTCATCGAGGTATACACAAATCCCTCGATATTCTGCGACGCCGTGTTGCCTGCCATCGCGATCGAACCGAAGGAATTGACGGACGACTGAATCAGTACGTTGGAGATCGCAAAAATCGCACCCTGGATACCAGCCGGAAGACCTACCTTTATAATAAGAAGAAGTTTTCTACGGTTGACTCCCAGCTTGGAAAGCGACAGCTTCATCGCGCCATCTGAACGCATCAGGCAGCGGATAACCAGAAATGCGGAAATACACTGGGAAATCACGGTTGCCAGCGCGACACCCGCTACATCCATCTGGAGCTGGGTAACAAAGAATACGTTCAGTGCCGCATTGATAACACCTGCCACGGTCAGGAAATACAGCGGACGTTTCGTATCGCCGATCGCGCGCAGGATTGCACTTCCGAAATTGTACACCATCGTTGCCGGCATACCGGCAAAATAAATCCGCATGTAGATCGTCGATTTATCGATGACATCGTCCGGCGTCCCCATCAGTTCCAGCCAGAAACGTGAGGTAAACAAACCCAAAAAGACCAGAAACAGCCCGCTCATCAGGCTGACCGTGATCGCCGTATGGATTGTCTCGCTCATGTCACGGTCATTCTTCGCACCATAATAGCGCGCTACCAGGACGTTCGCGCCGATCGACAGACCGATAAAGACGTTAATGAGAAGATTAATAAGGGAACTGGTCGAGCCGACTGCTGCCAGAGACTGGCTGCCTGCAAAACGTCCCACCACAATCACATCCGCCGCATTAAAAAGAAGCTGAAGCACGCCAGAAAGCATCAACGGAATGGAGTATGTAAGTACCTTTCTGAGAATCGGGCCATTGCACATATCCATTTCATAGGATTTCGCCATGTTTTTTTCCTTTCGTATCCAAAAAAAGTCCTTTCATTTTCAAAGGCTGGTCAGTTGATACTATTCTACCCCCTTTCCATGCGCTTTTCAAGCGTTCTTTTAATCGTTGACTTTTTCCCGGCGCGTTTTATAATAAGGGTAGATAATTTACGGCGTAAACTGTCTGGCATCTTCACAGTTACAGCCACTTTACTTATAAGGAGGACATCATGATGAACACACAGCGACTTGAGAAAGTTTTAAAGAAAATGGAAACAGAAGGACTCGAGCAGATGATTATTTCCGATCCTTATGCGATCTATTATCTGACGGGTCGTTTTATTGATCCGGGTGAACGTCTGCTGGCACTTTACATTAACCAGTCCGGCAAGAATAAGATCTTTATCAATAACCTCTTTACCGTTCCGGAAGATCTGGGCGTAGAGAAATTCCGTTTCTCGGATACAGACGATTACCTGACTCCTCTGTGCGACTGTGTTGAGCCAGGCAAACCGCTCGGTATTGATAAAACATTTGCTGCCCGTTTCCTGATTCCGGTCATCGATCATTCGGGCGCTTCCTCCTACAAGGTCAGCTCCATCTGCATCGATGAGGTCCGTGCGTGCAAGGATGACGAAGAACGTGAAAAAATGCGTGCGGTTTCCGCAATCAATGATAAGGCGATGGCACAGTTCCGAGGTCTGATCCATGAGGGCGTGACTGAGGAAGAGATCGCTTCCAAGATGTTAGATATTTATAAGAGTCTCGGTGCAGACGGATATTCCTTTGAACCACTGGTTGGCTTCGGTGCAAACTGCGCGCTTGGACACCACGGTCCGGACAACACGGTTCTGAAAGAGGGCGACACCGTCCTGTTTGATGTTGGATGCAGGAAGGATGGCTATTGTGCCGATATGACACGTACTTTCTTCTATAAAAAAGTACCGTCTGAGAAGCACCGCGCTATTTATGAGACCGTCCGCCGCGCAAATGCTGCCGCAGAAGCAATTCTGAAACCGGGCGTTCCGCTCTGCGAAGTCGATAAAGCTGCCCGCCAGATCATCGAGGATGCCGGATATGGTCCGAACTTTACCCATCGGCTGGGACATTTCATCGGTCTAGAAGTACATGAGTACGGCGATGTTTCTTCTGCGAACACCAAGGTCGCTGAGGTTGGCAATATCTTCTCCATTGAACCAGGTATTTATGTAGAAGGCGAAGTTGGCGTGAGAATCGAGGATCTGGTGCTGATTACTGAGGATGGATGCGAGATTCTAAACTCCTTCAGCAAGGAGCTGGATATTTTAGAGTAATCACATCGCATCATTTATAACACGATTATAAAAAAGAAACTGTTACAGATGGTATTTCTGGTAATTCCGATTACAAATCACGAATCATCCAGAAAGCCAGCATCTGTAGACAGTTTCTTTTTAGTTTTCTTTAAAAGCTAATTATAATTTTCATTTATAAAAAGGCGTTTTTACGCGTTCAGCTTCTCCGTCATCATTTCATTCACTTTACCCGGATTTGCCTTGCCCTTCATCGCTTTCATCACCTGACCAACCAGAAATCCAAGTACCTTTGTCTTTCCACTCTTATACTCTTCCACCGTCTTCGGGTTTGCGGCGAGCACATCGGAAACTGCCTGTTCCAAGGCACTGTCGTCATTGACCATGCCAAGTCCGTGTGCTTCGACATAGGCGGACGGATCGACATCTTGCTCGAAAATAGCTGTAAATACTTCTTTTGCCGTGTTGTTATTGATCGTTCCGGCATCGACCAGATCGATGAGCTGTGCCAGATGCATCGGGGAGAACCACAGGCTTTCAGCGTCCTGTCCTTTTTCCTTGAGCAGGCGGCTTGCCTCGCCGATCAGCCAGTTTGCCGCTTTCTTCGGTTTCTGGCAGATGGTAGTGGTCTTTTCAAACATATCCGCCATCTTCTTAGACTCAGTCAGAATGCGGCTGTCATATTCAGACAGACCATATTCACTCTGGTAACGTGCCATTTTTTCCGGCTGCAATTCCGGCAGGGCGGCGCGGACGGATTCCAGCCATTCATCGCTGATGCAGACCGGCGGAAGATCCGGATCCGGGAAATAACGGTAATCTTTCGCATCCTCTTTAGAACGCATCGCATAGGAGTATTCCTTGTTGTCATCCCAGCGTCTCGTCTCCTGGATGACCTTCCTGCCCTCTTCCAGCAGCTCAATCTGGCGGGCGCGCTCTCCGTCGATCGCACGGGCAATCGCCTTGAAAGAGTTCAAGTTCTTCATCTCAGTTCTCGTACCAAATGTTTCACTTCCCACCTCACGGACCGATAAGTTGACATCGGCACGCATCGAACCTTCCTGTAACTTACAATCGGATGCGCCCAGATACTGTACCAGCAGGCGCAGGCGTTCGAGGTAGGCAATAACCTCATCAGCACTCCGCATATCCGGCTCAGAAACGATCTCGATCAGCGGCACGCCGCTTCGGTTGTAATCAACCAGCGAGCAGTCTTCCCACTCGTCGTGGATCAGCTTTCCGGCATCTTCCTCCATGTGAATTTCATGAATACGAATTTTCTTTTCACCGACAGGCGTATCGATCGGGATATATCCGTCGTGGCAGATCGGGAGATACAGCTGGGAAATCTGGTAGTTCTGCGGGTTGTCCGGGTAAAAATAGTTTTTCCGGTCAAATTTACAGAACTGGTTGATACCACAGTTTGCCGCCAGACCGACAGACATCGCGTATTCAACGACCTTCTTATTTAAAACCGGCAGAGAACCCGGCATACCGGTACAAACCGGGCAGGTATGAGTATTTGGTTTTGCTCCAAATTCGGTGGAGCAGCCGCAGAAAATCTTGGTTTTCGTCGCCAGCTCTACGTGTACCTCCAAGCCGATGACTGTCTCATATTCTTTCTTCATCTTATCTGCCCTCCTTGTCTGTCATAACCGGAAGCTTCCATGCACCTCTCGCCTTTTCGTATGCAGATGCCGCGCCAAACAGCTTCTTTTCCTGAAAGCAGTCTGCAATCATCTGAAGCCCGATCGGAAGTCCCTTCGAATCCAGCCCGCACGGAACTGAAATGCCCGGAAGACCTGCCAGGTTGACCGAAACAGTATAAATATCGCCCAGATACATCTTCATCGGATCGGAAAGGCTGTCGCCCAGCAGCGGTGCCGTGGACGGCGCTGCCGGTCCCAGAATGACATCGTATTTCTCAAACGCCTTGTCAAATGCCTGTTTAATCAATGCTTTTGTGCGGAGTGCTTTCAGATAATATGCATCGTAGTAGCCGGAACTCAAAACGAACGAACCAAGCATGATACGGCGTTTTACCTCTGGTCCAAAGCCCTCGGAACGGCTCTTTTTATACATTTCATGTAAATCTTCATATTCCGGTGTGCGGTAACCGTACTTCACACCGTCAAACCGGGACAGGTTGGAGCTTGCCTCCGCCGATGCAATGACGTAATATGCTGGAATCGCATACTCAACCATGCCTAAATCAAAAAACTCTACTTCTGCCCCGCGTTCTTTTAACGCATCAGCTGCCGCCAGAACAGCTTTTTTTACATCTTCATCGAGTCCTTCGCCCAGATAATCGGACGGGATTCCAATCTTCATCCCTTTTACCTCTCCGGTCAGGGCAGCGGTAAAATTGTACGCCTCTCGCTTGACAGAGGTGCTGTCCTTTTTATCATAGGAAGCGATCGTTTCCAGAATTGCCGTGCAGTCTGCGGTATCTTTCGCAATCGGTCCAATCTGATCCAGCGAGGAACCATAGGCGATCAGACCATACCGGGAAACCGTTCCATAGGTCGGTTTGATGCCGGTCACGCCGCAGAAGGAACTTGGCTGGCGGATGGAACCGCCCGTATCTGAACCAAGAGCAAAAAAGGTCTCTCCCGCTGCGACAGCCGCACACGAGCCACCGGAAGATCCGCCCGGTACATGCTCTGTATTCCACGGGTTTTTCGTCGGTCCAAACCAGGATGTCTCGGTCGTACTTCCCATCGCAAATTCATCCATATTTGTCTTGCCAAGCAGGATCGTACCGGCTTTTTTGAGGTTCAGCGCTGCTTCCGCTGAGTACGGAGGTACAAATCCCCTTAAAATTTTGGAACTGCACGTTGTCTCAATTCCCTCTGTACAAATATTATCCTTGATCGCCATTGGAACGCCCGCCAGCGGTCCGGTCAGGGTGCCATCGTCAATCTGTTTCTGGATCTCATCCGCCTGTGCCAGTGCTGCCTCCTCGGTCAGCGTTACATAAGCATGAACTGTATCTTCATATTTATGAATCCGTTCCAGAGATGCCTGTACCGCCTCCCGGACGGAGATTCGTTTTTCTTTAATTTCTTTTCCCAGCTCCAGCGCTGTTAATTCTGAAATTCCCATCCTGATTTCCTCCATATTGCTGCCTGTATCTCTACTTCTTTTTACTCCACTGTCCTAGGCACCTTGTACTGTTTTTCTTTCTGCTCCGGTGCATTCGAAAGCATCGCATCTGATTCATCTCCATTTTCCACGACATCTTCGCGGAACACATTGTGAATGTCAAAGACATGCGACATCGGTTCTACCTCCGAAGTATCAAGCTGATTCAGCATATCGATATACTCAAGCATCCGGCTCATGTCGCTTTTCGCTGCCTCCTTTTCCTCCGGGGAAAGGGAAAGCTTTGCTAAAATACCAACATAATCAATCATTTCATCGTCTATTTTCACTGCCATAAGTTCTGTTCCTTCCTATTATAATGTGTGTTATGGACAAACTCTTTGTTTCATAGGAAATTGCGTCCTGTCACGTTACGGTACCAGACGGCTCATATCTCTCGGGAAGAGCGATACCTCACGGACATTCTCCTCTTCAAGCAGCTGCATCGTCATACGTTCCAGACCGATGCCGAGTCCGCCGTGAGGCGGCATACCGTGTTTGAAGGTGCTTAAATACTGTTCCATTCCCTCGGTATCCATACCGCGTTTTTCAATCTTCTCCATCAACTCGGTGTAGCTGTGGATACGCTGTCCGCCGGTTGTGACTTCCAGTCCACGGAATAAAAGGTCAAAGCTGAGTGTTACTTTCGGGTCTGTCGGGTCATCCATCGCATAGAATGGGCGCTTCTTGGATGGATAATGGGTGACAAACACGAAATCGGCGCCGTACTCTTCTTTAAAGTAGCGTCCAATCAGGTGTTCTTCCTCCGGCTCCAGATCGTATGGGTTTTTGATCTGGGTTCCATATTTTTCGGAGGCAAGGCGTTTCGCCTCGGTAAAGGTCACTGCCGGAATCTTCTCTACTTCCGGAAGTTTGACTTTAAGGATTTCCAGCTCCGTGGAATATTCCTTCTTTAAAATTTCCACCATATGCTGAAGAAATCCGGTTTCCATCGCCATGATATCGGTAAAATCATCGATATATCCCATCTCAAAATCCAGTCCGGTATATTCGTTTAAATGGCGTTTCGTGTTATGCTTCTCCGCACGGAACACCGGACCAACCTCCATCACACGGTCAAACACGCCGACCATCATCTGTTTGTAAAACTGCGGACTCTGCGCTAACACCGCCGGGCGGTGAAAATAATCGAGTTTAAAGACGTTTGCTCCGCCCTCGGCTCCTTTTGCTCCGATCTTCGGGGAATGAATTTCCGTAAATCCTTCTCCATGCAGGTACTCCCGGAATGCCCGTGCGATTCCTTCCTGGATTCTGAAACGTGCGCGCTCCCGAAGGTTTCGGAGTGTCAGAGAACGCATATCCAGTTTGGCTTCCAGGGATGCACTCATTTTCCATTTTGATACGGCAATCGGCATCGGTTCTTCCGGTTTCGAGAGGATCCGAACACTCTTTAAACGAAGTTCCATGCCTCTCGGCGCCCGCTCTTCTTTTCGGAGGACACCGGAAACTTCTACGAATGTTTCTTCTCTTAATTCAGCAAAATCCGCGTCGGTCACACCTTTTTCATAGACAGTCTGCAGCACGCCGTCACGTTTCCGGAGAATCACAAATGCGATATCGCCCATGTTGCGGACACTCATGATCGCGCCGTTTACCTTTACTTCCCGTCCTTCCATACCGTCTGCAAACACGGCTGCCAGATCCAGCACTTCTTTTTCCTTTTTACCTGTCATAAATTCCATCGCTGTTTCCTCTCTTTCTCTGCTTTTTGATATGTCCGGGACGGGAATAATGAAAAAGAATGTGCCTTGGCACATTCTCGCGCCGAGCGCGGTCGCTTGCGACAAACTACATCTTCGCGCGAGTACACATCATTGGCACGTTAGTGCCTTTTTGTGTAATAGGGGATTCCAAGGAATTTCCTATTACACAAAAAGTCCCGGAATGACGTTCACTCACATCATTCCGGGACGGGATATTCCCGCGGTACCACCCGCATTTAAAAAGAAACGATTGTTTTTCTTTTTACTCTTTCGCTGCTTAACGCGCAGTCACGTGATGACCTACCTGCGGCGGCTGGCGGGGTGTCCAGTGTCGCTCTCAGTCATCCGGCTCCGGAGTGTTCCCTATTGTTCCGCTCCCTCCTGACACGGCTCTCAGCCGGTGACCGCGTCTTTCTGTCGGATTCTTCGAAACAGAGTCTCCATCTTTGCCTTTTAAAAAAGTGGGCACGAATACCATGATTATCATGGCATCCTTGCCCACCCCGTTGGATTCAATTTTTTATGTTCAAACTATAAACTATTTTTCTGAGTTTGTAAAGAGGTTTTTTGATTTTTTTTCACGCAGTAATTCTGTATGGAATATGTCAGCTTCGCTGACCAGTATCACGCGCCAAGTCTCACAGATGTTCGACTTAAATAGAAGAAATCTTGTACAATATCCTCCCTTGAAACATTTTTTCAAAATTCGTGTGCAAATTGTATTGACATTCAGAATTTTTCGTGTATACTACTACACATAAAAGCAAGGGCGCTTCGAGATGATCGAGGTGCCCTTGCTTTTATGTAATAGGAAATTCCTTGGAATTCCTTATTACACCAAAAGGCACTAACGTGCCAATGATACGCACTCGCGCGAAGATGTAAGCTGTCGCAAGCGACCGCGCCCGGCGTGAGAATGTGTCAGAGCACATTCATCTTACGTGGATTTAATCATCACAAAATCGCAGACATAAAACCTGAAAGGAGACATGAGTTATGAAAAAAAACATCCCTGAACTGTATGGAAGTCTTGTATTCAACGACAAAGTCATGAAAAGCAAATTGCCGCGAGATGTTTATAAGGCACTCCGCAAAACGATTGAAAATGGCAGCCATCTGGATCTCGATATTGCAAATGCAGTCGCAGTTGCAATGAAGGAATGGGCAGTTGAAAATGGTGCAACTCACTTCACACACTGGTTCCAGCCGATGACCGGCATCACTGCTGAGAAGCACGACAGTTTCATCAACCCGGTTGGCAATGGCGAAGTTATCATGGATTTCTCCGGCAAAGAGCTGGTAAAGGGCGAACCGGATGCATCCAGTTTCCCATCCGGCGGACTTCGTGCCACCTTTGAGGCAAGAGGTTATACAGCCTGGGATCCAACCTCCCCGGCATTTATTAAAGACGATACACTCTGCATCCCGACCGCATTCTGTTCCTACAGCGGCGAGGCACTTGATACCAAAACCCCTCTTCTGCGTTCGATGGAAACCATCAACCGCGAGGCGCTGCGTGTCCTGAAACTCTTCGGAAATGAAGATGTGACCCGCGTTGTCTCCACCGTTGGTCCGGAACAGGAGTATTTCCTGGTTGATAAAGAACTGTTTAATAAGAGAAGCGATTTGAAGTTCTGCGGAAGAACTCTGTTTGGCGCACCAGCTCCGAAAGGTCAGGAAATGGATGACCACTATTTCGGCGCTCTCCGTCCGAGAGTTTCCGCTTTCATGAAAGAACTGGATGAAGAGCTCTGGAAGCTCGGTATTCCGGCAAAAACCAAACACAACGAGGTAGCTCCGGCGCAGCATGAACTTGCCACCATCTACACGACTACCAATGTGGCAGTTGACAACAACCAGCTCACTATGGAAATCATGAAACGTGTGGCAGAGAAACATGGCCTTGTGTGCCTGCTCCATGAGAAACCATTTGAGGGCATCAACGGAAGCGGTAAACACAACAACTGGTCTTTATCGACCAACACCGGCGAAAACCTTCTTGATCCGGATCGCGATCCGGCAAAGAACTTACAGTTCCTTCTCTTCCTGTTCGCAACGATCAAGGCAGTCGATGTCTACGGCGATCTGCTCCGCGTATCAGTTGCAACTGCCGGAAATGACCACCGTCTGGGCGGCAACGAGGCGCCGCCAGCTATCGTGTCTATGTTTATCGGCGATGATCTGGAAGCAGTTCTCAATATTGTGGAAAAAGATCTGGAGTCTGAGGCAAAAGAAATCCAGACGATGAAGCCGGGCGCAAAGGTTCTGCCACACTTTATCAAAGATACGACCGACCGCAACCGCACTTCTCCGTTTGCCTTTACCGGCAATAAATTCGAGTTCCGTATGCCAGGTTCCGCTCTCTCTGTATCGGAACCGAACATTGTCATCAATACAGCCGTAGCTGAAGTTTTAGGCGAATTTGCAGACCGTCTGGAAGGTCTTTCAGGCAAGGCTCTGGAGGCAGAAATCCATCTGCTCTTAAAGGAAGTGCTGCGTGATCACCGCCACATCGTATTCAACGGCAACGGTTACACCAGCGAATGGGTAGAGGAAGCTCACAAACGCGGACTCTTCGACCTGCCGAGCTGCGCAGAGGCATTTCCGCGCCTGATTGCTGAGAAAAACGTAGAACTGTTCCTGAAACACGGCATCTACACCAAGGAGGAACTCTTCTCCCGCTACGAAATCAAGGAAGAGAACTACATCAAGACCATCAACATCGAGGCAAAGACGATGCTTTCGATGATGAAGAAGACCTTCCTGCCGTCCGTCCTCTCCTACTGCAAGGAGCTGGCTGAAACCGCCGCAAAGACAAAGGCAATCCTGCCGGACGCACCGATCAGCGCCGAGAGCAAACTGCTTGAGAAGCTGTCCAGTCTCTACACCGAGATTTCCGAGAAAACCGAAGCACTGGCAGAGGCTGAAAAAGCGGCAGAATCCATGGAAGATAATATCGAGAAGGTTGCATATTTCCACTATACGATTCTTGCCAAGATGGATGACTTGAGAAGCAGCGTTGATACCGCAGAAGCCCTGATTCCAGATTCCTTCCTGCCGTATCCGACTTACGATGAACTGCTGTTCTCCGTATAATCTGACATGTCAATATTATGACTTGATTGAAAAATCGAGAAAAATGTGTTATGATTTGGCTGCAAAATATTGGTATATTGTCTTTTATACTGATATTTTGCAGTCAATTTTGGGTTCTTATCCCTGTTATTTTCTTATCATTCAGGTATCTTGAATACAAAGGAGGTTTATATCATGAGGGAGTCACTCACATACGAAACCGGGCTTCGTGAGGAATGCGGCGTATTTGGAATGTTTGACCTGGAGGGCGGCGATGTTGCCAGAGATATGTACTACGGACTCAGCGCACTCCAGCACCGCGGTCAGGAGTCATGCGGCATCGCAGTCTGTGACACGAACGGCCCAAAGGGCGTTGTCAACTGCTACAAAGGGCTGGGACTTGTCAATGAGGTATTTCATGATGAGACGTTAAAACGCCTCGGCGGCAATCTGGGAGTTGGTCATGTTCGCTACTCCACAACCGGTTCTTCTACCATCGAAAACACACAGCCACTGGTACTTAAGTATTTTAAGGGAACACTCTGTCTGGCGCACAACGGAAACCTGGTAAATGCGTTTGAGATGCGCCGCCAGCTTGAAGAAACCGGCGCAATCTTCCAGACGACGATGGATTCAGAGGTAATCGCGTTCCACATCGCCAGAGAACGTCTGGCTGCCCCGACCGCTGAAGAGGCAATCAAACGGACCGCGGCAAAAACACGTGGCGCTTATGCCCTGATTATCTCCAGCCCGCGCAAGCTGATCGGTGTTCGTGACCCGTTTGGTCTGCGTCCTCTCTGCCTCGGCAAAAAGGGAAATGTCTGGATCATGGCATCGGAAAGCTGTGCCATCACCTCGGTCGGCGGCGAATTTATCCGTGATATCGAACCGGGTGAAATCGTGACCATCACCCGCGACGGCGTTTTTTCTGATAAAAGCCTGCAGCAGGAAAAACGGGCGCACTGCGTTTTCGAATACATCTATTTTGCCCGCCTCGACAGCCACATCGATGATGTGAGCGTCTATGAGGCTAGGCTGCGCGGCGGCGCGGCTCTCGCACATTCCTTCCCTGCCGATGCCGACCTCGTCGCCGGTGTACCGGATTCCGGCCTGACCGCCGCGATGGGATATGCGAAGGCATCCGGCATTCCATATGAGATTATTTTCCATAAAAATAGCTATGTCGGCAGAACCTTCATCAAACCGACCCAGGAAGAACGCGAAAATAGCGTCCGTATCAAGCTTAATATTCTGGAACCGGCTGTCAGGGGAAAACGCATTGTCCTCGTCGATGACTCTATCGTGCGCGGTACGACGATGAAAAACCTGATCCGCATGCTCAAAAAAGCCGGGGCGAAGGAAGTCCATGTGCGCGTCAGCTCTCCGCCATTCCTCTTCCCCTGCTATTTCGGTACCGATGTCCCATCCAATAAACAGCTCATCGCCAGCAGCCATTCCGTCGAAGAAATCTGCCGGGAGATCGGTGCGGATTCGCTTGGATATATGCCGATTGAAGATCTTGAGGAGATGGCAGGCGGACTGCCGCTCTGTACGGCATGTTTTACCGGAAACTATCCGATGGATGTGCCGGATGGGGAGATTAAGGATGCATTAGAATAAATATTTCGCAAATGAAAAAGAATGTGCCTTGGCACATTCTCGCGCCGAGCGCGGTCGCTTGCGACATGATTCTGCTTCGCGCGAGTGCGCATCATTGGCACGTTAGTGCCTTTTTGTGTAATAGGGAATTCCAAGGAATTTCCTATTACATAAAAAAGGGCTCTTACCGAGTCCTTTTTTATCCCTCACACTTTTTCACGTTTTGTCAAAACTTTTGTTTTTGTTTAAAATGTCTTATATGTTTTTATACATTGGATGACGGACGGTTGTTCTGCGCTTTTAACGCTTTCAACTCGTCAAATACAACATCGTTCAGAACCTTAATGTAGGTTCCCTTCATACCGGACGAACGGGACTCAATAACGCCTGCACTTTCAAACTTGCGGAGTGCATTGACGATAACGGAACGGGTAATGCCGACTCTGTCTGCAATCTTGCTGGCTACCAGAATGCCCTCGTTGCCTTCCAGCTCATCGAAGATGTGGGTAATTGCTTCCAGTTCGGAGAAGGACAGGGTGCTGATCGCTGATTTAACGATCTGGATCTTTCTTGTCTCCTCTGCATTCTCCTCGTTGACAGAACGCATCATCTCAAGTCCGACAACAGTGGTTCCGTACTCACTCAGGATGATATCGTCGATGTCGTACTGTGCATCTGATTTGTAGATGAACAGAGTACCCAGTCTCTCACCGGATATATCAATAGGCGTGATGATCGCCTGATACTTCTTCACGTTCTCCTCGGCGAATCCCAATGTGGCAAGGTTGACATTTTCCTTCGTTGACAAAACGCTTAAAAGGCGTTCATTCAACATACGGTCAACAAAACCGCCGACCTGATCCTTGATCAACTCTTCGATCTCATCCACACCCTCATGAATCGCAACTCCGAGTACTTTACCTTTCTTGCTGATTACGAGAATATTGGATTCCAGTATGTCACTGAGGACTTCACAAATGTCATTGAACACAACCTTATGAGAATGGTTGTTGTGCAATAACTTATTAATTTTTCTAGTTTTGTCCAGTAATTGAACGCTCATTTTACCAGTTACCTCCTTTGCCTTTATCGTAAATTAGAATTCGATCCTAACCTGTAAGAATTGTAACACGATTTTCGTATAATAGCAAGAGTTTTTCTGTATTTTTCATTTTTTTTAATAATTAATATCTATTTCAAGAGTTTTTATGAGTTTTTTACAAAACCGCAGGCTTCGTTAGAACAAAGAAGCTTATTTCCCTTTTCGAGCATAATATGTCCACATTTCGGACACATTTCTTTTGACGGTTTCTGCCAGGTCATAAAATCGCAGTCCGGGTTATTTTCGCAGCCGTAATATCTTCTGCCCTTTTTCGATTTACGGATGACAATCTCACCACCACATTTCGGGCACTTCACGCCGATCTTTTCCAGATACGGCTTCGTGTTTTTACAGTCTGGGAATCCCGGGCAGGCAAGGAATTTGCCGTGCGGGCCATACTTAATTACCATGTTGCGCCCGCACTGGTCACAGATCACATCCGTCACCTCGTCAGCAATCTTGACGCTCTCAAGCGTCTTCTCCGCTTCTTTAACCGCCTTGTCAAGATCCGGATAAAAGTTTTCGATAACAGTCTTCCAGCCGATCGTGCCGTCCCCGATGCTGTCGAGCAGGTACTCCATATTTGCCGTAAACTGCAAATCAACGATGGATGGGAACGCCTTCTTCATCATCCGGTTGACTACCTCGCCAAGCTCCGTCACATAGAGGTTCTTATTTTCCTTCGCTACATAACGGCGCGCGATGATTGTCGTGATGGTCGGTGCATAGGTACTTGGCCGTCCGATGCCCTGCTCTTCCAGCGCCTTGACGAGCGACGCCTCTGTATAATGTGCCGGTGGCTGTGTAAAATGCTGTGCCGGTTCTAACTGGTTTAAATCCAGCTTCATGCCTGCTTCCAGCGACTCGTTCAGAACGCCGTCGGTCTCCTTATCCTCGTCCTGTGAATAGACGGACATGAAGCCGTCAAATTTGATTTTGGACGCCGACAGGGTGAAAAGCTCCTCTCCGGCTGCTACCTTGACGGAGGTTGTCTCGTAAACCGCCGGGCGCATCCGGCTCGCCGTAAAGCGCTTCCAGATAAGCTGGTACAGACGGAACTGGTCTCTGGAAAGCTGTTCTTTTACCTGTACCGGCGTCAGTGTAATGTCGGTCGGACGGATCGCCTCGTGTGCGTCCTGGATCTTGGCATCTGATTTTGCCGCCGCCGGCGCCTCGGACACGTAACTTGCCCCAAACTGGTCGCCGATATAGCTTCTCGCCGCCGCATCTGCCTCTGCCGCGATGCGGGTGGAATCGGTACGCAGGTAGGTGATCAGACCGATTGTGCCGCGTCCCTTGATATCCACGCCCTCATAGAGCTGCTGGGCAAGGCGCATCGTCTTCTGCGTTGAGAAATTCAGCGTCTTGGATGCCTCCTGCTGCAGCGTACTGGTCGTAAACGGGATCGGCGCCTTCTTCACGCGCTCGCCCAGCTTCACATCGCGCACTTCGTACTCACAGCCCTCCAGACGCTTCATAAGCGCCTCCACTTCCTCTTTGCTGTGAATTGCCTTCCTGCCGTCCTTATCGCCGTAATAATGGGCGGTCAGCTTCTTTCTGGAGCCATGTACGTGGAGCTGTGCATCCAGCGTCCAGTATTCTTCCGGTATAAACGCATTGATCTCTTCCTCACGGTCACAGATCATACGCAGCGCGACCGACTGCACACGACCGGCGCTGAGTCCTCTCTTGACCTTCGCCCAGAGAAGCGGGCTGATGAGGTAACCCACCATACGGTCGAGCATACGTCTCGCCTGCTGTGCATCCACCAGATTTTCATCGATGGCACGCGGCTCTTTTAAAGATGCCTTGACGGCGTTTTTTGTAATCTCATTGAAACTGATACGGTAAACCTTTTTATCTTTCTGTTCATCCAGCTTTAATGCTTTCATCAGGTGCCAGGAGATCGCCTCTCCCTCGCGGTCCGGGTCAGTTGCGAGATAAATCTTATCTGCTTTTTTAACCTCTTTCCGCAGACGCGCCAACACATCGCCCTTTCCCCGGATGGTGATATACTTCGGCTCATATCCATGCTCTACGTCCACTCCCAGCGTACTCTTAGGGAGGTCGCGCACATGACCGCCGGAGGCGTCCACCTCATAGTTGGAACCCAAAAATTTTTTAATTGTCTTGACTTTCGCCGGAGACTCTACAATAACCAGATTTTTTGCCATAACAGACCTCTATACAATCTTCCTAACGTAATATTGATTCATTGGCTGCAGGATCACTCCCTGCATTTCCAGATTTAAAAGCGCAGTCATGCATTCCCCTGCTGTCAACCCACAGCTTTTCATGACCGCTTCCAGATGTTTCGGTTGTGAATCTAGGCAACTATACACCATTTTTTCCGACTTGGCAAGTGCATTTACTGATTTTATTGTTTTTTTACAAGAATTTTTACATTTTATATGGAAGAAATCCAACACATCCTCCGGTTTCGTCACGATCCCCGCTCCCTGCGCAATCAGCCGGTTGCAGCCCTCACTGAGCGGATCAATGCGCCGTCCCGGCAGCGCAAATACCTCTTTTCCCTGCTCCAGCGCCAGATCCGCCGTAATCAGGGAGCCGCTTCTTTTTCGTGCTTCCACGACCAGCACCAGGTCGGAAAGTCCGCTGATGATCCGGTTCCGGATTGGAAAATGGGATGCCGTCGGCGGTACACCCGGTCCATATTCTGACAATATGCCGCCTTGTTCACGGATGCGCGCATGCAGTCGGATGCCGGATGGCGGATAACAGGTGTCAATCCCACAGCCCATCACGGCATACGTCAGTCCGCCGCCATCCATCGCGCCCTTATGCCCCGCCTGATCGATCCCCAGCGCCATGCCGCTCACTACCTGCACGCCGTTTTCTGCCAGAATCCGACCGAAATACTCTGCCTCCTGTCGTCCATACGGCGTACAGCTGCGCGCCCCGATGACTGCCGCGGATGGTTTCGCATCTTCTGGAAGCATTCCACGCACAAACAGCCACATCGGTTTATCATAGATATGCATCAGGCGCTTCGGATATGCCGCCTCACCGCACAGAATGAAACGTACCCCCTGCTCCTCCAGCCTATCGTATTCTTCCACGCGCTGTTTGAAGAGCAGAACCGCTTCCTCCAGCCCCTTTTTCACAGCCTTTCCGAGAAAGGAACATATAAACGGATCCAGTTTCTTCCTATTATATAAAACCCGCTCATAGATTCCCTCAAAACTGCCGCACGATTCATATAATTTAGCCGCCGTCACCGCGCCGATTCCATCCACTCGCGATAGCCAGTAGGCATGGATGCGCTCACGGTCGGAATACTGCATATTTTCTGTCAGAGGCACTTTTTTATGCGGCGGTTCCTGTGTTTTTCCATATAGTTCCTGCATAGAAAGCTGAGCATTCTGTACATTGCTCTCTTCTTTTCCTATTTCCATATCTTTCCCCCTATATATGTCAGATCGGCTGCCTTTTACCTTATAACAATTACAACCCTTGTTAAACTTTTTATTCTTTCAATCTTTTAGACATGCTTCTTTTCAGAGACTCCCCCAATATTTTTTTTCAAAACTCCGGAATCCTATCGCCTCCGCTAACTGCGTCCGCCCGATCTCCGCCTGTCCATCCAGATCGGCAAGTGTGCGCGCTACTTTTAAAATCTTTCCGTGTCCCCTGGCACTGATTCCCTGCTGCCGTTCGACCTTTTCCAGAAATACCGCCTCTTCCCCGGATAGACGGCAATACTCTTCGATCTGGCGGCGGGTCATCTGGCTATTGTAGGAGATCGATTCGTCTGCAAACCTCTTTTCCTGTCGAGCGCGCGCCTCCATGACGCGGGCGCGCATGACAGCGGAGGAATTCCTCTGCTCTGTCTGTGGAAAACTCCCCTCATCTATACTCTTCTCTGCAGCCATCATCCCCAAATCCTGCCGCGGTACTTCCACCCCAATATCGATTCGATCTAAAAATGGTCCCGAAACGCGGTTCAGATACCGGCGGATCTGGGTTGGAGTACAACGGCATTTTCCCAAATCTGGGAAAAAACCGCATTTGCAGGGATTCATCGCCGCCGCAATCATCGTTTTTGCCGGAAATACAACCGTCTGGTTGAGACGGGAAACCGTGATGCTTCCTTCCTCCATCGGCTGACGCAGCAGATCCAAGATTTTCGGCTGAAACTCCGTTAACTCATCTAAAAAAAGGGTTCCATAACTGGCGAGTGAGATCTCCCCGGGCTTCGGATTTCGTCCTCCGCCTGCCATCGCCTGGGCGGTCGTGCTGTGATGCGGGCTGCGGAACGGACGCTGCAAAACCAGCGGTGTGTCTGGCTTCAGGAGACCGCAGATACTGTATATCTTCGAAACTTCAATGCTTTCCTCCAGCGTAAGCGGCGGCAAAATTGTCGGAATACGCCGAGCTGCCATCGTTTTTCCCGTTCCAGCCGGCCCGATATAGAGAATGTTGTGACGCCCCGCTGCTGCCGCCTCGGTTGCCTGCCGCACCAGCGGAAGTCCGACGATCTCATCAAAATCGACGTCAAATTCTTCCTGTCCCGCCTGAAACAGATCTGGTGTGAACCATTGTCCGTGAATCTGTTCCGGATGCTGCAGGCAAGCCGTCAGCGCTTTCACATCCCGGACTCCGACGATCTCGATCCCATCCACAGCCCGTCCCTCCTGTACATTCTCTTCGGATAGAAAAACCCGTTTCATTCCGCAGCGGCGCGCTTCATAGACCATCGAGAGAACACCGGTCAACGGCTTGATGCTGCCGTCCAAACCCAGTTCACCGATAAACGCCCATTGGTCCCAATCCGGTGCAGAATTGTTCTCCTCATCTTCCATCCCATCCATTTCCGGGCAGGTTTCATCCATCTTTCTTATTTTTGCCTTTTCACCCTGTTCCCACAAGCACCTCAAAATTCCTGCCGCGATCGCCAGATCACACCCCGTTCCCTCTTTCCGCACCCCGGCTGGCGATAAATTGACCGTGATCCGCTTCGGCGGCAGACAAAACCCCGCATTCCGAAGTGCGGTCCGAACGCGCTCCTGCGCCTCCCGCACCTCCTCCGCCAGGTAGCCCACCATGACAAAACTCGGCAATCCGTTGCTCACATCAACTTCCACCGTGATCCGGTAGCCATCGATGCCGCGGGTGCTGAAACTGTTTATTTTACTGAACATATATTTCCCCCTATTATTGATTTTTTACCTTGCCTTGTATTTTTCATATCATACAGGCTTAAAATTTGGATACTTTTAATGATATTTTGAATTTTTAGAATTAAAAATATATTATAACAATCTTATCTTCTCTGAAATTGATATCACCCAAAAGAGGTAGGGTCTTCTCAACTGAGATAAAAGAGATTCTACTTGAATTTGATTTGAAATTAAAATAAATAGATTTGAATCATGAAATCAGATTTACCAGACCTAAAATAGATATTCACTCTTTCATTATATATAGACCTGCGGCAGAATGCAAGCCAAAACAGCTTAGAACTATGACACTAATTAATTGACATTGTGCGCACACAAAAACAAAACGCTGCAGCAAAATGCTAACATATAACATTCTGCTGCAGCTTTTTGTTTTTGATCTATCTCTTTAAATAAAATCTTCTCCCAGCTTCTCTGCCGCCGCGCGTGCAATCTGCTCCGGCGTGATCGGAAGCTCATAGAATCGTTTTCCGACTGCATTGTACACCGCATCAGCAATCGCCGGAAGCGGCGTGTTGATAACAATCTCGCCGATCGACTTTGCTCCGAACGGACCAGATGGCTCATAACTGCTCTCAAATTCAACGTTTAAATGTCCATAGTCAATCCGGGTCGGAATCTTATACTGCATCAGGGAATTTTCACGCACACCACCCTGTGCATTGCGGGTAATATTTTCCGTCAGCGCCATGCCGATTCCCTGCATCAGACCGCCCTCAACCTGCAGGCGGGACAGATTCGGATTGATCGGTGTACCGCAGTCTACCGCTGCCGCATAATTAATAACGCTGGTTTCGCCTGTCTCCATATCAATCTCAAGCTCAACCGCACCTGCCATAAACGGAGGCGGGGAAATGTGGGCGGTTCTCGACTCAGTTACCTCCAGCGGAATTTCATGCCCGTACATGGATGCCGTTGCGATATCAGCCAGAGCGATCTTCTTCGTCTCATCCCCGGCTTTTTCGGTTGTGAATACCTCTTTTCCGTCAAATTCCACTGCATCCGCCGGGACGCCCAGAAGCTCTGCACCCAGTTTACAGATCTGCTCACGCAGGCGCAGCGCACACCGTTCGGTCGCTTTTCCGGTCAGATAGGTCGTACTCGATGCATAAGAACCTGAGTCATACGGGGATGAATCCGTGTCCGCGCCCAGCACCGTGATCGCGTCGATTGGGCATTCCAGCACTTCCGCCGCAATCTGCGCCAGAATCGTGTCACAGCCGGTTCCCATATCTGCCGCTCCGAGCGACAATGTATAGAACCCTTCGTCGTTGACTTTGAGACGGGCACTTCCGACATCCATCGCCGTGATTGCCGATCCCTGCATCGCCATACCCATGCCGACGCTGCGGACCTTGCCATTGCCCATGTCACGCACCGGATATTTGTCTTCCCAGCCGATCATCTCACGCACTTTTTTTACACAACGGTCGAGTGCGCAGCTTGTATTAACCTGATTATAATATGCTGGCATCAGATCGCCCTCTTTAACCATGTTTTTCAGGCGGATCTCAAAGCGATCCATCTGAATCTGGTCTGCCAGCTCATTGACCGCCGACTCGATCGCGAAAAGTCCCTGTGTCGCACCATAGCCACGGTACGCGCCTGCCGACATGATATTCGTATAGACAACATCGCTGATAAAGCGGAATGCTTCAACACTTCCATACAACGGGATCGATTTGTGTCCTGACAGTCCAACGGTTGTCGGTCCATGCTCGCCGTAAGCACCGGTATTGGACAATGTGTAAAGATCGATGCCGCGGATCGTGCCGTCCTTCATCGCGCCCAGACGCACATGCATCTCCATCTCATGGCGCGGCGAAGACGCCGTCTGTGCCTCCATCCGGCTATAAATCAGCTTCGACGGTTTTTTCGTCATCCAGGTAACGAATGCCGGATAGACTTCACAGACCGCCGTCTGCTTTGCACCAAAACCCCCGCCGATTCTCGGCTTGCTCACGCGCACCATCGACTTCGGGATATGAAGCGCATTTGCCACGATTCTGCGGCAGTGGAACACGATCTGCGTGGAACTTAAAATATTTAATCTTCCGTAGGTATCGATCGAACAATAGGTACGGAATGTCTCCATCATCGTCTGCTGGCACGGCTTTGTGTGGTATACATGATCAATCACGATGTCGCAGTCCTTTAAAACCGCCTCGACATCCCCGTTGCCGCACTCATCGTGCGCGCAGAGGTTGCGCTTGTTGTCTGCGCCGACCGGAGCAAGACTCTCCCAGTTGTCCTCTGGGTGAACCAGGATCGGGTTGTCCTTTGACGTATGGAAATCCAGAACCGGCTCTAAGACTTCGTACTGTACCTTGATCAGGCGGAGTGCTTTATCGACACATTTTTCATCTTTTCCTGCTACAATCGCCACGATATCGCCCTGAAAACGAACATGGCGGTCGATCAGGAGACGGTCATACGGGCTCGCCTCCGGGTATGTCTGCCCCGCCTGTGTGTAGCGCTTTGCATCCTGCGGCACATCCTCCCAGGTATAAATTGCCTCGATGCCCGGAACTTTCATTGCGATCGCGGTGTTGATCGTTTTTACCATCGCATTCGCATACGGGGAACGCAGAAGTTTGACGATCAGGCAGTCCTGCGGCGCCAGATCATCCACGTAAACCGGCTGTCCGGTTACCAGCTGCATCGCATCTTTTTTTCGTACAGAAGTATTGACCACTCTCATTCTGCCGCCTCCTTCTGTTTTTCTCTCTTCCAGTCTAAAAATGCCAGAATGCCGCGAAGCTGTCCTTCATAACCGGAACAGCGGCACAGGTTTCCTGCCAGATATTCGCGGATTTCATCCTCCTCCGGGAACTCTTTTTCCCGGAACAGCGCCAGCGCATTCATGATAAAGCCCGGATTACAGAAGCCGCACTGTTCGGCTCCCTGATCGGCAATGAATGCGCCAAATTCTTTTGCCTCCTCCTGGAGTCCTTCCAGCGTCGTCACGCTGTGACCGTCCGCCCGCGCCGCCAGCACGGAACAGGAAAGCACTGGTTTTTCATCCAGGAATACGGTACAGAGTCCGCAGTTTGCCGTCTCGCAGCCGCGCTTGACACTGTAACAGCCCTGACTGCGTACCAGATCAATCAGAAGCGTATCCGGTTCAATCTCCGGGGAAATCTTCGTTCCATTTAGAGTAATCGTTATCTGCATCATATGTGAATCTCCTAATATTCATACTGTTATACGATCATTTTATTGCCCTATTTCGTTTAGCACTCTTCCAGCACACGCACCGCCCGCTTTATCAGAACACCGGTTAAATGTTTCCGGTATTCAGCGCTGCCGCGCATATTTGAAGACGTCTGAACCTGATCACGGATCCACTTTGCAAGACAGGCTGCTTTCTTCCCGGTCTGCGTCTTGTCCTGACTTTCTCTGGTATCGGCATCCGCATCTGCTTTTGTTTCAGCCTTTTGCTTTTCCTCTATAAGCGCCTGTATTGTCTCCGCTGATGCCTCGAACAACACAGCACGCCCCGGACGCGCACCGATGCTAAAACGATATGCTCCATCCGCCCGTTTCGCCGCTGCACAGGTCAGCACTGGAAAATCAGTCTGCGTATTCCGCACGGACTGGTAGTGATATACGGCTTTGTCTTTATGGACAATTAATTTGACTAAAATGTCCCGGCCGCCGATCTGTTTTGCAAATTCCACCAACGGCATCCTTCCAGCTTTGTAAAGTTCCACTTCGGTGTCCATCGCCAGGAACATCGTCAGGACATCTGAAAATCCAAATCTGCCATAGATACTGCCTCCGACTGTCGCCAGGTTCCGAAGCTGCACGCCGACGATATGGCGCACCGACTCGCGCATGGCACCGTCTGTGTATGCCGCCAATCCCGGATGTTCTTCCAGCTGGCGCAGGGTAACCATCGCGCCAATCTCAAACGCATCCTCTGTCTCCTCTATCTGATCCAGCCCCAGCCCTGAAATATCAATCGCGGTTCCTACATTGCCCCGGCTCATCTTCAGCCAGATCATACCGCCTATCACCCGGTTCGCTTTTTTCTGATTCAGCTCCCAGGCTTCCTCCAGGCTTTCTACCCGTTTATATTCTCGAATCGTCATCATAGGTTTTTCCTCTTTTTCATCTATTTCTTAAATAACAAAATTATCCATCTTTTATTATAGCATAAAACATGGTATAATTCCGTTGTTATTTTTAAAATACAACGAGACCCCTTTTTCCAGAAAAGATTAGGAGGATTTGACAAAAACTATGAAACCATCCATCCGTACCTACCTCTGCAACGACGAAAACCATCGTTTCTTTGGCGAAGGTCCTCGTCAGCTTCTTCATGCCATCGATGAAACCGGATCGCTCCGCTCCGCCGCTCTGTCCATGAATATGGCGTATACAAAAGCACTTCGGATTATCTGCTCCGCCGAAGCCACGCTTGGATTTCCACTGACCGTCCGCACCACCGGCGGAAAAGGCGGCGGAGGCAGCCAGATGACGGCGGAGGCGAGGGAGTTTCTAGCTAAGTATGAGGCATATCGGGATGCATGTACGGAGAGTGGGAAACAGTTATATGAAGAATTTTTTTGCAGGCGGAAATCTGTTTTTTTCTCTTCTGGAACACAAACGTCCTCTTTCACTTGTTTGCAAAATTCAAACGATGTTCGGGTCGCCTGCATCATCATGGCCTCCGGTCTTGGAAAACGTTTCGGCTCGAACAAGCTCATGGCTTCGTTCCACGGTACTCCGCTCATCCACTCGGTTCTGAATGTGACCGGTTCTGTTCCGCTCTTTGCCGATCGTCTCGTTGTAACGCGCTCCCGGGAGGTTCACGATTACTGTCAGTCCCTGGGGATTCCGGTGCTGATTCATACACTTCCCAATCGGAACGAGGCGCTCTGCCTGGGACTTACACACATGTTAAAAAGGCACCCGGATTTATCAGGCTGTCTCTTTGCACTCGGCGATCAGCCGCTTCTGCGTCCACGGACACTGGAACGGATATGCCGGCGCTATCTCGAATGCAGAATATCACCAAGTCACTCAAAATCTGTTTTCCCAGATTCTGATTTTTCCATTTTGAAATCAAAATTGCCTCAGAATTCAGGAATTGCAGAAAAATCACCGATTGTACAGCTCTGCAGCGTCCAAATGACGGCTTCTCCCGAACCTTCCGTCTCAACCACCGTCGGAAGCCCGATTCTCTTCGACCGGGCATATTTTGACGAACTGCTCCATCTGCCGGAAAAAGCTGGCGGAAGCCATGTTCTCCGCCAGCATCTGGACGTTGTCCAGTATGTGACTGCCGAAGTGCCGGAGGAATTGATGGATGTAGACACGCCGGAGGAGCTCAAACGCCTGGAGAATCTGGTAACAATCGAATAAAACTATAAGGACTGACATCGCACATGCAGCATGATGCCAGTCCCTTTTTATCAATCTACGTATCACTTTCAGCCATACATTCCATATTTTATAGATGGATCTTATATTTTTATGTACCTATGACCTTTTTCTAATCTTCCTATTTCTTACGCCTCTTCCTTCGGCAGCAGCACATTCAGGATAATCGCCATGAAAGCTGCCGGAACGATACCAGATCCGCCGAATACAAGCTGAATTGCTTCCGGCATCTTGGAAAGGATGGTTGCATGTGCACCCATGCCGTAACCAACACCCAGTGCAACAGAGACGATGGTCAGGTTGCGTGAAGTCATCTTCTCTTTCGTGATAAGCTGAATACCGCTAACTACGATCGAAGAGAACATCATAACCGCTGCGCCTCCCAGTACCGACTGCGGCATGATCGAAACGATCGCACCCAGCTTCGGAATCAGACCGCACAGAATCAGGAATACCGCGCCGGTTGCAAGTGCCATGCGATTGACTACCTTTGTCATCGTAACCAGACCTACGTTCTGGCTGAACGAAGTGTTCGGAAGAACACCGAACAGCGCCGCAATACTGGAACCAAGTCCATCGCAGATAACGCCGCCGGAAAGCTCTTTATCGGTCGCCTCACGGTCCATACCGCCCTCAACGACACCGGAAATATCTCCGACCGTCTCAACAGCGGTTACAATAAACATGATAAGAACCGGCAAAATCGCGCGCATATCAAAGACAATTTTAACCGGGACGATCGGCGGAATGCTGATCCAGCTCGCCTGTGCTACCTTATCCCAGTTTAATACCCATGCTTTGGTATATTCGGTTCCGTCCGCTGCAATACCCGTGTGCGGAAGCACCAGACCCATGATGAATGCTACAGCATAACCGGCAATAATTCCGACCAGAATCGAGGAAGAACTTAAATATCCCTTCGTTCCGTGCTTCACTGCCAGAATCACAATCAGGACAAAAATAGCAAGCAGCATATTTTCCATGGAACCAAAGTCCTGCGCCGAGCTGCCGCCGCCGAAGGAATTGACGCCGACCCCGATCAATGACAGACCAATCGAAAGAACGACCGTACCTGTTACGACCGACGGGAAAAATCGGCGAAGCGGCTTTAAGAAGCATCCAAGCACACTCTCGAACAGACCGCCGATGATCGAAGCACCCATAATGGCGCCGTACGCTAAAATACCGCCGCCCATCGTAGCCGCCACGCTGTTGAATACACCGATGAAACCAGAGCTGGTTCCCATGATAATCGGAACCTTGCCGCCAACCGGACCAACCGAAAATAACTGCAGCAGCGTGATCAGTCCCGCCACCAGCATCGCATTCTGCAGAAGCTCGATCTGCAGCTGTGCCAGATCGTTTCCGCCCGTGATACCACAGGCGCCTGTGATGATCAGAAGTGGTGTCAGGTTACCGACAAACATCGCAAGCACGTGCTGCAGTCCCAGCGGAATCGCCTGTTTTAACGGCATCTTCGCCTCAAACTCATAGGCAGGTCCCGTAAATTTCTTTTCATTTTCCATAGATTTTCTCTCCCTGTACCCAATTTAAAACTACCTTTTTACACAGTTTCCAAAACATTCTCAATTATAAAAAAAAGCATATGAACTGTAAAGATTGTTTTTTCATTTGTATATTATTTTTCATTAAGTAAGTTATAAGTATTACTTATAATTTGCTTACCCAGTCCACAATATCACCAAATACCTCTTCCCGGTTGATCTCATGAAACAGTTCATGCCTTGCCCCCGGATAAAGTTGCATCGCCACATTGGTACATCCGGTTTCTTGCAGATCTTCCATCGCGCGACGCACACCGCGTCCGCCTTCTCCGACCGGGTCCTCCTCTCCCGATATCAGCAGAATCGGCAGATTTTTCGGAATTCCATCAAAGCCTCTCTTCCGCTTCAAATCCAGCATGACCTGGAAAAAATCGACGAATGCCCCATCGGTAAATAAAAACTGGCAGTATGGATCCGCCTCGTATTTTTCATCCTCCTCCGTCACGCGCGACAGCCATTGATGTTCCGTTTTTCCTTTTTCAAAATAGCGGTTATAGCTTCCAAGAACCAGCTGGTGCAGCCGCTCATTTCGTCCATTTCTTCCTTCCAGCCACGCTGCCGCTGCCACGACGGTTCCGCCCAGCCACAAAAGTGGTTCCGGCTGGCTTCCGGTTCCCATGAAAATTGCGCCGTCCAGCCATTCTCCATAATGCGTGATAAAACGGCGTCCAAAAAACGAACCCATGCTGTGCCCCAGAAGAATATGCGGAATGCCCTGAAACTTGTGTTTCGCAAAACGTGCCACCTGCGCCATCGCACCGTTCACGCGGCGGACACCATTTTTCTCCGCGAACTCGCCCAATTCCCCTGGTTTTGCTGTCCGTCCATGTCCCGGATGATCGTGCCCGATGACCGCAATCCCCGCCCGGTTCATCGCCTGTGCAAATTCTTCGTATCTGCCAATGTGCTCGATCATACCGTGCGCCACCTGAATGACCGCCCACGGTGTTTCCTCCGGCTCCCAGCAGATGCCATGGATTCTGCCGCTCCCATCCTGAAATGGAATATAAAAATCTTTGCCCTGTGCCATCCTGATTTCCCCGCTTTCTAAATGCTATATCGAATTATCTCTCTCAACATTGCCTGAAATATTTTTTATTTTCCTGTTTTATTGAAGCATATAATTTTCAGATCCTTTTCATATACAGGATACCACAAAAACACTCTATTATACAATTTTCCCCCCTAAAAAAGAATGTGCCTTGTTGTGTAATAGGGAATTCCCTATTACACAACAAAAGCTCCATCTTTCGACGGAGCTTCTGCAGTCATACGTTTTATATATCGTATGTCATATATTCATGAATCAGTGATTCATTAGTTGTTTGTATACAGAGTAACGAGCTTGTTCAGGTACTGGTATCTAGCCTTTGCCTCTTCCTCGTTCTTTGCATCCAGCGCGCCGGCTCTATCCGGATTCTTCAGAGCCAGAGATGCGTAACGAACCTCACCCTTTAAGAATGCCTGGTAGTCACCTGTCGGTGCCTTGCTGTCCAGAGTGAACTTCTTGTCCTCTGCAGCCGGATTGTAACGGAAGTTGTGCCAGTAACCGCACTCTACCGCCAGTTTCTCCTCGGTCTGAGCCTTGTCCATACCTTTTTTGATACCGTGGTTGATACACGGAGCATAAGCAATGACTAAGGACGGACCCGGATATGCCTCTGCCTCAGCGATTGCCTTAACAGTCTGAGCATAATCAGCACCCATGGAGATCTGGGCAACGTATACATAGCCGTAGCTCATAGCGATGGAAGCAAGATCTTTCTTCTTCACATCTTTACCACCTGCTGCAAACTGTGCAACTGCACCGGTCGGAGTTGCCTTAGAGGACTGTCCGCCTGTGTTGGAGTAAACCTCGGTATCATATACCATGATGTTGATATCCTTGCCGGAAGCAAGTACGTGGTCAACACCGCCGAAACCGATATCGTAAGCCCAACCGTCGCCACCGAATACCCACTGGGATTTCTTAGCGAGGAAGTCTTTGTTCTTCACAATATCCTTGCAGTTCGGGCAGTCGATGCCGTCCAGAGCCTCTACCAGCTTGTCGGTAGCTGCGCCGTTCAATGCACCGATTCCGTAAGTATCCAGCCACTCTTTGCAAGCTGCTTTCACTTCATCGGTCGCCTGTTCTGCCGCCATCACAGCCTCAACCTTACCCTTTAAGCCGTCACGGATTGCGTTCTGAGCCAAAAGCATACCATAACCGAACTCTGCGTTGTCCTCGAACAGGGAGTTGTCCCAAGCCGGACCCTTGCCAGCCTTGTTCATGGTGTAAGGTGTGGACGGTGAAGAGTTGCCCCAGATAGAAGAGCATCCGGTTGCGTTGGCAATGTACATACGATCGCCGAACAGCTGAGTAATCAGTTTTGCGTACGGAGTCTCGCCGCATCCTGCACAAGCGCCGGAGAACTCAAGTAACGGCTGTTTGAACTGGCTTCCCTTAACGGTTGTCTCTTTATATTTATCAATGACATCCTGTTTGATCGGAAGTGTCTGACCGTAGTCATAACCCTTCTGAGCCTCCAGATTCTTGTCAAGACTTACCATCGTAAGTGCTTTCTCACCCTTCTTGCCCGGGCAGACATTTGCACAGGAACCACATCCGGTACAATCCAAGGAAGAAATAGTCATCACGAACTTGTACTGCGGCATACCTGTAAGCGGCAGTGTCTTTGTTCCTTCCGGAGCGGCAGCAGCCTCTTCCTCGGTCATCGCGATCGGGCGGATAACTGCGTGCGGGCACACATAAGAACAGAAGTTACACTGGATACAGTTGTCCGGATTCCAAACCGGTACATTGACTGCGATACCACGTTTCTCGTATGCAGCGGAACCAGACGGAGTTGTACCATCTACATAATCGGTAAATGCAGATACCGGCAGGTTGTTACCCTCCTGAGCATTAACAGCAGCCTGAACGGTGTTGACAAACTTAACAACATCTGCTCTTCCCTCGGTTGCGTGAGTCATCTCAAGTCCCTCGTCCTCGCCGTTCTTCCAGCTTTCCGGAACCTGAATCTCTACAACGTTCTGAGCGCCTGCATCGATAGCAGCCCAGTTTTTCTTAACAACATCTTCGCCCTTACGACCGTAGGTTGCCTTTGCAGCAGCCTTCATCAGTTCGATCGCTCTCTCCTCCGGAATAATATTTGCCAGCTTGAAGAATGCGGACTGAAGGATGGTATTGATACGGGTCGGGCCCATACCGGTCTCGATACCCAGTTTAACACCGTCGATGGTGTAGAATTTAATCTTGTGGTCAGCGATGAACTTCTTAACCTGTCCCGGTAAGTGCTGCTCCAGCTCTTCCATGTTCCACGGGCAGTTTAACAGGAATGTACCGCCGTCAACCAGTTCCTGAACCATGTTGTACTTACGGATGTAAGCCGGGTTGTGACAGGCAACAAAGTTTGCCTTGTGGATCAGGTAGGTGGATTTGATCGGTTTATGACCAAAACGAAGGTGGGACATTGTAACACCACCAGATTTCTTGGAGTCATAATCGAAGTAAGCCTGTGCGTACATATCGGTATTATCGCCGATGATCTTGATAGAGTTCTTGTTTGCACCTACAGTACCGTCAGCACCAAGACCCCAGAACTTACAGTTTACAGTTCCTTCCGGAGTGGTAACAAGCGGTGCGCCAAGCTCCAGGGAAAGGTTGGTAACATCATCTACGATACCGATGGTGAACTGTTTCTTGGTTGTGTTCTCATATACAGCTACGATCTGAGCCGGTGTGGTATCCTTGGAACCAAGTCCGTAACGACCTGTGAAGATCGGAGTCTGATCGAATTTTGTACCCTTTAATGCTGCTACTACATCAAGGTAAAGCGGCTCGCCAAGGGAACCCGGCTCTTTGGTGCGGTCTAATACGGAAATCTGCTTAACAGTATCCGGAATAGCGTCTACCAGTGCGCTGGCTACGAACGGACGGTACAGGCGAACCTTTACAACGCCGACTTTCTTTCCAGCTGCTACGAGGTAATCGATCGTCTCCTCGATGGTATCGTTGACAGAACCCATTGCAATGATAACGTGCTCTGCATCCGGAGCGCCATAGTAGTTGAACAGCTTGTAGTCTGTGCCAATCTTCTCATTGACCTTGTCCATGTATTCCTGAACAATCGCCGGAAGTGCATCGTAGTACGGGTTGCAAGCCTCTCTTACCTGGAAGAAGATATCCGGGTTCTGAGCGGAACCGCGCTGACACGGGTGGTTCGGGTTCAGTGCATTCTTACGGAATGCATCGATTGCATCCATATCTGCCATATCTTTCAGATCTTCATAATCCCAGGTCTCGATCTTCTGAATCTCATGGGATGTACGGAAACCATCGAAGAAGTTAATGAACGGAATCTTGCCCTTGATGGATGCCAGATGTGCAACCGGGGTTAAATCCATAACTTCCTGTACGCTGGATTCACACAGCATCGCGCAGCCTGTCTGACGGCACGCATAAATATCAGAATGGTCACCGAAGATGGATAACGCATGGCTGGCCAGTGCACGAGCAGAAACATTAAATACGCCCGGGAGCTGCTCACCTGCAATCTTGTATAAGTTCGGGATCATCAGAAGCAGACCCTGGGAAGCGGTGTACGTGGTTGTCAGCGCACCTGCTGCCAGAGATCCGTGCACTGCACCTGCTGCACCTGCCTCAGACTGCATCTCTGTAATCTGAACTGTGTGGCCGAAAATATTGGTTCTTCCGTCTGTTGCCCATTCATCGGTAGCCTCAGCCATCGGAGAAGAAGGGGTAATCGGATAGATAGCTGCCACGTCGGTGTATGCGTAAGAAGCATGCGCTGCTGCGTGGTTTCCATCCATGGTTTTCATCTTTCTTGCCATAATGAATATTCCTCCTATTGATAGTGAATGTATTCAGTAATAAATCTCCCCAAATAGATTGTCCTGGAAATTTACCTGATAATATTATAACAAATTCTCGTCAAAATGCAAATAATTTTGATTTATATCCGGTATTATTTTTCGAACAATTACAAAAAAGCTGTCTACTGTTTTTTCAGATAGTCGATAAAACCACAAAATATGAAAAAAAGCGCCGCCAGATGAAGAAAGCCTCTCCATCCAGCGGTGCTTTTCATTCAAATGCCGCTTGAATGCCCTTTTATCATTCATTTTTGCAATCTATCTTACAGCACTTTCTATATTTCACCTTAGTTTTGCCTTGGTTTTAATTGCTTCCAGGTCCATTTGCTTCCACAACCGGGTTCGTTTCCTCTGGCTCTGGAGTTGTCTCCTGTGGTCCTTCGTTGGATTCCGCCGCTGTCGTGGTCGGAGCTTTTGTCTCGCCGCCAGGGCTGGACGGTGCCGCTGTGGTTGTCTCATGTGCCGCTGTGCTCTCATTAGCTGCATTTGTCTCAGCCGCAGTGCTCTCTGCTGCCGCCGTTGCCTCCGTTGCGTTGGTCGCTACAGTAGCGGAACTGTTACGTTTGATCTGCGCTGCCTTTCCACGATAGCTGCTATTGTGAAAAAATTCACGACTCACTTCTTTATCATTCTCATAGGTAACCAGATCCGTGGACCAGCGGCTGCCCGGAGTCGCTGCCTTTGTCTGCACTTCCTGATTCGGCTGCAGGGAACCATCCTCGGTATAAACCGCAGACGGCGGATCAATCTCGCCTGTCTTCTCAGAAGACATACGGATCTTGACACCCTCTTTCAGAATCGGAACTCCATACAGTGCGATCGTCAGTTTTCGATCAGATGCGCTGAAGCTTGCCTTGATAGCCAGCGGATATTCCGAGTTGTTGACGAACTTGAAGTCCGGTCCGCCGTAGCTGACTGCCGCATCCTCGCCCGGTGTAACGTAGGACGGCTCGTAGCTGTGTGCGTGGCGCTCCGTACTCTTCAGCCCCGCAAATACAACCGCATTGTATAAGGTCGAAGATACCTGGCAGACGCCGCCGCCTGGCTCCTGGACAACCTCGCCATTTAAGTATGCGGTTGCCGGCTTGTAGCCTTTTTCTTCGGTTCTCGCACCGGTCGTATTGTTAAAGGAAAATTCCTGTCCTGGTTTGACAATCGTTCCGTTTAACGCTGCGACCGCCAGACGGATATTCTCGTTTCGGTTGCTGTTGGAGGTCGTCGTGGTTGTGTAGGTGGACATTGTCTTGTACTTATCCTGTACCGACGAATCCGCTGCGACTTCCTTCGTCTCTGCGGTCAGGACGGCATCAAACTCTTTCTTGTCAATCGCATCGACCATCGCCTGTGCCAGCTTATCCTGATCAATGACAAGTCCCTTGGTGCCCTCGCTGAACTCAAACTTACCCGTTTCCTTATTGTAACCGGAGATACCGCCGCTCTTGGCTGCCATGTTCCAGTTTCCGGCAATCAGTGCTGCCTCTGCCTTGGCATCCTCGATCATATTTTCCGTGTTGACTTCATATGTCTCACCCGGTTTCAGATCACTTGCATAGATCTCCTCGAGAAGCTGATCAACTTTATCCGCCATCAGATTGGTAACGTCGGTCTCTTTGTCCTCGTATTTGGCCTTCATCTTCCAGTCAAATGAATCAAGGATCGCCTTGCGCGCCTCCTCCTGCGTCATTCCGTAAATATTGACGCCGTTGACGGTCACCGCTCCATCTGCCACGGTACTCTCCTGTACGATATCCGATTCGGTCGCCCCGCCTGCCGCGCTGCCCCCACCGCACCCGCGGGAGGCAATCGCCGCTATCAGGATAACCGCCAGGACACCGATCACGATCAAAAGGATCTGTGTAATATCCAGACGGTTTCTTCTCTTCTTTTTATAACGCCCGGAAGTATGACTCCGACCGGCTGCCGCCCGATTCATCACAGTATCCCGGCGTCCCGTGCTTGTGTGCGCATCTGTACTTTTTGTATGGCTGGATGTTCCGGACGACGAACGATGCCCGGTACTGCTATGTCCGGCACGGCTGTACGAACTCAGCGTTCCGCCCTCCAATCCTCTATGTTCAAAATTCCTTCCTCCTGAAGAATTTCTGTTGTACTCACTCATTTTCCATCACCTGTCCGTCTTTTCCATGAAATTTTATTATATGTGTTTATTTGAAAATATCTCTGCTACAGTATAGCACAATTCCAGGAAAAGAAAATAACATAATTCTTAAATTAACTTATAAATTTTTTTGATCCCCACAACCGTTTCCTGGTACAAATTTCCACAGCCGCTCTGTTTTTTGTATAACGCTTCTTCTTTCAAATATATCTGATGTAAACAATCATTTTTGTTCCCGTTTACACACTGGCAAACTGCAGCGGGTATCTGCCGCATACTTGACTTTTCCATCTAATGCGGGTAGTCTTACAGCAGAAGGAGGTCTGCATCTATGCAGTTAATTGATTTACACGTTCATTCTACTGCTTCGGACGGCACACTCACGCCCACCGAAGTGACAAATCTGGCGCTCCAATGCGGTCTGACCGCCTATGCGCTGACGGATCATGATACAGTTGACGGCGTTGCGGAAGCCATGCAGGCAGCCGAGAACACCTCCCTGACTGTCATTCCCGGTGCCGAATTTTCCAGTCCTTATGAAGGAAAAGAAATCCATATTCTGGGGCTCTATCTGAACCCGCACTGCCCGGAACTTTTATCTGCACTGCGGCAGGTCCGCGAGATCCGTAACCGGCGCAATGAAGAGCTTCTCGCTTTATTTCAGGCAGATGGATTTCCCATTAAATATGAAGATTTAATTCACGGAAATGAACACACTGTCATCACCCGTGCCCATTTTGCACGCGCACTGCTTGAAAAAGGCTGTGTCACTTCGGTCAGCCAGGCATTTGATAAATACCTCGGGGACGGCAAAAAATATTACCGCCCGAAGCAGATGATTGAGCCGGAGGAAGCGATCCGCCTGATCCGTGTAGCTGGCGGTTTACCAGCGCTCGCACATCCTCTCCAGTATAAACTTGGCTGGAAAAAGACCGAGCAGCTTCTCTCCTATTTAAAAGAAGCCGGAATGATGGGCATCGAGGTTTATTATTCCTCACACTCTCAATCCGACAGTCTTCATTTACGTGAAATAGCTTCCCGTCTCGGTCTGGTCTCCACCGGCGGTTCCGATTTTCACGGTGCCAACAAACCAGATATCCATCTTGGAAGCGGCTACGGCGGTCTGCGGGTTTCTGCACTGCTGCTGGACAACATAAAAGCCCGGTTACAGCAGAAAAACAGCTAAAATGCTGATTTACCCGCTCACGCTTCTATCGGTTCCGTATGTTCAGGCATTTACAATCTATATGAAAACTTCTTCATGAACCTGCTGAACAGACGTCTGTTTATATGTTTACATATGATAGAGCGCCTGCTCAATCCCTTCTTCCGAGACGGACTCCGCCAGTACGGCTTTCATTCCCGCCGCGCTGGCGGTTTTTTCTGTCTTTTCTCCGATACAGACGGCTGTAAATCCGTTCAATGTCTCCTTATCCGGCTGTAAAATATCCAGGAATCCCTGTACCGTCGATCCGCTCGTAAACGTGGCCGCATCGATCGCGCCCTCTTTTAGGAGTTCACGGATGCGCTCTGCAAGCGGCGATTCCTCCGGCGTGATCGTATCGTAAAGTGTCACATCCATATAGGATATTCCGGCAGCTTCAAATGCCTGCGTCAGTTCCGGCGAACCATGTCTGGCGCGCAGGATGCATACGCGTTCGTTCTGCTTCACCTGTTTTGCCAGCCCTTTTCCGAGATCTGCCGCATAAAAGCGCTCCGGAATATAATCTGGGTAAATGCCGTGTTCCCGGCAGACGGACGCGGTTCCCTCACCGATCACAGCAAAACGCAGATGGGAGAGGCTCCTGAAATCTTTCTGCATCTGGTTCAAAAGCTCAAAGAAATATTGTGCCCCTGCCGGACTCGTGAGCACCAGCCAGTGATACGATTCCAGATTCCGAACCAGTTCATACAGTTTTTCTTTATCCGCTGTGCCAGCATCCGCTTTTTCTGATTTTTTCCAGACCGGTTTTAACTCAATCGTCGGAAATTCCAGCACCTCCGCTCCGGCATCGCGCAGATGTTCCGCCAGCTTCTGGCTGCGCTCCTTCGGGCGGGTAATCACGATCCGTTTTCCTGCCAACGGCTTTTCTTCTCTCCATGCACACGTATCAGCAAGCGCACAGACCTCCCCGATCACAAGGATGGCAGGCGCCTTGACGCCCTGACGCACACCCTCTTCCGGAAGTGTCTGCAGGGTTGCGCGGATCATTCTCTGGGACGCAAGGGTTCCGTTCATCAGAAATGCCGCCGGCGTCTCCGGTTTCATTCCCGCATTCAGAAGCCCCTCACAGATCCTCGGCGCATTCGCAACACTCATCAGAAAAATTAAGGTGCCGCCGACCCGAGCAAGTGCCTCAAAATCCAGAGCCGGCATGCCCTCCATTCGATGTCCGGTAATCACATGAAACGATCCCGCCAATCCGCGGTGCGTCACCGGGATGCCAAAATATGCCGGAACCGCCAGGCTGGAGCTGATACCTGGAACCACCTCAAACGGGATCTGATGTTTCTTTAAAAATTCAGCTTCTTCGCCGCCGCGTCCAAAGACGAACGGATCCCCGCCCTTGAGGCGCACGATCGTTCCGCCCTTTTTCGCTTCCTCTAATAAAATTTCTAAGATTTCTTCCTGCTTCTTCGAATGGCGTCCACTCCGTTTACCAACGTCAATTTTCCGCGTGTGCTCCGGAATCCAGCCCAGTACCGCGTCGCCTGCCAAAGCGTCGTAGACGACGGCATCCGCCTGCTCCAGAAGTTCTCTGCCGCGCAGAGTAAAAAGCCCTGCATCGCCAGGGCCCGAGCCGATAAGGTAGACTTTCCCCAGCGGAGACAGTGCAGGCTTTCCCGATAACTGTTCCGCCAATTTTCTTCCAAGCTCCGCTGCTTTCTCTGCCTCCCCCTCAATGGAGCCAATACGGACTTCTCCCGTTTCTTCCTTATAATAAAGACCTCGCAGCTTGATTTTTCCATTTTCAAGCACCGCCGAAGCTGCTGTCGGCGACGAACATCCGCCTCCAAGCGTGGCGACAAAGCCCTGTTCTGCCCTGGTTAAAACCGCAGACTCCTCAGAGTGAACCATTTTCACAAAAGGGATCTCCCGGTCACGCCGTCCCTGGATTGCCAGAATACCCTGTCCTGCTGACGGGATCATTTCCTCCACAGAAAAATAACGGCTGATGCGATCTGCAAATCCCAGACGAATCAGCCCCGCCGCTGCCAGAATCAGCGCATCATATTCGCCAGAATCGAGCTTTCGCAAACGCGTGTTCAGGTTGCCTCGGATCCCCTTAAATTCTGCATCCGGGAATAATCTCTGCCCCTGTAGGACGCGGCGGCGGCTGGAAGTTCCGATTACCGGGTGTGCCGGAAGCTCGGATAAGCCTTCACGCAGAACCAGCACATCGCGACAATCTTCGCGCTCTAAAAGCGCCAGCACCGGCAGCTCCTCCGGCGGACAGAGCGGCATATCTTTTAAGGAATGAACTGTCAGCTCGCACCGCCCTTCATAAAGCGCCTGATCCAGCTCTTTTACAAACAATCCCCTGCCGCCAACCGCATCAAGTGGACGGTCAAGCACCTTGTCTCCCGTCGTTTTCATCGTGATCAATTCAAATCCTGTCTCCGGACAGACATTCTGCATCGCTGCGATCGCCATCTTTGACTGAACAACTGCCAGCGCACTGTCGCGGCTGCCTACGCGGATCCTATTTTTATCTGTCAATTTTTAATCTCCTCTATAAAATATATTAAGTATCTTCTACCTCTGCCTCCGCCAGCACGCGGCGTACTTCTTTTGCTACACGATGCGTCAATCCCGGATCCGCTCCGCCAGAAATCAATCCGGCTGTCAGTTCTCTGCCCTGGGCGATCGCCGGGAAATAAAACTCTGACTGACTTTTATCGGAAGCCATATTAAACCAGACGGAATGGCTCGACGCATCCTCCTTGATCCCTGCGTCCGTCCCCGTCTGCCCGGTCGCTGCCAGCGCCATAAAAAAGCTTTTTTCCTGCCAGATCGTATCACGAACTTCCTCATAGGTTTGTTCAATCAGACAGATTTTCCGTGAATCCGCCAGCTTCCGTATCTCTTCCGAAGTGTTCGGTGCAATCACCGTGATCGCTGCGCCAAATTTTTCCAGCACGCCGACCCGCCTCGATGCCACACTTCCAGCTCCCACAACCAGCACCTGCCGATCTGTCATATCTATAAAAATCGGAAAATAGGACATTTCTCTTCTCCCACTATTTTCGTTTGGTAACTGTTCAGTGCCTTCACAGTCACGCGCAATAAATCCGCAGACCTACTGAACAGTTACTTCGTTTGTTTCTATGCCACCGGAATTGAGTTCATCTCTTCAAAACCGTATTTCCGTATTATTATAAGGTTTCACGTTTTATAAATCAAGCATGAGGCAGACCTATTTTTCATTTTAGAACCTCTTTTGTTTCTGTTCACGGGTAGGCACTTTGGGAACCGAAAGTGCCGTAAGAAAACGTGGTGGCAGCAGGAATTTGCCGTATTGAAATGCGAAGCCACGGCAAATTCCGTTACTTTTTACGTATGCGTGTACAGTAACCCTCTTTTATTAATACCCGTATACGTAAAAAGTAATCCTTGTTTTGTCTTGCCAGAACGGTGCAGATTTTGTATACTTATAACACATTTAAATTCAATACAATGAGTATAAAAAGATTGACTAATACCAATAAAGGAGTTACAACGATGGAAGAATTTTACAAAGCAATCGAAGACAAGATCAAAGCTTCCGGCTATCCGGGCGAGGTAAACGGCGAGGATATCTACAACGACATCTGCGATCAGATGGAGGAAAAAGAAAATGGAACCTATCTGTTTCTCTCCAAAAAAGACAATGGCGTCGTATTTGAATACAAGGTAGACATTCTGGATGAGTCCTTCAATCTCTCCTATGTTCATATTACCGCAAATAACGACACGTTTCATATTGATTTTGACAATTAATAGACAATCTTTTCTTGGACATCCCTGTATTTTTGACATACAGGGATATTTTTTTAAGGATTTTTTTGGAAAATGTGAGCATTGCGCCCTTTATAGAGGTCTGTTATAATTATCATTGTTAAAAGATTGACGAAATTATAAACTGCACACAGGGTTGTGTGCCAATCCATGAAGGAGGGCTAAATATGAAAATCCAGAACATTTCCGATGTAAACACATTTTTTAAAGTAATTGATTCCTGCAAAGGAACCGTCGAACTGGTTTCCCCGGAGGGCGACCGCATCAACCTGAAATCCAAGCTGTCCCAGTATCTGTCGATGGCAAATATTTTTTCCAATGGCTATATCAAAGAGCTGGAGCTGGTTGCTTATGAGAAAGAGGACTTAGACCGACTGATTAAATTTATGTATCAGGGGGAGTAAGCTCTCTTCTGAGGTGTACACGGTATGTACGTTGCCATTGTATAAAAAAATGTTTGAATGATGCGATAGAAACTGTATAAAAAAGCTTTCTGGCTACATGGCAGATTGGCTCTGCTGCACAGGAAGCTTTTTTCCGTTTTATGAATCTAAGTCAAACCGTTTCTCATACTTCACGCAGTAAACACGCAAACCTTCTAAACAGCTACGCTTCTATCCGCGCCAGCTCTTGAAAGACTTTTTCAATTTCTTCCCGCGACGCCCGGAATGTTCCCTGCACCATCTGGGTGCTCCCGCCGCCGCGTCCCTGCAGACGGGCGTTTAATTCTTTTCCGAATGCACGCATATCACGGCCGAGGCTTCCGGCTGTGTAGTTATAACCTGACGCGTCATCGCCAGAGCACACCAGCACGGTCTCTCCTTTTTCCTGTTCCAATAGCAGATTTGCAAACTGACGCACCAGAACTGGCGTCATGCCCTGCTCAAATACAGTCAACGCTTTCTGCCCCTGCGGATAGACGTCTGCCTGCATGGTGAGAATGCGCTGCCAGAGGCGGTTGATCTCACCGTCCTTGCGCCCGCTCTCCTCTTTCAGATGGCTGACCGCCTCTGCCGCCTTCTCCGGTTTTGCAGAAAGCAGGTTAGAGATCGTCTGCATCTGCTCCGTCTTCGCCTCAAAATTCTCCAGCGCACGGTCACCACAGAGCATGGAGAAACGCACGCCGCCCTTGTAATTCATCAGGGAAAGCACCTTGATCACGCCGATCTCTCCCGTGTAATCCACGTGTGTGCCGCAGCAGGCACAGATATCCGCCCCCGGAATCTCTACAATGCGGACCTGACCGGTCAGCTCTTTCTTGCTGCGGTAATCGATCGTTTTCAATTCCTCCTCACCCGGATATGTCACCTGTACCGGAAGATTTGCCCAGACAACCGCATTTGCCTTCTTCTCGATTTCCTTTAACTGTTCCCAGTTAAGCGGACCATTCAGATCGACCGTCACTTCATCGTGTCCCATATGAAATCCGACATTATCATATCCGTATGCGGCATGAATCAGCCCCGATATGATATGTTCTCCCGTATGTTGCTGCATGTTGGAAAAACGCTGTTCCCAGTCGATGGCCGCGTGAACGGTGCTTCCCACCTCCAGCGGCGCGTCCGTCTCATGAACAACCACGCCATGTTTCTCCTCCACATGTGTCACATGCACTTCCCCGATCCGTCCGGTGTCCGACGGCTGTCCGCCGCCCTCCGGGTAAAATCCGGTTTGGGAAAGTTCCACCTCAAATCCGTGCTTTGCCGGGCGACAGGCGGTGACGATGGCATCAAATTCTTTTACATACGGTGTCTGATAATATAACGGTTCCATTTTCATTCCTCTTTTCATTTCGTTGTACAATGTTCTGTGACAAATCGTTATGGATAAACATCCATGTCGATCCGCCCGGTTATCTCGGTTATCTCGATTATTTCAACAAAAAATTTATAGTAAAATATTTCCGTCCTAATTTTCCTGATTTATGGAAACTGTGGCAAGCTGCCCCTCATATGATGAAGTGTATAGAAAATCTCGGAGGACATAACCATGAGTGATTTAGCGGCTACCAACTGCGGTTGCGGATGTGATAACAACGGAGGAAGCTGCGGCTGTAATTGTGGCTGTGGATGCGGCGGTTTCGGCAACAACAACTGTCTCTTTCTGATTCTGATTCTGCTGTGCTGCGGCGGATGTGGCGGCGGATGCTTTGATCACGGATGCGGCGGCAACAACTGCGACTGCCTGATCTGGATCCTGCTTCTGTGCTGCTGCTGTGGCGGCGGTGGCTTTGGCTGCTGATAAACATCCGCCCATATCCAGCATATCTTTTGAGAATGCATCCATGTACATTTTAATACCGCAGATTTAACACCATCACATCTTATTTGCGCGTCAACTGATAAATCAATGCATTGCAGATCGCGGCGGCTACATTGCTGCCGCCTTTTCTGCCTCTTGCCACAATATAAGGAGTGTCCGGCAAGGATATAATCAATTCCTTGGACGGCACGACATTGACAAAGCCGACCGGCACGCCGATGATGAGCTTCGGGTGGATTTTTCCCTCCTGAATCAACTCGTACAGACGCACTAGCGCGGTCGGTGCATTCCCAACTGCAAAAATACAGTCTTTTCCCATTTCTGCCGCCTTGTCCATGCTGGCAACCGCACGGGTGGTCCCGGACGCTGCCGCTTTCTTCGCGACATCCTCGTCCGCCATAAAACAGTAGACCTCACCGCCCAGCGACGCAAGCGCGCGCTTGTTGATGCCGGATTTTCCCATATTCGTATCAGTCACGATGCACGCCCCATTTTTCAGGGCTTCCAACGCCTTATCGACTGCGCCCGGTGAAAATACAAGCGAATCTGCGTACTCAAAGTCAGCTGTCGTGTGAATCACGCGTTTCACAATTGGTGCTTCTTTCTCCGGAAATGTCCGTTCCCCCAGCTCCTCGGTGATAATCTCAAAACTTCTCGCCTCGATCTCCGACGGCAATACCTGACTGAGTTCTTTCATTTTTTCATCCATCTATCTACACTCCCTTTTCCAGAATCCGGTAAATTGCTTCCATATCCAAGTACTTCCGCATCGTGTCTGCCAGCCGGTTGTACTGCTCTTCCCGGTATTTCTCATAATCAAACGATAATCCGCCGACTTCCGGCTCCATTCCTTTTTCTTTCATCAGCGCACAGACAATCGTCTCCGCCACCTCTGCCTTGTCAAAAATGCCGTGGACGTAAGTGCCGTAGAGATTGTCCCGGCAGCAGCCATCTTGTTTTTCAGTGTGGTTTCCCGCCTGTTCTTCCCTAAGTTTCAATAAACTATGATTTACGGCTTTTTCCTGCTCCTTGATCACGTTCTTAACAATATCACCGCCGACAGATGATGTCTCTCCCATATGTATTTCATATCCTTCCGCCTCCATCCCCGAAAGCCCGGAAAAGATACCGCTGACCGTCCCGAAACATCCCTTGACCTGCGTCCTGGTCTTTTCTTCCTGAAACTGTGTCTGTAACGGCAGAAGTCCCATACCGGAGATCGTACGCCCAGGCACACCCGCCTCGGTTCCTTCCTGATCTGACAGCGTCTGTCCCATCATCTGATAGCCGCCGCAGATGCCCCAGATCGGCGTTCCTCCGGCTGCTTTCTTTAAAACTGCCGCTTCCAGACCATTCTGCCGCATCCAGAGCAAATCCTCGATCGTATTCTTCGTTCCCGGAAGAACAATCAGATCCGGTCGTCCCAGCTCAGACAGGCGGCTCACATAACGCACCGAAACGCCGGGGATCGGGTCAAAGACGTTCAGGTCAGTGAAATTGGATAAACGCGGAAAGCGGATGGCTGCAATGTCGATCCATGCCTCTACATGTTTTTCAGATGACTCGTTTTCCTGTTTAAGGGTATTATTCCGCCCTGTGGATGAAAGGCGGCTGCTTAAACTATCCTCGTCCTCGATATCCACATCCATGTACGGAACGACGCCGACCACCGGAATCTTGCATAATTTCTCGATCATCTCAACACCTGGATCCAGGATCGTCTTATCGCCGCGGAATTTGTTGATGATAAGCCCCTTTACCATCGCCTGTTCATCCGGTTCCAGAAGCGCTACCGTTCCATAGAGCTGTGCAAACACACCGCCCCGGTCGATGTCCCCGGCAATCAGCACCGGCGCACCCGCCATGCGCGCCATTCCCATGTTCACGATATCATCCGATTTTAAGTTGATCTCCGCCGGGCTGCCGGCGCCCTCGATCACGATGATATCGTACTGTTCGGACAAGTGCTGAAACGCTTTCTTGATTTCCGGGATTAGCTGCTTTTTATACTTGAAATATTCCTTCGCGGGCATTGTGCCGATCGGGACACCGCGCACGATCACCTGAGAACCGACATCGCTGGATGGCTTTAAGAGAATCGGATTCATGTCCACCGATGGCTCACAGCCCGCCGCCTGCGCCTGCACTACCTGTGCGCGTCCCATTTCCAATCCCTCGCTGGTAATATAGGAGTTCAGCGCCATATTCTGCGATTTAAACGGCGCCACGCGGTAGCCGTCCTGCTTGAAAATCCGGCAGAGTCCCGCCGCCAGCAGGCTTTTTCCCGCATTGGACATCGTTCCCTGTATCATGATTGCTTTTGCCACGGTGAAATCCTCCTTATTTTTGAGTGTCTTACCAAATAATGGTTGCTCAAAGCTATTTAATTCGAAGCTATTTTGTGCTTAACCGAAACTATTTTTCTGCCATTTGTCCTTTCAAATGACAGAGGCTATTTTATGGGTTCGTGTAACTGTTCAGTACCTTCACAGTCACGCGCAAAAATCCATTAAAAATTGCCTACGGCAATGGGATTTTTGCCTGCTGGCCCATGTTTTCGTACGGTCAGCGCAGTAAATGCGCAGACCTACTGAACAGTTACGGGTTCGTTTTATATTACAAATTCACATTGTGTTTTTCTTCAGATTGTACCTCTTTCAAAATATTTATCAACCTTTCATTTTCTCCTCGGTTCCGCACCGCCACCCGGTAATAATGACGGTTCAGCCCTTCAAAATTCTCACAGGCGCGAATCAAAATGCCATGCTCTAAACACCCCTGTTTGTAATCGCGCGAATCCTCATCCGGCGAACGGAACAACAGATAATTTGTCTGGGACGGATAAACGATAAATCCCAGTTCTTCCAGTTTTTCCGCCAGCCGCGGACGTTCCGTCTGCAAAGATTTAACCGTCCATTCCAGCAGATTTCCTTCTGAATGAGCCGCCAGTACCGCAAATGCCGCCACCCCGCCCGCCTGTGCCGGAGCCGAGACACTCCACGGCTGGCGGAACTTCTCGAGGCGTTCCCGGAGTCCGGCATTGGAGATGATGCCATAGCCCAGGCGAAGGCCTGCCATTGAGCAAATTTTGGTCAAGGCATTTAAGAGAATAACGTGATCTCCAACACCATTTAACAAATTTCCAACAAACGAACATTCTCTCCGTGTATCCAAAAACCACTGAAAACACTCGTCCAGCATAAGCCAGGTATGTGTTTCCCGGCAGACCTCCGCCAACCTTTCCAGCTCGGTGGCTGAAATAGCGCGCCCTGTCGGGTTATTGGGATTTCCGAGAATCAATATTTTTTCCCAGACGTTTTCATGTTTAGAGGATAAAGTTGGGACCGAATCTATCTTCGATGCATCCCCAGAGCCATCGCAAAGCATGGCATACAATTCTTCCCTCGTACTCTCCAGGGAAAATCCATTTTCTTCCCTTAAATGAAGCCACCGGATCTTGCAGCCGCACATCCGAAGCGCCTGCTCATACTCCGAAAATCCCGGTGCCAGCAAAATCGCCTGTTTGGGCCGAATCGCTGAGACAACTGCATATAAAATATCCGAAGCACCGTTTCCAAACACGAGCCAGTCCTTCGGAATCGGCGTGCCGTCTGCCTCATAAAAAGCAGCCGCTGCACGCCGCAGCTTCCGGCATAAAGCATCCGGATATTGTTCCCAAGCAGCCGACGATGCTATCACAGCATCACGGACAGCCTGCGGCATTCCAAGACGATTTGTATTGACTGAAAAATCTAACTCTACGGCTGCATCACCGTAAATATCGCCGCCGTGCGTGTATGGCATAGATGCTTCCTCCCTGTTGTTCCCTCTTTTTTGTGTATTCTTTATCTGGTTACTCTTTCCTTCGTTCGTTCTTTTTTTGATATTTTTATCTGTTTGATTGCTTCATTATTTGGATTTTTTGCCTTTTTTATATTCTTCTTTGTTAAAATTCCCTTATCAAAACAAAATCACGGCCCGCATCACCAGTGCCAGAAGTCCCATGATTCCCGCCGCTCCATACATCAGGCGGTTGACACGGCGGATGTCCTGCGGTTCAATCGGGTGTATCTCATCACCGATATATGGCTTCGGAACTAACTTGCCGAAATACCAGGCATCGCCCGCCAGTCGCAAGCCCAGCGCGCCGGCGCATGCCGACTCGGTCTGCGCGGAATTGGGGCTTTTGTGGTTCCGGCGATCACGCCGCCAGATACGGTAAGCATTCTTTCCGTCATATCGTAAAAGGTATGCAGCTACTATCAATAAAAGCGCTGCCAGGCGCGACGGAATCAGGTTTACCAGATCGTCCAGTTTTGCTGCCGCGCGTCCAAAATGCAGATACCTGTCATTTTTATATCCGACCATCGAATCCATCGTGTTGACTGCCTTGTACAGCCAGCCAAGAAGCGGACCTCCGATCGCCAGATAAAACAAAGGCGCAATCACTCCATCCGACGCATTTTCCGCTACCGTCTCAACTGCCGCCCGTGCGATCCCCGCCTCTGAAAGAGGTTTCGTATCGCGCCCGACAATCATCGACACTGCATAGCGGGCTCCCTCGATCTCTCCCGCCTCCAGCTTCCGGCAGACCGCCATGCTCTCATCCCGCAGGGAGCGCGCCGCCAGCAGATAGTAAGTCATGACCGCCTCGACTACTGTCTGAATCCAGATGCCGCCCAGACGGGAAATCCAGAGGATTGCGCCTGCCACACTGCCTGTCACAAGCAGCACCAGACACACAAAAAGAACGCCCGCGCGGCGTTCCCCCCGTTCCGTTGCATGCTTTTTTCCAGCTGGACGCAAATATTTTTCCAGCCACACAATCAGATTTCCGATCGCCCGGACCGGATGCGGCATCGAATGCGGATCACCCAGGCACAGATCCAGAAGATAACCTGCCAGAATCGCAGCTAAGTGATATCCGACCATTCTGCCTTCTATCATTCCTGTCAATACTTTACTGATTGCTGTCATTTTGTCTACTCCCAACTATTCTTTTATTTGATCCGCATTCCCAGACCGCAGATAACCCGGTGCACTTCCTCCGAATATGCGGCGATCCGCTGGCAAATGCGCCCGTCTGTCTCCCGATAATCGCGCTCAAATGCTTCCATCGGCACAATGCCGCAGCCGATTTCATCCGCCGTCACGAATGCATCCGGATTTTCCTGCATCAGGCGTTCTGCAAACACGTATGGATCGCGCCCGGCTTCCATCTCATGCCTCACAAACAGTTCAAAATGCGTGATCAGATCCGCCTGCATGATCGTCTGTTCGTCCGTTTCTAATCTCCCGTCCGCGATGCGTGCCGTAACTCTACACGCTTCTGGATTTTTCGATCGATTCAGAACGGTGGATAAGTCTTTTGTTTTCCTCCGTTCCAAAGTACGTTTTTCCCACAATTTCATCGCATACGCTGTCTTTCCTTGTTCCCTGCCGCCAATTATAAAAATCATTCTGCTTTTCCTCGCTTAAAAATTCAAAAATCGCAGGCACGTACCTGCCAGCCGCATCGCCGCCAGCACTAGCAGCACATTCCGCTCGCAGCTCTGCAGAAAATGCCCTGCCAGATCGCCGTTGATGCCGCCAAATTCCCGCATGGAAAAACGATAATAGCAAACAAAGGTTGCAAGAGCCGTCAACGCTGCCAGAGCGCCGCGCAGATGTCCCCAGTAAATCATCCAGCTGATCGCCAACACTGCTAAAACTGCCATACTCACGCGAACAACCTTTGTCTCGGCACTTCTGGAAAATTCAGCGGCAAGCCCGTCCTTTTTCGCCTTTGGAAATGCCACCACCGAATAGCCGCTGCAGGCACGTTCCAGCATAAGCGCCCCCGGCAGCAGCCACACATCTGCTCCCACAAGCTCAGAAACTGCTCCCGCATAGAGAAGCAGGTACAGCCCCAGACCGATGATCGCAAACGCCCCCGTATGGGGATCTTTTAAAATCGCCAGCTTTTTTTCCCGCTCGCCGTAGGAATGGCGCGCATCCGTCACATCGAGATACCCGTCCATATGGATTCCACCGGTAATCAATAGTGGAACTGCCGTCAACAGGCAGGTCCGGAACAGAACTCCAGCACCAAAAATTTCACAGAGCGCAAACGTGGCTATCTCTACCGCCCCGATCACCGCCCCGATCAGCGGAAAAAAACAAAGCGCATAGCGCATCCGCTCTTCCGTCCAGTCCATGCGCGGCATCGGAATGCGTGAATACATGGAAAATGCAATGACAAAACTTCCTATCAGATTCAATCTTCGATCCCCCTGACTCTATTCTGGCAACCATAACTTTAGCAGGCATTCCGCTCTGTTCCACTCACTGACTACCCTACATCTTTTGTCCTTTCATCGGCTGCAAAAACAGGTGTTGACACCGCAAGCGGAATTCCATACACCACTTCCGTCACCGAATCCGCCATCTGTCCCAGTTCCCGGTTGATCCGTCCCAGAAGCTCTATGTACCGCTCCGATTCCAGATCATACGTCACACCGTCCGAAAAGATCTCATTCGTTACAATGATAAGGTCATGGCACTGGTTTTGCAAGTGTTTTATTCCTTGCAGAATCCGCTCTTGCGCACCATTTTCCTGAGCATAAAATTCATTGAGGACAAGGTTGGACATACATTCAAGGAGAAGCACTGGTTTTTGTGACACTCGACAGGGCTCCCAGCGCTTCAAACTATCGTTTTCCTGTTCAGCGTCCAAACCAGCCGAATTGGACTCTTCGAATCTCTTCTCTAATTCTAATGTTTCCAACCCCGTATACCGCTCAATCGTCTCAAACCCTTTTGCCGCGCGCATCCGCCGATGGCGCTCCACCCGTTTTCTGCCTTCATCATCCCAAATCCGCATCGTCGCCAGATACCAGAGTGTCCCGCCAGTCCTATTCCGGCACTGCACGGCAGTCTGTTCAGCATATTCGGATTTGCCGCTGCCACTGCCGCCTGTAATTATATATAACATCGTTCATTTATCCTCATTTTCACTGAATTGTGGCAGCTTCCATGTTTTAAAAACATAAGCAAAAACTGTTTAAATCCGTATATCTCATCACATCAGCGGCTTATATTCCTCTATTTCCATCTCCGCAAACGTATCCATATCCCGGTAAATGGACAGCGCCATATCCAGCAGTGGAAACAGCGCCAGCGCCCCTGTACCTTCTCCGAGTCGAAGTCCCGCCTGGATAGCCGGAGTTACTCCTATCAAATCAAGCAGCCAGATAGACGCCGGTTCCGCCGATACATGGGCTGCCAGCATATAGTCCGTCGCTGCCGGTGCAATTCTTCCAGCAGCTGCCGCCGCAGCTGCCGCGATAACCCCGTCAATCACAACCGGAACATGATAGATGGCACCGCCCAAAAAAGCACCTGCCATCGCCGCCAGATCGAATCCGCCTACCTTTTGCAATACCTCCATGCCATCCATGGGATCCGGGTGATGCAGTCCGATTCCACGCCGGATTGCCTCCGTTTTCCGTTTCAATCCAGCCGAATCTAACCCCGCCCCAGCTCCAGTGACAAGTTCTGGATCCTTTTGCAGCAGAACCGATGCGACCGCACTGCTGGTCGTCGTATTGCCGATCCCCATTTCACCCACTGCAGACAAGCGGTACCCCTGCTCCTTCAGCACACGCACTGCATCGATTCCCGTCAAAATGGCTGTCAACACCTCCTGGCGCGTCATCGCTGCTGCTTTTGTAAAATTGGAAGTTCCACGGCGGATTTTCCGTTCCGTTAGGGGATGAAGTTCTCCCCGATGTTCTACCTCACAGGCAATTCCCATATCGATCGGAAACACATCTGTCTCTGCCTTTTCTGCCATCAGGCAGGAACAGCTCCTCCCGCGTGTCATATTCGAAACAACTGCCGCCGTAACCTCCTGCCCGGTCTGTGATACTCCTTCCTCGACTACCCCATTATCTGCGCAAAAAATTAAAAGCGCACGCTTGGAGAAGTCTGGCACTTCCTCCCCCTGCGCTGCCGCCGCCCGCACAATATCTTCCTCCAGGACTCCCAGACTGCCAAGCGGTTTTGCCACATGCCCCCAATGCTTTTCTGCCTGCTCCCGGATTGTCTTGTCCGCTGGTACAATCTGTTTCTTAAGCTGGTCAAACCGTATTTCCAGCTCTTTTTCCGAAAAATGCCGAAAATCTTCCAGGGATTCCAATGTCTTCATATTCTCCTGCTGCATCTATATGTTCCTCCCGTTTTCGTTTCCGCCCTTTTCCATGGGTCCGTGAACGGGCGTACCCTTTCAGTCTATCGTTTACCGGTTCAAAATTCCGCCTATGATTGTACCATCGACCGGAACAATACGCAAATACAAATTTGTTATCACACCGAAAGCACGAGAAACGACGTTACTGTTCACGCATACGTGCCCAGTAACGGAATTTGCCGTGGCTTCGCATTTAAATACGGCAAATTCCTGCTGCCACCACGTTTTCTTACGGCACTTTCGGTTTCAAAAGTGCCTACCTGTGAACAGTAACAAAACGACACCACCCATCCGGGCAGTGCCGTCTTTTTCAAGCCCATCTTATAAAATTCTATTCCACATATCCATACAAAAAATTATACAATCTCAGGAAGCGCAATCACTTAATCCTCACGCAACCCCTTTCAACATCCACTCATACGCATCATACGCCGTCCGCAGGGAAATCTCGGCAGTCTCTAGTTCTGCTTTTTTCTGCAGATAAGACGCCTCACCCTGTAAATACGTTGCTTTATTAATCGCACCGGACTGATACTTAATCTGGGTGGCGCCGTATGTTTTTTCGGCAGACTGGCAGGCTGCCTGCGCCGCGTCGCGTTCTAGGCTTAATGCCGCTATCTCAGCGTACTGCTCATCCGCTGAGGCGCTTGCGGCGCTCTCGGCTTCCTCGATCTGCTGGTGGCGCAGCTTGCGCGCCGCATCTCCGGTTGCGGAGTACCGTCTGGCTGATTTGACACTGGAACTTGCAATGACAGCTGCCGCGCGGTCCGCATTCAGATTCATAGAAGCCAGTTCCGTTGCCGATACGGCTGGAATTTCCCCCAGCGTAATAGAAGTTCCGCTCTTTCCAAGTAAAATGGCAAGCTGGCGCAGCGCCTTATTTGCCTGATCGGTCGTGGATTGTAATGCTGTCTGGGCGCTTAGCAGGTTTTTCTGAGCCTGCAGCAGATCCGTCTCCGTGCAAAGCCCCGCTGCCAGTTCCCGCTCTTTGCGATCCACCTGCGCCTGATAGTTCTCTGCCGTCTTGGCAGCCGCCTCCACCTCGTCCTGAAGCTGCCGGCAGGTGCCCCACTGGATCTGTGCGGTCTTTACGACCTGCCAGACCGTCCGGTTTCTGGACGCACGGCTTGACGCCGAATTTAAGGAAGTGAGCGACTTTTTATACTGCTTCGCTGCCATCGACAGCGTTTGTGCATTTCGCTCATAGGTGCCGATCAGTGCCTCATCTCCGCCCGCATCTTCGAGCTCATCTGCTTTATAGCTCATATCCCGGGCACCGGAAATCATCGCATCGTAGGCTTCCTGGTAGACGGCAAGGCTGTCCTGATAACTGTATTCGGCGCTGACAGCCATTCCATTGCCGCGTCGCACCAGCGCCTCCAGTTCCCCGTACTCTATCACAGAATCCGCGAGCTGTTCCTCCGTATAGGAGCCGGACTGGCTGGCGATCGTGTTGTCTGCACTGTTTTCGGTTATGGTGCCATCTTCCAGCGCCGGACCATCTGCCTCGCTGTCTGAATCACTTTCTGTGCCGGAAATCAAAGGCGTTTTCGCCGCCTGCGCCGGGCTCGATACAAAAATACAAGCCGCCAGGGCAATTCCGAGCGAACGACTCAATCTGCTTTTTCCGATTCGTTTCACATTATGACCGTCTAGGTGCACATCCAAAGCACTTGCACCGCTTCGGTCTCTTTCTTGCCCCTTGCGCATCTTTTGCTCTGTCCCAGCTTCCGCGTTCGTCCATTTTCCTTTCAGATTTCGCATCATCCGCCTACCCCTTTCTACTGCGTGGACGCCAGGCCGTCCACCGCCCACTGGTAGGCGAGCTGCGCCTGGAGAAGCGACATCGCTGCCGTCTCTTTTGCCACGGATGCCGATTCATAGGAATAGGTTGCGCTCTGGTATGCGTTCTGGCTGATAAGTCCGGCTGCCAGCTTGCGGTCGTTGGTCTGTTTCGTCTTTTCTTCTAATTCAAGGCTGCGTTTTGCCTGTTCATACTGTGCCTCAGACAGCTTCAGATTCTGATAAGCCGACTGGACATTCGACTTGACTGCCTCCTTCCCGCTGGTCAGAGTTGTCTGGTACTGCTCTTTAAGGGTGCTTGTCATCGCATTGTTGACCTGACGTGCCAGAATCTTTAACTGATAATTATTTTCCTGTGCTTTCGCAATATCCTCTTCGAGGTTGACCGATGCACTCATCTGTTCCTGCGGGTCTGGTAATGCACCGATTTCTACTGATGCGCCATATTTCCATCCAAGCATCTGGCACAGGGATTCCTTCGTCGATGCAATATTGCTCTCCGCCGTCGTGATGGACGCCTGCGCCTTTAAAAGAGTCTCCTTGGCATCCAGCACATCCGTCTGGGTCGCGCTTCCGGATGAAAACTTTAAGTTTGCCGTCTCATAGTCTTTTTCTGCCTTGGACACGTGATTCTGCACACTCTTTAAGTTTTCCTGGGCATTCCAGTACTGGATCATCAGGTTCTGCGCCTGCTGTACCAACGATTTCTCGGTCTGCGTATACCCCCACGCCTTAACATTCGCATCATCGACGTTATTATCGCCCTGCTCGCGCATCTGAGTCGCGGAAGCCTCGCTTCTCTGTGCTGCCGCCAGCGAAGAACCATAGTTCGCATCGTCTGAATCCGGGTACTCGATACTGCTCTCGATCTCATCTGCCGCGTCATAATATTCCTGCGCGATCTCATTGCTGTCTTTGCCTTGATAATCCTTGTACTCGATCCGGTTCTTCTCCACTGTGCTGTTGTACTCATGGATCCGATCAGCAATCTCGTCAAATTCGAGCTTATCATCCTGCAGCGAAGCCCATTTTTCTGTGGAATATGCAAATTGCGGGCTGGCTGCCAATACCTGGACCGGCGCACCTGCCGCCAGGAATACTCCCAGTGAGCAGGCTGCCACGCCAGAGGCAATCCGGCGGGTCAGGCAGAATCTTCTATTTTGATTCATGTATGTCACTCCATTCCGTTCTATCTGATTTTAACAACCATTCCTATTCTGCTTTCATTTAACGCAGTTGTTTTCAGTCGTTTTTCCATTATTTTAACCATACCATATCTTCGTGTCATTTTTGTGAAATATCGCAACCGTTTCTTTCCTCACAGTTACGATATTGTTACTGTTCACGCATCGTGCCCAGTAACACGATATTTCCGCAGCAAATATTTTATTTCCTACAATATTTTTTCAATTAACCTATATCTAATCCACATCCGGTATCTCTTCCTTCGGTTTCCGGCTCAGCAGTGCGTAATATACTGGAACCATGAAGAGCGCGACAATCACACCTGCGGTCAGACCGCCGATATCTACGATCGCCAGACCCTGTGTCGTGGAACCGCTGCTTCCGATTGCCAGTGCCATCGGAATCATCGAGAGGATGGTTGTCATACTTGTCATCAGAATCGGTCGGATACGGGTCGCACCTGCCTCAATGAGCGCTGTCCGCAGATCCATCGAGGAGCGATACTGGTTGACCGTATCCACGTAGAGAATACCGTTATTTACAACAGTTCCGACCAGAATCAGGAAGCCAAGCAGGGACGTCATACTGATGCTGACGCCGGTCAGCTTCAGTAATCCGAAGGAACCAACCAAACTGAACGGGATGGTCGTCATAACCATGATGGAAAACTTCACAGACTCAAACTGTGCCGCCATGACAACGAATACCAGGAATACTGCAATCGCAATCGCGCGGTACAGGGAGCTGAACTCACTCTTCATCATACGGTCACGGCTGTTCTGCCCAATGCTGATTGTACCGCTTAAGTTCGGAGTAATTACCTCACTGTTGATTTGCTGCTGTACATTATCACCGGTGTAATCGGCAGAGATTGTGATCTCATATGCACCGTCGGTTCTGGAAATCGAAGCCGGACTGTCCTCAAATACGACATTTGCCACATCGGTCAGTGCCACCTTCTGTCCGTTTGTTCCCGTCAAAATAATATCTTTTATGTTATCAACTGTCTCGTACTCGCCCTCCGGATACTCAACCGTTACCGTAATGTCCTCGCCGTCAATTTTAAGTGTCGTCGCGTCGATACCACTCAACATCTGGTTGATCGTCGTTCCGATGCTGGAAGCCGTAAGTCCATACGCCTTTGCCATGACCGGATCAACCTTCAGGGTAATGATCGGTGCATTATTCTCAATACTGGAATGGATGTTGATGACATCCGTTCTTGCTGTCATTTCCTTGACAATCTTATCACTAACTTCTTTTAATTCATCATACTGCGTGCCGTGAAGAATCACTTCATAGCCGCGCTGTCTTCCCATGAAGCTCATGGAAGTCGATGCCGATACGTCGATCGTACAGTTTGCAATGTTATCCATCTCTTTCTGCCACTGATCGGCTACATCGTCTGTTTTCATGGTACGGTCATCTTTCAGATAGGCACTGATCTCGCCGCTGTCTCCGTTGTAACGCAGCATGTACGAATCAACCTGGTTGCTCGCGGAAACAATCGCCTCCGCTTCTGCCAGCGCTTCCTCGATCTTTTCCTGTTTCAGACCCGGACGCGTCTCAATGCTGACACTGACCGTACCGGTATCATCCGATGTCATCAGCTCCGTCTGCATTCCGCTCGCCAGAATTACCGTCAGTACAAGTACCAGAACCGAAAATCCCATAACCATCGCTTTATGGTTTAACAGGCGGTCCATGATGCCGCGGTACCATTTCTGTAAACGTTCAATCGGACGTCCCATCAGGGCGCGCTTCGCCTCGCTCGGTTTGTAGAACAGATAACACAGCGGAACCACCGTCATCGCAGAAAGCAGGGACGCCGACATACAGAACACGATCGTGAATCCCAGCGGTTTGAACATCTGTCCGGTCATACCGTTTAAGAATGCTAGCGGCAGGAATACGACACAGGTCGTGATCGTCGAACCGATGATCGAGTTGATGACAATGCCGGTTCCGTGAAGCGCTGCTGAAAAATAGCCAAGCGCCCCCTTGTCTTCCTGCTCCGCCGTTGCACGGAAACAGCTCTCCAGTACAACGATCGAGTTATCGACCATCATGCCGACGCCGAGTACCAGCGCACTCATCGTGATAACGTTCAACGAAAATCCTGCCATCGTGATCGCAATCAAGGACATCAAAATCGAAGTCGGAATCGAGCTTCCGACGATCAGGGACGCCTTATAATCGCCAAAGAACAGGAAAATGATGAACATGGAGATGATAACCGCCAGAACCATTGTCTCTGCTACGTCTTTTAAGGAATCAAGAATCGTGTCAGATGTATCATTTGCAACCGTGATCGTCAGATCCGAATCATCTGCCATCAATTCTTCAACTTTCTCTTTGACAGCCGAGGACACTTCCATATCTGTGCTGTCCTGCTGCTTCTGAATCGAAATGGAGATCGTCTCCTGACCGTTGTAACGGGAAATGCCGCCCCGGTCTTTCGTTGCCTCATATACATTTGCCACATCCGACAGAGAAATAATCTGTCCTGCCGGCGTCTTGATTGGAATATCCTGCAGCTCATTTACCTGTTCTGTTTTTAAGGAGGTAGTAACGGAAAGCTCCAGGTTTCCGGCATCTGCCTCACCCGACGGGGATGCCACGTTTGCATCGCTGATCGCACTCGCAACATCCTGCATGGTCAGATTGTACTGATCCATTTTTTCAGACTGTAATTCAATGCTGACATACTTAGAAGAACCGCCTCGCGTCTCAATGTTTGCAATTGAAGAAATTCGCTCTAATTCAGGTACTATCTTCTGATCCACATAATCGTAGAGGTTTGTCTGCGTTTTATGTGCAATCGAAAGCATCATGCTGTCTCCTTGATTGGAGTTCATCGACATAACGCTCGGTTCCACATCATCCGGCAGCTCCCGCTGAATATTGTCCAGTTTCTGCTTTAAGTTGTCATACGCCTCATCCATATCGGTGCCGTAATCGTACTGAAGCATGACCATCGAACGTCCATCGCTCGATGTGGAGGAAATCGTGTCCACGCCCTCTAGCGTGCCGATCGCATCCTCGATCGGTTCGGTTACCAGCTCGCTGATATCCTCCGGTCCTGCGCCTGAATAATTTGCCATGATAATCAGCATCGGCGTCTCCATATCCGGCATCTGCTCCAGCTTTGCCGAAAAGACCGATGAAATACCGAATACAACCAGACACAACAGAGCCATGACAGTAGTAACCGGATGTTTCAGGATATATTTCGTTACTCCCATGTCTTACATTCCTCCTGTCCTACTGTTTCTGTCCATTTTTTGCATCGTTCGGAGCACCTGCATCACCCGCAGGCTGATCGTTTCCGCCATCTGCCGGAGCACCCGCTTTCTGTCCATTTTCAGACCCTGCCGAGGCATCAGCTTTTTGGTTTCCAGCTTCATCCGCTGCTGCCGCATCTGTTTCTTCACCCTTTAAGTTAACAGTTGAACCCTCATAAAGCTGGGAACTCCATGTACTGATGACGAGATCATCTGCCGTCAGCCCCGACTTGATCTCCGCCAGCTCTGTATTATAAAGCCCCACTTCGACTTCCACTTTATGTACCGTTCCGTCCTGGTAAACATAGACATTTCCAACGCCGTTATCATAGTAGATCGCATCTACCGGCACGGTCATGACATTCTCTGCACGCTCAGAAGTTACTGTTACCTTGACAGTACTTCCCGTTGAAAGGCTGTTCGCCTCCGGCAGCTCTGCCTTTATCTTAAACAGACCGTTGCTCTCGTCCGCCATGCTGCTGACATCGGTAATCACACCATCATAAGTCGTTCCATCTTTTACAATCGTCATCGCGTCGCCCTGGTTTAAGTTGCTCATAACACGCTCGGATACGTAGAACGATACCCTTTTATCTCCCTCACCGGAGATAACGCAGAGCTGCGCCTGCTGGTTGACATGATCATATACATCAATATCCATCGTCTCAATCTTGCCGGAGATCGGTGCGGTCACGGAACTGTATTCCACCTGACGGTCGTAGTTTAATTTTGCCGATTCATAATTTAACTGTGCCGTCTTCGCCTGGTTCTGGTACTGCTCCCATTCCTGATCAGAAATATCTCCTCCCTGATAAAGAAGCTGCATACGGCTTAAATTGCTCTGTGCCTCGGTCAGGTTAACAGAGGCGGAGTCCATCGCATTTTTCGCCGTCTCAACCTGTTCGGTATTGATCGTACAGAGAAGCTGACCCGCTGTTACCATATCACCGACGCTGACGTTGACACCCGTCACATCGCCGGATGCCTTCGCATAGACATAGACAACGTCCGATGCCTCGACAGTACCGGATGTGCTGGTTGTCCGCTCGATCGTTCCGATCTTTGGATTCTCAGCCGCAACCGTCGCCACATTGTCCATCTGCGTGTCCTGCATGCCGCCCGGACCTCCCGGACCGCCGCCTGGACCTCCTTTGCTGCCGCCCTTGAAACGCATAAAAAGCGCCGTAAGTACGATCAGCACCACCACCGCGATGATGGCTGTTTTCTTTTTATTCTGCTTTGCCGCTTCCATCAGAGAAGATAGTTTACTCATTTCGCATATTCCTTTCTGGTTTTTCCTAATTGTCCCTAGTATAACATCCCATTTTTAAACGAGTTTCAACTACATATAAACTGAATGTAAACGAACCATGAAAAAAATGTGTTGCACCGTTCACAATCAGTTTAAACTTATGTGGTATAATATGAGCACTTAGTGAGGTCTTTTCGAACTTAGTGCGAGTCATACCTAAGTCCTTAATGAAGCCGAGCCGAAGGTGAGAGCTGAATTTAGTACTTATGGTATACTATGAGTATTTATGATATTACATCTTTTTAATTGAATTATAGGGAGGATTTACGGATATGTTTCACATTCTCGTGGTAGAAGATGATGCGAAACTGCGTTCCCTGTTCTGCACGGTACTCACCAACAATGGTTATCTGGCGCTTCCGGCAGAAAGCGGCGAAAAAGCATTATCTCTTTTAGATTCTGAATATGTAGATCTCATTATTTCGGATATTATGATGCCCGGAATGGACGGATATGAACTGATTGAGCACCTGCGGACGAGTGGATTTACGATGCCGATCCTGATTATCACCGCCAAAGAGCGCTTCGAAGACAAGCAGCGCGGCTTTCAGGCAGGCACGGATGACTACATGGTGAAGCCGATCGATGTCAATGAGATGGTTCTGCGGGTTGGCGCCCTGCTCAAACGCGCCAAGATCGCGACGGAGCATCGGATTGTCTGCCAAAATACGATTCTCGACTACGATGCACTGACGGTCACGGTCAACGGACAGGAGACGCTTCTGCCTCAGAAAGAATTTTATCTTCTATATAAATTACTTTCTTATCCAAATAAGATTTTCACGAGGCAGCAGCTCATGGACGAAATCTGGGGGCTTGACTCGACAACCGACGAACGGACGGTCGATGTGCATGTCAACCGGCTGCGCGAACGGTTTAAAAACTGCGATGATTTTATCATCATGACCGTGCGGGGTCTCGGCTATAAGGCGGTGAAAACAGAAGCATGATCAGCAAGAACTTTACCAAATATTTCCAGATTCCACTCTACTGGCTGACCCTCCTGGTCTTTTTCTTCCTGGTGTCCTCGTTGATACCGATGCTGACCGGATATTTTGTCTCGCTGCTCACAAGCGGAACAGATAAACACGAAGTTTTTCGGATTTTCGGTCCGAATTTTCCGCGTCTGATGTCATTTTTGAGCAGCCTTGCGTTCAGTATCGCGCTGTCGCTGTTCCTCTGGTCGAAAATCCTCTGCCCGATCGGTTCCATCAGCCTTGCCGCTAAGCAGGTAGCAGACGGAGACTTTTCTGTTCATGTGCCAAATTCGAAGTCTTTGCAGGCGATCTGTGAACTAACCGACAATTTTAACCGTATGGTGCAGGAGTTAAACAGCATCGAATCGCTGCGAAATGATTTCGTGACCACGGTTTCCCATGAGTTCAAGACACCGCTCGCCGCCATCGAGGGCTATGCGACATTGCTGCAGGATCCATCTCTCTCAGAAGCGGACCGGAATGAATACACGCGCATCATCATCGACAGCACGCGCCAGCTCACCACGATGACCGGCAACATTCTTCTGCTTTCCCGCCTGGAAAAGCAGGAGATCGTGACCGGCCGCACGACGTTCAGCCTCGACGAACAAATCCGGCAGGCGATTCTTCTGCTGGAACCGCTCTGGGAGAAAAAGCATCTGAATCTCGACATTGATTTGACGGCGTGCAAATTTTACGGCAACTGTGAGATGCTGCAGCAGGTCTGGATCAATCTCCTGCAAAATGCCATCAAATTCACCCCGGCTGGCGGTATGCTTTCTGCCAAACTCGTTATCACAGGAGATAAGGTGCGTGTCTCCATCCGCGATACCGGCGTTGGCATGGATGACGCCACGATGAAACGGATCTTTGAAAAATTTTACAGCAGGAGCTCTGATCCCAATGAAAAGGGCAACGGGCTGGGACTTTCCATCACGAAACGGATCATCGACCTGATGCACGGTACCATCGAGGTATCCAGCCAGGTGGACGAGGGTAGCTGCTTTACAGTGATTCTGCCGCTTGAAAAAGCATAGAATCTCATCGGCAAAACATATTGTACCCGACAATCATCAGAGAAATGGCGATGCTGACCCATAGAAAATTCTTTGGGAAAATGAGCACCAGGGTCATGCCAAATCCCATTGAAAAAAGGACTAAACCAAATAAACGCTTCATAGAATGATACCTCTCTGAAATGTCTGTTTTCAAAAGAAGTTAAATAGCAGGCGATCATTGCCAGAGACATCTGACATTCGATCGTGTGCTATGATCATTCTATGAAGCGTTTTGATTTTAATTTCTTTATTTCTTCTCTTCCATCTCGCCCGCCATTTTCTCAGCTGTCTGCATCGTCTCCGCATCGATCGGTCCGGTGCTTCCGCCGACAAATTTATTGACGAGATCCGGTGCCATGTCGAGAACCTTGGTCAATGCATCCTGATGCTTGATATTGACCACCTTCGTCATGCCATTCTGAATGACCAGCACCGCGCTCGGCGTCATCTTGGCGCTCATGCCGCCCGCATTCTTCTCTTTCGCCGACTGACCAAACGCGCCCGCCGCCATGCCGCAGGTTACATCCACGAGTGGAAGTATAATCGCATCGCCAACTGTCACCGGCTCTCCCACGACTGTCTTTGTTGTGACGAACTCATCCATACCCTGAAATAATGCACCGATTGTCGATGCAAACTGATTGTCTGCCATATTATCTTCCTCCTCGGTTTCTATATTTATAAACCTGTGTCCGTACATTCTTATCCATCCAGATCCGAAGCGCCATCAATGCCAGCACGCCAATCTGGACTCTGCCCCGGAACGAAAGCTCCCCGTCCAGCGCATTTGCATCCATAACCGGAGTCAAATCAATCTTCTTTCCGTAAACTGGATACAAAAAAGCCGCCACACTCAAAATTTGTCCCATCAAATAAGGATCCTCCATGCCAAACGTAACCTGCCCGGACAACTTTCTGGGAAATATATGCCGCAGAACTCGCATGAGCTGGCGTTTGATCAGGCGAAATGACTTCTGATTTTCTTCATTTTCTATAAATGCAAGGACGGATTGGCGTTTGTGCTCCAGGTTGTTGATTCGGGTAAGCAGCTTTGAGAGGGATTGCCGCAGGGCGCTCCATTTTTGTTTGAACCAGCTAATGATTCTATGAAGGAACGATTCACGCTTTTCCTGGCTGGGATTTGATTTTAATTCATTCTTTGCCCGATGCGTTTCTCCTTCTGCCTCGGACACTCCCGCCTCCTTCACATCTGGAAATGCATCTGCATTCTTCACAGCTGGAGACATTTCCGCCTCCCTCTGTGCACTCCGTCTCTTCACCGCCTCCTCCAGCAGCCTGGCAGTTTCCTCCGCTTTCTCGATCGCGGCGTCTGTCTTCTCCGATGCTGCTTCCGCCCGCAAAATCAGTTCACCGGTGTCTAAATCACCATCCTCTGTTTTCTCCTGCGCATTTACAAATTCCAGCTCATCCGAATCGGCTGCCTGCGTGCCTTCCCGCACACGCCCAGATTCCGTATCTTTCTCTTCACTCTCACTCCCAAAAATCCGGAATCCAAACAACTTAACCGCATATCGAAGCCCATTTTCATAAGCAATCCGCAGCGACACCGCATGAAGCAACCAATGGATATGCAGATGCACGCCAAAATCCTTGATACTGTGGTAGCTTCCGTTCCCCCGGTATCGAATCGGGACAAATAAAACCGCCAGCAGGCACAAAAACAACAGTCCCAGAATGACAAGAAGCAGGATTCCGAGTATTTTCAAGATTATGAACAAAATATGCAGCAATCCATCCCCTCCCACTTCTTATTCTTTCATTGACAAATTCATGTATCAGCTCTGTATCATATGATGTTGGTGTCAAAAGACATTTTCAGTCCAAAAAATCTTCATCAAAGGCTGCAAAATACTTACCTCTTTTTTCTCAGCCTGTCTTCCTTCTCTCTCAGATACGTCTTCACATCAAATCCACCCGTCTCGCGGTACGTCTCATCCACAATCCGCCCCACCGTCTCCACGGCATCCTGGTAGCTCGCGCCGACCCCTACGATCAGCAGATCCGCCTGCTCCCGGTAATAATTCTGCCGGAGCACATAGGCAGGCAGGATATCAAGCAGGTTGTGTCCGCCTGAGGCAGGCGTGATCACGTGAACGCCCGGCTGTACCTTTCCGAGGCGGAGTTTCTGTAGAATCGAAAAACGATGCTTTTTAGCAGTTTCTCCCAGATACAGATATTTATACCAAATCATCGTCCCCGCCTCCTAAAAAAGGAGAGCCTGATCCATGACGCTCTAAAAACAGCTCGTTTCCGGCTATTTCTCCCCGCCTGTCAGCTCTCCCTCCTTTACATGATCAATCTTTTTTATAATTCTTAATAATCGACCGTCTCAGCAGATCCAGTGCCTGAATCACCGTCTGCTCACGCACCTTCTCGCGGTTTCCGCGGAAATGGTATTCCTCTACTTTGACTTTATCCTTCATATAACATGCGATATAGACGAGTCCCACCGGTTTCTCCTCGGTTCCGCCGTCCGGTCCGGCGATGCCGGTCACAGCGATACAGGCATCCGCATCCGTCGTAAATACACCGCCTGCAGCCATCTCACGCGCCGTCTGTTCGCTGACCGCGCCGTATTTTTTCAGGGTCGCCTTGCTGACGCCCAGGATCTTTTTCTTTGCCTTGTTGGAATACGTCACGTATCCCTCGTTAAAGACCTCTGAAGCCCCCGGCACGTTGACGATGCGTCCGGCGATCAGACCGCCTGTGCAGGACTCTGCGGTTGTCACAGTCAGGTCGTATTTCTTTAAGAGGCGGACAACGACATCCTCCAGATTCTCATGCTCATCCGTCGTGTAAACCGCATTACCGAACCGTTTCTTGATCTCTTTGATAACCGGTTTTAACAGCTGTTTTGCCGCGTCTTCGCTCTCGGCTCTCGCGGTCACGCGCAGATGTACTTCTTTCGTCTTTGCATAGGTCGCAATCGTCGGGTTCGTCTGCTGGTCGATGAGGTCGAGAAGCATCTCCTCCACCTTGCTCTCCCCGTATCCGCAGATTTTGAGCATCTGGGAATAGATCACACAGTCAGATCGTTTCTGAATATAAGCACAAACCTGATCTTCCACCATCGGATACAGTTCGTTCGGCGGTCCCGGAAGAAGAATCGCGGTCTTACCGTTTTTCTCCAGGGCAAGTCCCGGAGCTGTGCCGTTTGTGTTGGAAAATACCACCGCGCCCTCCGGCACCAGCGCCTGACGCCAGTTGCTATCCGGAATATCGGTGCGCTTGCGCTGCCGGTACCAGTCCTCCAGATGTGCCCGCACCTCCGGATCCTCGACTAACGGCATTCCCATCAGCTCCGCGCAGACATCCTTCGTGATATCATCCTCCGTCGGTCCCAGACCGCCGCCGATGATAACGAGATCGGCTCTTGAGAGCGCCGTCCGGAAGACTTCTGTCATACGCTCCCGGTTGTCCCCTACCGTCGTCTGGTAATAGACGTTAAGCCCCAGCTTTGCACACGTTTCCGATAAATACTGCGCATTGGTATTGACGATATTGCCAAGCAGCAGCTCTGTTCCTACCGAGATCAGTTCGACTATCATATCAGATACTCCCTTCTGTCAGTATTTTATGATTCTTGTAAATATAATCAACAAGTGACACAATCGTCAGCAGCAACGCGATCCAGACACAGATCGTCGTAACAAACGCAAGCGCCTGAATATCCAGAATCAATAACACCACCGATACCATCTGAAACGTCGTCTTAAATTTGCCCCAATAGCTGGCGGCGATGACAACTCCGTTGTCCGAGGCGATCAGACGGAATCCGCTGATGATAAACTCCCGGCTGATGATGACGATAACCATCCAGGCTGGAAGCGCGTTCAGCTCGATCAGACAGATGAGCGCCGAGCACACTAGAAGCTTGTCCGCGAGCGGATCCATAAATTTTCCAAAGTTCGTAACCAGATTGTACTTTCTGGCAATCTTTCCATCCAGAAGATCGGTCAGGCTGGCTATGATAAACAGTGCCAGTGCAATCATACGGAAGGTACGGTTTTCACCATTCTGCCAGAGAAGGAAAAACACAAAAAACGGAATCATGATGACGCGAAGCGTCGTAAGCTTATTCGGTAAATTCATCAGCCAACTCTCCTATCAAATCATATTCGAGTGCTCCCGTTACGCGGACACGGCAGAAATCGCCGGACATCAGCGGAACATCCGCATTGACAAAAATCAAACCATCTACGTTCGGCGCGTCCTTATAGGTACGTCCCACGAAAGCATTCTCATCTGCCACTTTTCCCTCGATCATAACCTCAAGCACACGGTCCTTCATATCCTCGGCTTTCTCGAAGGCAATCTCCTGCTGCAGCTCCATGATCTCGTCGCGGCGGTCTTCCTTGACCTCCTGCGGCACCTGATCCGGATATCCGGCTGCCGGTGTGTCCTCTTCTGCAGAGTACGCAAACACGCCCAGGCGGTCAAATTCCATCTCATCGACGAACCGCATCAGTTCCTCATGATCCTCCTGTGTCTCACCCGGGAAACCGGAAATTAAGGTCGTGCGGAGTGCAATATCCGGGATCTCTTCCCGCAGATGCGCGATCCGCTCCCGAAGCTCCGCCTGATTCGTGCGGCGCCCCATCCGCTTGAGAACGGCATCGCTCGCGTGCTGGATCGGAATATCCAGGTAGTGACAGACTTTTTCCTCCGTCTTGATCGCCTGAATCAACTCCTCCGTGATCTCCTCCGGATAACAGTACTGGATACGGATCCATTCGATCCCATCGATCTGTGCCAGTTCATGTAAAAGTTTCGGCAGGGTCTTCTCTCCATACAAATCCACGCCGTAAAGCGTCGTCTCCTGTGCGACAAGAATCAGTTCCTTCACACCCTGATCCGCAAGCTCCTTTGCCTCTGCGAGAAGCTGCTCCATCGGCACACTGCGGTACGGTCCACGCAGGGACGGGATAATACAATAGGTACACCGTTTGTTACAGCCCTCGGAAATCTTTAAAAAAGCATAATGTCCGCCGGTCGTCACCAGACGTTTGCTCCGCATCTTCGTCTCCGGAAGTTCGGACAAATCGTGGAAATCAGATACCCTCTCACCCTTCAGCGCCTTCGCCAGCACCTTGCTGACCTCATCATAGCTGGTCGTACCGAGAATACCGTCCACCTCCGGCACCTCCTGCAGGATCTCTTCCTTGTAACGCTGTGCCATACAGCCGCTGACTAAGAGCGCCTTGCAGGTTCCGCTCTTTTTGTACTCTGCCATCTCTAAGATGGTGTTGACACTCTCCTCCTTGGCATCGTTGATAAAGCAGCAGGTATTGACCAGAATGACATCTGCCTCCTGCTCGTCATCGGTAAACGTGTACCCGTCCTGGCTCAGCGAACCCAGCATACGCTCTGCATCAACCAGGTTTTTATCGCAGCCAAGGGATATACAAAGTAATTTCATTCAACTCTCTCCTAATACCATATTTAAAAAATTTCTGTAACCATAATCGATTTGAACCGTCACAAAAATTCTATATCGTAACTGTTCAGTACCTTCACAGTCACGCGCAAAAATCCATTAAAAATTGCCTACGGCAATGGGATTTTTGCCTGCTGGCCCATGTTTTCGTACGGTCAGCGCAGTAGATGCGCAGACCTACTGAACAGTTACTCTATATCTAAGAAAAGACCATCTCCATGTACATAATGAACACGGGACGGTCTTCTGTCACCTTTTAGACCTCTTCCTCCGGGGAATCGTTCTCTGCTACAATTTTAACCTTAGAATGGTACAGCTCGTCGATCGCGATCGAAAGCGGTTTTCTTCCATTCTCAATGACCAGTGCCTCATCACCGGCGATCAGCTGTCTTGCACGCTTTGCAGTCGCAATTACGATGGAGTAACGGCTCTGAATCAGCGGTTCTTTCCCCGGCTCAGCCTCATTGTTTACAACATTAATTAAGTCAAGATATGACGGACGCAGCATCATAATACATCTTTCTCCTTTCAGAATTGCTTCATCTCTTCTTTTATTTTTTCAATCAAAGTCTTGTGATTTTCTGTTCTGGCATGCATCGCCTGAATCAGTGCGTGCATTTCTTCTACACAGCGGTCTACCTCATCATTCACCAGAATGAAATCGTAGTCATCCATCTGCTTGGACTCCTCCGCTGCTCTCGAAAGCCGTGCGGCAATCTTCTCCGGTGTCTCGGTTCCACGACCTGCCAGCCGGTTTCTAAGCTCCCCGGCACTCGGCGGCGTGACAAAAATGAGAACTGCCTCCGGGAATTTCTTCTTGATTTTCAGGGCACCCTGAATCTCAATCTCCAAAAGGACATCCTTGCCCGCTTTCAGGTTGGAAAACACATACTCCTTCGGTGTGCCGTAATAGTTTCCGACATACTGGGCGTATTCGACCAGCTCATCGTGTTCGATCATCTGTTCGAACTCTTCCCGGGTCTTAAAGAAATACTCTCTTCCATCAACCTCGCCCTCGCGCGGTGCGCGGGTGGTCGCAGAGATGGAAAGGGCATAATTGTCATACCGCTCCAGCAATGCACGCATCAATGTTCCCTTGCCTGCCCCTGAAAATCCGGATATAACTGCCAGTACTCCCTGATTATCCATATATTTCGCCTGCTTTCTAAATTCTATCTATTATTACAATATTTCATATTCTCCGTATTTTCACCGCCAACGGCAGCTTTCCGTGAATACCTCTTCCAGCATGATCGGCTATTCAATATTCTGAATCTGCTCTCTGACTTTCTCGATCTCTGTCTTGAGTGCAATCGCACAATCGGAAACCTCCAGATCGTTTGCCTTGGAAAGGATCGTATTCGCCTCGCGGTTCATCTCCTGTGCAATGAAATCCAGCTTACGTCCGACGCTTCCGCCCGCCGTCAGCTCCTTGCGGGTCGCCTCGATGTGGCTTCTCAGGCGGACCGTCTCCTCATCGGTGCAGATCTTATCTGCAAAAATCACAACCTCTGCCGCAATCCGACCTTCATCGACGCTGCTTCCTTCCAGAAGCTCTTTCACCTTATCTTCCAGTTTCGCCCGGTATTCTTCCACGATCTTCGGGGAACGTTCTTCAATCTGATCGACCAGCGTTACCATATAGTCCAGCTTGCCAAGCAGATCCTGCTTCAGATTCTCACCCTCGCGTGTGCGTGTCTCGACAAATTTCTCTGCCGCCTCGCCGATCGCCTTTTCGAGAATCTGCCACATATGCTCCTCGTCCTCCGGCACCTGTTCCATCGTAAAGACCTCCGGACACCGTGCAAGACGCATCACCGTCGCGTCATTCGGAATCCCAAGCTCGTCCGCCATCTGACGAAAATAATCCATATACTCGCCGGCCAGGGAACGATTGTACTTTAAGGACATCTTCTCATCCGTATAATCTTCATAGGAAATAAAGACATCTATCTTTCCCCGCTGAATGTATTTCTTGAGCTGCGCGCGAATCGCCGCCTCAAAGTAATTAAATTTCTTCGGCATCTTAATGCTGAGATCCAGGTAACGGTGGTTTACCGCCTTCATCTCCACAGAAATCTTATATTCATCCGTTGCCATCTCGCATCGGCCAAATCCAGTCATACTTTTAAGCATAGTGACGCCTCTCTCTTTCATCCATAGATAATGGTATTATAATGCAAATCGCCGCAAGCGTCAACCGAATTTAAAAGTGATTGTTTTTCGTGTCTTCTTTCATTATAATAGTAGATACTACACAAATAAAGGAGCACCAAAACCATGGCATTTGACGGAATTGTAATCGCAAACCTGGTTAAGGAGTTTAGTGACGCGCTTACCGGCGGCAAGATCGCAAAGATCACGCAGACCGAGCGCGATGAACTTCTTTTTACCATAAAGAACTTCCGGGAGACGAAACGGCTTCTTCTCTCGGTCAACGCAAGTCTCCCGCTGGCATATCTGACGGATACCAACAAGCAGGGACCGATGACTGCCCCGAATTTCTGCATGCTGCTTCGCAAGCACATCGGAAGCGGACGCATCGTGTCGGTCAGCCAGCCGGGTCTGGAACGCTGTATTCATTTTGAGATCGAACACCTGGACGAGATGGGTGACCTCTGCCGCAAGCTGCTTATTGTCGAACTGATGGGAAAATACAGCAATATCATTTTCTGCAGCCCTGACGGCACGATCCTCGACAGTATCAAACATATCTCCGTGCAGGTCAGCTCCGTGCGCGAGGTTCTGCCGGGACGGCAATATTTCCTCCCGCAGACGGTCGCGAAGCAGGATCCGCTGACTGCATCTGCCGATGATTACGCCGCCATTCTGGCACAGTCACCGGCACCGGCAGGAAAAGCCATTTACACGAATTTCACCGGTATCAGCCCGGTCATGGCAGAAGAATTCTGCTATGAGGCATCGATCGATGCCGACCGCCCCGCATCGGAACTGAATGAGCTGGAGCGCATGCACCTCGGGCACACGCTGGAACTGGCAATGGAATCCATCAAAAATGGACAGTTCTCGCCCTGCATCGTATACCGTGAAGATGAGCCAATGGAATTTTCCGCTCTCCCATTGACCTCGTTCCCGCCGGAATATCAGGTCGAACACTTTGATTCAATCAGTAAAGTGCTGGAGACCTACTATGCGTCCAAGAACGTCATCACACGAATCCGCCAGAAATCCTCGGATCTGCGCCGGATCGTCCAGACTGCCCTGGAGCGCAATTATAAAAAATACGATTTGCAGCAGAAACAGTTAAAGGACACCGAAAAACGGGATAAATACAAGCTCTACGGCGAGCTGTTAAACACCTACGGTTATGAGCTGACCGACGGCGAAAAAGAACTTGTCTGCACGAACTACTACACAGGAAAAGAGGTCAAGATCCCGCTTGACCCGCAGCTGACCGCCCGCGAAAATTCGCAGAAGTATTTTGACAAATATGGAAAACTCAAACGTACTTTCGAGGCTCAGAGCCAGCTCATTGAGGAGACGAAGCAGGAGATCGAGCACCTCGAATCCATCAGTACCTCCCTCGATATTGCCTTAAAGGAGGAAGATCTGACCCAGATCAAGCAGGAGTTGACGGAATATGGCTTCATCAAAAAGCACGGTCCGGCTGGAAAGAAAGTAAAAATCACAAGCCGCCCATTCCACTACCTTTCCTCCGACGGATTCCATATCTACGTCGGCAAAAACAACTACCAGAATGAGGAGCTGACCTTCAAGATCGCGACTGGAAATGACTGGTGGTTCCACGCAAAAGGGATTCCGGGTTCCCATGTCATTGTGAAATCCGAAGGAAAAGAGCTTCCGGACCGCACCTTCGAGGAAGCTGCCGGGCTGGCTGCCTACTATTCCAAGGGACGGGAAAATGAAAAAGTTGAGATCGATTATGTACAGAAAAAGCAGGTCAAAAAAGTAGCGGGCGCTGCTCCGGGATTTGTGATTTATCATACGAATTATTCGATGATGGCGACGCCGTCGAATCAGCTGGAAGAACTGCCATCATAATGCCGCCCGAAAAAAAGACAATGTCTATATTTCTGCAATTCACAATGAGTCCAGCAAAAAACGCCACAGGCACACAACCCATGGCGTTTTTTTACTGGACTCAAATGAACTTAGCGAATCTCGCTCTTACCACCCATATACGGACGCAGAACCTCCGGAATGCGGACAGAACCGTCTGCCTGCAGGTTGTTCTCTAAGAATGCGATCAGCATACGCGGCGGAGCTACTACAGTGTTGTTCAAGGTGTGTGCAAAGTATTTGCCGTCTTTGCCGTTGACACGGATCTTCAGACGTCTTGCCTGTGCATCACCTAAGTTGGAGCAGCTTCCAACCTCGAAATATTTCTTCTGACGCGGGGACCATGCCTCTACATCAACGGATTTTACTTTCAGATCAGCCAGGTCTCCGGAGCAGCACTCCAGAGTACGAACCGGAATATCCATGGAACGGAACAGGTCCACGGTGTTCTTCCACAGTTTGTCATACCACATCTTGCTGTCTTCCGGTTTGCAGACTACGATCATTTCCTGTTTCTCAAACTGGTGGATGCGGTATACGCCTCTCTCCTCGATGCCGTGAGCGCCCTTCTCTTTACGGAAACACGGAGAATAGCTGGTCAGTGTTTTCGGAAGCTCTTCCTCCGGAACTACGGTATCAATGAATTTACCGATCATAGAGTGCTCGCTGGTACCGATCAGGTAAAGATCCTCGCCCTCGATCTTGTACATCATCGCATCCATCTCATCGAAACTCATAACGCCGGTTACAACATTGCTGCGGATCATGAACGGCGGGATACAGTAGGTAAATCCACGGTCAATCATGAAATCTCTTGCATATGCGATAACAGCAGAATGAAGTCTTGCGATATCGCCCATCAGGTAATAGAAACCATTTCCAGCTACCTTTCTGGCACTGTCCAGATCGATGCCGTTAAATTTCTCCATAATCTCGGTGTGGTACGGGATCTCGAAATCCGGTACAACTGGCTCGCCGAAGCGCTCGATCTCTACGTTCTCGCTGTCGTCTTTACCGATCGGAACACTCGGATCAATGATGTTCGGGATGGTCATCATAATCTTTAAGATGCGCTCGCCAAGATCCTTCTCCTGCTCTTCCAGCTCAGACAGGCGGGCAGACTGCTCTGCTACCTGTTTCTTCAGCTCTTCTGCTTCCTCTTTCTTTCCCTGACCCATCAGAGCGCCGATCTGTTTTGCAATCTTGTTCTTGTTCGCACGCAGATCATCTGCTTCCTTCTTCGCTGCACGGTTCTTGGCATCCAGCTCAATTACCTCATCTACCAGCGGAATTTTCTTGTCCTGGAACTTATTTTTAATATTCTGCTTTACAATGTCAGGATTTTCTCTGACGAATTTAAGATCTAACATATCTTCCTCCTACTGTTATGCAATTAACTGCACGAAAACTAGTTATAATTATACTACAACTTTGTACGAATGAAAAGCCCTGTTTCAAGAGTTCCTCTGTTCGTTACTGTTCACGCATACGTGAACAGTAACGGAATTTGCCGTGGCTTCGCATTTAAATACGGCAAATTCCTGCTGCCACCACGTTTTCTTACGGCACTTTCGGTTCCAAAAGTGCCTACCCGTGAACTGTAACCTCTGTTCTTCTTGATACAAAACAGGATAGACTGCCCATTATATTTAACTCAACTTCGTCAAATACGACAGACACGCCTCCAGGCACAGTCCGTCCTGCTCCGGGGCACCAAGTTCTTCTGTCTTTTCCACACATTTTTTTGTAAAAGCTGCCGCCCGTCTGACGGCTTCCTCCATCGGCACACCTCGCACCATGCTGGCACCGATGACTGCTGCAAAGACATCCCCGGTTCCGTGGTAATTGCCCGCCACAAATTTAGTTGCATGAAAGACCGGATCCTTGCCGCGCTCATGGATCACGTTGAGGACCTGTTTGCCCTTGACCACGCCTGTCAAAATGACTGACCGCGCGCCCAAAAGATGAAGCTTCCAGGTCAGATCTGAGAGCTTGCGCTTACTCCATCCATTTTCCTGATACAGCGTGTCCGTCAGGGCACAGGCTTCAGTCAGATTTGGCGTGACAACGTCCGCATACTGCATCAGCTCCCGCATCGCCTCGATCAGATCCTCGTCACAGACGCTGTAGAGATGTCCGTGGTCGCCCATCGTCGGATCTACCAAAACCTGCGTATTTTCCCGTTTGAAATCCCGGATAAAATCTGCCACGATCGACGCCTGTCTGGCAGAACCTAAGAATCCAGTCATGATTCCGTCCATCTCAAATCCCATCTTCCGCCACGGCTCCAGGTATGCCTCCATCCGATCGGTATAATCATCCATATAGCATTCCGGATATCCCGCGTGATTGGACAGCACCGCCGTCACCACCGGACAGCACTGTACTTTGAGGGCGCTGATAACCGGCATCGCAGCCGTCAGCGAACAGCGCCCGTAGCCTGACAGGTCATTTAAAACCGCTATTTTCTTCTGAATTCCTTCCATGTATAATTTTTCCTCATTTTCTTAATTTTAAGATACCAGGGTCAAAAGGTCAGAAGTTCGACGCAAGCTTGCTTGCAGGAGAATTTTTGACCTTGGGACCCGCCAAAAACATGAGTAAGTAGCCATTTTCCCAAGAAAAATGAGCGAATTACGAATGTTTTTGAAGATTGCGGGAGCATATAGTGCGGAGCAATCTGGTATCAGAGGGGTCAAAACGTCTTTTGACCCCAACATCAATTTTAAGCAACTTTATAATCTAACATATTCTCGCAGCAGATACGACTGCCTGCGGCATGATTCTGGTTTCTACAAGCGTGTATCTATGCATTTGTGTTTTATAAGCCGCACACTCCAATGACGCAACAAGGAGACTGCGCCTGGACAGATGTTTTTCCCATTCTGCCCAACCACAGTCTCCTGTATGTATTTCATTTTAATTCTTCTCGACTGAGATAAATTGCCTTATGCTCTCGCTTCTACAGACAATGCATCCAGAAAACCTGCCTTGCGGAGTGCCGGACGAACTGCCATATAGATAACAACAGACGCAATCGTAGATGTCACCGCATTGATCGAAGTCGCTGCGATATTCCATGCAAGTGTGAGCTCTGCCGCCGGTTTACCAATGATCCAGAGTTTATAATAATATCCGATCAGCGGATCTGCAATGACGTTGAATAAAAGACCTGCCACCGCTGCTGCAATCGTAAAACCAAGGATGTGGTTCTTATCGGTGCTCCGGTCAATCTTGCCCAGACGATGTGCTACGAATCCGGCGATCAGTCCGATGCAGAGTTTGCAGATAAATGTCTTCGGTGCATATACAATATAAACCGGATCGAGAAGGTCACCTATCGTCATGCCGATAGCACCTCCCAAACCGCCGTAAAAGCCGCCGACTAAGAGTGCCCCGATGACACAGACTGCATTTCCCAGATGAATGGAAGTTGCATCGCCGCCCGGAAGTGTGATCTTCACCTGTCCGTATGTAAATACGACATAGGAGAGAGCTGCCAGCAGACCGACCATCGCGATCTTGTAAGCCTGATTTGATTTGTTTGCCATGATGTTTCATCCTCCCTTGTTATTGGACTCATCATAGCACAATCTTGTCCCCTGAAAAACATACAGTTTTTATCATTTTAAGCAGGTCAGTTATAACTTGCCACTTTTTTATCCTGATTAATCATGTGCCTCCACGCACAAAAGGACGCCTCTCTCCAGCTCCAGAATGCCCTCTTCCCGTTTGAGTTCATTGCTGATGCAGAGACTCGTCCCCAGCCCGATCGTCCGCCGCTGGAGCGGGTATTTAAATCCCCGCAGCGTCAGTCCCTCGACAGTCTCGGTCATCGGCAGGAACGAAATGTATTTTCCATACACCTTTTCCCGGTGAAATACCTTATGCCCGCCCAGAAGATACAGGCGGTTGCGGGCATCATAAATATTCACTTCCATTCCCTGGCAGAAAAACTGATACATCAGCTGGATATTGCCGATGGCGTGATCCATACGGCCGCCCAGCGCCCCCAGGATATCAACTGCCTCACAGCCCTGGCGCGCCGCCGTCAAAAGCGCCAGCTCCGTATCCGTCTCATCCTTCTCCGGTTTATGGATCTCAAATTCGATGTCCGGCTGGTTCTGATATTCTTCCAGAACCTTTTTATCCACCGTGTCCAGATCGCCGACCACCGCATTCGGAGAAATATGCAGCGGGCGCAGAACCTCCAGCCCCGCATCTGCCGCAATTACATAGTCATACGAGCGCTGTGAGAGAAAATCTTTCGCAAACGCAATATCAATCGTTCCGCCTGTCACAATCAAACAACGCTTCATCTTCATCATCCCTGTTCAAATTCCTGAAAAATATTTAAAAATGTTTTTACATTCCCAGCCGGGTTTCCCTTAAATACGGCGCTTCCCGCCACGATCACATCGGCTCCTGCCTCTAATACCGTCCGCACATTGTCCGGCGTGATTCCTCCGTCCACCTCAATGCGGGTGGAAAGTCCCCTCTCGCTGCACATTGCGCGCAGCTTCTTGATTTTTTCTACCGTATATGGAATAAATTTCTGACCGCCAAATCCCGGGTTGACCGTCATCAGAAGAACCATGTCCACCTCCGGCAAAATAACATCCAGTGTCTCGACCGGGGTCGCCGGATTTAACGCTACACCTGTTTGCAGCCCTGCCTCACGGATCTGCGCGATCGTGCGGTCCAGATGAAGACAGGCTTCCTGATGCACACAGATCAGATCCGCCCCCGCTTTTTTGATATCCTCTACGTAACGTCCCGGTTCTTCCACCATCATGTGTACGTCAAACACACGATCCGTCACCGGGCGCAGGCTCTTAATTACCGGCATTCCAAAGGAGATACTCGGCACAAACGCGCCATCCATCACATCCAGATGGATGTACTGTGCACCTGCCTTGTCCACCTCAGCGACCTGCTCTCCCAGCTTCGTAAAATCTGCCCCCAGAATCGAAGGTGATAATATAATCATGGTTCTTTCCTCCCATTTTTTGTATAATATCCTCAACGGCTGCTTCTGCCGTATTTCTTTTTCTCTTTTAATTCCTGATACATCAAACGGTAATTGTCATACCGGCTCTGCCCGATCTTATGCTCCTGCACCGCCGTCTTGACGCCGCATTCGCGCTCGCCAATGTGGACACAGCCTAAGAAACGGCATTCATCCTCATATGCCTCAAATTCCGGGAAAAAGTCCTTGAGCGCCTCCGGCTCCAAATCCTCGATATAGAGAGAACTGAATCCCGGCGTATCCATCATATAGGTGCTCTCTTCCACGAAAAACAGTTCTGAATGGCGCGTCGTATGTTTGCCCCGGCGGATCTTCTCACTGATACCGCCCGTTTCCATCTGTGCCTCCGGCTGGATAAAGTTCGTGATCGACGATTTTCCGACACCCGAAGGTCCTGCTAAGACCGTTGTTTTCCCAATGATCAACCGATGAAACTCCTCCAGCCCTGATTTTTCGTAGGTGCTGATAAAATGCACCGGATAGCCCGCCGGTTCATAGATCGCACGCAGCTTCTCCTGCTCGGCTGCATCAACCAGATCGATCTTGTTGAAACAGATGCTGACCGGAACTTCCTGCCGTTCCATCATGACGAGGAAGCGGTCGAGAAGGTTTAAATTTGGCATCGGATCGGTGATGGCAAAAACCACCACCGCCTGATCAACATTTGAAACCGCCGGGCGGATCAGACGGTTTTTACGAGGAAGGATCTCATCGAGATTGCCTGTCGCCTTCTCCTCATCGAGAACACTGATCTCCACGTCATCGCCTACCAGCGGCTTGATGCCGCGATTTCGGAAAATTCCCTTTGCACGGCATTCATATACCTTTCCAATACCGTCGTGTACATAATAGAAACCGCCGATCCCTTTAATTATCTTTCCCTGCATATCTGTACCTTACAACTACCTCTTATTAATTATCTGAAACTTCCACAAATTCAAGCTGATACGTTTTTAGAACCCGATCGTTCGTCAGATCGAGGATCTGCAGCTCACCTGTCTGCACACCGTCCGCTCCCTCGATATTATAATGAATCGGAAGCGTGATATCGCCGCCGATCTCCCTCGGTTCCATGACCGTCTTAGTCACAGTATTGCCGGCAATCGTCTGCTTCATCACAATACTGACGCGGATATGCGTATCTCCGGAACTTGGTCCAAACAGTTCACTCATCTGGAATTCATCGTTGATCGCCGCCACATAGCGGGTTCCTTTTCCCAGACTGACTGTATAGCCAATGGCACTTCCCTCCGGTGTATCTGTTTTCTCCAGGACATCCTGACTGATGATCTTGCCCTTTGCCACTTCTGAACTCTTCGCTTCCTTGCGCTCGCCAAGCCCTAATCCGACCGCTTCCAGAACAACTTTTGCATTTTCCTCTGAAAGCCCTGTAATCCTCGGCATCGGTACCGTCGGTACGTTCGGACCTGTGCTGACATACAGCGTCACCGTACCGCCTGGATCCACGCTGGACGGACTGTATCGGATCACTATACCGGAGGCAACCGTATCGCTGCTCTCTTTCTGCACTACTACGGTCAGTTTATTTTCTTCTGCCAGAAGCGTCTCTGCATCCTCGCTGGACATCTCTTCCAGTCCAAGTTTCGTCAAATCTATTGCCTCATTGCCTTCTCCGATCGTGACGATAACTTCCGTCTGTTTCGAGACAACCGTGCCGCTGGCAATACTCTGACCGATGACCTTCCCCTTTTCAGAGGTTTCCGACTTTTCATATTCATAACGGATTTTCAACGACTGCTTTTCCAATGCTGTCTTCGCCTCATCCTCCGTCATGCCGTCCAGAGGCGGAACCCTGCACTCCGTTGATTCCAGACTCTCGCTCTCAGACGCCTCCGAAGAAGCTTCAACGGTCGTCTTCGGATGCTTCTGACTACCAGATCCCAGATTAAAGATGCCTGTCAACTTCGCAGCAATGACAATCACAACCACCACAATCAATACGGCTGCACCGATTCCAATCATCGTAAGCAGGCGCTCCATCTGCGGATTGACATCCTCGCTGTCTTCTTCTATACGGCGTCCCTTCCGTCTACGGTCTGGGCGCCTTGAGGTTTCTTCCTCATAGACATCCGTCTCTTCTTCCTGCCAACCTTCTATCTCGTTCTCCGACGGTTCCGGCTCTTTCCAGACTACCTCACCACGTTCATTTTCTGTCGGAACCGGTCCGGTCTTTTCACTCACTGCCGGATGTTCCATCGTCTGTTCCAGATTTCGATTTCTCTGTGCCTCCATCTGGCGGTTCAGTTCCTCTGCCCCGCGCACGACTGTCGGGGAATTTTCATCAAATTCCGGTTCTTTTTTCAGGAAATCATCGTTTGGATCCACCAGCGCATGGCGCAGATCCGCGATCAGCTCATACGCATTCTGGTAACGGCGTTCCGGCTTTTTTTGGGTACATTTTAAAATAATGCGGTCCAGGCTTGCCGACACCTCCGGGTTGATGCGGCTCGGCGGCTGCACCGGTTCTTCCAAATGCGCCAGTGCCACTGAAACCGGGTTATCCCCGTCAAACGGAAGTTTTCCTGTTAGCATCTCATACATCGTGATTCCCAGTGAATACAGATCGCTTCGTCCGTCGCTATAATTTCCTTTTGCCTGCTCCGGCGAGATATAATGCACGGAACCGACCGCATTGACCCCGATCGTCTGGGACGATACAGCTCTGGCAATACCGAAATCCGCCACCTTCACCTTGCCGTCACGCGAGATAATCATATTCTGCGGTTTGATGTCCCGGTGCACAATATGCTGGTCATGTGCCGCTGCCAGCCCCTGCGCTACCTGGATGGCAATTCCAATCGTTTCTTTAACGCCCAGATGACCTTTCTTGAGAATGTAGCTTTTCAGCGTGATTCCCTCGATGAGTTCCATGACGATATAATGAAGACTGCCCTCATCCACAACGTCATAAACACTCACAATATTTGGATGGGAAAGCCCTGCCGCCGCCTGCGCCTCCATCTTGAATTTGCTGACGAAATTCGCATCCTGGCTGTACTCATCCTTTAAAACCTTGATCGCCACCAGACGGTTCAGAGTGTGGCATTTTGCCTGATACACCTCTGACATGCCGCCCGTACCAATCAGTGAGAGGATCTCATAGCGATCCTGCAGATAGGTTCCCGGTTTCAGCATCATGATTCTCTCACCTCCTTGATCTGCGGGTCAATCAATATGACCGCGATATTATCTTTCCCGCCGTTCTGGTTTGCGAGCGCCGTGAGCGCCCTTGCCTTGGTGTCCAGGGTTCCCGGCAGAAGCACCATCCGGTAAATTGCTGAATTATCCACCATATTGGTTAACCCGTCCGAACACAGCAGTACGTAATCGCCCGGGTTCAGTGAAACCTCAAAGAAATCCGGCTCCACATGCCCACCGATCCCGACTGCGCGGGTAATGATATTTTTCTTCGTCTCATATTCCCGGCTGCCGCGGCTCATCTGTCCCAGCGAGACCATCGCCTCCACGTAGGAATGATCCCGGGTAATCTGATGAATGCCGGAGCGCTCAATCCGGTAGAGACGGCTGTCCCCCACGTTTGCCACATAGAGTGTATTTCCCTGAATTGAAGCCGCTACCAGCGTTGTTCCCATGCCGGCAAGCTCCTCGCGCTCACAGGAAAGGGTATAAAGTTCCTGATTGACTGCCTCGATCCCCTTTCGAAGCGCCGCGACCGGCTCATTCTCACCACTCTCTTTGATATATTCCGGCATATGCTCGATCAGATAGCGCGAAGCAAAATCTCCCGCCTGATGACCGCCCATTCCGTCCGCCACAACAAACAGGTTGGAAAGTTCTCCCACCGGCTCCGTGCTGGCAAACTGAGCATCCTGATTGACCTTACGCGTTTTTCCGATATCCGTCAGTGCGTATGCTTTCATTTGACTGCCGCACCTTCTTTCTCCTGCTCTTTATCCATATAGCTCTTCCGGAGCTGTCCGCAGGCACCGTCTATGTCGCGCCCCATCTCGCGCCGGATTGTCACATTGATTCCCTTGGATTCCAGACATCCCTTAAATGCTTCGATCGCTTTCCGTCCCGACTGTACATAAGAGCGCTCCTTGATCGGATTGACCGGAATCAGATTCACATGCCCGTGCTGATCCTGAATCAGCGCCGCCAGCTCGCGCGCCTCGTCCAGATTGTCGTTGACTCCCTGCACCAGGCTGTACTCAAACGTCATGCGGCGTCCCGTTTTTTCAAAATAGTAATGACAGGCCGCCAATACATCCTTTAACGCATATGTACGCGCGATCGGCATCAGGCTCTTCCGCACCTCGTCATTCGGCGCATGCAGAGAAAGTGCCAGCGTGATGGTCAGTCCCTGATCTGCCAGCTCCCGGATCTTCGGAACCAGCCCACAGGTGGAAACCGTCACATTCCGCTGACTGATATGCAGTCCGCCTTCCTCCGTCAAAAGATGGATAAAGCGGATCAGGTTATCGTAATTGTCCAGCGGTTCACCCGATCCCATCACAACCACGTTGGAAACGCGTTCGCCTGTATCGCGCTGAATCTGATAAATCTGGTCCAGCATCTCCGACGGGCGCAGGTTCCGTTCCAGGCCGTCCAGGGTCGAAGCACAGAAACGGCAGCCCATCCGACACCCCACCTGCGAGGAAATACAAACGGAATTTCCATGCTTATAACGCATCAGGACACTCTCGATGACATTGCCGTCCGCGAGGCGGAACAGGTACTTGCGGGTTCCATCGATCTGCGAAATCTGCACCCGTACCTTTTCCAGCGATACATACTCGCACGCGTCCTGCAGCTTCTGCCGGAGTACCTTGGAAAGGTTTGTCATATCGTCAAAGGAAGATGCCAGTTTTTCATGCATCCACTGATAGATCTGGGCGGTCCGGAATGGTTTTTCACCCAGACTCACCAAAAAGGCACGCAGTTCCTCCTGCGTCATTGATTTTATATCCTGCTTTTCCATATCGGACTGCCTCCCTCTCTCCTATATGCACTCTCGGAGTCTTTCCTGTATTCATACGCTGTTCCGTCCAGTTATCCTTTTCTTTTCATCACAGAGATGAAAAATCCATCACACGGATGAACGCCCGGATAGAGCTGGATGTATCCCTCTTTCAGGCTGTCTTCCTGAAAATCAATCCCCAGACGACCACTGATATCAACCGGCTCAAATGGATATTCGTTTAAAAACCATGCCCGGTTTTCATCATTTTCCAGACGGTTGACCGTGCAGGTGCTGTAAACCAGCACTCCACCCGGCTTCACGTACTGCCAGACCACCGACAGCATCTGCCGCTGCAATGCAGCCAGGTCCCGGATTCCGTCCATTGAAGCGTTGTATTTGATATCCGGCTTGCGTCCGATAATGCCAAGTCCTGAACACGGCAGATCGGCAATGACCACATCCGCTTTCTGCTCCATCGAAGCATCGAATTCACACGCATTCCAGGCGCAGGCAGAGACGTTTGTACAGCCGCTGCAGGCAATATTCTCCTTGATCAAAGATACCTTGTAATCACTCACATCCCGGATCTCAACCTGTCCAGTTCCGTACAGCAGATCCGCCGCATGAAGCCCTTTTCCACCCGGTGCCCCACAGACATCGAGTACAAAATCACCCTCTTTAATACCCGCCGCATCACCTGCCAGCGACGAACTCAGGTCCTGAATCCGGATTAGTCCTTCGCGGAACGCATCCAGACTCTCTGGATAGTCCACTCCCGTCAGACGGTAAACGCCGCTTCCCGTCGCTGTCTCCTCTGCCGTCACGCCCTGGGCGGACAGGGAGGCAAGAATCTCTTCTTTCCCTGCACGGCTCTCGGCAAACCGCACCATAAACGGACGTTTCTCCAGACCAGCCTGTGCCATCCTGTGCGTCGTCTCTGCCCCATAGTTTTCCTCCCAGAGAGATAAAATCCAGTCCGGCATTGAATACCGCACTGAATCATCCGGGAAGGTCAGTTTGCCTTTTCCACGCACCACAGAACGCAACACACCATTTACAAAGCCGGAAAGTCCGGAAAATCCGCGTTTTTTCGCAAGGCGCACCGCCTCATTGCACGCCGCCGAATCCGGTACACGGTCCATATAATAAATCTGGTACACGCTCATCCGCAGAAGTGTGCGGATAAACGGTTTCATCTTATGAACTTTTGTTTTGGAATATGCGTTGATAATATAATCAATCTGGATTTTATACTCCACCGTCCCGTCCACAATCCGTTTTAAAAACGAGCGGTCTGATTTCTCCAGATACTGATATTTAGAAAGAGCCTGAAAAAGGGCCAGATGTGTATACTGTCCCTTTTCCAGAATCTCAGTCAAAATTTCTGCCGCTATTTCACGCAGCGCAGTTCCATCAGTCATCGCGTCGTCCTCCAAATAATATAATCAGACGCAGAAGCTGTAAAATCGAACCAGCCGCCGCTGCCACATACGTCAGTGCCGCCGCACCAAGCACCTGTTTGGTATATCCAACTTCTTCCCCGCGAAGAATCCCTGTTGAATCAAGCAGACGTACCGCACGCGCGGATGCATTGAACTCAACCGGAAGCGTCACCAGCTGGAACAGCACCGACAAGGAAAATAAAAGAATTCCAAGTGAAACGATCGGAGATCCCATGCCGCCGATCAGGACACCAATCAGGATCATAGGCCAGGAAAGCTGTGCGCCGATGTTGACCACCGGCACCATTGAACCGCGCAGGCGCAGCGGAACATACTCAGATGCATCCTGCATCGCATGTCCGCACTCATGCGCCGCAACACCGATCGCCGCGACCGAAGTAGAACCATATACACTCTCAGATAAATTCACAGTCTTGGTCCGCGGATCATAGTGGTCGGTCAGACTGCCTGCCACCTGGCGGATCTGGACATCATAGATGCCCTGTGAATTTAAAAGCTGTCTCGCCGCCTCGGCTCCCGTCATGCCAGTCATGCTCCGGACTCTTGAAAACCGCGCGTAGGTGCTTTTCACCTTCGCAGATGCCCCTAATGACAGAAATACACCAATTAATACCAGAATCATCGTCGGATCAAACATACTGTAATATCCATATCCGTATCCGTACATATCACTCCAACTCCTTTCAAACGCCTGGCTGCCTGTAGCAGTTCAGTTCCTGCTGAAGCATTCATTTTATCCGAGCTTTACTCCCGTTTCCACCGGATATCCGCGTAAAAATGCCGCCGTATCCATCCGCTTCTTGCCTTCCAGCTGAAGTTCCCGAATTGTGAGAAGCCCTTTGCCGGTCTGGACAGAGAATGCATCTTTACCGACACATACCACCTGTCCGAATGTCTCCGGTGACGGCCTTCCCGCCGCATCTTCCTCGACATCCGCCGACCAGATTTTCAGGGTTTTTCCTTCAAATTTTGTATAAGCGCTCGGCCATGGATTTAAGCCGCGGATCAGGCGCTCAATCACTGCCGCATCCATCGACCAGTCGATCTGCCCCATCGACTTATCGAGCATTGTCACATGGGTTGCCTCTGCCTCATCTTGTTTAACCGGATGCAGGATTCCCGCCTCCGCTTTTTCAAGCGTGGAGAGAATCAGCTTTCCTCCCGCAAGGCTCAAGCGGTCAAACAGGCTGCCGCCTGTCTCTTTCGGATCCAGGCGTACTTCCACGGTATCCAGGATATCTCCGGTGTCCAGACCGACATCCATCTGCATCGTCGTCACACCGCTGACCTCATCGCCATTGATGACCGCCCACTGGATCGGGGCTGCCCCACGGTATTTTGGCAGAAGCGACGCATGGATGTTGATACAGCCGTATTTCGGCAGGTTCAGAATCCGCTCCGGCAGAATCTGACCAAATGCAATCACGACGATCACATCCGGCTGAATCTTCGTCAATTCCTCAAAAAATGCCTCATCCTTGCGGACGCGCACCGGCTGATACACCGGGATTCCATATTCCAGCGCTTTTTCCTTGACAGGCGGCATTGCCATCGCCTTGCCGCGTCCCTTCGGCTTATCTGGCTGTGTCACCACCGCCGCTACTTCATGCCGGCTCTGATAGAGCGCTTCCAGTGTCGGAACCGCAAAATCCGGTGTTCCCATAAATACGATCTTCATATCTGCCTGTCACCCCACTCTTGTTTTTCTCTCATTCTGCCAATGTGCTTTATTCTTCCTCTGCCGTTACATCCTCTAACGGACCTTCTACCAACTCCACATACAGATGTCCGTGCAGATGATCGCACTCATGGCAGATCGCACGTGCCAGGAAATCATCTGCTTCCAGGACAAACTCTTCCATTTTTTCGTTCAGCGCGCGTACCTTTACGTGGCTCGGACGGGTTACCATACCAGCCTTGCCCGGAACGCTTAAACAGCCTTCCTGACCAGTCTGGCTGCCGGACATTTCCTCGATGACCGGATTGATCAGGACATACTGGTTGCCGTCCTCCACGTCGATTACTACGATCTGTTTGCGGATACCGACCTGCGGTGCTGCCAGACCTACGCCGCCGGCTGAATACATCGTGTCAAACATATCCTCTATCAGTTCAAGTGTGTGATCGGTTACCTCCGTCACTGCCTTACACTCTTTTTTCAGTACCTCATCGCCAATAGTTCTAATTGACCGGATTGCCATTTTATACACTCTTCCTCTCTATGATATATCGTATTGAATCTGGACCGCCTGCCATTTTGTATCTGCGGCAGCCAGGGTTTCAATCTGACCCCTGATTTGATCCAGTATAGCACATTTTTCACACTTTATATATAAAATTTTTCTGTAGATGTCATTAACTTTGTATACTGGTGCCGGAACCGGACCGATACACTCGGCACTTTCGCGCAGCCGCCGCGCCGCCATTTCCGCACATTTATCCAGCACCACCTCATCGCCGCAGGCAAAATAAACCGCAGCCATCTGGCAGACTGGTGGATAACGAAGCAGCCTCCGGTAATTGATCTCATGGCTGTAAAACAGCTCATAATTCTGCGCCGCTGCCGCCTGCACGGCATAGTGTTCCGGCCGGTACGTCTGGATGACCACATCGCCGGGCTTCCCGGCGCGTCCCGCTCTGCCAGCCGCCTGCGTCAGAAGCTGGAACGTCCGCTCCGCGCTGCGGTAATCCGGCGTATTTAAGGAAAGATCCGCCGCCAGAATTCCGACCAGCGTCACTCCTGGAAAATCATGCCCTTTTACAATCATCTGCGTGCCGATCAGAATATCTGCCTCACGATTTGCAAATGCCTCCAGAATCGCTTCATGTCCGCCTTTTTTTGCCGTTGTATCCGCATCCATCCGCAGGATCCTCGCATCCGGAAACCGAATTTTCGTAAATTCTTCCATCTTCTGCGTTCCGGCCCCAAACCCGGCAATATACGGTGATCCGCAGGACGGACACTGCTTCATCAGCGGAATCGTATAGCCGCAGTAATGACAGACCAGACGGTTCTTCCCGTGTAGTGTCAGGGAAACATCACAATGCGGACAGGTCACCGCCTTTCCGCAGGAACGACAGGAAACAAAATTGGAATAGCCGCGCCGGTTCATAAAAAGCATCGCCTGCTCGCCACGTGCGAGTCTCTCTGTCAACATTGCATCCAATGACCGGCTGAACACCGATTTATTGCCTGCCTGCATCTCCGCACGCATATCAGCGATCTGTACCTTCGGCAGGATACTTCCCGCCACTGCCCGGTGATGCAGGGGCAGAAGCACATATTCGCCATTCTGAGCCCGCAGATACGATTCCAGAGAAGGAGTCGCTGAGCCCAAGACCAGCGAAGCCCCGGAAAGCCGGGCGCGCTCCGCCGCTACTTCCCTTGCATGATAGCGCGGCATCGTCTCGCTCTTATAGGCGCCCTCATGTTCCTCGTCGATCAGAATCAGTCCCAGATTGGAAAATGGGGCAAACAGCGCCGACCGCGGTCCGATCATCACGGAAACCTCGCCCCGCGCCGCCCGTTCCCACTGATCATAGCGTTCTCCCGCAGAGAGACGGGAATTCAGAATCGCGATCTGATCGCCAAATCGCCGGTAAAACCGCATCACCGTCTGATATGTCAGCGAAATTTCCGGGATCAGCAGAATCACCTGCTTTCCATCCCGCAGGACACGCGCCATCAGCTCCATGTAGACTTCGGTCTTTCCACTTCCCGTAACGCCGTGAATCAGATACGTTTCACGTTTCCCCATCTCATAATCCTCACAGAAACGGTCAACCGCCGCCTGCTGCTCTTCATTGAGATGCACGGTCTGTCCGGCTGGACGCGGCAGTTTTGCATGGTTTAACCCGCGTTCCTCACGGGAAACTTTCACTGAAAGCTGTCCCTGTTCCTCCATCGGGCGGATCGTCGCCAGGGTCAGGTCAAGCTCCCGTCGGGCAAATTCCATCGGAATATCCAGATTGTCCCGGAATGCCTCAAGGAGCCGCACCCGCGCCTTATAATGCCGCTTCTGTGCCGCCAGGATTGCCGCTTCCAGCTCTTCCTGTTTTAAAAGACAATGCAGCGTCTTTTTCTCGCGCGGTTTTATCTTTTCCTTGACGGGAAGTACGGTTTTGAGCGTCTGGTTCATCGTCGCGCCATAACGTTCCCGCATCCACCACGCCAGACGGATAAGCTGAGATTGCACCGACATACTGCCCGGTGCGATCCCAGCTATCTCCTTGATGCGGGATGGGTCATACTCCGCCGTATTTCCCATTCCCACCACATATCCAGTCCGAAGTGAATTACCCTTTCCAAACGGTACCGTCACGCACGTTCCCGCCGTAATCTCCTCCGCCAGCTGCGCCGGAATCCGGTACTGAAACGGGCGATCCACCTTCTCATGGGATATATCTATAATAATATCCGCGTATTGATACGCCATGATTCCTTCTCTTTCTATTTCTAATTCAAGTCGAACGTCCGTGAGATTTGGCGCGTGATTCTGGTCAGCGAAGCTGACATATTCTCTACAGAATCACTGCGCATCCTCGCGGAGCGTTTATCTCAGTCGGAGAATGGACTCCTACTGAGACAAACTTGCTATTACTTACCACCTGAAGAGGTGGGAGTCTTCTCGACTGAGATAAACCTCGCTGCCGTCTCCCCCAGCTTCATACTGTTGGAACCCTTGAACAGGACTGCATCTCCCTCACCGATCTGTGCATCCAGCCAGTCAAGCATATCTTCTTTTTCGTCCTCTTCAAACGAAACGACATGCAGATCCGGTTTGACTTTCTTTGCTCCCTCGGCGATCGCCTGCGCCAGTTCGCCATATACAACCAGGATATCGACCGGTTTTTCCGCCAGAAACGCACCAACTTCACGGTGGAACTGAATCGTATTCTCTCCCAGTTCCTTCATATCCGCCAGAACCGCAATTCTGCGTCCTGCCGGCAGGGAAGAAAGCACACCTATCGCCGCTTTCATCGAATCCGGGCTTGCATTGTAGGTATCGTCCACGATCGTATAACCATTTTTATGATAAATCTGCTGACGGTTCTTGAACCCGCCAAATTCAAGCAGCTTTTCCGCTGCATCGGCAAGCGGCACATCGTAGGCATCCGCAACCGCCAGGGCAGCCAGCGCATTCATGACATTGTGCTCGCCCATAACAGTCAGCTTCACCGGGACGCGCACCTCGCCGTGTACCATCGTAAAGGACGGAAATCCATCCAGATATGAAAGATCCTCGGCGCGGTAGTCGTTATCTGCTCCAAGTCCATAACGGACGGTATGGCAGCCTGCTTTTGCATGCACGGTAGAAAGCATATCATTATCTCCATTTACAAACAGGATTCCGCCTGCCTTCATACCGTCCTGGATATGCAGCTTTTCTTTTAAGATATTCTCGCGGGAGCCCAGATTCTCAATATGCGTCACACCGATATTCGTCATGACTGCCGAATCCACCGCCGCAATCTCCGCGATCACCGCCATCTCGCCCGGCTCACTCATTCCCAGTTCCAGCACGCCGATCTCATCATTCTCAGAAATCTCCGAGATCGTGAGTGGCACACCGATCTGGCTGTTGTGGTTTGCCGGTGTCTTGAATGTCTTATATTTCGCTGAAAGCGCCGCCGCCACCATTTCGCGCGTCGTCGTCTTTCCCACGCTGCCGGTGATACCAACTAACGGGATAGAAAGGCGTGCCCGCAGGCAGCGTCCGATCGTCTGCAATGCCAGTTTCGTATCTTTCACCTGGATCAGGGCGCCGTGAAAGCCCTCCGGTGCCGCCTCATGCTCCGAAGTCAGTGCGGCTGCCGCCCCATTGTCCATCGCCTGAACCAGGAAACGATGCGCGTCTGATTTCTCCCCGATCAGCGGAACAAACAGATCCGCCCCGCGCATACTCCGGGAATCAATGCTGATGTGTTTTAACTCCGTATCTGCATCTCCGCAGAGCAGTGTTCCCGACACTGCTTCCACGATATGTCTGACTGTAATATGGTCCATATTTTGCCTCCAAATTGATTACATATGCAGCTTCTTCACCGTCTCCTGCACTACTTCCCGGTCAAGGAAATGATAGCGCACGCCCTCGATCTCCTGATAATCCTCATGCCCTTTTCCGATGATCGCGATGATATCGCCATCTTCCGCATGCGACAAGCTGTACTCAATCGCTTCGCGGCGATCCGGGATTTCAACGTATTTGCCGTCGGTTTTTGCAAGTCCGACCTTGATATCTGCCAGAATATCTCCCACTTTCTCAAAGCGGGAATTATCCGCCGTGATGATCGACAGATCTGCCAGCTTTCCGCCAATCTCTCCCATCGAGTACCGGCGATCGCGCGCCCGGTTGCCGCCGCATCCGAAGACACAGACGAGACGCTTCGGCTTGTAGTCGCGCAGCGTCAGAAGAAGACTTTCCATGCTGACCGCATTGTGGGCGTAGTCAACGATCACGGTGCACTTTGCTGATTTATATACAATCTCCATCCGTCCATCGACCTGGATATGTTCCAGCGCATGGCAGACTTTCTCCTTCGGCAGGTCAAAGAAGCTGCACACGCCCGCTGCCGCCAGCGCATTGTCCACGTTAAATTTGCCCGGAATGCCGACACGCAGATCGCTCTCATATCGTCCATGCGTCTGAAATTCGACGCCCACGAAATCATGTTCGCGTACATAGTGAATGTCATCCGCTGTAAAATCAGCCGCCCGTTCCAATGAAAAGGTCAGGATCTCTGCTGTCGCCCCTTCTACGATCGCATCAAAGTGCGGATCATCGCGGTTGACGAGCGCTGTCCGGCAGTTTTTCAAAAGCTGCTTTTTGTAGTAAAGATATTCTTCAAAACTTGCATGTTCATTCGGGCCAATATGATCATTGGAAATATTCAGGAAAATTCCATAATCAAAGAAAAGTCCGTCTACCCGGTGCATCAGGTAGCTTTGGGAAGAAACCTCCATCACGACGTAACGGCAGCCCTCTTCCACCATTTTTGCAAAATATTCTTGCAAAATATAAGATTCCGGCGTCGTATTTTTGGTCGGATAATGATTCTCACCGATCACAGCGCCGTTCGTTCCGATGAGACCCGTCTTCTGTCCGGCCGCCTCCAGAATCGCCTTGATCATATAAGTGGTAGTCGTCTTTCCCTTCGTGCCGGTCACACCGATCGCCGTCATCTTCCGCGCCGGATAATCAAAACGTGCCGCCGAAAGAAGCGATAGCGCGTTCCGTCCATTCTCCACTTGAATGACCGTCACGTTCTCAGGCGCCTCAACCGGATGCTCGACCACCAGAACCGGCGCGCCCTTTTCAACCACATCCGGGATAAAGGTATGCGAATCGACGTTTGCCCCGCGCATACACACAAACACCGTCCCCGGCGCCGCCTTTCTCGAATCGTAGACCACCTCGTCAACCTCCGTCTCCAGGCTGCCCTGCAATAATGTATACGGCAATTCTTTCAGCCAGCTTTTAAGCTTCATAGGATACCTCCTGATTTTGATATTTTATAATGATTCCGCTTTTTAATATCCTTCTTCCATCATGTTTTCAAACTGCTCCATGCTCATCAGCACCTTACGCGGCTTCGTGCCTTCTTCCTCACCGACCACGCCTGCATCTGCAAGCTGATCCATGATACGCGCGGCACGGTTGAAGCCAATCTTAAACATACGCTGCAGCATGCCGATGGATGCTTTGTCTTTCTCAATGATAAATTTACCTGCCTGTGCAAAATAGGCATCGCGCTCACCGCCGCCAAAGCCCGCATCCATCGCCGTCGAACGGATCTTGGACTCAACCTCGGCGCTGTACTCTGCGGTCAGCCCCTCCTGTTTCAAAAATCCGACCACATCCGAAACCTCATTGTCGGACACAAACGCGCCCTGTACACGCTGCGGTTTCTGATAGCCCGACGGATAGAACAGCATATCGCCCTTTCCGAGCAGTTTCTCCGCGCCGTTCATATCAATAATGGTGCGGGAATCCACTCCGGAAGAGACGGAAAAAGCAATTCTCGACGGAATATTTGCCTTGATCACACCGGTGATGACATTGACCGATGGTCGCTGCGTCGCAATCACCAGATGAATGCCCGCTGCACGCGCCAGCTGGGCCAGACGACAGATCGAATCTTCTACTTCGCCCGGCGCTACCATCATCAGATCGGCAAGCTCATCCACGATAATGATGATCTGCGGCAGTTTCTCCGGTTTCTTCGGATCGTCGATATCCGCGATCGACTCAACCTTGGCATTGAAACCCTTAAGATCGCGCACGCCGTATTTTGCAAACTTCTGGTAACGGTCGGTCATCTCTGCCACCGCCCAGTTGAGGGCGCCGGACGCCTTTTTCGGGTCGGTCACAACCGGAATCAGAAGATGCGGAATACCGTTGTATACACTTAACTCAACCACCTTGGGGTCGATCATGATGAGCTTGACCTCGCTCGGCTTTGCTTTATAAATCACACTCATGATCAGCGTATTGATGCAGACTGATTTACCCGATCCGGTCGCACCCGCGATCAGAAGATGCGGCATCTTCGCAATGTCGCTGACAACCGTCTGACCTGCGATATCTTTTCCGACCGCGAATGCCAGCCGGGACGGATATTTCTTAAATGCCTCTGACTCCAGCAGATCGCGCAGCAGAACCACATGGTTCTCCTTGTTCGGAACCTCGATACCGACCGCCGCCTTGCCAGGAATCGGTGCCTCGATACGGATGTCCGCCGCTGCCAGATTTAACTTGATATCATCCGCCAGCGCTACAATCTTGCTGACCTTGACACCCTGCTCCGGGTGAAGCTCATAGCGGGTAACCGTCGGTCCACAGCTGATGTTTGTAACCGTCACGCCCACGCCGAAGTTCTGGAGCGTCTGCTGCAGCTTGATCGCTGTCTCCCGGTACTCCTGATCCGAGAAATCGGTCTGTCCCGTGCCGCGTTTTAAAAGTGTCAATGGCGGGAATATGTATTCTTTCTGGATCTTCTTTTCTTCCTCTTCCTTGCGCTCGATCTGCTCTGGAACCGTCAGTTCCTCAACTGGAAGTGCTTTTCGTTCTTCCCGTTTCTGCTCCAGTTTTTTCTGTATCGCCTCTGTATCTGTCTCGATCACCTTTCCGGATGCGGTCACGACCGTTTTGGAATCCTCCGGGACAAAGAAACTGCCCTTTGTCTCGCCCCGCTCTGATTCCAGCGTCTTATAATAGCCATCGATTGGTTCGGAATCCGTTTCCCCAGATATAGGTTCGTTCCATTCATCCTCATTCCCCATCGAAACGGTTTCCCACTCGTTTTCCGATGGCTCAAAGACATCCTGATGCCCTAAATCTGTATGAACCTCCTCTGCGGTCAAACCAGAGGTCTCTTCCGCGGTCAAACCGGGGGCCGCCTCCGCAGCCGGTCTCTCCCGTGTCTCTACCGGATAATAGCCTGGACCTTTCTGACTCTCGCCGCCGGCAAATTCTTCCATCGTCCGGGTATCACGGCGTACATACAGGCGTTTCAGGAGCTGGTCGCTCGCACTGTCCTCTGCCTCTGCAGTCTCTACTGTCCGCGCCGTCTCGCGCTCCGATTCTTCCTGAAACTGGGATTCTGAACCATCGTATGCATATGTATCCTGCTCCGATTCCACCGGCTCTTCTTCGTACTCCACCGGCTCTTCTTCATACTCCATCGGTTCTGGTTCTACCGCTCCGCCACCGTGGAATATCTGCCCGCGAAATACATCTGCCGGATTCTCCTTCTCTACTCCCTGTCCGGAATCCTGTGCCAGATTTTTTCCCTCTGCCGGAACATCGGTCCAATCATCATAAGCCGCGGCCTCATCCTGCAAGTTTTCCTGCCTTCCATGCATCTCACGGAATTCCTCCGGTGCATCCTCCGGTCCCAGCACGGTTCCCTCCGGGACTCCTTCCGAGAAATTTCGCATCACTGGCAGCTCGGTCAGCTTGGCGCCCTCGAGATCAACGCCACGGACCCGCTGCTCCTCCCGCAGACGGCGTTTTTCTTCCTTTTTCTCCTCATGTATCTCACGGCGGCGGCTCATATCTTCTTTCGCATACTCATACGCCCTTCCGCTGCCCTGTTTAACGAAGTTTACCAGGGAACGCTCCGTAATGCACACAGCACCGAGTGCCAAAAGCACCAGCAGAATCAGAACTGCTCCGATCGTTCCCACTGTTCCGCACAACAGCAGCATCAGAATGCCACCGATAAAGCCGCCTCCACCTGCCTGCGCGTAATAATCGCCCAGATTCCAGTCCAGATGCTGACCGCCTCCCATAAGAAGCTGGGAAAGTCCGCAAAGTGCCAGAAGCACCTCGCCAACCGCCACCAACTTGGCTACGGCTTTCTGGTTGCCTCGGTTTGAAAGATAAAAACAAGTTCCCATAAATAAAAGGAATGGCACCAGATACCCCATCACGCCGAATACGCCAAGCAGAGTCGATCGCAGAAAACTTCCGACAAAGCCGCAAAGCCCGAAATTGCTCAAAAACAAAAGTACCGATATTGCAAATGATACAATAATCGCCACTTCCGTTCCCATAAATGCCCCTGTACCACTTTTCTCCACCGGCTCCGGCGCCTGGCTGGCGCGGCTTCGGCTTCCTGTTCCTTTCGCGGTGCCTTTTCCAGACGAAGCTTTCTTCTTCCCCCTACTCTTTTTCTCGTTCAGCGTCTCCTCCGCTTTCTTCGCCGCAGGGGACTTTCTGGATCGCCCGGCTTTTTTCTCTGTCCCAGCTGTCTCCCCGGCACGCTCTGTACTCTGTCTTTTCCTGCTTGTATCTGCCACCTGTCTCATGCCTCCAACATTTCCCATGTATCTGCGGTTCCTCCTGTTTCACAAAATACAGCCTCCCGCAGACTGCTTTTCTCATTTTACATTCTTATTATCTCATTCAGTATACCCAAATTCAGGGAAAAAAGCAACGCTTTCCTAAAATTTTCGCACGTATGTTCTACTTTCTTTTCAGATTTTCACTAAAATCCGTCTTCGTCATCCGGTCGTGTGCATCTATTTCTTGTTTCTTCCCATCGATCGCCCGGTTCAGCCATGCAAGCGCTTCCCGGATCCCGCCGCATTCATCGATCAGTCCCTCCTGGACCGCCTCCTCGCCAACCAGGACCGTTCCCAGATCTTTTGTCATCATCTCCGTATTGAGCATCAGGCTCCGGAGGCGCTCATAGGAGATCTGACTGTGTCCGGACACAAAGCTTAAAATACGATCCTGAATCATTTCAAAATAATCATACGTCTGCACGGCACCGATCACCATCCCCGTCATCCGTACCGGATGTACCATCATCGTCCCGGTCGGGACAATAAAAGAGTGATCGACCGCCACCGCGAGCGGCACACCGATCGAATGGCTGTCCCCGATGACCAGTGAAACGGTCGGTTTGCTGAGCGAAGCAATCATCTCCGCGAGCGCCAGTCCACAGCTTACATCGCCGCCCACCGTGTTAATCAGGACTAAAACTCCCTCCGTCTCACCGCTCTCCTCGATCTCCGCCAGCTTAGGCAGAATATGCTCATATTTCGTCGTTTTCGTATTGCCGGACAAATTTTCATGTCCCTCTATCTCTCCGATGATCGAGATTAATTCAATGTGATTGCCATTCTTTCCCGTAATATCCGTCTGTCCATTTTCACGCTTCTGAACCGGATCCTCCTGCGCCTGTTCCCGGCTTTCTCCCGCCTTATCTGTCTGCTTGTCCCACGCTTCATTTTCCCATTCCCTGTTTTCACGATTTGCCCGAATCATATTTTCCTCTTTTCTGCGCTCTTTCCATCTTACACGCGGATTCAATGTTTTTCTCAACTGCCTAATTCATTCTTAGTATTCTGTCTTCCTATTATCTTTATTCACTGAAACCGCTTTTTATACAAACAAGGATGTGCCTTGGCACATTCGGGCGTCTCGCGCGGTCACTTGCGACATGTTTCTGCTTCGCGCGAGTGCGCATCCCCGCGATGCGTTTTTTATTTCATAGGACACAATTTCCTATGAAACAGAAAAAGAGAGCTGGGAAAAGCTGCCTTTTCTCCCTGCTCTCTTTCAAATATTTTTTATTGACTTTCCATGGAATTAATCGCCCAGTACATTGACGATCTTCGCCGGGGTACGGTAATTCCAGGTGGAAATCTTGATACCATCCCTTGCATTCGATGCATGGCACACGCGCCCACCGCCGATATAGAGTGCTACATGGTTGATCGTTCCACCGCTGTTTGTGTAGAAGATCAGATCACCCGGACGCATCTGGGAAGAACTGATACTTCTTCCTGCTCCCGCCTGGGAACCCGAATGATGCGGCAGACCGACGCCGAAGTGTGCCATAACCGACATCGTAAATCCAGAACAATCCGTACCATTTGTCAAGCTGGTACCGCCCCATACATACGGATTCCCAAGGAACTGAGTCGCGTAGTTTGCGATCTGCGCACGCTTGGAGGAGCCGCTTGAAGATGCTTTCTGGCTGCCAGAACCACCGTTACTGCTGCTCTTGCTTCCAGAGCCTCCCTTGCTGCTCGCCGCCTTGGTCTCAGGCTCCGGGGTCTCCTCAACCGGTGTAAACTCGATCGCCTCATTTAACGCATACCGGACATCGACAAATTCAGTCGCTACATAGGCACTCGTCTCATCCAGTGCAATCTGCACCCAGCCATCCTGCTGGCTCATAACCGAATACCGCTCGCTGTTGGAAATCTGCGTCCAGATCGGCGCGTCCGTGTTCGGCTCCGTACGGGCATTCAGACGGTCAGTTGATACGATCGCCATCAGCTGTGCAACCTGCAGTGCCTCCTGCTTCGCCGCATCTCCAGTCAGAATAAATTCGGATTTAACATAGCCGGTAACCGGACCGGACTTGATCTTATACCAGCCGCCATCCTCGGTCGTTTCCAGAATCTCACCACCGGACTTGCTCGTCATCTTACCGATGATCTTCGCATCCTCCTTCGGCTCCACGCGGATATTTAAGTAGTTATTGACATTGGAAATACCCAGATTGTCATACATATTGAGAACCATCGTCCGCAGATCCAGCTTACGCGCTTCATTTAACGCATAGCGCACATCCACATAATCCGCTGAAATATAGCCCCCGCTGATCTGAATCCAGCCGTCCTGCTCGCTGACAATGGAATAACGCTCATTTTTCAGCGCCTGTTCCAGCACCTGCGCGTCCTCACTCGGCTCACTCCGGATATTCAGCTTGTCAGTCGTGATGACCGCCATCTTCTTGACCAGCTCAAATGCCTCTGTTTTTGCCGCCTCGCCGGTCTGTACAAATTCTGAACTGATGTAGCCCTCCAGACCGCCGGAAGATATCTGATACCAGCCTTCCTGGGAATCGTCCAGAATCTCGCACGCACTGCCGCCCATCAGTTTGCCAATGACATCGGAGGTTGTACTGGCGCTCTCACGCATATTAAGATAACCAGATACATCCACAATACCCAGATTCTGGTAGGACTCGACTACATTTTTCTTTTCTTCGTCCTCTTTTGCCTGTTCCTCATCCTCCGGCAGCGTCTCTCCGATCACGGTTTCCTGCACCTCTGCCTCGGATGCCGATGCCACCCGGGCGTTTCCAGAACCTCCGAACGTGCCGCCCTGTGCCAGCTTCACGATGATAACCAGAGCCAGCACCACAATGACAGCACAGCCTCCGATCATGAACCAGTGCATCGGATCTTTGCCATTTCGTCTCTGACGTACTTTCTGCAGGCGTTCTTTATAATCTTCTGTCTTTTGCTCTTCCATCTTATCCTCTCCCTATCAGTCTCCCAGCATATTGACAATCCGGTACGGATTCCGGTAATTCCAGGTAGAAATCTTGATGCCGCTTCTCCGGCTCGCCGCATGGACGATCTGACCATTGCCAATGTACATCGCCACATGGTTGACCGTTCCCTTGCGATTCGTATAGAAAATCAGATCGCCCGGACGCATCTTCGAAGAATCAATCTTCGTACCCGTCCGCGCCTGTTCCCGGGACACCCGCGGCAGGGACACGCCCGCCACATGGCTGTATACATACTTTGTAAAACCAGAACAGTCCACACCCGAATGCGGGTCATTACCGCCCCAGATATAACGGTTTCCGACAAACTGAAGCGCATAGTTGACAATCTGGGTCCGCAAGGATTCCTTTTCTTTTAATGGGGTAAATGGGATCGCCTCCGGCAATGCATAACGCACATCTACGAAATCAGTCGCCACATACGCACTCGTCGTATCGAGCGCAATCTCGACCCAGCCATCCTGCTGGCTTATAACATCGTAACGCTCATTGTTAGAGATCTGCGTCCAGATCGGCGCATCCGTGCTCGGCTCCGTGCGGGCATTCAGGCGGTCGGTTGAAACGATCGCCATCAGTTCTGCAACCTCCATCGCCTCCTGCTTCGCCGCATCTCCTGTCAGGATATACTCCGCCTTCACATATCCAGTGACGGGACCCGACTGGATCTTATACCAGCCGCCGTCCTCGCTCGTCTCCAGAATCTCTCCGGCAGACTTGCTCGTCATCTTACCGATGATATTGCCATCCTCACTTGGCTGATCGCGCACATTCAAGTAATTATCCACACTGGAAATACCCAGATTTTTGTATAAATTCAGCACCATCGCACGCATATCCAGCTTCCGCGCTTCATTGAGTGCGTATTTGATCTCCGCATAATCCGTAGAAATATAACCGCTCGAAATCTGAATCCAGCCATTCTCCGGCTCACCCTCGACCACATAGCGCTCATTTTTCAATGCCTGACCGACAACCTCAGACTCCGTGTTCGGCTCTTTTCGGATGTTCAGGGAATCTGCCGTGATGAGCGCCCGCTTTTCAACCAGTTCCAACGCTTTTTTCTTCGCCTCATCCCCGGTCAGAACAAACTCCGAGCTGATATAACCAGAAATACCGCCAGATTCGACCTGATACCAGCCTTCGGTTGAATCATCCACGATCTCACACGCACTGTCGCCCATCAGCTTGCCGATGATGTTGCCGTCCGTGCTCGCCGTCTCACGCATATTCAGATAACCAGACACCTGCACGATACCCAGATTTTTATAGGAAGCTACCACTGCTTCTTTCTCTTTGATCTCCTCCGCTCTGGACTCTTCGGATGCCTCGTCCTTCGAAAGCTCTGATGCTGTCGCCGCCCCATTCTTTGCAGTTCCGGCTCCCGCCTGACGGCTGAGCAGAGACTTGCCTGCAAGCGCTGCAACTGCAAGAGCAATCACCACTCCTGCTGCTATCACTCCGAAGCGCAGACTCTGACTCTTATCTTCGCCCTGGCGCCTGCGCGAATGTCCCGCGGATTCCCGGACCGGCTTTGGTGTCTGATCCTGGGTCTGAGCTGGCTCTGATTCCTGACTCTGAACTGCTTCCGGCTCTTGAATCCGCTCCGCCGCTGGCACCTGTTCTGACTCCTGCGTTTCTTTTTTGTTTTCTTCTTCTAACATATGGATCGCTCCTGATTTTTCTTGAAATTATGACTTAATATATTAAACGTAATTTTTATTTTATCATATTCGTAGGGAATTGCCAAGGAAGGATGTGGAGGAAAAAATGAATTTTCTATAAATGAATTATTACAGAAGTGTTAAGTTGTAGATAAACGGTTAAGTCGTGAAAGGGGGAATTAGTTGGAAATATGGGAGAGGAGAATGCCCTCCGACCGCTCGCGCCGCCGGAGGGCATTCTTTCTCACTTATAGTCGTGGTTTTTAATTTGTTGACCCACTTTTCATTCCGTATATTTTTTGTCTGTTATCGGTTAATGATTTTGATAAAAGCCTTCAAATCTTATAACCCCTGCTTATTTGGCAAGCATCATACGGTCATTCGCAAATTCTTCTCCGCTTACCTTTTCAAATCTCTCCAACAGGTCTTCTACCTGCAGATTCTTCTTCTCTTCCCCTGCTACATCGTAGATGATCCGACCTTCGTGCATCATAATCAGACGGTTGCCGATCTGAATCGCATCTTTCATGTTATGGGTAACCATAAGCGCGGTCAGATTTTGTTCATCTACGATCTTTTCGGTGAGATCGAGGACTTTGCGGGCTGTTTTGGGATCGAGGGCGGCGGTGTGTTCGTCTAAAAGAAGGAGCTTTGGCTTCTGGAGGGTTGCCATCAGAAGGGTGAGCGCCTGGCGCTGTCCGCCGGAGAGTAAGCCCACTTTGCTGGTCATACGGGTCTGAAGCCCCAGGTCGAGCTGTGCCAATGCCTCACGGTAGAAGTCCTTTTCATTCTTTTTGATGCCCCAGCCGAGTCCTCTGGATTTGCCGCGGCGCAGCGCCATGGCAAGATTTTCCTGTATCTCCATATTGGCGGCGGTGCCGCGCATCGGATCCTGGAAGACTCTGCCGATATATTTAGCGCGTTTGTATTCTGGTTCTCTGGATATGTTTACGCCATCGATCTCGATTTTACCGGAATCGATCGGATATACGCCTGCGATCATATTTAACATGGTGGATTTTCCAGCACCGTTTCCGCCGATGATCGTCACGAAATCGCCCGGTGCCAGGTGTAAGTTGATACCGTTTAAGGCTTTTTTCTCATTAACAGTTCCTTTATTAAAAGTTTTCTTTACATTTGTTATCGTCAGCATTACTCCTCGCCCCCTTCTGAATAATCTTTTCTCAGCCTGTATTTAGCGAGTGCTACCGGAATACAGAGTGCCAGTGCTACAATGACAGCAGAGAGCAGCTTCATGTCGTTTGCATCCATACCCATGCGGAGTACAACCGCACGGATCACAAAGTAAATGACCGAACCGACGACCACGGAGGTCAGTTTCCAATAGAAAGAGGTCAATCGTCCCATCAGGACTTCGCCGATGACGATCGCCGCCAGACCGATGACGATAGCACCGGTACCACTTCCAACATCACCATATTTCTGGCTCTGGCAGACAAGTGCGCCGGAGAGACCGACCAGGCCGTTGCTGACCATCAGGGATAAAAGCTTCGTCATACGGGTGTCCACGCCCAGCGCGCGCACCATATCCTCGTTGTTACCGGTTGCACGCATCGCACTTCCGATCTCGGTTCCGAAGAACCAGTAAAGAAACAGAATAGCCGCCACAGCCAGCACAATTCCAACGATCATCGATGCCTGTGCCTGGGTCATCCCGAAGGAAGCAGCCAGACCACTGATAAGTGTCTTAACTTTCAGAAGCGGCAGATTGCTCTTTCCTCCCATGATCCGGAGGTTGATCGACCAGAGGGAAATCTGAGTCAGAATTCCTGCCAGAATCGCTGGTATCTCAAATACAGTATGAAGAATACCCGTTACCGCACCAGCCACGACACCGGCTGCCGCTGCAACTAAAAGTGCCAGCACCGGATTTACTCCTTTGTTGACTACCAGGACTGCACAAACGCAGGCACCCAACGCGAAGCTTCCGTCTACCGTCATATCCGCAATATCCATCAGGCGGAATGTAATATAAACTCCCAATACCATGATTCCCCAAAGAACGCCCTGTGCGACCGCGCCCTGCAGGGATACTAATAAACCGCTCAAACTTTTACCTCCCTGTGTTTTGTATTTTCTTCATCTGATTAACTGTAAAGACTGCCAGATCGGCATATTTATTTTATGCTTCTGATCTGACAGTCCATCTCATTTGAAGTTTAGGTCTTTCTAGTACTCTTTATTTCTCAAGTCCAGATACATCGATTCCCAGCGTCTGCGCTGTCTCTTCATTGACACTCAGCTCGCACTTGGAAGCGTCCAGATAACCGATCGGCATCTTAGAAATATCGGCGCCCTCAGTCAGGATTTTAACGGCCTGCTCACCGGTCATGTAGCCTAACTGGTAGTAATCAATACCGTAAGTAGCAAGACCGCCTGCATCTACCATGCCTTTCTCGCCGCAGATAACCGGAAGTTTATTCTCATTTGTTACCATCGTTACGGTTGCCATACCAGCCGCGATCATGTTGTCGGTTGGTGTGTATACACAGTCTACATTGCCAACCATAGATTCTACAACGGTAGGAATCTCATTGGAATTGGAAACGGTGTAATCTTCATACTCAATACCAGCTGTATCAAGTGCTTCTTTCGCCATGTCAATCTGAAGAACGGAGTTTGCCTCCGCGCTGCAATACAGAAGTCCGACCTTTTTTACATCTGGAATAATCTGCTGCATCAGATCAATCTGCTCTTTAACCGGAGTCAGATCAGAAGTACCCGATACGTTGCCGCCCGGGACCTCGTTGCTCTCTACCAGACCGGAAGCCGCCGGATCGGTAACAGCGCTGACAAGAATCGGAATCGAATCCGTCACACCTGCAACTGCCTGTGCTGCCGGGGTTGCGATTGCAAAAATCAAATCATCTTTATCGTTGACCAGTTTCTCTGCGATCGTCTGGCATGCAGACTGCTCGCCAGCTGCATTCTGCTGGTCGATCTCGTATTTGATGCCTGCATCGTCCAGCGCTGCCACGAAGCCCTCATTGGTCTTATCCAGTGCCACATGCTGGGTCAGCTGTAATACGCCAATCTTATAGGTCTCGCCGTCTGCTGTCTGCTCTGCCTCTTTGCTTTCTTCTCCGTCTGCGGACTCCGCTGCTGTCGTGTCCGTACTTGCTGTCTGTCCTCCGCAGGCTGCTAGGGATGCCGCCATCGCGCCAGCCAGCATCAGGGCTGCTAATTTCTTTGTCTTTCTCATAATATCATCCTCCTGAACCTTTTCAACGTATGTAACAGATTTTCCTCTTATGCATCAAACCATGATTTATTTTTCGCTTTAAAGAGCTGAACTGTTACGCTTTAAAGCAATCATACTACAAACTCCAAAAAGAGTCAACCTAAAATTCCGCTATTTTATAGGGAATTTAGGTTGACTCTTTTTTATTTTGCTTCCGCGATCTGCAGTTTCACCGTAAACGTTGAACCTTTTCCGACTTCCGACTCTACCTTCACGCTTCCATGATAAAAATTCACGATATGCTTGACGATCGAAAGACCAAGCCCGGTGCCGCCCTGTTTGCGGCTGCGCCCTTTATCCACCCGGTAAAACCGCTCAAAAATACGGCTCTGGCTCTCCGCCGGGATGCCGACGCCGGTGTCGCGGACCGTCAGTATCATATCCGCGCCCCAGTGCTTGACCTGCACCCAGATTTCGCCGCCCTCGTTGTTATACTTGACCGCGTTTGTCAACAGATTGTTAAACAGCTCCTGCATCTGGCGCAGATCGGCACGAATCGTGAAATTCTCGCACTCTTTATGGACTGTGATGCCGCGCGACGCCGCCTGCGCGGCAATCGAAGACAGGCTGTCCTCCAGCAGTTCCACCGTGCGGATCGTCACAATATCTGCTTTCGCACCGCGGGATTCCAGACGGGAGATCATCAAAATATCATCCACCAGGTTCGTCATCCGCATTGCCTCTTTTTTTATGCGTCCCAGAAAATCACGTGCCGTGCCCGGATCCTGTGCCATGCCGCTTTCCAAAAGCTCGACGTAACCGCGGATCGAAGTGATCGGTGTTTTCAGCTCATGCGATGCATTGCTGAAAAACTCCTGCCGGATCTGTTTTTCTTTCTCAATGCGCTCCAGATATTTCTTCATATTTCGGGACATCCGCGTCGTCGTGTCCGCGATGACATTTATCTCCTCATACGGGCATTTTTCAAACTGAAAACGCGTGTAGTCGTCATCCATCCGCACCATTTCACTGGAAATTTCCTGCAAAGGACGCGTGATGGACTGGGAAAACCGTTCCGCCTCCATTGCCGATGCAAAAAAAGCTATTCCAAAGCTCAAAAAAGCGGCCGGAATCAACATCAGGATATATTCACCCAAACCGGTTGAACAGGCAGAAAGGCGCAGTATGTATTTGCCGTCCGATGAACGGATCGCCGCGTACGCCATCTGCATTCCTAACGTTCCGGAGCGCCGCACCGAATATCCATATCCCGTCGCCAGCGCATCCTTCACTTCCTTGCGCTCCAGATGATTTTCCATCTGATTCACCTGCGCTACTTCCGTATCAGCCACCACCGTGCCATCCATCCGGATCAGCGTATAACGGCTATTATTGTCGTTCGTAAGGTCGCTCAAATCCATCAGCTGTTCTTCCACATTTCCCGTATAATCCAACATACGGTCAACGGATTCCAATGCAAAATGCATGTCCTCCCTTGACCGTTTGAGCAATACACTGCTGGTAACCACCAGAGCGATAAATGTATTCAGAACCAGCGCCAGGAATAACAGATGAATAAATTTCGTCAAAATCGCTTTTCGCATCGTTTCATCACTTTCCCGCTTCTTTTTCCTTTAAAAACCGATAGCCCACGCCGCGCACTGTCTTGATCTGGGCTCCGGCGTCATGCAGCTTCTGCCGGAGTGTCTTGATGTGCATATCCAGCGTTCTCGTCTCCCCATCATAGTCATAGCCCCAGATATGGTCGAGAAGCTCGTCGCGCGTCACCACCCGGTTGATATGTTCCATGAGATATGTTAAAAGTTCAAATTCTTTGAGCGTCAGCTCCGTCCGGTCGCCGCAGGCAATCACCTCTCGCGTCTCCCGGTTGATGCTGACTTCACCGATCGTCAGGCTGGAAACCTCCTCTTTTGCAGGTTCCACCCGCTTTAAAAGGTTTCTGACGCGCGCCGAAAGCTCCAGAATACCGAAGGGTTTCGTCATGTAGTCGTCAGCACCGTTGTCAAGTCCCTGTACAATATCCATCTCACGATCCTTTGCCGTCAGCATCAGGACCGGGGCTGCGGAAAAGTCCGGCATCTCCCGGATCTTGCGGATCGCCGCCATGCCGTCCATCCCCGGCAGCATCCAGTCGAATACAAACATCGCCGGATACTCCCGCTGCGCCTCCCTGCCTCTCCGAAGCAGGGCCGAAAGGCTGTCAAGCGCTTCCTCTGCCGTCTCAAATCCGCTGGCGCAGTAACCGAAGTTTTCCAGTGCCACGCAGATCAGATTCCGGATATTTTCATCATCCTCAATCACATATATCCGATATTTCATTACTGCATCTCTTCCTTTACGTAGCCAGCTACATTCTTGGCATGATCCGCGATTCTCTCATAATTTGCCAGTGCATCCAGGAAGATAACACCGCCCTCAATCTTGCATTCTCCATTGGAAAGACGGTTCATATGGCTCTCGCGCATCTCCTCCTCCATATTGTCAACCTCTTCCTCCCAGCGGGCAGTCTGGCGTACTTTCTGCATGTCATGCGCCTGACGCGCCTCCACGGACGCCTCGACCGATTTAAGCGTTGCATCTGCAATCGTCCGCAGCTCTTTCAGCGCCAGATCCGAGAAATCAATATTCACATTCTCAATCCGTTTCTTGGCAAGCTCTGCTAAGTTTTCACAGTGGTCACCGACACGTTCAAGATCACCGATTGTATAATACATATTCTTAACGAGAAGATGCTGTTCATCATTCAAGGAGAGGTTGTTGATCTTTAAGAGATATTCGGTCAGCATTTTCTCCATGCGGTCGATCGTCTCTTCATTTTCAAATACCTGTTCACAGAAATTATCATCTGCATCCACCAAGGCTGCTGACGCTATTTTTAGATTGGCAACCGCTACCTTACCCATGTTGACAACCTCGTTGCACGCCGTCTCAATCGCAAAGGACGGAGTTTCGAGGATACGGTCGTCTAAGTGACGGATCATGTCTGTCTCGACACTGTTTGCCGACCACTCTTTCTCTGTCTCCTTCGGCTTCGGAACAATCACATCCGATGCCTTTACCAGGAAACCAGCAAACGGGAACATAATGCAGGTGTTGACAACGTTAAATATCGTATGGAAAATCGAAATTCCCACACTATCCGCACGCGTCATCGCAAGCTCCGGATTCATCATAAACACGATGTATAAAGCGACGCCAAATACAACTGCACCCGTCACATTGAACAGAAGGTGAATGACCGCCGCACGCTTTGCCGTACGGGTCGTACCGATACAAGATAACAGCGCGGTCGCACAGGTACCGATGTTCTGTCCCAATGTAATAAAGACTGCTGACTGCCAGTTTACCATGCCGTTGATCGCCAGCATCTGTAAAATACCGACGGACGCGGAACTACTCTGGATGATTGCGGTAACTGCCAGACCGACTAAAATACCTAAAAGCGGATTCTGTCCCAGTACCCGGAAGGACTCGGAGAAGATCGGCGCATCCCGGTACGGCTCAATCGAACCGGACATGAAAGAAAGACCGATAAACAGGAGTGCAAAACCGATCAGGACTTCGGCACCCTCTTTTTTCTTGTGGCTCTTCGCAAACATCGTGATGAATGCGCCGATACCGAAGAGAACCGGTGCAAAGAACTCTGGCTTTAACACCTCGCCCCACTCACTCATCGACACAATCCAGCTCGTCACAGTCGTACCAATATTGGCACCCATGATGATGCCGGTCGCCTGCAGAAGATTGATAATTCCGGCATTTACGAAACCAACGACCATAACCGTCGTCGCGGAACTACTCTGGATGATCGCGGTAACGCCCGCGCCCACCAGCACGCCCAGCAAGCGGTTCGAAGTCAGGATCTCAAGCACACGTTGTAAACGGTTGCCCGCAAACTTCTGCAGACCATCCGCCATCGACTCCATTCCATACAGGAACATTCCCAGTCCTCCAATGAACTGAAAGAGTGTTCCCAAAGTACTAATAGACATACATATTCTCCCATCATCTTTTGATCTTTACACATAGTATGTCTTCACTATATCAAATAAATGTAAAAATAACCAGCAGGAAATGTAAAATCTGTGTAAAATTTGATATTCGCAACACTGTACTGCCTGAATGAGAGGATGGTTACAGGACAGCCCGGTATCACTCCTATGGTGCCGGGTTGCGAAAGCCGCCTTCCACAAACCGCCCGCTCGCAAACATCGCCTGAACAGCAGCCCGGTAGTCAGACAGCTTCTGTGCCTTCTTAATCTTCTTCAATTCTTTTTCACATCCCGGAAAATGGCACTGGAAATAGTACCAGAGTTCCTTCATTTTAAACAAAGTATTCCGGTCGCCGGACATGATTTCTGCATAACCGGTCAGGAGGCGATCGTGGAATTGCTGGAAGGATTGGAGATGAGTCGAGGATGGCAGATTCCGCACCTCTCCAAAAATCCACGGACTTGCAACCGCCCCTCGCCCAAACATCAACGCGGCTAATTTCGTTTTTTTCTGCATTTCGCCTTTGTCAGACGATTCATCTTGTCCTACAATTTCTTCCATGAGCGCAGACGCATCCGCCGCCGAAAAAAGATTTCCATTATAGCTGACCGGGCAGCGGCTCTGCTCCAGCGCATACTCAAATGACTCCATCCGTATTTTCCCCTTATAATAGTCCTCGCGCACTCTCGGGTGTACAATCAGTTCTTCCAGCGGATAATGATTATAGATAGCAAGCAGGCGTGGAAATTCAGACGCTTCTTTCATGCCGATCCGGGTTTTGATCGACAAACGCACCGGCTTTCCATCCGACGCGTGGATTTTTTCCAATCCGTTGCAGACTTCCTCCAGAAACAAGCTCAAATCTTCCGGCTCGGCTAAAAATCCCGCGCCCTTTTTCTTCGTAACCACCGTTCCCGACGGACAGCCCAGGTTCAGATTAACCGTCCTATATCCATACTCCGCCAGTTCCTCGCAAACCCACAGAAAATCTTCCGCCGAATGCGTCAGAATCTGCGGGATCAGGCATAATCCCTGATTATGCTCTGGAAGAATATCGTTCCTCTCCCTGGATGTCAGCTTATGACTGGAACCTGGTGCAATGAACGGACTGTAATACCGGTCAACGCCCCCATAAATGACTGCATGCGCCTGCCGGAATACGTATCCCGTGATTCCCTCCATTGGTGCAAAATCTAATTTTACACTCCTTGCATCGTTCGCGCTTATACAATTCGCGCCCACTTTTAATGCCTCTGGCTGAATCATTTTCTTCACGCTTCATTTCCTCCCAGTGATATGATATAGATCGGATTCTGCCCTTTCATCAAATGACTGGAACCAATCTTCTCCGCTTTTGCAATCTGCATGGACAGAATCTCCGCCTCTATCCCGCGCTCTTTCAGGTAACTCATAAGCACTGTCAGAGACTCCAGCGCAATCAGGTTGATCACAATCCGGATATCTGGGTTCAAGCGGAACAATTCATCCAGAATCTCGCGCATCTGTCCGGTTGTTCCCCCGATAAATGCCCGATCCGGTCGGTGAACACTTACCTGTGCAAATGTCTCCGGCGCCTTTCCCGGCACGATCGTGACCGCCTCTGTTCTGGCTTTCTCACAATTTGCCCGGATCAGTTCAACCGCCTCTTCCTTATATTCAAACGCACACACATGAATCCCCGGACAGCTTACCGCCGCTTCCACACTGACAGAACCCGTTCCCGCGCCAATGTCCCAGAACTCACAGTCCTCATACAATTCCAGCTTGGACAATGACACGGTCCGCACCTCACTCTTCGTCATCGGGACCTTGCCCCGGATAAACCATTCATCTCGCATTTGCTACTCCCCATTTTCTAGATTCTCATATAAATTCACTCAATTGATATATTTTTTCTGACTCCCTTTGGCACATACATCCAGCCATTTTCGCAAAAAATCTGGACAGGATGCATAATAGAGATGCGGAAATCCGCCAATCTGTCCTCCCTTTTCATGGATGCAGCGCCAGCTTCGGTTTCCGGTCGGTTTGACTGCCTCCCAGTCGGTGCCCGGATCTTCGCTCTCCCAGTAATGGAACTCATGCCCGTGAATTTCCTGACCAGATGAGGTCAGCAGACGCACATAGCCAAACCGGCGCAGGCGGTTCGTCCGGTAAGCGTCAAATGGATAAACGCCAGCCATTTCCCAGTGTTTTCCATCGCTTCCTTCAAGAGTACGGTGTAAATATAAAAATCCACCACATTCCGCCAGAAACGGCATTCCCGCCGCAATCGACCGCCGGATACTCTCACGCATCGCCGCGTTCTTTGCCAGCTCCCGTGCATAATTCTCCGGATAACCACCGCCAAATAAAAGCCCATCCACTCTGTCCGGGATTTTTTTATCCCTCAGTGGACTGAAATAAACCAGATCCGCACCCATCTGTTCCAGAAGGTGGAAATTTTCCTGATAGTAGAAGCAGAATGCCTCGTCACGGGCAACACCGATGCGGACGCGCGAGGTGACTTTTTGCTCTTGACATGCTGGGAATTTCGCTATACTTTCCGCCTCCATTGATTCGTTTTCTGCTTTTTCTTTCTCTTTGTTTTCTATCCTCAATGGAAGCATCCCTGCCACTTCCAGCACCCGCTCCACCGCGATCGACTTTTCCATCTGATCTGCCAATCGCCCGATCCGCTCGCGCAGCCGATCGATCTCGCCCGGCAGAAAAAGTCCCAGATGGCGGCTTTCCATGCGGTATTCCTCGGATTCTGGCAGATAACCAAGCACCGGAAGCCCCGACGCCTCTTCCACGGCTGCCGCCAGCCGCTCATAATACATCGAAGAAACCCGGTTCAAAATCACTCCGGCAATATGGCTGTTTTTCCGGAAATGCAAAAATCCAGATGCCATTGCTGCCGCCGACAACGATGCGCCCTTACAGTCCAGCACCAGAATCGCCGGCGTGTCTGTGATCTCTGCAATCTCCCAGCTGCTGGCGGACGTTTCTGTTCCGCCCAAGCCGTCATAATAGCCCATGACACCCTCTAAAACTGCGATTCCCGCCTGTTCTTCCCGCACTGCATCCGCCAGAACCTCCCGCACGCCTTCCGGTGGCAGAAAAAAGCTATCGAGATTTCGCCCGGGAATGCCGAGCACATAGCGGTGAAACATTGGATCGATATAGTCCGGTCCACATTTGCACGCGACCGGATTCAGACCGCGGCGGCGAAGGATTTCAAGCAGTCCGCAGGTCAAAAGAGTTTTTCCACTGCCGCTTTTTGGGGCGGCAAGCATGATGCGTGGACATGCTCTGACAGAAGCCTCATGTGGCAAAAGTTTATCTGCATCATTTTTATATGATTCTGTTACTCGAACATCGGATGGCATTTTTTCTGACACCATTTTCTGTTCATATATCAACTTCTCTACATTTTTTGTTTCTGTATTGTTACCATCTGTAATCTTTTCCTCTTCGTTCTGCCCACGCTTTATTTCATCCGTGACTTCCAGCAGCATCAAGCTCAAATCCGCAAATTCCAATTTTCTCATTTCTTCCGCGGTTCCGCTCCGGATCTGCTCTTCCGGGTACGATAAGTTTTCACCAACCGTCACCTGTACATTTCCATATCCCGCCTGTGTCAGACGTTCACAAAACTGTCCAGCTCCATTTTTGCCGCCCATGAGGATAAACGCACGCTTAGCCGGTTCTTCTGGATCACACAGACGTTTCATCACCCGATCGACAGACAATTCTCTTCCATGTGCGGAATAAATCGCCGCATCTTCCCAGTGCGTCCCCAGGCGTGCCGCCAGATAACTGACACAGGATGTACCCGGATAGACGGTAAATGGATAACCAGCTTCCCGCAGCCTCTCTGCCATCCTGGATGCCCCGCTGAAAAAGCCGGTATCACCCGAATACAGGATGACCGCCTGCTTCCATTCCGGGTGCTTCGATACAATCTGTATCACATCGTCAGGAAGATATGCTTTATAGCACTTCGTTTCTTTTTCCACCGCAGCCGTTGATTCCTGTCTGTTTTCAGCTTTTTCTTCCTTGCTAATCAGCAAATCATTCTGCAGCGCTCTCTCCGCCGATTCCAGCATACGCCCCGCGCCAATCAAGGCGTCACTCTCTCGAATTGCCCGAAGGACTTCCCCTGTCATCTGGGACGGCTGTCCCATGCCAATTCCCGCCAGAATCAAATGTGTTTTTAACTCTCCAACCTTCCCCTCATCCGCCTTCTTCAGCACCTCCATCGCCTCTTCCAGCGAAATGCCATTCTCCTCCGGTCTGCGGATCACAACCACTCTGGTTCCATTTTCACGCGCCGCTTCCACCTTTTCCTGAAATCCGCCCGCACGCCCGGAATCTTTCGTCAATAGCCACTCCGCTTTTGTCTGTCGGAGAAATAGCGTATTCATTTCGGTGGAAAAAGGTCCCTGCATCGCAATCAGATGGCTGCCAGTTATCCCCAATTTTTCACATTTCTTCAAAACATTCGAAGTTGGAAGCACTCTCGCATACACCCGTTTTTGATAATCTGGTATCTGGCACAGGGCTTCCAGTTCTTTACTGCCGGTTGTGGCAAAAATCACGCCGGAAACAGAAGAAAGAAATGACACTGCCTCCTGAATGGAATCAACCTCGACCCAATCACGTGCTTTGTTTTGTTCGCCCTCTGCGCGCAGGCACCGTTCCAGGCGGACACCGGTCCGTCCGCACGCTTCCTGGATTTCTTCTGAAACAAGTCTGGCATGCGGATGTGTTGCATCGATCACAAGATGAATCCCCTGGTTTCGGATAAATTCTTCCATCTGGTAACGATCCATCCGTCCACGTAAGACTTTTATCACTGAGGATGCCTGAACCGTTTTCAAGTTTTTCTTTGCAAGGCAAGTATTGTGGTTCAAATCTGGATTCCCTGCATTCCCAGATTCCATCAGCTCCTCCTGCAAAAGCTCCTCTCCATACTCCGAAGCCACGCTGACCCACGCCTCAATCTTTTCCCGGCTACAATATTCCGCCAGCAGGCGCCCTTCTGTCGTTCCTCCAAATATCCATATTTTACACATCGCGGTATCCCCTCGGTGTCACCAGACATCCATTTAACATCTGCGTTTCCTTATTTCCAATAAATACGGTCGTAAACATATCCACCGGCGTCTTTTCCAGTTCTGCCAGTGTCAGCAGGTGCACCGCCTCGCCCTCGCGGCCAATATTCTGTACATATCCGCAGGCAGTCTCACCACTTTTATACTCTAAAAGAATCCGGCAGGCACGCTCCAGATAATCGTGGCGTTTCCGGCTGGATGGATTGTAGAGGCAGATAATAAAATCCGCTTCCGCCGCTGCACGCAGCCTTTTTTCGATCACTTCCATCGGCGTCAGAAGGTCACTCAGGCTGATCACCGCAAAATCATGTCCCAACGGTGCACCGAGAATGGCTCCGCCTCCCAGCGCTGCCGTCACTCCTGGAATTACTTCCACGTTCACATCCGGGTACGCCTCTGCCATCTGCAGCACCAGCCCCGCCATGCCATAGACGCCGCTGTCCCCACTGCAGATCATTGCTGTTTTCCGACCATCCTGCGCCGCTTTTAATGCCATCTCACAGCGTTCCTTTTCCTGGCGCATCGGCGTTGTCAGAAATTCCGCCTGTGGATAAAATTCTTTTACCAGGTCCACGTATACCGTATAACCGATGATCACCTGGCTTTCCCGCAAAATGCGGTCTGCCCGGACCGTCATCTGTTCTCTCGCCCCCGGTCCAATTCCGATCACGTATAATTTTTTTTCTTCCACTGCTGCCTCCTTACTTGCTCCGATGCCGGAACCGCTACTGCTGCCGTCACACCGTTAAACGCCATTTTCTGTACTCTCAGATCAATCGCAGGCAGATTTTTCTCATCCATCTCCCGTTCCCGGTAAATCCGGCGCACCCCCATGACGGCTGCACGCTCACAAACATTTCCTACCCCTACTGTCTTCCGCACAAACGGCGATTCTGCAAACTTCGTACCGGCACTTTCCAGCTCTTCCGGGGTAAAACTCCACAGTTCCACATCCCACTCCTTCGCAAGCGCCAGAAATGCCATCTCATTTTTCTTCCGATCTACCGTTGCAATCGCCCGCACCGCACTTTTATCAATCATCGCCCGAGAAAGTGCCACTCTTGCCATCTCCCGGACAGCATTCAGGGACGAATCCCGGCGGCATCCCATTCCAAGAACAACCGTTCGCGGATACAGGCGCAGAAGTTCCGGCGTACCTGATTCATTTTCCGACTCATAACTTTGCTCTTTCTTCTGCTCACTTTTCTGCCCAGGCGATCCTATATCGGATTTTCCGACAGACATATCTATCTCAGCCACCTTCGCCGAATCGCCGGTTTCCACTGCCACTACCGCCGCTGCTTTGACTGCATCCCGCTGTTCCTTCTTCTCCTGCAGCCCAATCACCATATCCCGGCGCACCAGAGACGCTGGGGCATTTTTCGGGCATCCGCCCTGTTTCAGCGTCACATAGATGTTTTCCTTCTGCCATACGCCCGGAGTAATCTCTGCCGGAACGATTCCATCTACTGGATAATCACTGAAAAAGCCAATTTTTTCACCGCGCAGCTCCGCCGCGGAGATTTGTTTCGCCAGTTCCCGATCACTAATCACCAGCTCATTTTCCGCTGCAAATACATCAACTGCAAATGCCTGCCGCAGATCCGTTGCCGTCGTAATTACCGGTTCTGCCCCCAGAATCTGCGCCGCTGCCTCTGCCAGTTCATTGCATCCGCCCACATGTCCAGACAAAATCGGGATCGCATAACGTCCCTGCTCATCGATCACCAGCACCGCCGGATCTTTCAGCTTATCCTGCACCCACGGCGCAATCAAACGGACTGCAATCCCCGCCGCCCCGACAAACAAAATTGCTTCCTTCTCCTGAAATGCTTCCTTGACCACCTGTTTCAGCGGTTTCGAATGTTCGGATCCTGTATAATCTAAAAAGTCAAACGCCTCTTCCATCTGCTGGCTTAATTTCTCCAGCAGGCGCGTCGCCGTCTCTTTTCCCTGTGCAGTAAAGCAAATGCAGATACCGTTCCTGACCCGAAGTTTCAACTGCTCCATTTATAACAATCCCTTTCTATTACTCATATACAAAACCATCCGTCCCCTGACGGAATTCAGTTGTGAATTCTGGCGCATATAAACGTGAACGCTCGTATCCCGCCTGGGCAGTCACATCCCCGACGATAATCAGAGCTGTTTTTTTGATATTTTCCCGCTCTGCCGCCTCTGCAAGCGTGGCAACCGTGCAGACAACCCGCTTTTCATCCGGCCAGGTCGCTTTGTACACGATCGCCGCCGGCGTGTCCGCCTCATATCCGCCCTTTATCAGCTCTTCCGAAAGCTTCTTCAGCATTCCCGTGCTTAAAAATATAACCATAGTCGCATGATGCGCTGCAAACGACGCGATGCTCTCCCTCTCCGGCACCGGCGTCCGCCCCGCCATCCGGGTGATAATCACGCTCTGCGAAACGCCCGGCAAGGTATATTCCAAATTCAATGCAGATGCCGCGCCGCAGAAAGAGCTGACGCCCGGGCATACCTTATAAGAGATATTTAACTTGTCCAGCTCGTCCATCTGTTCCCGGATCGCACCATACACGCAGGGGTCGCCCGTGTGAAGCCGCACCGTCATCTTACCCGTCGATTCCGCTTCTTGGATCTTTTCGACCACTTCTTCCAGCGTCATTTTCGCACTGTCATAGACAACGGCTGATTCTTTTTTATAATCCAAAAGCTCTGGATTGACCAGAGAACCTGCGTAAATAATCTGGTCTGCCTGATTCAAAAGGCGTGCTCCCCGCACTGTGATTAAATCTGGCGCTCCCGAACCTGCTCCGACGAAATATACCATATATGTGATTTCTCCTTTTTTATTTAATATTCGAATCTCAACTTTTCGTAATTTATGATTCTTCTATCTATCATTACTTCCATGCCTCTCTCCATCTCCAGCAGCTCCCGCACATACGCATCCGCCCCAGCTGTCCGCGCCATCAGTCCATAATTGCTTGAAAATAGCATTACCTCCGTCTGAACGCCGCTCTCTTCTTCCAATACCGCTTTGACCTGATTCGCCACCTGCTCCATGACCTGTTTCAGATATCCATGTTCATATAGGAAATCTGCCGCTTCCTCAGTCGTATTCATCGGCAGCAGGGCATCTGCCTCCGGAAATCCAACGGTCCGCGCGCATGCAGACAAAATCTCCATCCGTCTGTCACCATACCGGGAATGTGTATTCATCACACCACCTGCCACTTTGACCAGTTTTCCAACATGCCCTGCCAAAAGCGCCTGGTGAATTCCTTCCTGTGAAAGCATTTTAAAGCTGGTCCCGATAAAATTACTGCACTTGATGAAATTTTCCATCGAAAGCCCGGTTTCTTCTTTTAAAAATCGTTCTCCATAATTGCCTGGCGCCACTGCCAGCAGCGAAACATCCTCCTGGGCGTGCACCCGGATATCCAGCCGGATCGTCTCAACCAATGCCGCCTCACTCATCGGGTTCACAATCCCAGTTGTTCCAAGCACCGAGATACCACCGATGATCCCCAGATGCGGGTTAAACGTTTTCTCCGCCAGCTCCCGCCCGGAAGGGATAGAAATCTCAATCCGCAAAGGTAACTCCGGCATGCCCGCCTCCCGGCGTGCCAGAGCCGCCTCCCGGAAAATAGCCGTCCGCGGTACCGGGTTGATCGCGTAATGCCCCACTGGACACGAAAGACCGTCCCGCGTCACCATGCCGATGCCCTCGCCGCCGGTTACCTCAATTCCCGGATACGCCGGGTCTGTGTAACCGCTTTCAGTTATGCTATCATGACAAGCCAGAACGGCCCGTGCACAAACCAATGTCCCATTCGTCACATCCGGATCGTCACCGGAGTCCTTCTGTACACCGCATACTGCGCTATCTTCCTCCCGCTCTGCCCGGACAATCGGCAGAATCGCCCGGACGCCGGAAGGTGTCACTGTCTCTGCCGCCGCAGGTGCTTCCCCTGTGCAGAGAAACAACACCGCCGCCCGCGTACACGCCGCCGCGCAGGTTCCGGTCGTAAATCCGGTTCGAAGTTCCTTTTTTTCATCTGTCTGTTTCTTTTCCGTCTCCATCTGCCTCCCTGTATGCCATTTTCTGCCTGAAGATTCTTCTGTCCATTATAGGAGATTTACACCCGACTTTCAACTTATTACTATTTATCTTTATTTAAAATTCCAGTAACAATCCCTCATTTTCCCCTTGCACTTTCCTCAACTGTGCGGTACAATACGGAATATAAATAAGTAGATTTAATTACATATTCAAGAAATAGTTATTATAAACGTGCAAGGACAGCTAACATGTAAATATAAAAAACCGGAAAGATCTTCTCTTTCCGGCATTTTAAGTCTCACACACTTTAAAACAATACAGTTTTAAACAACAACGTGAAACATTATTTGGTACGGACAACCAGATGGGCATTGACATACTCCCAGGAGTATGTGCCCGCTTTGCCGCCATCCTCAATGAAAAATGGAGTTACCATCTTGTAGCCTTCATCCATCATCATGGTTGCAGCTTCCAGACATGATTCCTCTTCGTTTTCAAAATCAACATTAATGCATGGATTCTCTTCCATGGAAGGATTGTCCTCATTCGGATCTAAATGTGCAATTGCGTACTGCATATGAATTCTCCTTTTCCTTATGATACTGAGAGTCTGAAAACTCCCTGCCACTCATTATAACTATCTTTCAATCAATCGTCAAGCACCTGCGGGCGCACCTTTACTATATAAAATTTTGGGGTGAAAACATGAATACAATTATCAATTTAATCGAAAAAACCTACTATTTCCTCTGGGGTGACTGGATTCATCTGCCGCTTCCTGGCGGAACAACCATCAACCTGCCGCTTCTGGTTCTTCTGCTCGTCCCGACCGGTATCTTCTGTACTATCCGGACGCGGTTCCTGCAGATCCGAATGCTTCCGGATATGCTGCGCGCGCTGCTGGAAAAGGCCGAAACCGGACACAAAGGTGGCTCTCTCTCCGCACTCCAGGCACTGATCGTGTCAACTGCGACCCGCGTCGGTATGGGAAATCTTGTCGGTATCGTTGCCGCTCTCTCCGCCGGAGGCGCCGGTGCGTTGTTCTGGATGTGGGTAACCGCGCTGCTCGGTTCGGCAACCGCTTTCATCGAGGCGACCTTAGCCCAGCTTCACAAACAGCCGGATCCGCTCTACGGCGGTTACCGCGGCGGTCCTGCTTACTACATTCACGACTGGATCAACAACAAACGCCAGAAACAGGGAACGCCGGTTTCGAAGAAAAATCTTCTCTCCGTACTGTTTGCGCTCTCCGGTCTGATCTGCTGGTGCGGTATCAGCCAGGTCATCAGTAATTCCGTGACCTCTTCTTTTAAGAATGCATTCGGCATCCCGCCGATCTACTCATGCTTGTTTTTAGTTCTCCTTGCGGCAGTCATCGTTCTTCGGAAAAATGCCTCCGTCAGGGTTCTGGATCTGCTGGTTCCGATCATGGCAGGCATTTACATTATCCTGACCCTGTTTTTAATTATCGTGAACTTCCGCCAGCTTCCAGGCGTTTTTGCCCGCGTTTTTGAGGAAGCACTCGGTCTGCGCCAGGCAATCGCAGGCGGCTTCGGCGCCGTATTGATGAACGGTGTCAAACGGGGACTTTTCTCCAATGAAGCAGGAAGCGGTTCCGCCCCGTGTGCGGCAGCGACGGCAGAAACCTCCCATCCTGCCAAAGTCGGACTGATGCAGGCGATGGGCGTTTTCATCGACACGCTTCTCTGCACCTGTACAGCCATGATCATGCTGCTGGTCCCGGCTGATAAAATCTCCGGTCTGGAGGGCATGGATCTGCTGCAGGCGGCAATGAGCTGGCATTTCGGGGAATTAGGCGTCATTTTCATAGCCGTAATCCTGTGGCTGTTCAGTTTCACTACCTTCATCGGCATCCTCTTCTACGCCCGCTCCAATGTGAGCTACCTCTTCGGAGACACCTGGGCCGCCCAGACGGCGTACAAGATTCTCGCCCTGATCATGATGTTTGTCGGCGGACTGACCGCCTACACCTTTGTCTGGGATCTCGGTGATGTCGGTGTCGGTCTGATGACCGTCTTCAACCTGATCGCGCTGATTCCGATGTCGAAAGAAGCGCTTGTAAGCCTGCGGGATTATGAGGCAAAATATAAGAAATCATAGCCACTTTATTTCGAAATAAAAAGGGCGTGTGAAAAAACGAGAGTTTTTTCACACGCCCTTTTTCATTAATGATGGAACAGACGGATTCCCGTAAATGCCATTACAATGCCATATTTATTGCAAACCTCGATTACATTGTCATCACGAACCGATCCGCCCGGCTGTGCGATGTACTGAACGCCGCTCTTGTGCGCGCGCTCAATGTTGTCGCCAAATGGGAAGAATGCATCAGAACCAATGGTTACACCCTTCATGCCGTCCAGCCATGCGCGTTTTTCCTCACGGGTAAATACCGGCGGTTTTACCTTGAAAATTTTCTGCCATGCGCCCTCTTCCAGCACATCCATATATTCTTCTCCGATATAAACATCGATCGCATTGTCGCGGTCTGCACGCTTGATTCCATCCACAAACTGAAGATTTAACACCTGCGGAGATTGGCGCAGATACCAGTTGTCGGCTTTCTGACCTGCCAGACGGGTACAATGTACACGGGACTGCTGACCTGCGCCGATACCGATCGCCTGTCCATCCTTCACGTAGCAGACAGAGTTGGACTGTGTATATTTCAGGGTAATCAAAGATACGATCATGTCGATCTTCGCGTTATCCGGCAGCTCTTTATTCTCAGTCACGATATTCTCCAGCAGCTCACGGTTGATTGCCAGATTATTTCTACCCTGCTCAAAGGTCACGCCAAATACCTGTTTGCGCTCCACCGGAGCTGGTACATAATCCGGATCGATTTCAATGACATTGTACTTGCCATTTTTCTTTGATTCCAGAATCTCCAGAGCCTCCTTGGTATATCCCGGAGCAATCACGCCATCCGATACTTCTCTCTTGATGATGCGCGCCGTATCTGCATCGCAGACATCCGACAGAGAAATAAAATCGCCGAAGGAAGACATGCGGTCTGCACCTCGTGCTCTGGCATATGCACACGCAAGCGGAGATAAGTCTCCCATATCATCGACCCAGTAAATCTTACGCATCGTCTCGTCTAACGGAAGTCCTACCGCTGCACCTGCCGGCGAAACATGTTTAAAAGAAGTTGCCGCCGGAAGCCCAGTTGCCTCTTTCAGTTCTCTTACCAGCTGCCAGCCATTGAACGCATCCAGGAAATTGATATATCCCGGTTTGCCGCAAAGTACCTTGATCGGAAGCTCACTGCCGTCCGCCATAAAAATGCGGGACGGTTTCTGGTTCGGGTTGCATCCATATTTTAACTCAAGTTCGTTCATCTTCATTCCTCCTGTATACCCATTTAAACGCATGATTCAAATGCTGTTTCAAGTCGAACGTCCGTGAGACTTGGCGCGTGATTCTGGTCAGCGAAGCTGACATATTCTTTACAGAATCACTGCGCATCCTCGCGGAGCGTTTATCTCAGTCGGAGAATGGACTCCCACTGAGACAAACTTGCTATTACTTACCACCTGATGAGGTGGGAGTCTTCTCGACTGAGATAAACAATTTTGTTTCTGACCTGTTTTCATTTTCAGACGGTTTTTGACTTTTTTTAACTATTTTCCAGTCTGTTCCTACTTATTTTTATTAATGATCTTCGTCTGTGTCTCTCTGGTCGCAATATCAATATAGCGCACAAACAGAGATACCTTATTATCCGGGTTCAGATTCTCCCAGAGTGTCGCTGCAAACTCATCCAGGCTGTCCGGAATCTCGATCTTTTTCGGCTCACCCTCGAAGCTCGGAAGCGGATTGCCGTCGTGCATATAGGTGTGGATGAAATGTCCCTCGCCTGCAACCGGCTTCTCATACGCATATGTATAACGATGGCAGGAATCCGGATTGCCGTCGTTGGATTTCAGAATCGACAGCGCATAGTTGTAACCGCCATCCTCGATATGCAGGATACCGGAAATACGAGGTGTGTAGTTCGGCGCATCCGGCTCGAACTCGCGGCTTCTGAGGGACTGCTCAAAGGTCATCTGGCGATCCATTCCCTCATAAATCGTATCAGTCTGATCGCCGTTGGTCACGATCGTTTTATTTCCCAGCACACGGACCGGTGCATAGATAATCAGACTCGGATCTTCCAGCTTCGCCGGGTCAAATGCCTGTGTGCGGATGCCCTCACCTTCTTCTACAAACACACGGTTGCGGCTGTTCTCGCTTCTTCCCATGATAAAGTATGCCGTAACCGCCTTCTTTCCGTCCGGCGTCCGTCCAATGATAATTCCGCGTCCCGGATAAGAATTGTTTTTCAGTTCCTCTGCTATCGATACAGTCTTCATAATGGCAAAGCTTCCTCCTTCATTGTTGTGCAATAATTCACTACTTTATATTTTACCACATTCTATTCTCATTTCCAGTTAGATTTATTGATTTGTTTTCAGAAGTATTGCTTATATATAGTACTGGTATTATTTTTTATTCTAATAAACATATAAAAGCACCTGCATTCTTTTACAAATGCTCTGCACTACTTCATGACAAACCGCGTTACTGTTCACGCATACGTGCCCAGTAACGGAATTTGCCGTGGCTTCGCATTTAAATACGGCAAATTCCTGCTGCCACCACGTTTTCTTACGGCACTTTCGGTTCCAAAAGTGCCTACCTGTGAACAGTAACCAAACCGCTCTTTTACCAAAATACATCATAAAACAGACTGTTCAATCTGTACAATTCGGTGTATAATTAAAGAAAATATGCCATCAGGGCGATACATTTCACATATGTATACAGATTTTGGGAAATGACGGCATGAAGATAGCACAAAATTCGCAAGCGGTCTGCGCTATGCACCGTTACGAAAAAACGTTCATCATCAAAATTCAAGAAAAGGCAGGTTATGAATATGAAAAATGTAACAATTCTCGATCACCCGTTGATTCAGCACAAGATCTCGCTCCTCCGCAACAAGAACACCGGAACCAACGAATTCCGTTCCCTGACCGATGAGATTGCGATGCTGATGGGCTATGAAGCGCTTCGCGATCTTCCGCTGGAAGATCAGGAAGTAGAAACTCCGATCGAAACCTGCAGCACTCCGATGCTGGCTGGTAAAAAACTTGCCGTTGTCCCGATCTTACGTGCCGGTCTCGGTATGGTAAATGGTATTCTGGCACTCGTTCCGTCCGCAAAGGTTGGTCACATCGGACTCTACCGCGACGAGACAACCCATGAGCCGCACGAATACTACTGCAAGCTGCCAACCCCGATCGAACTGCGTACCATCGTTGTTACCGACCCGATGCTGGCAACCGGCGGTTCCGCAGTGGAGGCAATCGACTTTATCAAAGCACGCGGCGGAAAGAACATCAAATTCATGGCAATCATCGCTGCTCCGGAAGGATTAAAGAGACTGCATGAGGCACATCCGGATGTCCAGATCTATGTCGGTCATGTCGATCGCTGCCTGAATGAAAACGCTTACATCTGCCCAGGCCTGGGAGATGCAGGGGATCGGATTTTTGGTACGAAATAAATCAGAGTTCTATAGAAAATGAGGAGAGCGGACTCCGGTTTGGTCCGCTCTCTTTCTTTCTTCCGAGAAAGGCATATCATGGCTTGAATCTCAAACTTTATTCCCATTTCGGAATTTATTTTGATTATATATCATTAAAATTCTAATTTATGAACACTGTTGAAGGATTTACAGCCTTTCAACTACCACTTTACAGCGCTTCTTATAAAATGCGATCCCATATGCAAGAATCTCATTCCGCCCATCCTTACGAAGTTCCTCATCGTATCGACGATCCCGTTTTTGATAATCTCTGCCACCGTAAATCACACGGTCAACATAAACCACATTGTTTGGTCTTAAGCGGTAAAAGGTAAGATATTCCGTAACACTCTTTCCATTCGGTTTCTGATTATTACTATCAGTCTGCTTTTTTTGCTAATTTCCACATCACTCATATGCAGATTTCTCATCCCAAAAGCCAGTCAATGACATTCACAACTTTTATACCATCGTAATTTCCGAGTGAAAATCGATCCAATGTCAGGACAATTTTTTCATAATTATCCTGAATGCTCCGCAACGGTCTCATCTCTCTCTCAAAGGTTTCTTCCGCCGTCATATCAGCAGTTACCTGATAATAGGTAAGCACGCCTTCCTTCTGTGTCACAAAGTCAACCTCAGTAGAACCATATTTTCCGATGTTGACTTTGCCGCCCCTTCGTGAAAGTTCAAGATACACAATGTTCTCAATGGTAAATCCAAGATCATATCGCTCTCTCGGAAGAATGTGGTTTCTGATTCCCATATCTACCATGTAAAACTTATTGTTGACCTTTAAGAGCTGCTTTCCCACAATGTCAAATCGCACCACAGGATAAAAAATGAATGACTCTGTCAGGGCTTCAACATAATCGCTGACTGTGTTTTGGGATACTTTTCTGCCCGCTGAGGTCAGATAGTCGGTTATACTTTTCATTGACACCGGGCTACCGATAACGCTTGCCAGATACCTGGCAATTGTCTTTAGTAACGCAATGTCTGTGATTTTTCGTTTTCCGCCCTCTTTTTCTCTTCTTGCCTGACGCTGCTCAATATCTTTTACAATAACGGTATTGTAGATTCCCTCTAAATACTGATCTATTTTTTCATCTGTGCGGTTCATTACTGCCACATACGGAATTCCACCAGTTTTCATAAACTCTGCAAACGCTTCCTCTTTTGCCATACCTATAACCGCCATATACTCACGGAAAGAAAGCGGCAGCATCTTGATCTCTGTGTACCTCCCTGACAAAAGCGTTGCAAGCTCACTTGACAGCATATATGCATTGGAGCCTGTGATATAAACATCCGCATAGTCTCTGATATAAAGGCTGTCAACCACTTTCTCGAATAATGGAACTTCCTGAACCTCATCCAAAAAGATATACGTCATCCTATCAGCACACAAACGTTCTTTGAGGTAGTTGTACAGCTTCATATAATCTTTTAAAGGTTCGTAATCCAGATTTTCAAAATTGATAGAGATAATCTGTTCCGGTGTGACTCCACTCGCTAAAAGTCTCTGCTGATACTGTTCCAGAAGTACAGATTTTCCACAGCGACGGATTCCGGTCACGACTTTGATCTGCTGCTCGTCTTTCCATGCCCAAAGTTGGTCAAGATATTCTTTTCGTTCAACCATATCTGCATTCCTCCTTTTTCTCAGTATAGCATATTATACGCAAAACATCAAATTATTTTCCCGTTTCGGAAACTTTCATTTTATTCAGTGTAATGTTTTCCAAATTCAAAAACATATTGGATACAAGACACAGCCTCTTTTCAGGGCGTGTACCTTTTGGGTGTTGTTATGCGTTGGGATTTTCCTTCAAAGGCGAGCTTTGCCCTCGGTCTTACATAGATTTCCGGCCAGTCCGGCAGTTCCTCCACACTGCATTCATATGTTGAGATATTTTCCAGCCCATCATTTCCTTCAATTTTTCTATAATGCTACCATCCTTCCCAACTGAGATTCACATCCTCAGTTACGGCACATCGATCAGCCCAAACCGATAGAACATCCCATAAATGTAAGTCACTCCCCGGATATCGCCCAGAGATTTCGGGCGGTCTACCACTTCTCCCACCTTTTTAATATTCCGTAGTGCCAGCAGCACCGAACTCCACGCCAGACTTTTGCTCTTCTCCCGTCTATCGATCCACAGCTCTTTTGTGCACTCGCCATTCCTGCCTTTTTTTATTTCGTAAGAGAATGGCAACCCGGAGTAGGTTTTGAATTTCACACCAGCATAAGCCACAACCACACCCCAGAAGTTTTCTTCTGTCGGATCAGACCTCCACCGCTTCATCGCTCTGTATCTCCGCTGCCGCTCTGCTCCAACACTGATTTTTTCTTTTTCTGTACTGGGGAAGTACACGCCTTTCTGATATGGCAGGTACGAAGTGACTGAGGCTTTGGATAGGTCAAGAGCTGCTGCAGTTGATAGCAATGCAGTTTTATAGTCTTGTGTTTCTCGGTACTCTTCAAAAGTGTCCTGCACCTTCTCCGCCACATCTGATTCATACACACCAGCCGTGATGAGGAGCTTCCTTACTTTGATTGGATTTAATCCCAGTTCTTCACCAATAGCCTGCAAGGACATCTCAGAATCATAAAACGCCGCAGCAGCATCCATCTGCTCTTTCAGGTTCTTTTCAGCATCGAACTCCGGCTTCAGCTTCTTCCGGCCGCCACCGGGCTTCCGGGGTTTATATGCTCTTTTCTCTCCCATAATTATTCATGCAACTCCAGCGGTAATCCGTCCGGGTCATGGAAGAAAGTCATCTTCTTATCGGTATAATCATCCACACGGATTGGCTCACATTCAATTCCTACCTCCGCCAGTTCCTTCACCGTCTGTTCCACGTTATCAACACAAAATGCAAGGTGACGCAGACCACAAGCCTCCGGGCGGTTCACACGTTTCGGCGGGTTTTCCTCAGCGAAAATCTCCAGCTCTGTGTGTTCATTGACACGCAGATCCAGCTTCCAGTCCCTGCGCTCCAGGCGGTAGTTTTCCCTGATGACAGAGAAGCCCAACTTGTTCACATAAAAATCCTTAGCTGCTTCGTAATCAGATACGATGATTGCAATGTGGTGTATTTTTGATAAGTTCATTTTTTCTCCACTCCGTTTCTTTTAATTTTGTTTTATTTCCATCACAAACTATATAATGACTCTCAAAATATACTGTGTGAACTCCTAAAGTTCAGTTTGTCCACACGGCATTTCTTTTTTTCTTGGATTCTTATTTATTTCAGCTTTTCAAGGATCTCATCAGCACTCATGCCGCCGGCCAGCGGCTTCTTAACCACAGCCTCGGCTTCTGTCTTCTTTGCCTCTTCTGCGACCTTAGCATCTGCCTTTGCCTTCTTCGATTCCAGCGTTGCCACTTCTTTTTCGGCCTTCTTCAGAGCAGTCTTCTTCTCTTTCAGGTCAGCTTTCAAAGTGTCAATGTTTGCAGTGATGGACGCGATCTCAGCTGTGAGTGCTTCCTTTGCGGACTGCTTTTCTGCAATCTGGGATGTGTAGTCTTTGGTGGTATTGGTTTTTGGACGGTTTTTGCTGCCTTTTGTTCTGGGCATGATGATAACCTCTTTCCTTTTATAGTTGTTTAAGTATATCACTGTGTCGGTACACATATAATCCTCGAATCTCATTTCTCTTGCCGTTCAGGACAATCAACATCAAGCTTATTTGCTGAATCTTCGGTCGATTCCTCTACAAGCTGATATCGATGTTGACCAATATTAATTTGCTGAGGAAACGACATACGCGAAATTCCAATACAAATCACTGTAACAACAGCTATCAATGTTAAAAGTGCGATTCCACCCACTACTTTTTTATTCCATTTTTTCTTCCCATTTTTATCGCAAACAACTTTGTCGTTAATGTCTCGCAGAAAATCTATTAAAATTGATATTAAAAGGACAAAGACTAATCCTATTACTATCGCCACAGCCACAAGTTCTAATGTATCTGCTTTCCCAAGATTGTTAAGCACTGAAGTTGAAAAAGTAAATGCCCCAACAAATGCAAGCATTATTGCAGCAAAAATTCCAAGTATCGTTATATATTCTTTTTGAATTCCTTTAATCTCTTTATGAGATTCTTCAACTTCATCTTTCATAGCTGCAGCAATCCCAGCTTTTGTAATGACGCTTGCGCTTTCTATCTGTATAAGATTTAATTGAAAATGGTCATACAGTTTTACGCATATTTTTCTAGTATCTTCCGATACTTGATTCTCCTCATCTAAAACATATTGAAGTAGTTTATCAACATTTGTAGAAAAAACGCCTCGCGACTTTTCATCAAGACCAACAATAAAACCACTTATCACCGAATACAAAATTCTGTCAACTTTTTCAGTCGATGCTATATAGGCATCAACACTATTGGCTGTTCTCTTAGGTTCATAGGCTTCTGTATCAATCAGCAACGAACGGCAAATGCCATTCAATCTCTTTTTTGATTCTCTCAGTTTCTTCTGTGATGCTGCCGGTTTAATTTGACTGCTACTATCTTCATTTTTCAAAAGTTTACCAATTTCATCAGCCATTAAAATATTCCTTTATCGCTTCGGGTGTAATTTCTCTGTTCATATGTGGGATATACGCATCAATCCACGGGGACTGTTTATGCGTCAAACCAACCAAGTCCGTTGCTGAGTAATCCGCAAATTTATCAATTACGGTCTTAATAAGATTTTTATCATCGCCAGTTATGCAATCGTTACTGTCAGACTTTTCAAAGTCTATAATTGTCGGTATATCACTACTGCCAAATTGTTTGTATTTTCTATATGCTTTTGGAACAACCGGGCCAAAATCCCAGGCTTCAATCTTATCATCAAAGCAACATCTACTAGGTTGTTTTATCAAAAAATATGCTTGGATAAAGTAAAGAATCTTCTGCAATTTCAAATTAGAAATTCCGTATTCTTTTTCGTTACTATAATCAATCACATATTTACACACATCTAAAACTTTATAGCTCATTTACCCAGCCTCCCTTCATTTATTTTATTGGATTTTATAGTATAGCATAAATTTCAGCTAAAATCCATCTTTTTCTCACATCTTCGCCGATCGTATGATCGTTGCCTGCCGCTCACCACGAAGAGGTGTGTGCTTATCAGAGCAACGTAGGGAGCTTCCGCTCCCAGTATATCACAATTTCATCCAGTTTTACAGACGCTTTCTTGCCCTCATCACCACATAGTACATCAATCCGCCAATCATTCCACCTACTGTGTTATAGAAGATATCTGATACCTGGAATGTTCCCAAACGAAGCCATAACTGCAGCATCTCAATGCTTATTGAGAAGATGAACGCTATCTTTCCGCTTTGCCACAGGATCTTCTTCCAGCCGTTTCCTATCTTTTCTTCGAATGTCCACAGCACTACTGCTGAGAACGGCATCGTCATGATTACGTTCTCGATGCACTCGGTGGTAAGCTTCTGTTCGCCGTTCACTGTCTCCCAGATGCCCCAGCCGCCCATGACATCGGATAAAGGATTCATCCACAGCTGACGGTTTAACAGGGTTCGGAACAGAATAAGTGAAGTCACAAAGGCCAGGAAGAATAGTTTCCGAAAGAACACACTCTCCTTGAATTTCTGATACCACGTCACTATAGCACTCTTCCAACCTTTGTTACCGCAATGCTTGCAAGTTTGTAAAAGATATTTTTTATCATCCATAATAATCTCTCATTTTCCTCTGTGTATTCCAGTTACTGCCAACTACTCGATGCCAAACAGCGAAATCTCGTTGTCAAAATTCATAAACTGCTTTGATTCAATTATTATTTTAACATATACTTCATAATCCAACAATATTCATCCAGTTTTCCGCATCAATGCTTTTTCTGTCTTTTCAGAAACACGAATCAAACCAAATCTCCATAAAATCGGATAAATATACGAAACACCCCTAATATCTCCCAATGCTTTTGGTTTTTCAATTATCCCTGTCAATAATCTATTGTTATCAAAAGCTAATTTCACACTGCTCCAGGAAAGAGTTTTACTTTTTTCCCGTCGACCTATCATCAACTCTCTATTGTACTCCCCGTCTTTTCCAATCTTTATTTTATAACGAAACGGTAAACCCGTTACAGTTCTGAACGGATATTCCTGAAACGCAATGATAGCCTGCCACAGATTATCCTCTGACAGATGTTCTTTCAATTTTCTGACCTGTTCTTGTCTATTCCGATATACCTGACAACGTTCTGCATTTACACTCAATTCTTCTGCATTATAAAGTCCTTTACAATATGGCAAATATGAATGAACCGAAGCTCTGGATAGTCCTGTAATCTGCATAATCTCTGGAACTGATTTCCTCTGCTTATACAATTCATTAATTTCTGTACAAATATCCGAAGTAAAAATTCCTGCTGTAATTAGCAACTTGCGTAGCTTCAGTAATGTAATATTCAATTCTCGTGCCAATCCTCTCAGGGAATCTGCTTCTTCATAAGCTGCACTTAATTCTTGCAAAAAAGCATCAAACTGTTTTTCTGCATCATATTCTGGTTTCTTTTTTGGTCTGCCAGACATATTTTACTCCTCATATCTCATGTTAATCTAATCAGTTTATAAATCAACACAACAGGGACAAATAAATAACTTTCATTTCTCCCTGTTGCACTTTCTTATAAAGATATCATTATAATCCTACTGTCTTATAACTTATTAAGTGATTATAATCTTTCGGCAAATTGTTGTTGCCAATTATATTCATTTTTTAGGCAACTTCCTATTTTTCATCTTTTATATTTTCATGTTAATCTAATCATCATATAAAAAACAGTGAGTTGTCAGGGGGTGGGAAAGTTATCCACCATTCCTAGACGATTGCTCGGATACTGTCAATAGTTTTTCGCAAATTCGTTTTTAAAACCTAACCACCCTGATTATGAAATATTATATCCATTCCGATATTCCAATTAGTGATATACTCCCGGTCGAGGCGGACAACTTCTTCGAAGTCCGTGATTTCACTTCGGCCGCTGACCTGCCACATACCGGTAATACCCGGCTTGATCGCCAGTCTGGCTTTATGGTGCAATTCATAGAGATTGGTCTCTGAAATCAGCGGCGGGCGGGTGCCTACAAGCGACATATCTCCTCCTGATGTAAAGGTAGAAACAACTTTTTTTCAAAGAAAATTTTTCATCACAGAACCATGCACTTACCCTCGAAAAATCGCACAAAAAAAGAACCTCCGATTTCTCAGAAGTCCTTATTTTACGCCGTTTCTTTAAAATTCATCTGCTGTCTGCATTGTTGCCTGCTTCATATCAAATTCGACCAGATTATGCTCTATATGGCACATTCCAGTCAATCGGTATGTCTTTTCCTTATCCCAATTACATGTATTCCAGATCATCCGTAACATTGGCACACTACTGATCTTAAATTCCCAATTCTCCGGATTGTATTTAGGCACACGAAAACATTCTGCTTCCTTTCTGGCACATGCCTGTACCACTAAGCCTTTCTTATCAGGATTAAAAAGGAACCGTATGTACCTCGGCTCTCCCAGTGCCACTATTGTTGAATGAAAAATCCTTATCTTTCCCCATTTTTGGCACAAAGAAATCCCTGGTATCATCATATTGTTTTCCTGCATATTGATACCTCCAATCTCAGAGCAGACTTTTCCCTGTCTTCATCTATTTTGGTGTTGTAAATTCAGCATATCCCTTCAGCATATTTATTTCCAAGGCTTTCCTATGTTCCTCTACTGGCAATCCAAAAGAATCTTTCCATTCTTTAGGATAAAAAGGTGTACGAACCTTTTTATTTATTTCTTCAGTAGAAGTATTATCCTCTGATGCATTTGATAATGACGTTCCTTCTATATTATTGCTACTCTTTGCATTTTCCTGATTTTCTACATTTTTTTTCTGACGTTTTCCCTTAGTATTCAGGTATATCTCTGTCTCCATCAGATCAAATACATATATTATCTCACCTTCAAACGAAATCTTATGTCCTAAAATCTTATAACGGCAATCCAGATTCCACCCCATCATTTCATACATCATGGCAGAAAAGATTTTGTTTGTCATTTTCCTGCTTTTTCTTTTATCTGGTTTTGCTACGCACCAGCGAAGTGCATCTTTATCATTTTCTTCGCACTTTCGGACAACCATTCTTTTATTTTCCTGATTTACAAGTATCTGTATATAAACTGCATCCTCCAATCCGGCAATGCAGGCTGTATTAAATGTTACGCTGTCTCTCCGGATCACAACAGCAGGCTCCCTTAAATGTGCAAACAACTCACGTCTGACAACCTGATAACCGTCATAACTGAAATCCTCTGCAAGCTCTATCGCTTTTTGATCAACAATCTCCTGCTCATCTGTGTAATTTGTTGTATCACTCATATGTAGCACACCTCATTCTATCTATCAATTTCTCAGCTTCATCTATCAAATCATCCAATATTTCTCTGGTTATAATTTTCATGCCTTCAACCGTCTTTGCCGGGCGTAGTATTTCCCAATTCCCCTTATATGCTATTCGTTGAAGAAAAACTGTTCTGTTTGTTGTTTCTCCAAAATTATGAATCCATGCTTTTGGATAAAGTACTTTCTTAACAGTCTTCATATTTTCAGATGGGGCTTCTACCGATGAGTCTATATGTTGTTCTTCAACATATTCTTGTACGAATACCTCTGGTTCTTCCAATTCAAATATCAATAGTTGTTCGTCTGAATTGCCATAAAATTGTCCTCGTAATTTATATTTGCAATCACTGTCCCAATTCATAAGCTCAAATAATGGTTCCGAGAACCCTTTGCAGCTTTTTGGCAAAACTGCCCATCGTCCATTTCGTATAGTTCCCCATTTTATAGCATTTACATTACTTCTTTCACAGGGACGAACAGCAATACATTTTTCTACCGAATTAAATAACAACTCCACATATTCTACATTTTCAAATTTTTTCATACACGCAGTATTAAACACAATCTTCCCAGAAGATATGGTGACTGCTGGATCAAACCTTGTTGAAAAAAACTGTGCTCTTACAATCTCATATCCGCTTAAATCGAATGCACTTTTGTTCGTTTGCTCTGCATGGTTCTCGTTCGTACCTTCATCATATGCACTTAATGATGCTTTTTTATAATCATCTGTTGAAAATCCATTCCATGTCCGGTTTACCGGCACAAATCCCTTTAATGCTCCCTGGTCAACTACTTGCAATGTAGGCAGAGGATACCCTTTTCTACTATACTTTCCTGCTTCTAACAGTTTTTGTGCCGCATTATAAATTTCCCTGCTTACTATTGCTTCATGGTGATCTGCTTGCCTGTATTGATTTCTGTCATGGTTATTTTTCTTTGACTTATGATCCAGATAATTGGGTGTAAATGTTTTTCTGGACAAAACATCGCCACAATGCCTTTCATTACGAAGGATATTTACAATTGCACTTCCTGTCCACTTTGTGTTTCCCAGTTTTGTTTTCCGTCCCAAATCCATTAATATCTCAGCTATTTCAGAAGTCGGAAAACCACTTAAAAACAGATAATAACACAGTCTGACCGTATCTGCTTCTGTTTCGTTGATAACAAGATTTCCATCCTCGTCTTTATCATATCCTAAAAGTTTTGGTGTCAAAAAAATCCCCCTTGAAAACCGTTGTTCAATAGAGATATTCATAATTTCACTTTTCGTGTGCGATTCCTCCTGTGCTGCTGCCGACAACACTGCAAGCATCATTTCACTTGTATTATCAAGCGTATAAATGTGCTCTGTCTCAAAAAATACACCCACCTGTGGCTTCATATTTGCCAGTTCACGAACCTTAGCAATACAGTCAACAATATTTCTGGCAAATCTGGATACGCTTTTGGTAACTATCAAATCTATTCTTCCAGCTTGGCAATCTGAAATCATACGGTTAAATTCATCTCTATGCAATAAGGATGTTCCTGAAATACCTTCATCTGCATATATTCCAACAAGGTTCCACCCTGCATGTTCTTTTATCATATCTTCATAATGATTTTTCTGCAGTTCATATGAGGATGTCTGATTAGCGTCATCCGTGGACACACGACAATATGCACACACTCTTTTTGTGCCTACATCCTCAAATAGTTTTTCTTTCTGTTTCGCTGGAATGAACTCCAATTCACTACGATCTACGCCCTTGTATCTTGCACGAATCTTCTCTTTTCGTTCTTCCTGGCTTACAGCATGTTTTTCTTGTTCATTCATATGCTGTCCCCCACTTCCATATGCCAGTACCATATCTTGCCTTTTTTATATGCACTAATCTCCGCAATTTTCTTTGCTTCCTGTACCGTTCGCTTGGCAATACCATATTCTTTCATTTTTTCATAGATATATGTACTTGGCAGATCTTCCACCGCCAACAACGTTTGAAGGTATTCAACCGCAACATCTTTTTTGGCGGTACTTTTCTCCACAGCCAGCAATTCCTCTATATTTATCTGACATTTTCCCATCCAGTGAAAACCTTTTTCTTTATCCAGTTCAAATCCGATTGGTTCTCCTTCTGGTGCAAGACTCGATTTCACCGGAAACATATATCTTTTCCATGGTTCTTCTTTGTCTCTTGATACCATAAGAATACTTCTCACTGTTGCGGCAATATCAATACTTCCTAATCCTCTATAAATCTGCTTTCCACCGCTACTCTTTGTCATGTGTCCCACCAGAACAATCGCACAGTTTGTTTCTTCTGCAACCTTGGATAGTTTTGACAGTGTTTCCCGCATTTTTACGGCATTGGTCATATTTCCATTATGTCCAATAAATGCCTGTATCGGATCAAGCACAACCATTTTTGCACCAATCTGGTTAATTGCAGTCTTTATGCGTTCGTCTTCCAGTGTCAGTTCTCCATTATCGTCTTTTATAAATGCAACTCTATTACAATCTGCCCCTGCCTGTTCAAGCCTTGGTTTTATCGTATCTCCCTTTCCATCTTCTGAGCATTGATAAATCACAATCTCCGGTTTTTTTATCTTTTGACCGTCCGGTAAATATCCGCCTTTTGTCAATATAGCTGCAATATGAATAATTAATGTTGATTTTCCTTCTCCCGGATCACCCTGTAACATTGTAATTTTCCCACAGGGAATATATGGATACCATATCCATTCCACCTCCGAGGTTTTCACGTTGGAATAAAATTCAACACCTGTAATTGTATCTTCCAAATTTGATACCCCCGGTGTTTTATGTGTTCTTCTACTACATGTGAATAATTGCACTAAAGTTCTACTTATATTTAATTATAATATATCTCTTTTAGGAATACAATAAGAAATATCAAATGTGTGTGGAGTTTCATTGCAAACATTAACTAATAGTCAAAGTCTAGGAGGTGACAGGTTTGGAAGTAGAAATTGATTATCTTGCTATTGGAAAGAGAATCCGCACTGCACGTCTGTCAAAAAAAATGACTCAGGAAACACTTTCAAATATGATTGACGTTGCCCCTACCTATGTCAGCAGTATCGAAAACGGACATACCAAGTTAAGTCTGGCTACTCTGTTAGGAATTGCACAGAGTCTTGATACAACCGTGGATCAGCTCTTATACGATAATACCCCTGTGTTGGTTTCCAAGTTCGATGCTGATATAAAAGAACTTACTTCTGATTGCAGCAATCAGGAAAAAGAATTTTTACTGGAAATTATAAAATCAACAAAAACTGCATTACGCAACTACAAGCCCGTCAAATAATTCAAGGATGCAGAAACTCCTTTATTTCTGCATCCTTCTTTTATCCTTTTGCGGTCTTGCTTCCTTGCAATCTTGTATTAAATACGGAGGATTCATATGAAGAAAAACGCTATACTTTTTTCAGCAAGCAATTATACAAAGTCACCTCTGATCCAAATTAACAATCTACCTGGTGTAAAATATGACATTCAAGCAATGCATAAACGACTTACCCAAATTGGATTTGAAGTCAAACAAATAGAAAACATTTCAAAAGATCAAATCATTCCTGCTTTAGAAGATAATGCTTCCCATTCGCCTTGTGATGCTATCCATATCGTATACTTTACCGGACACGGCGGACATAATAACGGTAATAATTATATTTATCCAGTTGATTTTGCATCCGAGTTTGAGAAAAGCAAGGATATTGAAACATCCGCAATGAATATTCAAGATATTATCTCTATATATAAAGGAAAAGGACGCCTTATCCTCATTCTGGATGCCTGTCGTTCAGATTTTGGCTTATCTAAAGGATATTATTCTGAGATAACTGCTGCTGAAGATGTATATATTGCTTACGGAACTCAGTTTCAATATACTTCTATCGGTATTGCCAATCAAATGAGTCCATTTACCCAGGCTATCTGTGATGAGATATTAGAACCAAACATTGATGTAGATGAGTTATTTACACGAGTACGCAGAAATGTGTATTCCAAATATCAAATTCAGATCCCTGCCAGTGTTAATGCCCTTCTCAATAGAATTGTTTTACATAAACAACTAAGTTATACGAATTTCGATGAAGAAGTGTACAAATTTGTAAAAAAATATGCGGACGATTACAACAATAAATATGGATACTTTCATGGTGATGATCTGATTTTTATAGACGCTGCTCAATATTTCAATATCAGTTTCTTAGATGCCGTATGGAAATTTAGGAAAGTAGATAATAAGGTATATACTGATAGAGGTGCAAAAATCCCTCTCCTTCCAGAAGATGAAGCAAAATTTATCACCTTTCACGGATTATTCCGTGACAAAGAATATTTTACATGTGATGAAAATCATACTTGGTATTATAATGGACGCCAAATCCGTATGGGAGAAATCCCACCATTACCAGCAAGTATGCAACCCGAAGCTCCTGAAGTTGGAAAAGAATTATATGTCACCTTTGACATTCAAAAATACGACAATTCTATCATAATAACCACCAACTTGCCTGATAATTATATTCTCCTAGTAAAGAGCAATCTTTCCAAAAATTCAGACCGCAAGACAGTAACAAACGGTTCTGTAATGATTGAAAATGCCCAAAATATTTCATCCATAACCATCGGCTCCGCTTTTATCACCGATTCTTCTGTTAAAGAACAACTAGGAAAAAGAGCCAGAAACCTTCTTGGCAAATATGTAAAATACGATCCTGTTTGTGGGAATCAAATAAGTGCTGTTTTTAACTTTTAACAATTATTCATTACTGCTGATATATAATCATTGCATATCAGCAGTAATATATATACTTACTCACAATACAGCCACCGATCACCATCCCAATATGGCTGTGCTTCACTTCTGGAATTGTACATTTCATCAAACAAATTAAAAGCTACTAATCTTGCTGTATCAAAATCTGAAATCTTTCTTCCATGATAATCCCAACGCCATTTTCCTGCGTATATAACGCCCCACCCCGTATCATATTTGCTACGCATAATTGTAATGTTTTCGCCTTTATACTTTAACGTAAAATTCCCAGTTCTAACTACCTGACGCCATTCTTTTTTCATAAAATTCTTTTTTCGTTGTACTCGATTTTTCAAATCTCTTTCCCTTGCTTCCGGATTTTCGTAGTCATCCGTCATATGGCAAGCACAAATACAACCTACTCTCAATTCTCCTGGGAATTCTGGATGTGTCATAATATGCACATATCGTATTTTCTCGTTACCACACATTTCACATCGTTCGTATTCTATATCTTCTCCAAATTCCGCTTCTTCCCCCAAATCTTCCATTCCTATTTCCGTCCATCCTTTGTGTGGAATGTCTTTCTTATCCCATCGCATTTTACCGCCTCCCGTCAACATTCATACTAAATATGCTAACATATTATTTAAAAATATACAACATATAGGGAAGTTAGTGCCTATTTTTTTCAGCACAACTTCCCTATACCATACTTCAAATTTTAAATTTCCGAATCAAACATTGACAACCCTGCCAACATCATATCTTCATCCATATCCAGATTTTCATTATCTTCTGACTCCGCTTCTGGCTTATTCTGATCACCTGTCTCAGTCATAGATTTCTCAATTCTTGATATAAAATCTTTATCCTGCAACAATTGCTTTTTAATATCTTCTATATTTATGCTTCCGATGGAAGAAACCGTATTCACTGCTGTCTCTCCGTTTTTCATCCAGGCATGAACCAGTTCTGTCACAAGTGCTGTCTTGCACCTTTTCTTGGTCTTTAAATATTCTCCCGCTTCTCTTTGGCGTTCATCATCTTCATTGAAAATCAGCACGACCTTTATCTGTCCCATGAACCGCACCTCCTACCCTCTACGCAGGCGAGCTGCTGTCAATTTTTCATATCCGATAGCATTAGCACGCACATCATCAATAAATTCCACATATTTAAACTCTGAGGAATTTTCAATTTGCTTTCTCAACAGCAAACTTCCACCACCAAGAAAAACAGCCGGATTAGTTCTGAAATCAGTCACATGAGTATGTAGTTTATTGATGATTCTCTGTAACCAGTTTTCTGCCATTCTCTGAATTTCCACAATTACTTCCTCTTCCAGAATGGTTTCCTCCTGCATTAACACCTGTTCCACATCAGAAGAATCTAAGTGAATACCATAGTTCTGCTGTATTGCATTGGAAATTTCCGACCTGAGAACTGCCATACCAGAACGATCACTGACACGGACAGATAAATCCGGTTTTCCATTTCTAATCACCAGAAGATCAACCGTTCCGTCTCCAATATCAATGCAGTTTACTGTGCGGTATTTCTTTAAAAGGCTTGCTTTAAAGCACATAACAGCCGCAAAGTTCTGAGGACTGACAAATACATCCTTCAAATAGAAACTTACAGTTTTCCCATTCATTTTAAATGTAATTCCATGTTTTGCATGATCTAAAAAATATTTCTTGAATGATGTTGCCTGCTGCCCATAATCTGCCGGTGGTAATCCGATTCCCAATACTACATCTTTTCCTGTCAACGTAATTCCCTTATTCCGGGCTTCCATTGTAAGAGCATATAATGTCAGAATAAAATAATCATCATCTACTGTTTTGTCCGCCTTAAATGGCATTTTTGTATCAGACAACGTATAATAGGTTCCCTGGTATTCCAAAATATCCTCATTCATAAATCTTCCCGGTTCCGACACATATCGAACAAGTCCACATGGGAAACATACACTTTCTCCCTTCATATTTCCATTTCCATGGTCAATTCCAAAAATAATCTCTGCCATTGCTTTTCCTCCTGTTTTTTAACTGTACTTTAAGTAACACCAGCACATCTCTCAGTTTCAATTTTACTAATATTTAAGTAGCACTTATCTGTAATCCGCTATCACTTTTGTATGTCTTGTTCTACTTAAATATTACTTTTGTATGTGTTTTAAATATATACCATACATTTGTATGTGTCAATACATTTTTATATATTTTTGTGTATTTTATGATAGGAAATATGATATAATCCAGCTATGGAGGTAGCATAATGACTGTTGGTGAAAAAATTAAATATTTTAGAACTTTACATGGTTTTACCCAGGATCAGCTTATACAAGCTACAGGTCTAAGCATAAGTACATTGCAAAAATATGAATCTGATGAACGCAAACCTAAACCGGAACAGCTCTTAAAAATATCCCAGGCACTCGGTATCAGTATAAATGTTTTCATGGATTTTGATATTCATACCGTTTCTGATCTGCTCTCACTTATTTTCAAAATGAATGAGCAACTGGATTTAAACTTTAATTCTCAAAAAGACAGCAATGGGAATATTCTGCCCGATACCCTGACGCTTTCATTTGGAAATCCGGTAATTAACCAAAAACTTTCTACTTACGTTGCTTTTCTAAATAAAATGGCAGATTCAGAAAAGGAACAATATACCCAGGCACTTCAGGAATTAGAGAACCAGCTTCTTGATGACAGTACAGATATTCAAAAAACAGCTCCGTTTAAGGAAGCATCTGCTCCACCTTCTGATTCTGCTTTTTCCGATCCTTCCTATCAGAAAATACAGAACCTGTTATCCGATTGTACTTCACAGGAAATGGAATGGATTTTAAAGTCTGTGCAACTTATAAAAGAATGTATGCGTAATACTCCTGAGTAGCTATAATTTTCCGCAACCAAATACAAAATGAGAGGAAAACAGTTATCATGCTGCATCCTCTCATTTTCGTACTATCATTTTTTCAAATCTTCTATGATTTTTTCCAAATTAATACCCATTCCATTAAATTGTGGCTGTAAAATCAAATACTCTTTCAACGGTGAAAGTTTACCAAGTATCTTCCTAATCCGACCACTTTTCTTTTCCAGCTCTAATTCCAGCTCCTTCAAGCACAATTTATAATATGGAACTGCAATATTTATTTCCTTCAAATAACCTTTCAGTGTTTCTACGCTTGAAGTGTCGTTCAAGCGTATGGCTGCATTTCCTAATATTATCAGAAAATCTATACAATCCACGCCCAATGTATTAAACTCGACATTTTCCAGATATTCTTTTAAATTCTTAATCTTATTTTGTTCTACCAGGCAATCCAACAAATAAATCTGTGCAAATGCGTTTTCTTCATATCCCAGACTTGTAGTAAAATGTTGCTCTGCCACTTCATAGTTTCCCAACTTCCAATTTACATAGGCTATGTCAGAAAAATATTTTGCCTTGCCAGAACTATTGAAATTATCAACCTTCATTTGCTTGCGGATCTCCAGAGCTTTATCGATCCATTTTCTATCTGGCTCAAAATTATAATACATTTCATACATTTGAGCAGTTATATCCTGTGAATACAGCTCAATTTCCGTATAAGGTACTCCTTTTTCCAATTTCTCAATCACTTCATCTGCAATCTTTTTTGCACCCTCATTATCGGATGCTAACGAAAGCTGTATTGCCTTGTCAAATTGATATTTTAATTTCATCAGAGAATCCTCTGATTTTTCGATCAAAATGTCATCTAATTTCAGCAACTTTGTCAGCTCTCCTGTTGGTAATATTACTGACCGCAGTAATTCCAACATTCTTTGATCTGTGTGTACATCGACTTTTATATTCTTTGCAATAGCTTCAATCTGTTCTGTGAATCTGCCATTTTCATTATTCAAATCATAATACAATAACTGGTAATATTCGCATTCATTTTTCCATTCTTCCGCATCAACCAATTTTTTTATAGTCTCAAATCTTTCTCCCCAATTATCAGTATTTCCTTCCGGAATGCTGCAAAAAATGCGGTCTGCCAGTTCCGATAATGCGTTTATATCTTGATGAAGTATGAATTTCCCAATTGCCGGATTATCCTTTAAAATTCTATTTGTATGCTTTTTGATTTCCACCAGATAATCCGTCAGCATAGCAATTGCTATGTAATATGCTTTTATATAATTTTTACTTTCACGCTCCCTTTTATAATCCTCTATTTTCATTCCACTGAATGGTTTACAGCAAATCCCATATATTCGTCCTGATCCGCAAAGACATTTTTCATCATCTAACATATTTCTTCTCTCCCTGTTTATGTACTGATTGATATTCTACCACATCTTCCTTCATCAAGAAATGGCAAAATAAAACCACAGGCTGTCAACCCGTGGTCATATTCTCTACCATATTATTCCTTTACATTCTTTTTCCCTTATATCCGGTCAGCATTCTGCTGATCGGATAGCCTACTATGTACCATATTGCTCTGACTGCCAGACCTGCTGCAATCACACATCCAAATACGCCACCTACAATTACGCACAGAGCAACCATTCCAAGAATACCGGATAAATCCCAGTGCCATGGAACAATAATAAACATATGCGGTATTCCTACCGGAACTCCATACACCAACATCAAGCGGAACCAGTCAATTTCTCCATTCACCATATAAATATACTGTCCAAGCCAGCCGATCAGCAACAAACCTGTGAATACTAAAATCCCTTTACATATAAAATTCTTAAATGTCATGCTTCTTTTTCCCCCTTCTAGTATTTTTCGATTGCCCGCATGAGAATATCATCAAACTTAAACACAACCTCTATCCTTTTTTTATCGTACACATATACTGTATCAATCGTGGTATCAACCAGCTCCTGTGTAATTTTTTCATGCTGCATTTCTCCATCAAGCAGCTCTATCGCAGACGCTACTTTGTTTTTATAGGCACTTTCCTCTACTGATAAGTGAGTAAGTCTTTCCATTTCCGTCTCATTGCGGTTGATTTTATCTGTAAGCTGCTGCTTCATAAGCAAATATTTATCTTTTGTAATAATTCCTTCTGCATATGTTTCATATTGCCGCATTCGCTCACTTTTCAATTTGTCATTTTCTAATTCCAATTGCTTTAGCTTCTTTTTCCTTACACCGTCTAACGCATTTGCTTTTCCCTCAATCTCTTCCTGAATCATGTCAAGTATATAGAGAACTTGTTGCAGTGCATACCATACATGTCCCTCTATAATCATAACAGAAACCGCTTCATCTGAACATTTTGAAAACTTCCCCGTCAGTTTTTTATGCGGACAGTACATTTTATCATTTGCACCAGACTCCATCAGAACCATCGAACGTCTGCAGTTTCCACATCTCACTTTCCCCTTCAACGCAAATTTTCTTGTTCCTCGGTATCCTGGCTTATTCATAAACATAATCGTTGCTTTTGCCAGTTCATATTCTTCTTCTGATACGATTGCCGGATGAACATTCTTTGTAATAACCATATCTCCATATTTTGATTTTCTGGTTATTTTACTTCCAACTGAAACACTCTGTCGTTTTCCCTGTACTAATGCTCCTGTATATTCATATCTGCAAAGGATTGTACGAATCATTCCACAATCCCATAATACTTCTGTCTCTGGTAATTTCTGATTATATCCATAATGTGTCAGACCATTTTCTTTATTATATTTTCCCGGTGTAGGTATCTTCTGCTCATTCATATAATACATAATCTGCGTAGTATTACAGCCTTCTATTGCTTTGTCAAAAATAGCTCTTACATATTTTCCTGCTACCGGATCAATCATCCATTCTCCCGTCTCAGTATCTCTTAAATATCCAAATGGCGGTTTTCCTCCCGTCCATTGTCCGTTTTTCCATTTCACTCTCAACGCACTTTTTATCTTCTTCGAAATATCTTTGCTGTAAAGATTATTAACCAGGTTATGAATAGCCATATCCATTCCCATCGTTTTCCCAAGATAATCATTACTGTCATAATTATTGTTGACTGAAATAAAACGAATTCCCAGTATTGGAAGTATCTGCTCCAGATAATCTCCAACACCAATATAATCCCTTCCAAATCTGGAAAAGTCTTTTACAATAATCGTATCTATCTTTCCTGCCTTTGCGTCTTCTATCATTCTTTTAAATTCCGGACGTTCAAAATTTGTTCCCGTATAGCCGTCATCGACGTATTCTATATATTCGTCAGCCAGATCATCCCTGTCCTGCAAAAAGTTCACAAGAAGCGTTCTCTGATTTTCAATACTATTACTTTCATCTTTATTATTTTTTCCCAGATCACCATCTGCAAGTGACAATCTAAGATATAATGCGTTCTTCAGCACTCTTAACACCCTCTATCAATTCTATTATCTGCTGGAATTTATCATCACACCTGAAACACACATGAATGTTCCCATTTTTGTATACTTCCACATATTCTACAAGTTCCTGCACCAGCTTTTCATTGAAACTTCGTTCATACAAATATGGCTCCAGGTTGTTTACCATATCCATATATCTGTCAGCTTTCTTTTCCAGCATTCTTTGTTTCTGTTTTGCAGCTTGCAATTCATCCCTTAATTCCTGTAAGTTCTGAATATACCGTTCCTTCATCATGTCAAAATCTTCTTTTTCAACAATCCCACACACATAATTTTCATATAATGTCGCATTCTTTTCTTCTGCCTGCGATACCTTTCGTTCCAGCATCCGCACATTTGCACCAGCTTCATAAAAAGCATTTTTTTCACTGGTATCGCTTTTCATTTTCTGTAACAACTTCTTCCTGTCGCATAAACTCTTTATAAGAATTTGAATCTGATCCATCACAAGCATTTTCAGTAAATTTTCTTCTATTTTCTGGTCACAATGATTTTGGGCATGATTTTGGGCGGAACACGTGTAATAAATTCCAACTTTCTCCATCGTTTTATAATTATGCGTATATCGGACACAATACATCGTCCGACCGCAATCTCCACATCGTACCATTCCGGCAAAGTAATCTTTGTATTTCTCCCGATCTTTCATATATTTCACACGCCAGTCCTTCGTTATTTTTTTCATTGCATTTGCTCTTTCCTGCAATTCTTCATAATCGTCTCTGGCGATCATAGGCTGATGCATATCTCTTTGAATATTCCAGTCTTCCGGACTTGTCTTATACTGTTTGACGCCTTTATACAACGCTTGTTTTAATTTTCCTGTCACAATATCTCCGGCATATGTCGGATTATTCAAAATTTTATCTACACTGTCCGCACGCCATTTTGTCTTTTCCAGGGGAACTGTTAAATTTTCCATCTTCTCTCTCTGCCCTGGTGTTGCAATACCCATAAGATTTAATCTGTCTGCAATTTTAGGCTTACTGACTCCCATCATGTACCACTGAAATATCATTCTTACAAATGGGGCTGTCTCCTCATCCACAATCTGTCTGTGCCTATCTTCTGAGCGAATATACCCAAACGCCACCTTACTCAATGTCACATTTCCATTTCTCCTCTGTGCATCCTTTGCAGCCAATATTTTCTTTGACATATCTTTTGCATACATGGCATTAACCATATTTTTCAGAGGTACACTGATATTCTCCTGATCTTCCTTTCTGGAACTGTCATAATCATCCGTAATTGCAATAAACCTTACATTAAGTCTTGGAAGAATGGTTTCCAGATAATATCCTGTTTCCAGATAATCCCTGCCAAAACGTGATAAGTCTTTTACAACAATGCATTGAATTTTTCCTGTTTTCACATCTTCCATAAGTTTTATGAATCCAGGTCGATCAAAATTCGTTCCACTAAATCCATTGTCACTATATGTACCTGCCAGTCGCAAGTCAGGATGTTCTTCAATATATTTTTCAACCAACATCTGTTGTACTACCAGCGTTTCATCAGTCTCATTTCCACCGTTCTCAACAGACAAACGAACATATGCTGCTGTATCTAACAGATTTTTATTTTTGACTATGTCCTGAGAAATATTTACTTCAGTACTTTTATTTCTTCTGCTTTTTCTCGCCATAAACTATTCCTCCAACCATTCTTCTGGAAAATAATCTCTCCATCTTTGCATTGTCAAATACACATGCACCTCTTTGAAATTTGAAACAATTATTTTATCTACCCATTTCTTCACATGTTCAAATTCCAGATCTTCTGGAAGCTCCACTCTCTGAAACGTCTTTATCCATTCATTTTCATTGCTGAATGCTTTCTTCATCTCGGCAAACCGCTCCATAAGTCCTTCAAAATCCATTTCATACATTTGTAGCTGTGACTGTATTTCTTCTTTTTTATCCAGATACTCTGGCTCTGTAAGCTCGTTATTTTTAAATTTCTCATATATCGGAATACGATCTTTTTCTACCTGCTCCATTTCCTGAAATATCATCCAAGCCTTTTCTGAATATTGCTGTTGTTCTTTTTGTAACAGTTTCTGTATAGCTTCCGTTTCCAAATATCTGGTCATTCTTTCTGCCATATCCATTTCCGATTGAATTGATTCTTTTACTGCTCTTGTAACTACGTCTACTTCTATATAAATTCTTTTGCTCTTTGGCAGCTCATTTATCTTTGAATTCAATACAAATACAGAATCTCCGCTTTGAAAATTTCTTAAATACAGTGGTTTTCCTGATTCTTCATCAAATATTTTATGAACATACGGTCCCAGTTTTCCGCCTTTGCGGTTTTTTGTCGTTGACCGACTTTTTACAATTTCTTTTGCCTTATCAAATACGCCTTTTTCCAATATCGGAGTAATTGGAATTGTACAGAGTTTTCCATTGATTGTTTTCTTCCAATAGCCGTCATACGCTGTACAGTCTAAGATTCTCCGAAGCGATCCTTCACTCCATTTATTTTCATAATGTGGCCAATGCTTATGTCCCACCCTGGCATTATGTACCATAGGTGATTCAACACCTCTCTCATTCATAATATCGGCTATTTTTTTTACTGATACACCATCCAAAAGCATCTGAAACACTTCACGTACAATCGTAGCTGCTTCTTCTTCAACCAGTAACTCTTTCCGGTCTTCTGAAAGTATGTATCCATACTTTTCATCATGTACGTTATAATATCCTTCAATTTGCTCTCGCACAGCAAACTCCCGCATACTCTTTATCTGTACCGCAATTTTTTCTTTTCTGAAATATTCATCAATTTCTTCTCTGCTTTTTTCGATACTGCAAAAATCATCCTGTACTACTGAAAAATGGATTCCTGCCGGGAAGAATGTTTTTGCAAGGACATCTTCAGCACAGGAAATATATTTACCACAGCGATCAATGCTATTTACCACCACCATGTCAAACTTCCTGCTGATACCATCCATCGTCATTTCTTCAAATGCTGTATTCTCGTTATCGTCCCTTTTTCTGTCACTGTATTTTGCAACCAGCTTCCAGCCACGCGATTGTATATATTTTTGAATCTGTTCATTCTGCTGCTGAATAATATCTGTCGGAATGCTTTCACTGGATTTGCATGATGTGGTTCTTGTATAACTTACGCACCGCATTTGAATCTACCTTCCTTTTCTTCTATTTCCCGAATATTTTGAGCTACCTCCGTCATTTCCTGTATTTCATCGGCATACTTAAACTGAATTTCCAGACGGTCTTTTCCATAAACGATAATCTTATCAATTAATGTGACTACTGCTTTACGGTCAAGCTGTGTGATATTCTGGTAGCTTTTAAAATCTTCTATCCAGGGATGTTCCCTTTTCCCTTCCACTACTGCCTTTTCTTTCTTTTTTTCCAGTTCACGTTTTGCTTCTTCCGCATTATGCAGCTTATCCGAAAATCTCTGGTTATACTCATGGTACTCTTCTCTGGTCACAATATTATCCAACATATCCTGATATAAACGAGTTTTTAAATCTTTATATCTTTCCACTTCCTCATGGAGAACAGTCAACTGCTTTTCCAGTGAATCAAATTCTGTTTTTTTATAATTTTCCATTCCACTGTCCCGGATAATGTTTTCCGCATCTACTAATAATGCAATCTGCTTCTGAATCGCTTCCAGCACAACTGCATGTACAATTTTTTCACTGATCAGATGTGAACTGCACCCATCTCCATTTTTATATGTAGAACAATGGTAATAATAATATCTCTTCCCTTTTTTAGATGTGCTTCTTTTTACCATGTTCTGTCCGCAATCTCCACAGCGTAAAAATCCCGAAAACAAATATACAGAATCTTCATCCGGTGCAGTACGGGTATCCAGTTCCAGCAGTGATTGTACATACTGAAATATTTCTTCAGCTATGATAGCTTCATGAGTTTTTTCAACCCGAATCCAGTTTTCTTCCGCTACTGGTCTGCACTCTTTTACTTTGTAATTGATCTTACGATTTTTTCCCTGAACCATCGTCCCGGTATAAAGCTCATTTGTCAAAATACGGTTCACTGTCGTAACTGCCCATTTGGGATTAGCTCCCGAACGAAATCCACTGTTATATTTCATTCCACGGCTTCGCTTATACTCCAGTGGTGGCAATACTCCCATTTCATTCAATTTTGTAGCAATCCTCTGAGAACTGTACCCGCCCATTTTCAGATTAAAAATAAACCGAACAATCTCTGCTGCATATTCATCTATGATAAGATGATTTTTGTTCTCCGGGTCTTTCTGATACCCGTATCCTGCAAAGCTTCCTATAAACTGCCCATTTTTTCTTTTCACATCTAACTGACTTCGGATTTTAATTGAGATGTCCCTGCAATAAGCATCGTTTATCAGATTCTTAAAGGGAACTATGATCTGATCTGCATCATCCGATTCCGCAGCACTGTCATAATGGTCTGTAATGGCAATAAACCTGACTCCAAGAAACGGAAATATCTTTTCCAGGTATCGTCCTGTTTCGATATAGTTTCTTCCAAGTCTGGATAAGTCCTTAACGATGATACAGTTGATTTTCTTTTTCTTCACATCTTCGAGTAACCTTTTAAATGCTGGACGCTCAAAATTTGTTCCACTGTAACCATCATCAATATATTCATCGACCAGGGTAATGTCCGGGTGCTGTTTTACAAAATCGTTAATGAGACTTCTTTGATTGCGGATACTATCACTTTCCAGCTTGTCTCCATCTTCTCTGGAAAGCCTTAAATAGTCTGCCGCTAATATAGACTTTTGATTAAAATACATAAAGCCATCAACCTCCTAATTTACTATGCCGTCCGACAGTGTAAACCAAGAAATTCATGGCTTCTTGAATGCTCTTAAATTTTGACCCAACACCATATTAACATAACTTCTGGCTCACTGCTACACCTTTTTTCATTCTTTTCCAAATTTCTTTCTGACCTGTTTTTTCGTTTTTCATAATGAAATACACCTGCTCAGACTTTCTTCCAGCGTACATTTCCCGGTAAAACTGATTTTCACTGCCACCCCATGAGAAATATAACAATATGGGTTCTTAATCTGATGAATATAGTCTGCAATCCGTTCCTCCTGTGGCAACTCCGTTCTTATCTTTACCTGCTCTATATCAATCAGATTACTGGTATCTATATTTTTGAGGTCTACCTCTGCCATTGCCTGCATTTCCTCCGGTGTTGGTAATTCTTTTGCTGACATCCTTTTACACCTCCTGAAAATTTCCTTCTACCTATAAAGCCCGGCAGAGGTTATTTACCAACCCCCTTTTTCAGATTTTTTTACTTTTTTCATTTTAGGGGTTTGTAAAACAGCTTTCTCACGCTTTATTAGTAGAGGGATTTCTTTCTTAGAGCAAGTTTCGCCTTGGCAGCCAAAAACTCGGATAGCGAGTTTTGCCAGCAGGCAACTTGATGGGGATTTTGCTCCCCATACCCTCAAATACAATTAAAAATTGTCTCGTTGGTTCCCATTTGCATGGTCACAGCGTAATAAAGTTTTATTACTTGCCTTTCACTGTAAACGTGAAATTTACCTGTCTGTAAATCATCGGGAGATAACGAAGGAAGGAATAGAAATTATGACAAGACCAAAGAAAGAAAAAGAAATGTCCCGCAATCAACGTATTACTGTCCGATTCACGGACACTGAATTTGCCATTATTGAAAATGCCGCAAAGCAAGCCAACCTGTCGCTGGCAGCTTATGTACGAACTCAAACCTTAAAGGGAAATGTACATACAAAAATCGAGATTGTTGCTGATGTTCCAGAAATTAAAAGTCTGCTTGCAGAGTTCGGTAAAATAGGCAGTAACCTCAACCAGATAGCAAAATATTTTAACCAGGGCGGAATTCTTTCACAGGAAATGCGTGGAGAAATAAATAAGCGTCTTCGGGATTTATATGAAATGAAATACAAGGTAATGGAAATGGCAGGTGATTTTCGTGGCAATACTGAAACATATCGCAAGTAAAAATGCTGATTACGGAGAAGCTGAGCGTTATCTGATTTTTCAGCATGACGAATATACACAAAAACCTATTCTTGATGATGAAGGGCATATGCTCATTCGTGAAGAATATTATCTTGACGGCTTAAACTGTGATCCGTTCAGTTTTGCTGCTGAGTGCATGGAAACAAATGCCTATTTTCATAAAAATCAGTCTTTTAACGAAATCAAATCTCATCATTATATTATCAGCTTCGATCCCAAGGACAGGGACGAACATGGTCTGACGGGTGAACAGGCTCAAAAGTTAGGACTGGAATATGCAAGAGAAAACTTTCCCGGACATCAGGCTCTTGTCTGCACACATACTGACGGTCATAATGGAAGTGGCAATATCCATGTGCATATCGTAATCAACAGCATTCGGAAACATGATGTCGAACCACAGCCATATATGGAATTTGACCGTGACGCAAAAGCCGGCTATAAGCATCATCTTTCTGACAGATACCGAATCCATCTAAAACAAAAAGTCATGGATATGTGCAACGCCAACGGACTAAACCAGGTTGATCTTCTGACACCTGCCGAAAAGAAAATATCTGAGAAAGAATACTGGGCGAAACGCAGAGGGCAGAAAAAACTCAATCAGCACAATGCTGAGCTTGAAAAAGAAGGGCTTACACCAAGACAGACAACCTTTCAGACCGAAAAGCAATTTCTTCGTAATGCAATTGAAGATATTTCTTCAACAGCAGTCTCACAAGAACAGTTTGCAAAATTGCTGTCAGAAAAATATAACATCACCTTTAAAGTTAGTCGTGGCAGATACAGTTATCTACATCCAAATCGTCAAAAATATATTACCGGCAGAGCACTGGGAACGCTTTATGAAGAAAAGCATCTATTAGATGTATTTCAGGAAAATGCCAGTCAGCAAATCTCAAAACAGCCAGCTTCTGATATTATCAACAATATCAATTCTTCTGCTATGCCTACATCTTCTGATTTTGGATCTTCTCATACATTCCTCTTTATCAAATCTGACTTACGACTGGTAACGGACTTACAACATTGTATCAAAGCACAGCAAAGTCAGGCATATGCTCAAAAAGTAAAATTATCCAATTTGAAGATGATGGCTCAGACCGTAGCCTATGTGCAGGAACATGGCTTCCAATCAAAAGAAGATTTAGATACTGCACTTTCCAATGCCACTGCTCAAAGCACCACTGCCAGAAATTCCCTAAAAAATACAGAAGATACTTTAAAAGGAATCAACGAGCAGATTCATTACACCGGGCAATATCTGGCAAATAAAGATCTCTATTCCGAATATCGGAAAAGCAGGAATAAAGAAAATTTCTATGAACAACACCGGGCAGAACTCACCCTTTATGAATCAGCTCTCCGAATACTGAAAGAAAAAGCACAAGGAAAGAAATTACCCACCTTGAAAATGCTTCATGAAGAAAAGAATCGTCTGACTGCATTACAATCCGATCAACGTGAAGAATTTAATGCCCGTCGTGAATATGAGCGGGAGCTTCGCACCGTATGTTCTAATGTTGACATCATACTCGGCACCCATCAGCCACAAGAGCGACAGCTTGAACAGACCCATGAAAAATGATAAGCAAAAACTGAGGTTTCTTCTTTGTGGAAGTAAACCTCAGTCTTTCTATTCAACTATTTCTCCGTCTACATACATCGTAAATTTTTCTGGATTATGAACAATATCGTAATCTTCATTTTCTTCCTCTGACAGATACGATATTTCACAGAACTTTTTGTTATCATCAAAATCCTTTTCTGTCTTATACACATTAATCTGCAACTCTGTTGGACACACCATATCATAAGAGAACTTAATAGACTGAAAGGAATTATTCTGGCACATTTCTACAATCTGCTTCGCCAGTTTATGTTTATCTTCAATTTCTTCCTGATTTGCTATAACCGTCAAATGCTCCGTTGTATTAAAACGTGAACTATTAATCGCATCCGGGATTTCTGAAAGAGGTTTTGACTGCACTGTATAGAAATAACTACATATCCCCACTACTCCTATTAAACAGGCAATTATCAGTATCTGTCTCCCAATATTTGTCTTTTTCAAATCTGCTCCTCCTTATACGCATGGGTTCCGAAAACAGAACCTTTGTTACTTTCTATCTTAACCCTATAATGAAAGAAAGACAAGAAAAAGGTGGAGATACCCGTTGATTAAATATGATAACCTGTGGCTTACCATGCAGAAGAAAGGTATCACAAAATACACACTTCACAAAGAATACCATTTCAGCAAGTCACTGATACATCGTTTGCAGAACAATGAAGGTGTCAGTATGAATACCATTAACACCCTCTGCAACATTTTGGATTGTGAAATAGAAGATATTGCAACTCACTACAAAGACTAGCCTTAAACGATAGGATCGTTACTGGCCAGTCTTTTTATATATGAAAAAAGACCAGCCACAACCAAGTGACCAGCCTTTCTTCTTTGCTATTTCTTTGCTATTTCTTTGCTCTCTCCATATCTTGCCCCATAATTTCCTGCATGGCTTTCTTTCCACTGCGTCGTGCAATTTCTTTCTCTTTTTGATGGAGCTTTGCCAGAACGGATTCTTTCGGACGCTTCTTTTCTTTTTTTGGTGCAGCATTATTGTTGAGTCCGTCAATCATATTATAATTTGCTTCCTCTGTCATTTCTGCACTTCGTAGATACTCACCGTTTTCCAGATACTTTTGCCAATTCTCCAGCTTTGGTTTTTGCTTGTCCGGTGAATCCTGTGTTGGTGGATGCAGATAATCACGAATTTTCTGTTTTACTTCATCATCAAATCCGTTATAAGTACCATCCACGAGTACCTTTCCATTCTGGTCAAGCACTACATAGGCAACATCTTTTCCATGTTGCTCATGCTCCATGAGGAAAAAATTTTTTCCTTCCATGAGAATATAATCTACTACTTCCCATGTACCGCCTTTTCCACTGATTTCATATCCTGCTGTGTTCTTCGTAAGTCCACCAGAAGAAGAGGGAATCCTCATAAAATCCGGTACTACAACAAAGGAATTCTTATTTACATAGTAAGCTATTGTTTCACCGTTGTCATTCAATACCAGAACATCACTGGTACTAATCGCATGTCCCTTATAATTGTGTGGTTGTCTCTGATCAATATTCTTTTTTACCTGTTCAGGTGTTTCACCTGGTTTCATTGTTCCAATATATACCTGTTCATAATTTCCCACCTGCACAGGAATCTGCTCCTGTGCAAGTTCTTCATATGTTCGATAAAGAAAATTTCTTAATTCCGGTTTTCGTTTTAACTGATAAACTGCAAACTGACTCGTACTCATTCTTCATCCACCTCCAGATCTGCTTTATAAATTTCTACGGTTTTCTGCAATTCTTTATACCCTTCATCGCTGAGATAATATAATTTCTTAATCGTTGTAAAAATCAGAAATTTCATATCTTCATCCAGATAAGAAAAAATTTCATCCATCGCCTCCATCGTCTGGACTCTGTCTCCCGTATCAAAAATTGCCACAGCAATATATTCATCTTCGTCAAATCTTACCATCATAATGTTACTTCTCCTTTCTTGCGAGCCTTGGTTTTTTCTTTTGCGCTATTCTGTTCCTGCTCTTTTATCTTTGCCTGACGCTCCCGCAATGCCTGAAGAACCGATTGCTTCTTTCCTTTTGGCTGTCCGGTCTGCTCTTTCGAAATCATTTTGCTCTCAGCAGTCTTTTCTTCTGTTCGAGACTTTTCCTGTTTCTCTGCAAAATACTTCTCCACATCATCCATTGCTTTCTGAACCAATGGACTGTCCTTGTAATATTGAATCATGTTGATACCTTCACGATCAACAGTCCCCATTCTCATAAGATCATACGGTCCGTCATAGTCACTTCCGTCATGCAGCTCAAACCCGACTCCTTTAATTCCATTCATACGATTTGCCGGAATTGTTTCATATATGCGTAAGGCTTCTTCCAGGGTAAGATTTTCATGGTATTCACCCATGACCGGAAACTCCATGCACTCCGCTACATAAAACGCAATTGTTCCTTTAGGCTGTTCTTCGATAACTGCTTCATGTGCCTGCTTATCCAGATATTCCTCTGCCTGTCTCATATATTCTGCCAGCGTTCCTGTCCTTTCTTCTGAAATCGGATTAATATCTATCGGAAGTCCTGCAATTTTCAGCCCCGCTTCATTAACTGCATTAAACAATGCATCTTCTCGGATGTTTCCCCGATAAGACACTACTACATCTACATCAGAATCTGCATGATAAAGTCCCTCTCTGCTTCTGGAACCATATACTCTTGCCCCGATCAGAGTAACTTCATTTTCCATTCCCATTTCTTCTAATACTGCCCTTGTGTGAACCAGTACGTCATATTCAATTTCTGCCCGGTTCATTCCATTCAACGCTGCTTCACATCTTCCAAGTTCAGAAGTACGACGAACCGTTCCATTTTCCAACAATTCTTTCGCATTCTGAATCAGCTCGTCCCTGAATGTTGAATCATCTATTTTTATACACTGCTCCTTCTGCATTCCTTCTTTTTTCAAGATTGCATAGGTTGCTTCCTGTATGGAATCATCCAAATATTCATGTGTTCCGCCGCCGACTTCCTTCAAATCAGTATCATAAAAAATATAGGAATAACCTTCTTTCGTTGGCTGTACAGTCAGATAAGTCTTAGCATCTGCAAATTGAACAGTAATTCCCTCATATGTTTCTATCGCAGCATTTCTATCATATCCTTCAAAAATAGATTTCGGACAATTCTGCTCCATCTGCACTTGTTCGATATTCTCTTTTTCTGCATGTTCCGTTTTCATTTCCAATGCCTCATAGTCAGTCACTTCCGCATCCTTTATTGAAAAGCCTTCCTCCTGCAAAATCTCATCTACCGCTTCTGAGATAGAAATATCCGGATCATCGTAAATCCCGCCATCCAGTTCCAAATAGTTTTTATCAAAAAATGTATAATCGTACCCTTCTTCTGTTGTCTGAATCGTCAAATATGATTCTCCAATCTTATATGCGATTTCCGTATCGTGCCCATCCAGACTGATTTTCAGATTTTTGAATATATTATATATCTCCGGATTCAGCCATCCTTCTACTTTCTGGCAATCATAGATTAATGTGTCTATACCATTTTTACATTGAATAAAATCCAGGCTTCCTGGCAATGGTGCCGTATTTTCAATTCCAAGAGCTTTCATCTTATGATTCGGCAGTGAATAATATGCTCCCAGTGCAGATTCCAAACCGTTGTAACGTTCAATCTTCAAGCCGCCTTTTGATTCCAAGTCTTCAATCACATAATACTGACCAACATAATGAATATCTGGCATTTTCAGATCAATCCCATCATTTTCTCTGACCTTATGTATCTCAAAAAAGCTAAACTGCTGTTCTTCATCCTTCAGATTCTTCCCTGTCAGAGTTGGTTTCCAGCTTTCTGTATTGACCACCTGCTGTTTTTCCGTTTTTAATACTGTTCCATCTGTCAGGATAACAGTTGCCTGTGGTGGAATTTCTGTCAGATCATAGACTGTCGCTCCATTTTCTTCCAGATATTCCGAGATTGCTTCTCTGGCTCCTTCATCAAATCCATGCCAGATATCCTCTGCTACCAGTGTTCCATTTTCAGAAACTATAATATCTGCTACTTCCTGTCCATACTGTTCACTACGCATCTGGAAGAATCTCTCTCCATGATATTCTTTCATATCCAGTGCATACCATGTTCCAGTGTGTCCCTCTGCTTCATATCCTTTCGTATTTTCAGTAATATGCTGATTTTTCACATCAAGCACCTGTTCCAGCTTGCGGGTACGAATTTCTCTCTTCGCCATATCAATGAAGCCATTCAAAACTGCCGGATGACTGCTCACAACATAGTCTCTGTTCAGATCCATTCCCCGACTGATGTTTTCTGGAACTTCAATATCTTCCGCCCACTGCTTATTAAGATCAGAAAATCTTCCATCATAGGAAAGCTGTTTCAATGTATTTGCCAGAACAAAAGCAACACGTTCTTCTCCATATTTTTCAACCACAGCTACTGCAGTATCAGGGTTCAGGCTCATACCATCAAAGTTATCTGAAATTGCCTGTTCTATTGCATTTTTGCAGTCAATGTTCAGCTTTCTGGAATCCAGGTAAGTATCTACATTTCTCTCTTGCATAGCGTTTTCCAAAGTTCCCATGTAAACTTCCGGATACGCCTTTATCGGACTGGCATTTAACACCTCTGCTCTCTGCGCAATAAAGTCTGGCAATTCTTCAAATCCAAACGAGTCCACATAGTATGCTTTTAGATTTCCGCCACGGTTCATTATAATCACATCACTGACTGACATAGAATGTCCGGTAAAATCATTTGGTCTTTCTATGTTAAATCTTTCATAGAGATTATCCAGTGTAGTCGTAGCTCTCAGTCTCTCACTGTAAACCATCTGATAATCTTTTCCGTGAATGGTAAAACCAAGTTCTTTTGCCGCTTCAAGTCCTAAAAACTGATACCCTCTTTCTTCCTGTCTGCTATTGATCTGATAAATGCCGTAACGATTTCCCTCCCCCTCCAAAAGGATGGTTTCTTTTATTTTCATCTTTTCTTCTGGTGTTATGGCTGTTTCCATACTTCTCTGATAATTTTTCCAGTCAAACTTCGTCACTCCAAATAAGCCATCATGCCGAGAAATATCCTGTTCCAGATTTATAAGTTTCTGTGACTGTCCCTGTTCTTCTCTGGCTCCATTCAAGCCATAGACTGTCACACCCTCACGATACAGTTCTACTGCTCTTTCTTCGGTAAGTGGCAGCATAATATCTGAATAAAATCCAGCTTCATGCAATTCGGATAATCCGATCATAGAATCTGGCAGACTATCAATCTGTGTCTGTGCCTCCTCACTCAATTTAAATACCTTCTCTCGATTTCCATTTATAATTGCATCTGCAAGATTCTCTGCTAATTGCTCTGTTGCTTCTCTGTCATCCAGTTTAAATGCAAAATTGACAATAAGATTTCTCTGGTCGTTACTGAAGATTGTTCGTTCCTGCTCCAGCCGGTTAATTGTCTGTTCAGCAAACTGCATGGCACTGAGTTCTTCCTGCTGTTCCGGTAATTCCACCTGCAATTCTTTCATCTGCGTTTCAATCTGTCCGATCATTTCAGCAGAAGTCTTGCGAATGGTATCCATAGACGCTCTCAGTTCTCTCATATTTCTTCCAGAAGTCCAACTTGCAATATAAGAAAACGAATACTCCGAAGTGTCCAATCCGAAATGATTGCATACCACATAAGCAATACTCTCTGCTTCCACCTCTTTCGTAAGTTTGTCCTTTACTACACCTTCCTCCGCCATCTGGTCACGATCATGTAATACCGCATGTGCAGTCTCATGCACTGCTGTTTTCATCGTTTGTGCTTCACTCATTCCTAACTGAACAGCAATATATTTATCTACAAACTGATAAAAGCCTTTCGCTTCTCCATCAATCTCTATAAAGCGGATTGGCACCGGAGCAACTGTTTTTAATGCTTCCATAAAATCATGGTAAATCAGCACATCTCCATCCAATTCTGAGACTTCAAATTCCGGAATCGGCTCTCCCGTTGTCTGACTGACATCAAATACAGTAGTCACTCTGAATTTTGTAACAACACGCTCTACTACCTCTGTCTCTGGCTGCCCATCTTCTCCGATTACAATTTCGCCTGTTTCCGGATCAGTCTTTTCAATCTCCTGTTTTTCTTTGTACGGTGCCGGTGCAATAATCTGTATTCCTTTTTCTCCTCTTTTTACCTGCCGGTTAAATTTTTTCTGCCATGCCTGGTATCCGGCCACAAGCGTTGCCTCCGGTTTCTGCATGGCAATCAGCAGTGTATTATTAAAGCTGTAATTATGGAATTTTGCCATTGTCTGCAAATATTCTGTATATTTTTCTGATGTAAATATTTCAGAGACACCCTGTTCCAACTGGTCGGTTATCTGTTTTAATTGTTCTTCTCTGTTCGCCATAATATCATCCTCCATAGAAAAATCCCGCCAAAGCTCATTACTCTGACGGGATATACTCTTATAACTCCTGTTCGTGTTTCCTTTTTGGTTTCTGTTGTGTAGCAGTCGTATTTTCCTGCTCTTTTTGTGCTTTCAGTCTTTCCAGAATCGAAACCTTACGGATACCGTCTGCAATTCTGTCCTGACTCTTATCTGACGTGGTTACTTCTGGATTCTCTCCGATTTCTTCATCTGCCAGAATATTTTCTCCCCCTTTCTCATCCATGTTGAGCATGGCATTTAATTCTGCCAGACGTTCCATTTTTTCATTCAATTCTGCCTCTTTTGGAAATGGCTTCTGTACTTCCTCCTGTGCAGTCTTTAACTGCTGTTGCACCGTATCCAGATTTCTTTCCGTTTCTTCCAGTTTTTTCTCAATTGCCGAAAGTGCATTGTGGATTCTCTGGATATTACCAAGTGGGTCCTTTCCAAATTCAATCTTATACGAGCATTTTCCTTTAATCGTCATGGTGTAAGTATTGGACAGAAAATTGTACTCTGAAGAAAGTGCAAAGCCGTGATATTCTCCAATCTGCCCTGCTGATTTTACCGTTTTTAATCCAGATGCTGCCGCAATCAACGCCAGACCTGCTTCCTTTTTATCATTATACATTTTTCCACCAACCGTCATTACGAAGCTATCATTATCCTGAAAATCCACCCCTTTTACCGTTCCTGCATCTACACGCATTCCAGCTATTTTCTCTTTTAATGCGGTAATCTGTACTGGATAACGTTTCGCTATATCCGATTCCAGGCGATAAATCTGACTGGTATGGTTTGCTTTCAGAAGTTTCAGCTTACTCACCTGAACATCCAAATCCATTTTTTCCTTAATATATTCATTTCCGGTAGCAAGTGCTTTGATTTCTGCATAAGATAATGCCGTATCATCCACATCCTCACAGGCACGAACCGGAGATTTACTGGTCATAATCTGTGAAATAAATTTCTGCTTATTCTCCAGAATCTGCCACATGTACGAGTCAAATGTATTTTCTGTTACATATCGGAAAATCTTTACCTTGTCATTCTGATTTCCCTGTCGTAAAATACGTCCTTCCTGCTGCTCCAGATCTGACGGTTTCCAAGGACAGTCCAAATGGTGTAATGCCATAAGTCTGTCCTGGACATTCGTACCTGCACCAAGTTTCGGTGTAGACCCCATCAGGATTCTAACCTGTCCTGCACGCACTTTTGCAAACAGCTCTGCTTTCTTTGCTTCTGTATTGTATTCATGGATAAACGCAATCTGTTCTTTTGGAATGCCACGCTCTACAAGTTTGTTTCTCACATCATCGTAAACATTGAAGGTTCCATCATTCTTCGGTGTGCTGAGGTCGCAAAAAATTAATTGTGTACCCTGTGTTTCTTTTCCATCTTCCCATACCTGAAAAGCATTCTCCACACAGGCATTTACTTTACTCTCTCCTGCATCCGGCAGCATATCATTAAGGAGTCTCTGATCTAATGCACATTTTCTTCCATCGTTGGTTATCTTGAGCATGTTATCCGTCCTTGGATCAACATTACCGCCTCTAACCTGTTCTGCACGCTCCGAAAATGCTTCTACCATTTCTTTCTGTTCTTCACTTGGTTTGAGTACTTCATTGATATACTCCGCTTCCGGTACAGGCAGATTCAGCATATCAGAAGTCTGAATATCTGCCGCTTCCTTAAATATGGAGATCAGCTCTGGAAGATTGAAAAAACGGGCAAATCGTGTTTTTGCACGATAGCCCGTTCCTTCCGGTGACAATTCGATAGCTGTAACTGTTTCTCCAAATGTTGCCGCCCAGGAATCGAAATGTCCCATTCCCATATTCATCAACGTGTCATACTGAAGGTATCTCATAATGGTATACAATTCAGTCATACTGTTTGACACAGGTGTTCCAGTCGCAAATGTAATTCCCTTACCACCTGTAATCTCATCCATATATCGGCACTTCATAAACATATCCGAACTTTTCTGTGCGTCCGTCTGTGAAATGCCTGCTACATTTCTCATTTTTGTATATAAAAAAAGATTTTTGAACGCATGGCTCTCATCTACAAAAAGCCTGTCAATGCCAAGCTGCTCAAATGTAACAACATCATCCTTCCTTGTCTGGTCATTTAATTTATCCAGTTTTGCTTTCAGCGTTTTCTTTGTCTTTTCCATCTGTTTGACCGTATACTGCTGTCCCACTTCCAGTTTTGCAGTTTCAATAGACACTGTAATATCTGCAATCTGATCTTCCACCAATGCAATCTGTCGTTCCCTGGAAAGTGGAATTTTCTCAAACTGACTATGTGCAATAATAACTGCATCATAATCTCCTGTTGCAATTCTGGAACAAAAACGCTTTCTGTGCGCAGGCTCAAAATCTTTTTTTGTTGCTACCAGAACATTCGCACCTGGATAAAGTCGCAGGAAATCGCTTCCCCACTGTTCCAGCAAATGGTTCGGTACAACATACAGACTCTTTTGTGAAAGTCCAAGTCGTTTACTCTCCATTCCAGCTGCAATCATCTGGAATGTCTTGCCCGCACCCACGCAATGTGCAAGCAAGGTGTTGTTTCCATATAAAATATGTGCCACCGCATTTTTCTGGTGCTCCATAAGTTTAATTTCCGGATTCATACCGACAAACTGAATATGACTGCCATCATATTCTCTTGGACGGATACTGTTAAACCGTTCATTATATATCTTACAGAGATTTTCACGGCGATCCATATCCCGGAAAATCCAGTCTTTAAACTCCTCTCTGATCAATTCCTGTTTCTGCTGTGCCAGCGTTGTTTCCTTCCGATTTAATACCCGATGTTCTCCATCTGCATCATGGATTGTATCATAAATCTTAGTGTCACGAAGATTCAATGCGTCTTCCAGTAAGCGATAAGCGTTTGTCCTCTGCGTTCCATAGGTCGATGTAGTAAGCGGATTGTTACTGCTATCTACATTCTTTCCTTTTATGTTCCACTGTCCGGTTACTTCCGCATACTGCACTTTAATTCTATCATAATTGATATGATGCCTTGGTGTATGGAAAGTTTCAGCCATAAATTCTGTGATATAATCTGGGGAAATCCATGTAGCACCAAGTCTGGCTTCAATTTCAGATGCATCCAGGTCTTTCGGCTGCACTCGTTCCAAAGCCTGCACATTAACCATATACTCGGAACGATTTTCTGCAAAGGCTCTTGCAACGCTTAATTTTTCTCTGACATTTCCAGACAAATACTCATCGGACGGCTCCCATTTTTCTGTAATAGGATTCTTAAAGATTACCCCTGCCAGTTCCTCCGTTATTTCTCCTTCCGTTTTTCCGGTAAGCTGCATCATATAAGGAATATCTACTTTTGCTTTTTCTCCGATTGATACTGCCAATGCTTCACTTGCCGTATCCACGGACGTTACCGGTTCTGCTCTCCGAATGGTTCTCTTACTAAATATATCTGCTTTCCGCTTTAATTCTCCCTTTTCATCCAGAAATTCCAGCGATGTCAAAAGACAATAACTGCTGTCCATGCTGAACGCTCTTTTATTTGCATTACTGCTAAGAAGACCATATTTTTCAGTAAATCTGTCATAAACCTGGTTTAGTTCTGCCTGTAATGCAGAGATTTCTTCATCGCTGCCTTCTTCTAACTGCCTTTCAAGGAGTCTACTGGTTGCATCCCTGATAGCTACCATGCCACGGACACGTTCTCCCGTTACTACTGGAAGTTCCAGTTTATTCATTACCGAATTTTCACGATAATAAATATCTTCTCCGACAAGTGCAAAACTAAAATTTTTAATATCTGGGTCTGCCGGTATCGAAACTACCTGTTCTTCCAGTTCCGTATCTGAAATTTCCAGTTCCGTAATTGTCCCCTGAATATGTCCGATTGCTTCTTTTAACTGTTCTGCAAGATTTTCCCCTTCTTTTGCTTTTACAGTTATTTCCTGCTTTCCATACTGTGTACTTTCTGTTGTAAAATCTCCCAACACCATTTCCGGATGATCTGCAAAATAAGCATTGACCGTATATCCTTCCTCTGTTGTCTTTAGCTTTACCCAGTCAGGCTCCGCAAGAGAAATTCTGTCTCTTTTCTGAAAAAATAATATATCAGCAACAACATTCGTGTTCGCATTTTTCTGAAAAGCATTGTTTGGCAGTCGAATAGCTCCCAATAAATCTGCCCGGTTTGCAAAATACTGTCGCACTTCCGGGTTCTGCTTGTCCATTGTTCCACTTGATGTAACAACCGCAACAATACCACCTGGGCGAACCATATCTAAGGACTTGGCAATAAAATAATCATGAATCATAAAATGGTATCTGTCATATTTCCGGTCACTGACCTGATAAGCTCCAAACGGTACATTTCCAACCACACAGTCGAAAAAGCTGTCTGGATAATTTGTTTCTTCAAATCCCTGTACCGCAATCCTGTTTTTCTGATAAAGTTGCTTTGCAATCTGCCCCGAAACAGGATCAAGCTCTACTCCATACATATTTGTATGATTCATACTCTCTGGCAAGAGTCCCATGAAATTTCCCACTCCACAAGATGGTTCCAGAATATTTCCCTGTCTCAATCCCATATTTCCAAGTGCTTCATACATTGCCTTAATTACTGTCGGAGATGTGTAAAAAGCATTCAGTGTCGATGCCCTTGCAGCATTGTATTCATCCGAAGTCAATATTCCTTTTAACTCCAGATATTCTTCTGTCCATGCACCATTTCTTTCCTCAAATGCCTGTGGGACACCTCCCCATCCGACATATCTGGATAAGATTTCCTGCTCCTCTGACGTTGCCAGTCTCTGCTCCTGTTCCAGCTTCTTCAAAAGCCGGATAGCTTCCATATTGGCTTTAAATTTTGCTTTCGGACCACCAGCCCCTAATTCATCGTCTGTAATACGGAAATTGTGAGGTTCTATCTTTTCCTCCTGCTCATTCTGCAAATATGGCAAAAACTCTCCCTCATAGCCAAACAGCTCATTCTCGCCCGGAATATAATTACGTCCCGTTTCCATGCACTGGAAAATATCTGCTTTCGTTGCTCCGCTTGCTTCATAAAAACCTGCGTAAGAGTACAGAATATCATCTTCTCTTTCATATGTAGATAAATGTAATTCTGTATTTCCCCTCGTAAGATTTACAAGTTCTTTTCCTTCCAAACCATGCGGTAAAACACCTACCGGCTCAAAATGATACCCCTGATATTCAAATACATTCTCGTCCCATTGTTCCTGCGGTGTTACTGTTTCCGGTACTTCCAAATTCATTTCCTGTCGTATTGTGGCAATTTCATCCGACTCCATCACATGGTCAGTATATGGTTCTATCATTTCATCCTGCCATCTGCCGTTGTCATTCCAGAGTTTTTCTGCTATATCAGATACTAATTGCATTTGTTCCGGAGAAAAATCCGGATTGAGAATTGGTTCCAGCATACGTTCCTGCTCCGCCAGTTTTCGGACAACCTTCATCTGCTCGTCTGAAAAGTCTTCCACGGATCTGCCGACTGCATCCATACTGTCATAAATCAGTTCTCCCACATGACTTTTTAACACATAATCTTCTTCATAAAAGCCATCTTCCCATAATTCTTTTGCTTCCTCAAAGGACTGATGTATATCCGTTCCCAGATCTGCTTCCTCTTGAGCGTCTTCCACTTCCGGAACACTTTCCTCTGATTCTGGATTTTCCAGAGCTTCTTCTGTCTCATTTACACTCATAAGGTCAAACAATGACATCTGATGTCCTGTCAGTCCCTCTGTCTGTTCTCTTACTTTTTGTGCCGGGAAAATAGTATAAGTTCCTTCCACATACTGATGCACTTCTGTTAAAAGTTGTACTTTCTGATCGTATGTCACTCCTGCTGACTCAAAATCCAACGGCAATGTAGCCAGTGCCTCATCCATTGACTGTAACAGACTTTGTGACTGTTCCGTATCCTTAAGCATATCCGGAATTGTTTTTCTTGCTTCCTCATTGAAAAAATCTTCTTTATATGGACGCTCAATTTCTTCTGGAAGTCTTGCATAAAAACTGATTACTTTAGACGCTATCCGTTCTCTCTCATAATCCGGCATACGAGAATAATCTGCTGAACGTAAGAATTGCTGATTATCAATCAGATAAGCAACCCTCTTTGCCACTTTTGACCATGGCAGTAAGATTTCCGTATCTGGATTTCCAATATTCCCTCTCTCAAGTTTCAGTCCTTTCCCATCATAGTTTGCATGGGAATTATCTGCACCACTCAAAGCATGACTCTGACCGCCCACACCATATTTTTCTTTAATAAAGTCTGTTCTCGCCTTATCATCCTCATTCAGAAGATAAAAAGAATAAGTTGACAGTCTTCCATCTGAATACGGGCCGCCACCAGCCAGAAACGCATCTATTTCATCTTGTGTAATAAATATCGGATGTTCCTGCCATGCAAAATCATCTCTGGCAGTATAAGGCACAACCTCTGCAGCAAATTTTTGAAATTCTCCGGATACTCTGATCGGATTATACGTCCGAAAACGCATAATGCTTTTATCTTCCTCATAAGCAATTGCCAGTCCTTCCAGTCGTTCATTCAAATCTGCAAGCCACTCTGGATCTGCAATTTTTTCTTCCAGATAATCCGTAATCTCCGGATAAATGCTGGTAAGATGTGGTAAATCTTCTTCATCAAAAACAAGCTCTGCCACACCTTCCGCCATGTCACCTTTCATGTATGCTAATGTCTGTGCATGTTCCTTTACAGCGTTACTTCTTGCCACATCCAACACAGACTGTGGTGCATATTCTCCCTGCTTCAGAAGCTGATGAATACGTCCACTTACGTCTTCCCAGGATAAAAAAGCCTTATCTAAAATCTGATCTGTTACGGTGTGTCCGACTGCAATCTGCATTCCGGTTTCATCAAACCAGACCGCATACTCCATTCCGTTAATTACGATTCCTTTTCCACCAGTTCCATATTCCCGCTTAACAAACTCCGTATAATCTTCTGGTGACTGCTCGCTCATAAAATTGTAAATAATACGCAACTGGTTTCCACTTCGATTTCCCCCTGTTCTTAAAATCTCGTCCACAACATCACTTGAAATGGCAATTTCTCCTGCATAAAGTGCTGCAACCCGGCTTTCGATCTCACGCCTCTGCTCATTCACAGATGGAAGTTCAGGCAAAGATAAAGCAGAGGCAATTTCTTCCTCTGCTTTACTTAACTGATCTTCATTTGTGTCTTCTACTAGCTGTACACCAATTCCGTCAAGATGCTCTCTTCCACGATTGCCGTCAGACTGTTCATATGTGCTGTCCACTCCATCGGGTTCACTTCCTTCGATGGTGCCGGATTCTGCTCCAATAACTTCTTCATCTGAATTTCCAATCTCTCCAATGCTGCTTTCTCGATTTCCTCCAGATGTCGGTTCAGTTTCCCTGTCAGCAACAGGCTCTGGTACAGGCTGTTCTTGTGCTCTTTCAGAAATGTTCTCCGTAACATCCCGTACTTCCCGATGTTCACTTCTGTCTCCTCGATTGTCAGATTCGGAAACAGGTAATCCCCTTTGCGATGATATGTCAGTTCCATGCTCATTTCCTCCTTCATATTCCTGCTCATTGTTTTTATATGCTTCTGTGTTTCCTTCATTTTCACGAATTAACGTGTTAAAGTTATTATAATTCCTTTCTTCTGGATTTTCAATACTTTTCTTCATTTCTTCCAAAGAAATGCGATGAACATATCGTCCAATATCCACAAGTACAGACTCACTTGCCCTGCTCGTGGCATTTCCAATAAAAGTCAGTACGGAAAGATGATTATAATCTGTAATATGCCTAAAGTCTGTTTCTTCCAGACGCTCCATTGGGTCAATACCACATCTGACTGCCAATGTATAATAGATACTGTCTGTCAAAAGACTACGGAATTCACTGCGGATCGTATCTTCCTCCAGTTCTTCCAGATAGGTATCTTCTGTCACATATAGCAGTCCATCCAGGTACTCCTCCAGATTTTCTTCTACCATATATTTTGCAGTTGCCATCAATGCATCCGAAAGTGTTTCTGTATCTTTCGCCTCCAAACCGTAAACTTCTTCTAAATGGTTTAATACTGCTGCCTGCTGTCCTTCTTGCATCTGCCACAGATAAGGTGATCTGCCACCTCTTACCATATGTGTATCCTGAATATCAAAAACATAACGGAGTCGTGTTTTCTGTGTTGTCTCATCCAGAAGGGCAATTCCCTTAGCACCTCTGTTTACCCATCGAAACATTTTCTCATTCCATAATTCCAGCGACGCACAGGCGGTTGCCTGCGGACGCTGTGCATGAATCAAAAGCTGATCCATAAATGGATAACGATACAGTCTGGCTGCAGTATCAAGATAATTCATCCAGTCTATTGGTGAACTACTGATACTCTCTGCATGAAATTCTGCAAGTCCACGTATGTCATCTACTCTCGCCATAAAGCGTTCCTCCTTCCATTTTTCTATTTTTTCTTCTTGTCAGGTTTCTTTTTCGGAAATTCCAGACTGAATCTGGCTTTCCCATCCTCTACACCAAGTACAAGATCTGCATCAAATTTAACGTCTTTTTTTCTGGAATAAAGTCCCTTTACATGGGTACGTCCTTTCTTCAAAAGTTCAACTGCCATTTTCTTATCCATTGACTTTTCCATACTTTCCAGAAAGCGGTTAGACTTCCACAGTGCAAATGAACAGCTTCTGTCTGAACAATAGTAATTTGTTTTTCCTTCATAAATATCGGACCCACAGACCGGGCATTTTCCAATTACTTCCTTTGCTGTCTGGAAACGATTTCTTTCATCTTCCGGAATAGCTCTGCACAATGCAAGAATATCTGCAAGCAAAGCCACAATCCCATCCATAAATTCTGTATCAGAAATTCTTCCCTTTTCCATCATAAGAAGCTGGTTCTCCCATTCTGCAGTCAGGCTTGCTGATTTCAGATTTTCCGGCATGACATGAATCAGCTCACACCCCTCTGCCGTTGGAAGAATCTGTTTTCCTTTCCGCTTTGCATATCCGGAAGACACCAGTTTCTCAATAATGCTCGCTCTGGTTGCGGGTGTGCCAAGTCCCTTTTTCTCTGTCTCGGAATCAAATTCCTTATTCCCGGCTGTTTCCATTGCTGCAAGAAGTGTATCTTCCGTAAACATTTTAGGTGGAGAAGTATAATGTGTACTTTTCTCAGCCTTAACCCCTGAAAGAACCATCTTCTCTTTATATCCTTCTGGAATAGCATTCCTACTCTCTGACTCATCTTCTTTTTTAGCTTTTACACAGGACTTTCGAAATGCTTCCTCTGTTTCCTTAAATCCCATCTGCACAGGTCGTTTTCCCTTTGCAGTAAATTCATGTTCGTTACACTGAACAGCAATTTCCGTCTGTTCACAACGATAATCTTCTCCCGTTGCCTGTACAAGCTGCTGTCCAATTAACAACATCAAATTTTTCTTTCCATCTGACAGTCCCTCCATGCCATTTTCCAATGCCTCTTTTGTTGGCAGAATCGCATGATGATCTGATACCTTTGCATTGTTAATCACTCGCTCCGGATTGCCACCAATCTGTCCTGATTTTAAAAATGGAAGGAACTCTATCATCCCATTCATAAGCATTTCTACCGTTTCTTTCATATCCTCGGTAACATACTGACTGTCTGTTCTCGGATACGTTACCATTTTTTCTTCATACAATTCCTGCAACATATCCAGTGTTTTCTTCGCTGTGTATCCGAAAAAACGGTTCGCTTCTCTTTGTAAGCTGGTAAGATCATATAACTTAGGCGGAGAGATTTTCTTCTGCTCTTTTTTTACTTTCGTTACAATCGCATCCGCTCCATTACAAAGTTTCTGCAAATCTTCTGCTTCCTTTTCTGAAAGGATATTCTCCGAAGTAACTGTCATTTTCCCATCTGATAAAGAAACTTTATAATAGGCTTCTTTCTGGAAATTCTCTACTTTTTCCTTTCTTTCTGTTAGCATGGCAAGTGTCGGTGTCTGCACCCGACCTACAACCAGACGTTTAAAATATCTGGTTGTATATGCTCTGGTTGCATTCATGCCAATTAACCAGTCTGCCTGTGCTCTGCATACCGCAGCATTGCAAAGTCCTGTATAATCACTTCCGTCTTTCAGACAACGGAATCCATTTTGAATTGCTTCATCCTCCATTGAACTGATCCAGAGACGCTTCACAGGTTTCTGGCATCTGGCAAGGTCATACACCCGCTTAAAGATTAGCTCACCTTCACGTCCTGCGTCACACCCATTTACCAAATACGCCACATCTTCCCGGTTCATTAATCTGCATAATATTTCGAACTGTTTTTTCTTGTCTTCAGACACCTGCACCTGCCATATATCTGGAATAATCGGCAGATCATCAAATTGCCATTTTGTATATTTTTCATCATATTTTTCCGGTGGAGCATATTCTGCCAGGTGTCCGAGACACCAACTGACAATGCAACTGTTACCTTCCAGATACCCGTCCTCTCTCTGGTACGCCGATAAATTCTTTGCAAGGCTATGTGCAACACTTGGTTTCTCTGCAATCACTAAAAATTTCGCCATAATTTCCTCCTGTTCTTCCTTTGCAAAAGGACAGCCAACCTATGACTGTCCTTTTCCCATTTCTTTTATTTCTGTTCTGCTGCTTTTTCTTCATCTTCATTGATGTATGGTGTATCGTCTGCAAACTCCAGACCTTCTTCTACGATGCCCTCTTCCTTTTTCTTTTTTAATTTGCTGATGACACCCACAACAATACCACCCAAAACCAGTACTGCTCCGCCGCCAAGTGCTGCACACAGCCATCCTTTATTACCAATAGATTCCTGCTTTTTTTCAGTCTCCGGCTGAGTTGTTGTTTCTGGCTCCGGTGTAGTAGTCGTCTCTGGAAGCACAACCGCAGGTTCTTCTTTCTTTTCTGTTTCTTTCGTTTCATCCAAAAATTCTGCAAGATCATTTTCATCCACCAGTGACATCATGTATACATTTTCTGAGCTGCCTGCACGATCAATGACCATGTAAAAGGTATTCCCGTTTTTCGTCTGTACCGTCAGGAACTGCTTTGAGCTGTCATTTCCCTTATCATCTACAAGCTGCCCATTTCCAGGTGTCGAAAATGGGGTTTCTTCTGTGGCAGGCTGTTCTGCCGGCTGTTCTTCCACCACCTGAGTTGTTTCCGGCTGTTCTGCATTTTCATTTGCCTGTGCAAAAGCTGTTGCACTTACCGAACCAATCAGCATAGTTGCCGTCAACATCGCCATTAAAATTTTCTTCAATGCTTTATTCTTCATCTTCTAAAACCTCTCTTTCTGCTTCCGATTCGGAGAACATCTTTTCGTCCTCTGAACTTTTTTCTTTTACTGTTCCTGTTTCCTGATTATCCATGGAAAGATTGCCCTCCTCATCAAACTGCATCGTAACCGTTCCTTTCTGAATCCCATCCAGAAACGTCAACATTTCCCGGCTGCCCATTTTCATAGAACGGATTGCTTTAATAATTTCTGCATCTTCCATTTGCTTTTTTTGAATCTTTAATTTTTTTACATATTCCTGTAATTCCAAAATCTTATCTTCCGTTTTCTGAATATCATCCAGAACTTTTTTCAATCGCATATTCACATTCGATCACTCCCTTCTAGTAAATCCTGCCAAATGCCATAAAATGTTGCTGCCAATAAGAGCTTGCAATACTTGTATACTGAATCGGATTACCACAATGAATCATCATGTTATTACCCACATAAATTCCTACATGGCTTGCCCCAGGCGTGTCATACGTTCCCTGGAAAAAGATCAGATCTCCCGGTTTCGCATCTGATGGAGATACATAGGAACAATAAGAGCGTAATCCGTCTGCGGTAGTTCTTCCTACATTCCAGCCATTACCACAGTTATTGATTACCCAGCACACAAAACCTGAGCAGTCAAAACTGGTAGATGGAGATGCACCACCCCATACATAAGGATAGCCCAGGTATTTTTCTGCCTCTCTGATCATTTTTGCAAACTGTGGATCAGAAAGAGCTTCTGCCGGAATATCATAACCGAATCCTGCACCACCTGTCGGAATACTGTTCAAGTCAAATAAGTAATCACGATTTCCATAATACTTGTTATAAGCGTCATACCTTTCCTGCTCCTTATCCGTCATACGATTTCTCAGGACTGTATCCAGATTATGATTGGTAAGTGTCACATCCAGTCGGTTGACTTCCCTCGTCGTAGTCACTTCTACTTCCTGACTTCCATTACTATCCGCTATGTAGGCTTCCCAGGTCTGGTGTCCATGTGCAGATGCAGAAGCGTGATCGCCATAGTAAACATCAAACTGTACACCATATCTTGCAAATGCTCCTGTATCTTCTACTACATATTCCACCCCATTCATAATGACATGCGTTCCCATCGGTACAAAAGGATTCGATGCGTCTACCGCAATCGTATGATTTGCCTGTGGATACGCTCCACTGGCAGTAGGTCCGCCACTCCACTGACCACAACAGATCGGGCAGTTGCAATACCCACTGGTCACAACCTGTCCCAGTGATTCTCCAACCTTTACCTTCTTCTTTTCTGTCACAGTCTCTCTTGTTGAATCTGTATATAAGCCATACTGTTCTTTAAAAATCTCTTTGATTTCATCTGCCACCTCTGCATATGTAAAACCACCATATTTAACAGTCAGATAAGAAATAAGCTGATATGGATTGTGTCCGATTTCATCAATCTGGAACTGAAATTCATCATAATCAGAATGTGTTTCCTTCATCTGATTAATCTGCTCATTCAGTGCATTTTCCAATGCTACATACGCATTTTCAGCCGCATAAATATCCTCATCTTCACTGGAGTAACTGGTGGAAACTATGGCATTTGTGCTTCCCTGAAATAACGCCGCACAACTTGACAGACTCGTTGCCATTAATGCGAACAGCAAAACCATAATGCCAATAGATAACAGAATATTTCGATTCTGTGCAAGCAGTTCTTTGACTGCCGCCTTCGCTTTTTCTGTAAATCTCTGTGCATTTATAACTGCCGCATCTTTCACTGCTTTTCCCTGTTTTGCTGCCTGATACTGCTTCTGATAACGTTTTTTCTGTAAAAGTTTCTTTAATGCAGACTGGTTTTTCTGTTCTGCTTCTTTTTGGATTGCCTTTTTCGCTTCATTGGACGAATCACTGCCAAATTGCAGACGGGATTTTTCTGTTTCCTCCAGAACACTTTCCCTTAATCGATTATTTCTCTGTCGGCTTTCCTTCAAACGCTGTCGGACATAGATGGATTTTCTCGCAAGTGATTCCCCCATAAGCTCAGCCTGGTCAGCCGCATCCAGAGCAGCATTATCATCCGTATCCTCTCTGAATTTTTTCTGCCCATAAGCGGATACCACATTTTCAACAGCTACAACGCTTCGTTTCGCCATACCACTTCCGGGAATCCTGCCTTTTCCTTCATCCTCAAAAATAAGACGGGATTTTGACTGCTTCTGCTCTTTTAAAATCTGCTCTCTCTTGGTCTTATTCTTAATTTCCTCCCGAAAGTCTTCCATTGATTTTTCATCAATTTCTGATTTTTCATGGTAGCGTTTCTGCTCTTTTGACGCATACGCTGTAACCATTTTTTTCTTCCGGCTTTGCCTGTCCAGTTCTGGTATCTCAGACTCAGGCTCTGCTTCACGTCCTGGATGCCCACGAATACTGTCCTTACGAAGTCTGGAACGTGAAACAGGCGAAGATTTCTCCTCGCCTGCTCTTAAATCACTTATTTCTGATGTTTCCATTTCTTCAGATTCAGAAATGTCTTCCTGTTCCAGAAAATCACGTCTGGATCGCAATCGTTGTTTTCCTTCCGTGATTTCCTCAATTCTATCATCGGAAATGTGAGCTTTTCTTGCCTTTCCAAAATCAAGTTCCTGCTCTCTGTGACCAGCTACCTTTCTTTCATCTGCCTCACGTCCGGTGATTCTTTTTTCCGTCTTACTCCGAAGGTTTTCTTCCCGCAGTCCATCACGGCTCATCTTCTGAACGGTTTTATCCCTTGCTTTGTATTCATGCTCCTGCATGGTTCTCATCTCCTGATCTCATAGTCTTTGTCTAAGAAATTCTCCCATCTGTCTACAATGGAAATTGCTCTGTTTTTCAGTTTCGTAGAGATGTCTGAAACATTGCCCTGTAATTCGTGCTGCTGTGTCTCTCCGATCAGAATCAGTGAATCGACGACTTCCAGTAATCCGGCAATGCTCATCATATCAGCAAACTGCATTTCCAGTAATTTTTTAGTCGAACAGCCATATGCCCAATAATCTTCTCTGTCCCAGTCCAGGATGCTGTCATATTTCTTTTTTCCCTTTGGAAGCTCTGTCTCCTGAACATTCAGCTCATCTTCATAGTCACATTCGCCATAGTCAAGGTCATCGTCCTCATAGTAGTCATTTTCTTCCTCGATGTCGATTACTTCACTTAAATCGTCTTCCCAGTCTTCTTCCATATCTTCATAGCCAAATTCCTTCTCAATTTCTTTGTCCGTCATGTCATTATCCCCCAGTTCTTTCCACTTTTTTTGCAACCACGACCATACGCCCATTTTTCTGTGAGTACTCACATGTGGACAATGTGAGCAGTTTTTCTCCATAGAAGGCTGTAACTTTGGTTTCATAGATTCCTTTTCGCTTAATTTCTCTAATAAAATACTCATAATCTTCCCCTTTCTGTGCCTTTATAAAACTGTAATAATTGAAATCATTTCCTGTATAAACAGGTGTGGTAAATGCTGCCAGTATCTCATATTCTTCATTTCCCCAGATGGTACGGAACTGAATCATCGGATGTTCCTTATAAAAATCCTCATCTTTATATTTTTCAAGATCAGCAAACATCTTTCCACTGTTCATATGATGACCATAGATAATCAGATTGTCTGAATCTCCCGGCACACATTCTTCCACAAGATACAGACAACCATTGGCAGAATATTCTCCGTTAAAATCCCGGTGCAGATAATAATTTTTATCTCCCGGACGATACATAACCGGATAATCTATTCTGGTTCCTTCAATTGTAATCCAGCCGATACAGTCTGGATTTTCTTCATGTAAAGCCAGGATTCCGGCATCTATTTGTGTCAGTGAATCACCAGAAGAATCTTCTCCTGTCTCATCTGATTTTTCCTGCAACACTTCCTGCAATTGATGCTGTAACTGATTATCCTGTCTCTCCTGCAAAAACATACCCATCAGGAAATAAATGCTGATAGTGAGCAGTACCACTGATACGATAAAAAGCAGTCCCGCAAGCCATTTTCTCATTTTGTCCTGCCTCCTCTTTAAACGTCATCTCTGCCCTTAATACCAAGTTTTTCACGTTTCTCCACATCTTCCGGTTTCGATGACATTAATGCATAAAGCATAAGAGAATTATCAAATCTGTCTTTAAACGGAATAATCGTATTTCCGTAAAAAATAAGACCTTCTCCTGCCCCGCTATTGGTCACATAAGACAACTGATGTGGCGAAATATTAAGCTGTTTTGCCAAGATCTGCCTGTCTCCAGAAGCCTGATTCAACATCAGAATAAAATCCGAATTTTCAAAAATGTTCTCGATTTCTCTTGAAGCAAGCAGATCCTTTACGTTCTGTGTGATACCAGTCGGAATACCGCCCCATTTACGGAATCGCTTCCAAATTTCTACACTGTATGCTGCTGTCTGTTCCTCCTTCAAAAGCAAATGGAACTCATCAATATAGTACCTGGTTGATTTATGGACGGAACGGTTAATCGTAACCCTGTTCCACACCTGATCCTGAACAATCAGCATTCCCAGCTTTTTAAGCTGTTTTCCTAAATCTTTAATATCGAAACATACCAGACGGTTATTCAGTTCTACATTAGTACGGTGATTGAACACTTTTAAAGAACCATTAACGTAAATCTCCAATGCAGTTGCCAGTCTCTGTGCTTCTGCTTCTTCCTGTTTCCGAAGCAGATTGTATAAATCTTCCAGAATTGGCATTTTCTCTGGTACTGGGTCTTCAAGATAATCCTGATACACCAATCGTACACAACGGTCAATAATTGTCTTTTCTACTGGTTCCAGTCCATTCTTTCCACCTACAATAAGCTCGCAAAGGGAAAGGATAAAATCTGATTTCAGCGAAAGCGGATCATCGTCATCAGCATAGTTTAGGTTAATATCCATCGGATTAATATAATCATGACTGTTTGGGGAGATACGGATGACCTGCCCCTTAAATGCCCGGACTAATGGAAAATACTCGCCCTCCGGATCACAGATAATAATGTCATCTTTCGTAACGATAAAAACATTCGTAATCTCACGCTTTGCCGCAAATGATTTACCAGCACCCGGTGTACCAACAATCAGTCCATTCGGATTCTTCAGTTTTTTACGGTCAGCCATAATCAAATTGTTGGATAAAGCATTTAAGCCGTAATAGATAGATTCCCCTGCCATAAATAATTCCTGTGTCGTAAATGGAACAAAAATAGCAGTTGAAGTCGTTGTCAATGCACGCTTGATTGGAATCCAGTTTTTCCCCAATGGAAGGCAGCTCATAAGTCCCGGTTCCTGCTGATAATCCAGTCTTTTCAATGCACAGTTATATTTCTGTGCAATGCCTGCTGTCTGAAACACAACATTTTCAAGTTCCTGTTTATCTTTCGCAGTATTTAAAAACACCACCGTTACAAGAAACATTCGCTCATTTCTGGACTGCAAATCTTCCAGAAGACGTTTCGCTTCCCCTCCGTATGTATTCAAGTCGGAAGGAATGATGTCCATATCATATCCGGAACGAACTGCCTTCTTCTGTTCCTCAATTTTCATACGGTTAATGTCTGTAACCTTTGCCTTTACCAGTTTGATTGCTTTCATCTGGTCAATGGACTGGATATGCAGATTGACAAGCAGATTACAGTCCATTTCCAGAAACTCTGCAAGCATTTTGTCCGTCAGCTCCGGTGCCAGAATCTGCAAGTAGGAAACTGCACCCATCGTATCTCCCATCCGAAAATCTTTTCCGTTCTTAAACAGGAAACTGGATGGAGCAATATAGTCCTTCGTATTCAATCCAGTACGCAATACATCATCGTAACTGAACTGAAACGGTACTTTACTGTCCTGGTTAAATGTTTCATACATAATCTGTAAACGCTCCACACCATTCAACGGATATGCCGATACACCCAGTATTTTGAAATTATTCAGAATATCCGTTTCAATACGTTCCAGCTTTGGTTTTGCTTCCCGAATATTATCTGCTTCAATTCCAAATGTAAGGTACTTTGTTCTGACAAGTCCGTTATTTCCCTTTGCAAGCTGGTTTCTGAGCATCTGTGCAAATTCTGTACGCAGATCGTCAAAACTGTCATTCTGTTTCTTAATCCGAATCACGTCCTCATACTCTGTCATATTGCTGTGATGATTGATAAAGGACAACTGGAAATGAATTGTGCTGTCAAAATAATTCAAAAAGTCACACCAGTTTTCAAAGATTGTATTTTTATCTTCGTTCTGAGCCAACTGATAGTTGATGTCGTAAAAACGGATTGTCTTGGAATAATATCCATCCTCAACACGGCAGATTCCATCCTTTCCCATTTCCCTGTATGGAATAGACTGCTGTGCAGTAATCTTCTTCTCTTTTTTCGATGCCGTGTTACCCTTGCTGCCTGCTTTTTTTACGGAACTGCTTTTTACTTTTGATTTTCCCTTTGCAGAAGCTGATGATTGAGGTTTCTGTTTTCTATTTTTCTCCTTTTTCGCACGTTTTTCTTCTGCTTTTTCTTCACGGGCTTTTTGTTTTTCCTCCTGTTTTGCCCTCTTTTTATCTTCCTTTTCCTGTGTCTTATGCAGTTTCTCCTCATATTTTTGTGCTTTTTTCAACGCACGTTTCTCACGTCTGGTAAGTTTACGCCTTGGTCTGCGAACACCTCTGCGTCTTTCCAGAGCCTCATACCCCGTAACCACAGGTTCTCCAGTTAAACGCTGTCTGTGCTTGGCATAATCTTCTGCTTCATCCGGATCAAACACTGGCAGTTCTTCTGAATCTTCTTCATCCAGCCACCAGTTCTCCTGATAAACGGAACCCTCAGTATGCTGAGACTGCCCTTTATCGTCTTTTCTTTTTTCCATGAGCAGTACCTCCTTTCGCTTTTGTCACAATTTTCTTTTTCTCATACAAATTTTCAACCTCATACTTCCGTACTGGCGGACGGATGAATTTTACTGTAATCATATTTTTCAGGACTATTTCCAGTGGAAGTCCGTCCTTTTCATACATGGCAAATAAAAAAGCCGGAAGCATCAACAGACACATTCCGGTTGCCGCATTACTTGAACCAATCAGTCCTCTTGTAAGGAAATAAAACGGAAGCCCAACTGCTCCTGCAATGCCTAGGCAGATAAGCTGACGTTTCGTAAGGTTCAAAATAATCTTATTTTTTACCTTTGTCAGATCTTTGGGTACAGATACAAAAGCCATCCTCCATCATCTCCCATCTTCACGATTTAAAATATCTACTGTACTGTTCACTTCATTCCCCCAGACATCCCATCCAGGTGTACTCTCCCTCGCAAACATTTCCAGCCTTGGTAAATCTCCCATAAGTTCCACAATCAAATCTCTTGTTATATCTGGTTTCTTGCTGTGTTTTTCCCGTGGAGAAAAAATAAGCTGTGAAACTGTTTTTGACTTTCGCCTGGGTTTCCCTTTTGTAGCCATCAAACATATTTCTACATTGGAACGTGTCCAATATCCCATTCCCAATACATATCCGTCTCCGGCTCGTTTTGGTTTTAACCAGACAAATCCAACTGTTTTATATTCAAATCCCCATGCTTTCATTACCTTAAATGCTTCAGGTAACTGCGGGCATGTGACCCATAAAAACAACACAGCATTTTTGTCAGTCCATTTCTTAACCGGCAGGCTGCAAATCTCCTCCACTGACATTGTCTTATAATGATTTTCGGCAACGCCCGTTCCTTTAGCATTTCGATATTGCCATGGCGGATCTGCATAAATAATCTGATATTTTTCCAATACCTTCTCCTCCTTCGTTTAGTGTGCATTAAATATGCTCTTTGAGAAATTAGCTGTCTTCATAAGACTGAAACACAGTATCACTGTATAAGCCATTACACTGAGCAGTGCTGTATGCACGTTATCTGACACCTGTATATTTGCAACCAGAACCGAATAAATACCCACGCATACCATAATGAAAAATCCCTGGAATGCCAGTGCAAAGAGTCCTCTTAAATAGTTGCTGCCAATCTGTCCCCATTCCCGATTGCTCATGGTTGCAAATGGAATTGCTCCGATTGACGAATACAGATAAATTTCTATCATACGACCATATAAAATAACCGTTATAAATATGGATATAACCTTCAGGCACAGACTCGCCAAAAGAGTTTCTAATGCCAATATGATCAGCTCTCCTACCTCCATTGACTCCATCGCAGTTTCCATTGACGTAACTACCGAATCAATGTTGATTGCTGTCTGCTGATTGATCACTCCTGCTGCCCGGTTTACCACATTCTGACCCACATCAAAAATCGCCATGGTAATCGTAAACGCATTGCTTACAAACCAGACCGCCACCCACATTTTGAAAAAATATTTAAAGAACATCCATGTATCAATGTCATGCATGTTGTTCTTTTCTGTGAGCATAGAAATCAACTCATAGCACAGCACAAAGGTTATAATCATTCCGGCAATCGGCACAATCACGGAGTCTGACAGATTCTGAATCAGACTGAAGATACTGCCGCTCCATCCCTGAGGCGTTTGCCCAACCTGACTTGCAATGTCTCCTGTTTTTTCATTTACGTCAGTAAACATGTTTGTCAGGTTTGAGCTAACCATGCCTGTAAGAAGGTTCCGCATCCATTCTTCTATTGCTTCAAAAATCTTATCCATGCGTGTTCTCCCTTCTTACCTTCCCGGCTAAAAAAGGTTCGCCAGTAATGGTACAAGCTGTGTACCGATCAGAACGACACCGCCACCTGCCATAAGCTGCTTAATTCCCTGTGATTTTGCTCCAGGGTTATCGTTTCCATAACCTTCCAGCAGATTGATTACTCCCCAAACTGCTAATCCGGCTCCAATAGCGACTACGAGAGTCTGTAAAATATTAATTGCTGATGTAAAAAACGCCATAATCTATGTTCTCCTTTCGAAATTCCTGCTTTGTTGTATTGTTCCGGTAATTTCTACTCAGAGGTTCCGCCCTAATGGGCGGTCTTTCATGCTTGTGCATAGTATTACCTCCCAAAAGGGCATCAAAAAAGAGCTATGTATTGTTTTCCTCTACATGCCCTGTGCCTTCTTTTTCAATATTTATTTGCTTTTCCAGTTCGCTTCCTTCATACACATAAAGGTCAAACTGTTCTTCCGGCTTCAGCCGTACTTCCATCTGGTGTTTCATGTATTCTTCCACATGAAACTCATTTTTTTTGTCATAATCGGATAACTGCTTATACCGCTTATGTTTTGTGATGTCAAACTTGTCACTGTAAAATGGACGGACACCACGTAACTGTAAAATACATTTATTACCATCCATGACTGCCAGTTCATCCCGGCTCATCAGTTCTTTGCCTGTCTTCTGATAATTCAATCCATAAGACCGGCTCTGACCTCTTGTATCTGAGGTATTATATAAATCAATTGTCTCCTTTCCCAGTGTCTCTGAAATTTCCTTCAATGTGGTACTTTCCTTACCACCAAGGAACAACATTGTGTCACAGTTGCCTGTAATGGTTTCGGCTGCATCCCTGTAAATTGTTTTAAGCTGAGACTGTGATTGCAGGATAATGGACGCTGAGATTTCTCTGCTTCGGATGGTTGCAATGAGCTTATCAAACTTCGGAATCTGGCCGATATTTGCGAACTCGTCACAGAGGATTCGCACATGATAAGGCAGTCTTCCATGATGAACATCGTCTGCCCTGTCACATAACAGATTAAAAAGCTGACTGTACATCATCGCCACTACAAAGTTAAATGTATCATCGGTATCAGAGATAATGATGAACAGTGCAGTCCTCTGATCTCCAATCATATCCAGTTCCATTTCATCATAAGACATCAGCTCCCGAAGTTCAGCAATATCAAATGGAGCAAGTCTGGCACCACAACTGATTAAAATACTCTTTGCTGTCTTTCCTGCCGCCAGTTTGTATTTTTTATACTGCCTTACTGCAAAATGGTTCGGATTGTCTCTTTCCAATTCCTCAAACAGTTCATCGACTGCATTTTTAAATTCTTCATCTTCCTCTCTTGTCTCAGAAGCATTGATAAACTCCAGCAGAGTTGAAAAATTCTGTTCTTCCTCTGGTGCTTCATACCAGATATACCCAATCAAAGCACAATACAGCAGACGTTCCGCTTTCGTCCAGAAATCTTCATTGGACTTTTCGCCCTCGCCCTTCGTATTCACCATGATGGTATTTACCAGTTTCAGAATATCTTTTTCCGAACGAATATAATGGAATGGATTGTAGTGCATACTTTTTGCAAAGTTAATCGTATTCAGCACTTTAATTTTATACGGTGACATGATTACTCTGCCATGTTTATCACGCATAATTTTTCCGTTTTTATCCTTCTTCGGTGTTCCCCTTGCCAGCATTTTACCGCATTCTACAATGATGGTTCCCTTGGGGTCGGTGACCACGAAACTCACATTATCCGGCATTTGCATAAGCTGTGGTTTTACATAGAATCTGGTCTTACCGCTACCTGAGCCTCCGATCACGATTACGTTCTTATTTCTGGCATACTTGGGTTTCTTTGGTCGGCTGTTCATCGTCAACCGCTCTGTCTGTGTCAGTAAGATATTATTCTCGAAGACCGGATCAATAAAGGGTGCTATGTCTTTTTCATTTCCCCAACGTGCAGAACCATATTCTTCACCCTGTCGGAACTTTTTTCCATTTTTGCCCTTAAAATATACGACTCCCCATATGCTGACTGCTGCAACTGTACCTGCCACCAGACTTTTCAGTTGAAAGCATGGACGCCAGTCCTTAAAAGCCAGAGGATAATTCGTAAGCAGAACAACAAGTCTGTCTATCACGGTGCTGCCCCGGCAATACTGATACAGCCAGGTAAATTTACCTGCCACATAGAACACAATCACATATGGCAGATACAACAAAACCTTCTTCGCTTTCTCCATATTGGGCGGACGTACCTGGAATCCTTTGAGTTTCTTCTTTAAATTCTTTATTCCAATCATAACGTCGGCTCCTTCTGTTTCTCTTTTGTTTTTTCCCGCTCTCGCTGCTTGTCCTGGCTTCTGGCAGTAATCGCTTCCTGTAATTTCTTTCTGACAGACGGCTTTTTCGCTTTATTCAGTGTCTTTCCAGTAAACTCCCGAAATGCTGCTGTCATTACATCCACGTCCCTTGCTTTAAAAAAGACAAAGTATCTGGGTGGATCTACGGACTTATCACGCTTCAGGCTAAAATCAATGCCATATTTCTTCGCCACTTTCTCAAAAGCCTTGATATTATTATCCGTAATCTCAATATTGGAAAGCTGTACGTTCTGCTGTGCCAGCTTCTTCATGCTCTGCTTTCCATGGTATTCTTTATCCGGCGGTCCTTTTGTCTGCTGCTGTTTTCTTGATCTTTCCACCTTTTCTTTTTCCATTGCAGCCAGGAATCTCATCATTGCCTGTTTTAATAAGCGAACTGTTACTTTGCCACCGGTAATACACAATGATACCGTTTTCTCATTTACCTCCTCCTGCACCTGAATCACTTCCTTTCCGTAAAATCATATATTTCCTTCATACATATCGTGTTGTACCAGAGATGAATAATAATTGCTGATCGTTAATGGTGCATTATACAATACTGCCAGTAAATATTGCCTCATGTTCAATACCTTACTGGTATTTTCTTTCATACAGTGAAGAACAAATCGCATATGTTCTGAATCCAATTTCAGAAACTGACTTTTTACAACGGAAAGCGGTTTTCTGTCTCCTCCAATCCGTATAAATTCCTGTTCCGAGCACACCACATCTACCATCAGACCGACAATTTCATCCAACATCTGCTGGTTAAACTCATCTACAATATAGGCATAGCCAATATTCTCTTTAATAATCTGCTGATAGGCACTACGCTCTGCCTCTTTTCTTTTCATTTCACTGCTATCCGAATAGAATGAATGATACTCTGTATCGTTATTCTCAGTATTACTATCCTCTATATCATTACCTGGCAATTTGCACCTGTCTGTATCGGTCATTTCTGCCTTTCCTGACAGGTCATTTTGACCGTACTGCAAGTTTCCCTTTAACCTGTCTGGTGATACACATTTTTTTACATAAATTCTATCGGGATTTCCTAATCCCTGCCTGACTCTTGTAATCAACCCGATTCCTTTTCTGTCATCCAGTTCTTTTAACAGGCACCGGACTTTTTTCACTCCACATCCCATAAGTCCTGAAATCTGTTCCTGTGAAAAATAGATATATACTTTGCCCTCTGCATCCAGCCATCGGTTCTTCATAGATAACTGCATACGGTCAAGCAATAATCCATACAGCAATTTTGCCTCACAGGATAAGTTTCCAAATACTGGGCTTACAAAAAGAATCTTAGGAATCCGGTAGAACGTGTACTGCTCAGCTTCCTCCCCATAATGATATGGAAAGGCATATGTACGATTATCCAGACTTCTTCTCTCTCTGTTCTTTTAATATTTTCGCCATGCAATAGCCAATGCAGGGACTTTTCCCATATGGGCAGCCTTTACATGGAACCCAGTAGCGATGAAGCGGATCTGGGTCAGGCGGCTTCTCCGGAAGCTGATAAAAACATCTCATCTGCCTGCATTCTTTCTTCTTCTCATTCCAAAAGTAACAGTATTCACAGGACTTCGGCTTGTCTTCTGCATATCTAATCATCGTCTCCTTCCTGCTCCCTTCTTTTACTCATTCGTTCCAACATCTGATCCTCCTGTGATGCCACTCTCAGACAGCAGTACATTACAAAATTAACCGCTGCAATAACCGCTACTCCTGCAATAATCAATATCTGTTTCAAAATACATTCCCCTTTCATTTTTTCTTAGTATTAGCAAAAAGAGGGCATTTATGAATCAATTCTGTCCATAAATGCCCTCCTGGTCAAAGGTTTCTTATTTCTTTTTTCTCACTACCCACACTGCTGATACTGCACCTGCCATACCTGCTACTGCAAGCAGAATCCAAAGAAGCATGTGTGTATCATCACCTGTTTTCGGTGTATCTGTTACCTGTGTGGTTGGGTTTTCCGGCACTGGTGTTTCTGTTGGTTTTGTTTCATCCTTCATAACTACTTTCTGGATTTCCCCAGTATCTTCAACTGTAAACTTCACGTCCTCAGCTATCAGATAACCATCCGGGGCAGATTCTTCCCGAAGTGTATACTCCCCAATCGGAAGCATTTCAATGTAATGCGGTTTCTCCTCAGAAGTCCAGCTCTCTACCGTTTTACCGTCTTTGTCGAGAATTGTCAGTTTTGCTCCTGGCAGTTCTTTACCGGAAATATCCGTCTTAGAGATTTCTACCTTCGTCACATCATCTTTCATTTCAATTTTCTGCGGTTTTGCAGTATCTTCAATGGTAAAGGTAATGCTTTCTGCTGTTACATAACCGTCTGCCGGTTTTGTTTCTGTCAGAGTATATTTGCGTCCTACTACCAACTCTTTGATGATATGAGCTTCTTTGCCGGAAGTCCAGGAATCTACCACCTTACCATCTTCATCAGTTACCTGAAGTTTTGCCCCTTCCAGTTCTTTTCCATCTGTCAGAGATGTCTTGGTAACTTCAATTACAGTAGGCTCGTCCTCAAAAGTAAAGGAATATGTTACTTTTTCCTTGTCTGCACCTTCATATTCGAACTTAAACTCCTGTACTTCATCTGTTGTTGCAAAACCAGGTGCCGGAGTGGTTTCTTTGATATAATACTCAAAGCCAATCGGCAGGTCTGCCGTAAATGTCAATTTACCCTCTTTATCAGTTGCAAGTTCTTCAATCACAGAATCCGCTTTCAGAATCACCTTTCCATCAGCACCTGTAATATCATTTTTCGCACAAAGAGCAAACACAGCCCCTTCCAGCACTCGATCAGAATCTTTCTCTTTTTTCACAACTTCTACCTCCGCTTTCTGACGGTTGTTCTGCCAGTCAGCAGAGTAAGTTACTTCTGCAGTATCCTGATCTCTGTATGTCAGATCAATTTCTCTTGCCTTATCATCAAGGACAAAACCATCCACCGTAGCTTTCTCTTTTACATAATACTTGCCAAGCGGAAGTCCTGATACTTTGGCAACTCCGGTATCATCCGTCATAATGGTTGCTACCAGTTCATCTTTTTTGTAGTAATCCTCACTTTCTCCATCAGCCGCTTTCACGTCTTCCAGTGCATAAACTTCAAACGTAACGTCTTTCAGATTTCCTGTCACATATTGGAATAAATGACTGATCCAGCCACCCACAGAATCCAGTGGGGTCACTTTATCCAGGAACTCTCCATTTTTATTAATAAGAATTGTTCCTGTTGGCACATCATCTTTCATTTCCACCTTCTGGATTTCTCCGGTATCCTCGATAGTAAAAGTAATTTCTTCTGCTTTCAGATACCCATACGGAGCCAGTTCTTCCCGAAGTGTATAGGTTTCTCCTACGGTCAGACGTTCAATCAGATGTTTCTCACCCTTCACAGATTTCCATGTGTCAACTACATTTCCATCCTTATCCAGCACAGTAAGTGTCGCACCAGATAACTCTACTCCTGTCGTAAGATCAGACTTGGAAACCTCAATTTTGGTCGGCTGATTCTTAAATACACAAGCAACCTGTACAACTTTTACTTCTTGTCCCTGATATTCAGCTTTCACTTCAATCACTTCATCAGAAGATACATAGCCATTCGGGGCTGCCAGTTCTTTGATATAATACTCTCCAAATGGCAGATCCTGTGTAAATACAGCCTTTCCATTCTCATCGGAAATTGCGGTTCCAATCAGTGTATCAGCCTCCACGATCACTGTTCCGTGAGCTTCTATATCTGCTTTTGCATACAGTCCAAATTCTGCTCCTGCAACTGGTGCTTCATTATCCGCATCCTGCTTAACCACTGAAATTTCCACTTTCTGACGTTCATTGTCAAATGTAGCTGTCTGTTCGATCACTGGTGTTTCCTGGTCTTTGTAAGAGAATTTAATTGTCTGTGCTTCGCTATTTAAAACAAAACCTTCCGGTGCAGACGTTTCCACAATCTTATAACTTCCAAGTGGAAGATTCTTCAGGACCGCATTTCCATCTTTATCGGTTGTAACCGTTTTTACCAGTGTACCTGCTGCATATTCCAGAATACGGTTTCCATTATCGTCTTTCTGGAAATCTGCAGTATAAATGTCCTCTGCTGCATAAACTTCAAACTCTGCTCCTTCCAGATTTTCTGTCTGATATGTAAAATCATCTTCAAATCCATCCAGAACTTCGCCTTTCTTCACGATAGTCAGTTCTCCCTTAACCGGATGATTCTCATAAATCACTTCGATGATCACATCCCCTGAAGTTCCTTCCATCTGATATGCAGTGTTGGAATCCACTGTTACCTCATAGTAATTTTCGTTCAGCGTATAGCCAAACGGTGCCTTTACCTCCTCAATACGGTACTTTCCAATTTTCAGATTCTGCGGAAGAATCAAATATCCCTGCTCGTCTGTAAAATAAGACTTATGTTTCACCGTAGTCGGATAAGTGGTAACCTGTTCTACATACTTCTTATTATCCAAATCATAGATCTTGAACTCTGTATTTTTCTGTAAAACTGGCTTTTTCGTCTCATCATCCTGTTTGATAATTTTTAACTTCGCTTCAAATTCATCATCCAGAAGCACACGCCATGTCTGTGGTGTGTTTGGATGATTCTCTGTAATGCGAACTGTAAAATCATCCACCGGAGTATAATTGTGCGGTGTCGTTGTTTCCCGTACAATATAAGTTCCATACGGAAGTGCAATACTGCAAGCATATCCTTTTTCGTCTGTAAAGATTTCTGTTGCACCATTTTCTCCAATTACAACCGGCGTAGCTGAATCAAAATCATAACTTCCGTCCGCTTTCTTTGTCAGAGAAGACTCCAGATAAGCACTGAATCCTGCTCCTGCCAAAAGATCAGCGTCTGTCTTGCCATTATTGGCTGCTTTAATAATCTGGAATGGCTGTTTGATTACCTGTTCCAGTGAAGTACAATCACGTTTGACCTCAGCAACTAGATCACCTTCATAGTTGCAAACCAGGTCATACTCATTTTCATCTGCCAGATAGCCAACAGATGGACTAATCTCCTTCACAAAGTAATCTCCCAGGTACAGATTATCCACAGAAGCCTGTCCATTCTTATCCGTAGTCAGTGTAGCAACCTGTTCCCCTGCTTTGTAGATTACACCAGTCGCACCGTCCGGATGAACAATATCATTACGGGCATACAGTCCATATACTGCTTTTTCCAGTGTTGCGTCTCCCTGTGCAACTGCCTGTTTCGTCTCAGCGTCTCTCTTTTCCAGAGTAATCTTAGCTTTAACTCTCTCATTCACAAACGTATGTGTAAATGAAACTTTCGGCTCATTATCATTGGTGTACGCAAATTTGACCGTATATACATCTTTTGAATTTCTCAGATATTTCTCTGGTGCCTGTTCTTCTTTCACTACATAAGAAAATCCAATCGGCAGATCTGCGGTAAATGCTGCTTTTCCATCTGCTCCAGTTGTCGCTTTTTCAATCAGTGTTCCTTTCTTCACAACCACTGTTCCATCTGCATTTGCAATGTCACTGCCAGCATACAGAGCGAAGATACCTCCAGATAACGGATTTTCTGTATCGTTATCCTTTTTCACAACATTCACATCTGCTTTCTGTCTGTCATTTGTAAATGTCACATCGGAAAATACAACTTCCACATTCTGCCCTGCATAGGAAAGTGTTACTTCTTTTTCTTCCCCTGCATTGTAGAAATTCTCCGGTGCCTGCATTTCCTTTACAACATAAGTTCCAAGATGCAGATTTTTCAGAACATATGCTCCGTTTTCATCTGTGGATAGATTTTCTTTTACCAGATCACCCTTGCTGTAAATCTTCGCACCATAAGCAGACATAATATCCGCTCCGGCATATACATTATATACTGCACCTTTCAGACGTCTGTTTTCATACTGAAATGTAACACCACTGTCACTAACATCTGCACCAGCAAGAACCTGACCTTCTTTATATACTGTCAGTTCTCCAAGCTGTTCCTTGTCCGGTACTGTTGTGGATGTAGTCTTACTTGCTACCAGCTTCACATTGTAAGCTGTCGTATTAAGTACATAGCCTTTCGGTGCTGTGATTTCTTTCAGATATACGGTATCCTGTGTTTTTACAATCGTTGCAGAAGATTTGCCATTGCTGTCCGTTTCTGGCATTGTAGTAATCAGATTTTTGCAATCCGGATCGCTGTAAATACCAAATACAGCACCAGCAAGGTTTACATCTGCTGTGGAATCTTTTTTCACAACTTCAACGGTTGCCAGTTCAATCCAGGATACTTTGAAGTCCACATACTTTTCATCATCCACACCTTCTCCAAATACCAGTGCCAGATCCTGTGTTCCAGATCCTGTGGTAATCTTATAAGCAGAATAATCTTTTGTAATGCTTCCCTTCATGGTAGATGACCAGCTCTCTGCCACATCACTTACCTGTGTCAGTGGTGCAGACAGATAAAACTTTGTGCCACCACAGATTTCAACACTTTCTCCAGCTTTACTTGTTTTTCCTGTTGTCAGGTTATGAAGCTGTACCCCTGCCGGAAGTTTCATGGTAATTGTCTGTAATGTATCGGCATTAAAAGTAATATCCTTTGTTCTCTGACTGTTACCATCTACATAGGCTTTTACGTTTGCATCAGAAAAAGACATTGCCACTGATGGAATATCCGGTTGAGAAACGCAATAATTATAAAGTTTCTTTGCAAGATTCTGTGCAGTGCTGTTTGCACCTGAAAAAGCGTCCCCACTACCATTTGCATAAGATGCTGCGAGGTGTACCAGAATAAATCTGGCTCCGGCACTTAAATTTCCATATCCATTCTCTTCTGTAAAGAATCCATCATCTCCAGATGCCTTTGTACCGTAATAACATACTTTCGCAAGTGCCTTGCCATCTCCAACCTTATTGATCGTGTACGTTCCAGTACCAGGTCCCGGCTTGGATGGCTGTACACAGTATGCTGTGGCAGATACATTACCAAATTTCACAGTATACTGATAAGTAAGGTAACTACCATATCCATAATCTGCGTAACGATACATGGTTCCCCTTGTAACAGAAACCTGCTGTGAACTTCTTGCATTTCCTGCTGAAGCCATAAAGGTTATGGTTTCTCCTGCATCCATTGCATACAGATCAATTCCATTACTTTCTGCCTGTTCTAATGCTTCTGAAACAGTCAGTCCAGTTTCGGAATCAATCTCGTTCTCTATTTCCCGGTGCGAATCTGAATCGTCATCACTCAGCTCCGTATCTCCTGTATCGCCATTGTCATCAACTACAATCTCAGAAGAACTTTCTGACTGCTGCTCTGTTTCCGGCTCTTTCACTGTGATATTTCTGCTGATTCTATAAGCTGGATGTCCGCTAACCGGCTCCACAGCATACACAGCCTTATAGGTATCCGGTGTGTGAGTGTCAAAATCTGCACCATCTTCATTCTTTGCCTCATGGAATAAGATTTTCATTTTGTTTTCATCTACCCCTTCGATACCAGACAGATCTACTTCCACCTCAAATTCCTGTCCATAGGCAAGTTCAATGTCATTTGCTGCCACAATTTCATCTGAATCAAGTGAATTCTGGACATCTTTTAATTCCGGATACTGCTGTTCAAACGGTATTTCTTCCGGTTCTAATTCCGATGCAGAAACAGCTACTGGCTGAACGATTACAGACGCTAACGTGGCAACTGCCATGACTCCTGATAAGAATCTTTTGAACTTCATTTTCATTTTGACTTAATCCTCTCTTTCTTCACTTATCATCGTTTTTCTTTTCAGCAGGTCTGTACCTGCACTATCCAATCATTGAAACCACCTCCCTGACAACTTTATCTGTTACTGATACCAATTCATTGATAACAGCACATGCATATGGCGGCACCTGCACTAAGCGAAGCACCGCCACATGGTATCTGCTGTCATCTCCGTTTATGGAAATAACAATTTAAATAAGGATCAAGCATTTATAAGCCGCAAGAGGTAATTCGTAATCTTTCCTGCAAAGGGTGCCTCCCATCTGTATTCCCTCACGTTTTCACCGGATTCCGCCGCAAGAATGCGTAGCTGAAAAATTCCGGGTATCCTCTCGCTGCTGGTATGAAATTGTCAAGGTACAAGTCCGGGTTTTTCTTTCTGAAGAATTAACCCTTCACCTATAAAGCCCGGCAGAGGGGTTTTACCAACCCCCTCTCGCAAATTTTTTTATTTTTTTCTCAAATTCTTTTTCTTATCGTTTTCGGAATCTGCTGTCAGACTTGCACTAAGTCTTGCAAGTGCCTTCTTTCTTCTGTTGTTGACTGCTGCTGAACTGATACCATGAATCTCTGCATATTCCTGAAAAGTCTGGTGTTCGAAATAAAGAGCATAAACAAGTTCTCTCTGATTTGATGTCAGCATATTCATCATGTTTTCTGTCATCATCTGCTGAATAATCATTTCTTCCATATCCTCGGCTGCCGTTTCACATAACTGCATTTCTTCCATAGCAGAAGATAAAGAAACACAATGTTTCTGATTGCGACTGTCCAGATTGATACTCAGGCGATCCTCTCCATGAAGAAGGAAACGCAGATACCATTCCGCTTCTTCAAAATAGGATTCATCCAGGTCACATCCATAACTACTTCCAGCCACGGATGAATAGCGGTAGCCGGAAATATCTTCGATTGGAAATACCGTTACCCGACTCATTGCCTCATAAACTACATATCCATTCTTATAAACCGTGATCGTAACCAGATCGGTATCGCTCTTTATTACTTTCTGAGCAATAACCGGAGCCTTACCCTCTCGTAAACTTTTAGGAGTCGGCTTCTTTGCGCCTTTCTTCGGGGACTCTATCATTTCTTTTAATTTTCTGAGTGTCAGCATGACAACCACCTTTCTGCCTTTCGGCACCGGGCTGTCAGCAGACAAAAAAAGCAGCAAAAAAAGACTCCGATCTGCCCGGTTTTTTTTATACCGAGCGGCTTGCGAAGCCTCTCCTTGCTGCTTAATGTATCAATCAGCTATACAGGCAAAACCTGTCAGCAGATTAATCAGCGTTCATATTGTCTCTTACTGCTTGTGTCGCAGTATTTTCAGAGCTATCAGCTTTTTCATCCAAAAGGAAGCTAAAATCTCCCATTGAATCGTAGGGCTGATGCCTGATAAATTCTAAGTATTCATCTCTGGTCATTGCTTCTACCTCCTCTCTTGTGATGGTCTAATCTTAACAATTATCAAAATCAGAAAAAGGACATATAAACGTTTTTTTCAAATTTTAAGGGGACATTTTTGTCCCTTTTATACTTGTGGCAAAAAAAAACGCCCATTCACCATGTTGTGAACGAACGTTTAACCTTTTTTTTTTCTGATCTAAGCGTCTACTTAATTTCACCAGACCTCCTAATTGATTAGTCATATCTGCCTTCAATTCTTTATCCTGTATTCTCATTATTTCCCCTGCATATTCAATTATTAAATTATCATTTTCATCATCGCTATTTACCATTTCTACCATTGTTATCTTCTCTGTCTGCTGTGAACTTGGCATTTTTTTAATATTAGCCAAGAATCGCGAATCAATACATATATCAACATCAGGAAATAAATCCTCCATGCTTATTCCTGACAGCTCTGAAAGAAATTTTGCCTGCGTACCTGTAAACTGATACTCATATTTACGACAGATTCTCCGATATTGTTTAGCTGAAATTCCCAAGTAACCTGCAAGTGTTTCCTGTGTCCAACCAGCCATTTTACGCCAGGATTCCACAAGCTTTCCAACATCTTCTTGAGTTCGCTTCCCACAGCCAGATGACATTATAACCACCTCCTTCTTGAACAGATTTTCTATATTGTTGCCTTATAAATAAAGACAATTATAGCCGGACGAAATGATTGACATTTCTATTCCGGCTATTCCATACATAAAATCCGTTCCAGAAAAAAGTAGTGCTTACGTTTTCAGACTTTTATCCTGTATTACCTTCACAAAATAATTTTCCTGCGTTTATCGTCAACACGTAGCTGCCTCCTGCCAAGTACTTTATCAGCAGAGACTTTCCCCCAACTACCGTTATCATTTCGTTGTTTACCGTTATATAATTTTCAAGTGTATCTTTTCTTGAAACAGTTACTCCTACAACGCTGATAACAATCTGGTCACTTGCTATCATACGCACCGTTTCTCTTATCGCATTTTTATCCATAGTAATTTCTCGCATTCTTTTCGTCTCTCCAGCCACTATACTTGCTGGAAATTGTTCTTATTTTACATATTTTTCATACAAATTTAATATATCTATTGCAAAAAAACCTTGACTGGTTTTTCTCCGCATGATATACTAATGCATGTTGTATTTGACAACTTTTTCTATATGTTCCTCAAAAAGAGGAAAAGAGAATCTGGGTTGAAGGTTCAGATCTAAAGTTACTCAATAGAAGGGCATTCATATTTGAGCCGCAACTAATGTTATGTACAACATGATATAGTACCGATAAAAGCCGACACCAATCCTATTATTTCCAAGTGCCAATTGGATATAGACCAGTAGGATGATGTCGATTTTGTCTGTCTAAGCGTTTTTAGATCTACTCTCGTGCCAAGGGAGTAGGTCTTTTACATTATAGCATTGCTACCATTTATTGTCAATATGCACTATAACCAATGTGTTATGGTGTCTTTTTTTGTGCAAATTGCATTATTTTTCATGTTAATGAATTAACATTGCAGTCTCTTTACTTTTGAATGTTTTTTTGTGCAATATTTTGCGCATTTTATTATTTCATTCTTTTTCCGTGTGTGTTATTATGAATTTAATTAGTAACCTTCTCTCAGAAAGGAGTCCTGTTCTATGAATAATCAAGAGATTCTTCGACAAATTGTTGATTATATAAAAACGGTTATGGATGAACGAGCATTGTCATCTCGTGATTTAGCCAAAATATGCGCTGAAAAAGCCGGAAAAATGTCCCCTCGAACCATCGACTATATGTTTAAAGCACCTTCCTCTACTACAATCTCTACACTATTAAAAATATGCGATGGTTTAAACCTTAACCTTACGGCTATCTTGCACTCTATTGAAATAGCAAAAACTGCTTCCGAGAAAAATCTGCAAAAACTAATTTATGATATAAGCAATCCCGCCTACTATGGATATACTGGTAAATACCATGTGTTCTTTCTGTCTACAGCGGCTAATTCTGAAGAATACCAAGATAAACCTCTTACACATGGAATTCTTCAGCTTGGAGACATATATGGCACTAATGAATGTTCTGCTATACTGGACTTAGATTCCGGTGATTTAACTCCTGAAGGCGAACCTTTTTCCAAACATTATGAAGGAACATTAGTTTATTCATCTACCAAAATGATCTTCTGCCAGTTGGCTTGTAACCGCTGCGGAGATATGTGGTCCCTTGTTTTTGATCATGGAGATTTGAATAATAAAGATTTGGCATGTGTTGTTGGCTGTGCAGCAACATCATCTTCTGGTCGATTCCGTTATCCAGCAATTCATCGATTCTGTCTATGTAATGTGGAACAGTATCCTACCATAGATTCTGCTACTCAAGTACTCATTCAGGGTATTCTAAGATTGCAAAACAACAGAATTATTATTAAAAAAGCCCATATAGATGAGTTTCTTAACAGAACTGATATTGATCCCGCCTTTAAAGTTAATCTACAAAATCATTTAAATATTGCAAAAGACTACTACTCAATTGATAAATCAGCATTAACTACTGATTTAGATTTTTCTGTTTATACAGAATCCATCGCTAAATTATGTAATGTATCCGAATTAGAACGGACATACCACATTCGTCATAACGATGATCGAATGTTATCAAGCATTCTGAAAAATCCACATTCTTAGATTATAAAAAAGGAGCCAGAAACATTCACTTCTCTGTGTAAATGTTTCTGACTCCTATTAGTCCTTCGCTCAATACCAATTTATTAAACGGTCACAATATTCTTTTTCACTTCATATACAGTTAAAGTTCCGTCTTTCTTGCGTCTCACTTCCGCATTATTGCCCCGATCTGTAATCGCACTGATTACCTCCATCAAGTACAATGCTCTCTCTGTCTGCCCCACTAAATCTGTACTCTTTTGTTCGCCAATCTTTTTCAAATCTGATCTCATCTCCAGTCCTCCAAGCAATATAATATCACTCAAACGGATAAGGGAAAGAAAACCGCTGATGAGTTTCTGATAAGCCATCCCGAAACAGTACTTAACTGTTGCTTACCATATAGATTCTATCCAAGGGAACAGTGCTGACCTCCTGTTTCCTCCTGACATTTATGATTATACTATCAGAACATATGTTCGTCAATCCCTAATTTTATTTTTCATAAAAAAATTGATTATCATGCTTCCGATCATACACCCAAGTCCATTATGAATCATATCATCCCATTCGAATAATCCACGCATAAACACCAACTGACTGGTTTCTATTACTGCTGATACCAAAACCCCAAATAATAATGCCCGATACCATTTCATTTTATGGTTTGCAATTATCGGTAATAAGGCTCCAGCCGGAAACAGCAATATACAATTCAAAAGATTTTCTTTTAGCAGCGTCCAATCTTTATATTTCCAAATAGCCTTCCATGACCAAAACGGTATCAATTCATACTGACGAACGGTACTTGTTCTGGTAAATATCGTAGAGCCAAATACAATTCCAAGAAATATTACCATCATCACAACAGCCACTGCCTGAATTAGATTAATCTTTTTTCTACATACGCCTCCTGCTACTACAATGACTGTCAAGAGCAACAATACACTAAATGCCAATATCTCATATTTCGACCATTTCTTATTATATGTTGTCCATATCTGGTAAATATCCATTCTATTCCCTTTCTATTTTAATCAGACCAAAACGCAAGAATATCGAGTACAGATAACTTGCTCCAAAAACCTTTAATTTCTTCGGTCCGTTTACATTTCCCTTCATCTCCATCGTTTCTTTCAGAGCAATATTTACACTGCTTCTGGTTATTGATTTCTTTTTCCGGTCAATCAAGATTTCATTTCCATTGACCGTATAATGAAATCTTAATCCCTTTACAGTCGTAAAAGAATAGCCTGAAAACAATTTTAACGTCTCCCACAAATGATTTTCCAGTAATTCATATGATTTACCGATGCAGCAATGCAGTTTTTCAACAGCCTGTTTTCTTTCCCGGTACAATCTACACCTCTCTGCATACAGGCTTAATTCATCCGCATTGTATATCATTTTTGTATACGGCAAATAGGAATGAACCGAAGATCTGCTCAATCCAGTCTCCTGCATAATCTCTGAAATGCTTTTTCCATTTTCCCTTAACGAAATAACCTGCTCACTAAGCTCAGTATGATACACACCCGCCGTAATTAATATTTTGCGTGTCTTCATTAAGGTAATGTTGAACTGTTCTGATATTTGTCGTAATGAATTTGCTGATCCACCACCTGCTCCAGACATATATGCTTCAGCAATACAGTTCGTAAACTGCTCCATTATCTTTTCCGAATCATATTCTGGTTTCTTTTTTGATCTTCCCATTTTCGTGTCAATCCAATCATTTTGTACTAATACTCCGAGCTGATATCTATCTCTATGCCAACCCAGAATACTAATTTCAAATACTTTTATTCCACAGTAACGCTCTTTGCCAGATTTCTTGGCTTGTCTACATCCAGGCCTTTTGCTACACTAACATAGTATCCCATTAACTGTAATGGAATCACTGCAAGGCTTCCTACAAAATGCTCATCAATCTTTGGAACATATACTGCAAAGTTTACCTGATCTTCAATCTCATATTTGCCATATGTTGTCAATCCCATCAGATATGCCCCACGACTCTTGCATTCCAACATGTTACTAATCGTTTTCTCATAAAGATCACTTTGCGTTAATACGCCGATTACCAAAGTTCCTGGTTCTATCAGACTGATTGTACCATGTTTTAATTCTCCTGCCGCATACGCTTCCGAATGAATATATGAAATTTCCTTTAATTTCAAACTTCCTTCCAAAGAAATCGCATAGTCAATTCCTCTACCGACAAAGAATACATCATGTGCATTTGCATATTTTGCAGCAAACCATTGAAGTCTTTCCTTATCCTGTAATATTTTCTGAATCTTTTCCGGAATCGTCAATAGCTCAGAAATGTAACTGCTATACTGTTCTTCTGTAATCACGTTTCTGACTTTTGCAAACTGAACAGCAAGACAATACATTGCTGCGAGCTGAGCACTATAAGCCTTTGTTGTTGCCACGGATATTTCCGGTCCGGCAAGTGTATAGAAGACTCTATCTGCTTCACGTGCAATACTGCTACCAACAACATTTACAACTGCCAAAGTTATAATTCCTTTTTCCTTTGCCAGACGTAAGGCAGCCAATGTATCTGCAGTTTCTCCAGACTGGCTGATCACTATAACCAAAGAGTTTTTATTTAATGACATTCTTCTATATCTAAACTCTGAAGCAAGTTCCACTCTTACCGGAATATTTGCCAGATCTTCTATTACATACTGTGCAGCCATTCCAACATGCCATGCGGAACCACATGCAACAATATAAATCTGATCAAATCCCAGAATTTCATCTTCTGTAAGTTCAACCGAAGATAAATCAATACAATCATCTTTTATCACAGATCCTAAAGTGTCCTTAACTGCTTTCGGCTGTTCATGGATTTCTTTCATCATAAAATGTTCAAATCCCGCTTTTTCAGCAGCTTCGGCATTCCACTTAATTTCTGTCGTCTGCTTTTCTATTTCGTCTCCATCAAGGTTAAAGAAATGTGCTTCTCCCGGTGTTAATTTTGCAAATTCCAGATTGCCAATATAATAAACATTTCTTGTATATTTTAAAATGGCAGGTACATCAGAAGCAACATAGGTTTCTCCATCGGTTACGCCAATGATCATCGGACTATCTTTTCTTGCTACCCAAATTTCTCCTGGATAATCTTTGAACATGAGTTCCAGTGCATACGATCCACGCACACGAACCATCGTTTTCGCAATCGCATCAATCGGTCCCAGGTTATACTTTTTATAATAATAATCCACCAGTTTAATTACCACTTCTGTATCAGTCTGACTATAAAAAGTGTAACCGTGTTTTAACAGTTTTTCTTTCAGTTCTGTATAATTTTCAATGATTCCATTATGCACTCCAACAACTTCTGATTCCACTTCCCCAGAACCTGATCTTGTGCAATTTCCAGATACATGCGGATGAGCATTGATCTGACTCGGCTCTCCATGCGTTGCCCAACGTGTATGTCCAATTCCACATGTTCCTAATAATGCTTTCCCTTCATCTGTTTTTTCAACAAGATTACTTAATCTTCCCTTAGCCTTAACCACCTGTGCCAGATGCTCCCCATCTCGCACAGCAATTCCGGCTGAATCATAGCCTCGATACTCTAACTTAGACAATCCATTTAATAAAATAGGTGCTGCCTGCTGTCTCCCGGTAAAACCTACAATTCCACACATATTATTTCTCCCCGCAAAAATTATTACTTATTTACATTTTCGAAAATGTAATCAATTAATTTTCCATACTGTTCGCTTCTATTTTCCTCTGGTAACATTTCGATAATCTGCAATGCAATTAAATATTTCTCAGTTGTTTCCAATCGTTTGTGGTACTTTCCAAGTTGCTTAGATGTTTCCCTATACATCCAAAAGTAAAGACCCGACACGATTTCTACTATTGCTCCAGATAAACCAGCCGTAAGCGATGCTGAATTATTTCCATCTAACAAAAATATAATAACAGCTAAAACGAACAGAACAAATCCGGCAAAGCATGAGAACATGGCTGCTGAGAAAGATTTTCTAATTTGTTGTTTACAGATAACATAGAACTCCTTCAATTCTTTTAAATTTTCAAACATTAGCGTTCTAATATCCTGATTTTCTTCTTTACTTTTCTCAGCTAAGACATCCAGATTCTTAACAGCCTCTAAAATTTCTTTTGCTTCTCTCTTTGCAGCCAGTTCATCCGTTTTTGCTTTCATTTTGTATAAAGCATATAATGATTTTATTATCCAGATAATTCCTAAACACCATATAATGGGTGATGAAACCGGAGATTTGCAAAACTGTATTATTAGTGCATGAATAAATTGTAATACATCTCCCAACATCTTTTAATCTCTGCCATATAAGTCTCTTGTATAAACTTTATCTTTCACATCATCCAGACAACTGTCGTATCTGTTTGCAATAATTGCCTGACTTTGTTCTTTAAATTTGTCCAGATTGTTCACCACCTTGCTTCCAAAGAAAGTGCTTCCATCTTCCAAAGTTGGTTCATAAATAATCACAGATGCACCTTTAGCTTTGATTCTCTTCATAACTCCCTGTATAGAAGACTGGCGGAAATTGTCTGAATTTGATTTCATAGTAAGACGGTATACACCAATTACGACCTCTTTTTCCATAGAAGCATCATATGTGTTTTCATCTCCATAAGCATAATATCCAGCTTTCTGTAATACACGATCTGCTATGAAATCTTTCCTTGTTCTATTAGACTCAACGATTGCAGACATCATATTCTGCGGAACATCTGCATAATTTGCCAGAAGCTGTTTTGTGTCTTTCGGTAAGCAATATCCACCATATCCAAACGATGGATTGTTATAATGAGAACCAATTCTAGGATCAAGGCACACACCATTAATGATCTGCTGTGTATTAAGTCCTTTCATCTCTGCATAAGTATCCAGTTCATTAAAATAAGAAACTCTGAGTGCCAAATATGTATTCGCAAATAATTTTACTGCCTCTGCTTCTGTGAATCCCATAATCAGAGTATCAATATTCTCTTTAATAGCCCCTTCCTTCAGTAATCCAGCAAATGTATTCGCAGCCTTTACGAGTCTAGCATTTTCAATATCTGTTCCTACAATAATTCTTGATGGATACAGATTGTCGTATAGTGCCTTTGACTCACGTAAAAATTCCGGACTAAAGATAATATTATCACAGTGGAATTTTTTTCTGATACTTGCAGTATAGCCTACCGGAATGGTTGATTTAATCACCATAATTGCATCCGGATTATATTCAATAACCAGCTTTATTACGGCTTCTACTGCTGACGTGTCAAAGAAATTTTTCTTACTATCATAATTTGTTGGAGCTGCAATCACGACAAAATCTGCATCTTTATATGCTGCTTCTGCATCCAATGTAGCTGTCAGATTCAGTTCTTTTTCCTTTAAGTATTTCTCAATATACTCATCCTGGATTGGACTGATTCTTTTATTAATCTTCTCAACTTTCTCTGGAATAATATCTACTGCCATTACCTCATGATTTTGAGATAAAAGTGTGGCAATAGATAATCCCACATATCCTGTTCCTGCTACTGCTATTTTCATATCGAATCTCCTTTTTCTACAAATTTATTTTGTTCATAATTGACTCTTTTATATCTTTTCTAAAGCAAAGAATATACAAACCTGTCAATATACAATATATGAGTCCTCCCACTATCAGTTCTAATCCCAATTCAATTAACGATGCTTTTCCCATCATATCAACATATTTAATACCTAGCATCATTAAAAATCCAATCAAAATAAATGGAATCAACTCTTTTAATATTTCTGTTGCCTTAACAAATTTCCGACAAATAACCATTTGTACTAGTAATCCAAAGATTTCTGCTGATACAGAACCAACCACTGCACCATAAACACCTATAATTGGAATTAAAAGTACACTTAAAATCAAATTAATAACTGCATTAAATATTATGCAAATGTTAAATTGCTTATCCATATGGTTAGGTATCATATATTGTGTTCTTATAATATCGCCTGCTCCTACAATATAAACAAGCGGTGCCATATATGCCATTATTTTTCCACATATTTTGAACGATTCACCATAATATACTATAGAGAATGTATCCGCAATCCCCATCAACCCAAATAAAGAAGCCATACCCAAAAATGAAGTAATAAAATACGAATATTTGATATATTTTTTTTGACCAGCAACATTACCTTCAGCAGCCAACCTACATGCTCTTGGAAACATAACTGTTCCAGTTACTCCTATTATAGTTTTGGGTACATTTACAATTTTGTTTGAATATTCATAAAAAGCAACATTCTCTTTTGTGCTCATTATTCCTAATAATGTTTTATCAAACACTGTATACATAAATGATGCGATTACAGATATTGAGAAAACAAGTAACGGTTTTATATGTTTCCTAACATCTTCTTTTGTAAACTTAATCGGTCTAACAACTTTCACAGCTTGCGGAATCATAATTGCCTGACCAATTAATATACTAGTTGCATTTATAAATGCATATATTCCCAAATCATTCGGCTGTTTCACAAATATAAACACACAAATACATTCAAATATTTTTATTAATGCATTTTTTATTACGACACTTTTAAAATTCTCAAGTCCATAAAACAACCAAGTAATATCAAATATTGCCGATGCCACATATAACAGTTCAATAGTAAATATAGTTTTATTATCTTTTATAAAAAAAACTACGAATGCCAAGTATATCAATAAAGAAATTATAGATACTATAATATGAACTGTGAACAAACTCCAAAATGATTTTCTTAGTTTTATATCGTCATTTGCATTTTCTGAAATAATGCGCTGTCCATGCCTTGCTATTCCAAGCATAGACATAGCAACAAAATATGCCGCTATAGAATTTGCATATGAAAAAACTCCCAGTGCTGTTTCTCTAAGGGCTCGTGATAAATAAGGTGCTAAAACGAGTGGAATTACCAATATCAATATTTGATACGCATATTGGAAAAAAAAATTTTGCGAAATACTCTGTTTACGAATCATTTTATTTTTTCCTCTCTTGATCTATTGGAAGTTTCCAATAATTCCCAAGAACTTTATCATATTTTTCTGGCACTATTGGGTCTAAACCACTTCCATTTGTAAATGTCATTTCGCCAAAATATATTTTACCATCTACATTATACAGATCCACTCTAACATGTGAAAATCCTTTTGATAAAATTGTCGCTATCTCAACCATCTTGTCAAAGTTTTTAGGTTTTGGAATCTCATGACTTGCAATTCCATATGTTGCTTGAGTCCATGGTTGTAATTCCCATTTCATATTAAATACCGTTCTAGTGTGTTTTGAAAAACGTCCTAAATCAACCCAACAAAAATATGGTTTCCCATCAAAACATAAAAATTTATAATCTTGTAATTCCCCCAAATCAGTCTCTAAATATTTTTCAGCAATAATCTTTCGTGGGATTTTTCTATAATGTAACTGTAAACTATTCGTAAAAGCATAGTCAATTTTCATCCAGTCATCAAACATTCTTTTCGTTCTTTTTATATTAAGTTTTTCTTTATCTTTTACAATTAAATTTGTTCCAGTTCCATGATTAGTCTTTAAAACAAATTGATCCGGTAATGAATTAAAATCTATATCATCAAAAGAATCCCATACTCCTATCAGTGGAATCAAGTAGTCATTTCCAATTTTATTTTCAATCCACTCTCTGACACGATATTTATCCGCCAATACTGTTTTCATTGGATTTTTATCATATATTTTTTCCCATTGCATTTTTTCTGTATAAGTTTGTAAATTGTCCCAATTTAAACTATGACCTAAAACTTTTAGATATTCATTTTCTATCAATTCAGCATATTTATCTTCTGGTACATTTTCCATTTTTTTTATTTTTTTTAATATCTTCATACGCTGAGCATGCTGATAAAAATCATATAATCCTGGAAAACGCTTTTTTAATGTATCAAACAAATTATTTTCCTCCTCGTCTATCTTTATATCTAATTTGCAACAATTTCTGTTTTTTCAATAAAATTGTTTCTACAAATCGCCAACAATAACCATAAAACTGCATCGAAAAAATAGGATTCTGCAAGTCCATTAATAAGCAAACATATTAAAATAGTTACAAACAAATATGCCTCTTTGTATATTTTACAAACTCCGTAAATATTTTTTAATGATTTTTTTATACTCCAAATTAATATAAGTAATCCCATAATTCCTAATTCACCGAAAGCTTCCAAAAAAGTATTATGAGAATGTGCATAATCCCATCCAATCAATGACATAATAACTTGACGACTACACTCATGACCTGGTCCGTATCCTATTTTCCAATATCCATTTTTTATTATATATGGAATTAGCGATTCATAAATTAAACTTCTACGTGAACCACCTGATGCTATAATTTCTGCAACACTAAACCTGCTTGTATCAAGACCAGTCAAAATAAGTACAAGATACATACCTCCTAACGCCACAGTACCTGCAATAGCTAATTTAAACATCGTTCCTGTTAATCGCCCGTTTTTTTTGGCATAAATAATTACCACAATTGCACTTGCCAAAGCAAAAGCCAACAAAGCACCTCTTGAGCCACTTAAAAGAGCTAGCATAACAACTATTGCACACAAAACTAAATTTTTTCTCATTTGGGCTTTATTAAGAAAAGCAGTCATTAATAATATACACCCTAACTGTGCACATGACATTCCAAATGTATTTGTATTCACACTATTTGCTATTGTTAATCTTCCATCAATCAAAGATCCTTTTATTAATACGCTCAAAAGATACCCAACAACCATAATACTGGCTGTTTTAGGCAATATTTCACAAATCACAGATATTTTCAATCTTATAAAATTCCCAACTACCACTGATAATAACAGCAAATATAATAACCTAAATAATCCGTTAAAATAATGAAATGGTGATTCTATGTAAGACCAACAAGCTAATACACCTAATATAATTATTAGTATTAAATTATTAGCATTGAACTCCAACTTTCCTTTATATAAGAATAAAACTCTTGCCATAATCAATAGCAGCAATATTGTATATATACTAAATATTTCTTCATATGCTCCAGTAAAATAATAAGATATTGTTGACAACAATAATGATATTACAACAAAATGTTCAATTGAGTTTATAAATGGTAATGCCAAAACAAAATATAGTATAAACATTACTATGTTGAAATCTGAAATAAAAAGCGAAATTAAAAGAATCATTATAACATATATATAAGACCACCAATCCATAAAGTGTTTACTTCCAATTTTCATCACTCAATTTCCTCCTGAATGTTCTATTAATCAATACCACTTACATATAAAATGTTTTTAATAGAACATTCTATACAACCGATACGACAATCTATCATCAAATAATTACTGCAATCTACGAAAAGCATCTAAACCACCATTTTTTTCAATAATTATTTTAATATGCATAATTAATATCGCCAGATTGATATGTCGCTTTTTTAGTAATGTAAATATAATTTTCTGATAACGACCTAACGATAAAGGCATAACAACTTTTAACACTTGTGATCGTTCAATTTGTTTTCTAATCCATTTTAGACGATTTCTACCACTTAATTTCATCTTAGGTGAATAAGACAGCTCAAAAGCTTTAATCATATTGCAAATATATTCATGTTCTACAATTTCCTTAGTCCTTCTATCTTTCTCATTCCAAGTTAATATTGTTTCTTTTCTTGTTTTATACAACCCAATTACCGCATCCACATAATCAACCGGATACTTATCCCATTCTTTTTTCAAATCATTTAAATAATGATTGTATAAAATCGCTTTAATAAAATGAATATTTTTCACATAGCACATATAGCGACTTATAAAACCTTCATCTTGGTGTCGTCTTAAAGAGGGATATCTTATAGAATGTTTTCTAATTACATTCAAGTCAAAAAATTTATTCCACGGTGCACCTTGAATACCATATCTTCTTGTTGAAACCACATAATCTGAATAATCTTGGCGCACATCGTCACCATTTCTTTTCATATCAGGATATTGTTTTTTCAATACTACATTCCCTTTAGCATCAATACTTTGATAGCCAAATACAACTAAGTCATATCTCCCATTTTCCATCGCATCAACTAAAATACCAATCGCATCTTCTTCTAATTTGTCATCAGCATCAGGAAAATAAATATATCGACCAGTTGCTTTTTCAATTCCTGTATTTCGTGCCGGCCCAGACCCTCTATTCTCTGTATGATATACTTGAATTCTACTATCTCTCTTTTGTAATTTGTAGCATACTTCAAGACTATTATCGCTTGATCCATCATCTACTAATACTATTTCAATATTAGAATATTTTTGCTTCAGTAATGAATCAACACAAACTTCTAGGCTGTTTCCCATATTATATACAGGTACAATAATGCTCACTAATTCTTCTGTCATCACTTTTCTTTCCTTTTTATAAATTTCCAATCTTCTTTACATTTAGCAGCACTAAGCGCTTCTTTACGTTTCATAGATTGATTTCCCTTACATTTAAGCTCATCCCAAGTACCAATTTTTCTTGCCGGATTTCCACCTATAATTATATTTTCTTCACCAAAACTATTACATACTACACTACCACTAGCAACTATAATATTATTAGCTAATGTGCAGCCATACATTATCGTAGAATTTTGACCTAAAAAACAATTATCCCCAATTGAAATATATCCAAACAAGTTAACATATTGTGGCGAAATCTTCGATATACTATTGTCATGTGTTACAAATGTAACATTTCCAGATATAGTAACATTTTCGCCTATTCTAACTAAATATGGTTCAGATGTCATTATATTACAGCAAATGTTGCACCCCCCCCCCGATCTCCATACCTACTTTTCTAAAATATTTATTAATTACTTCTTTATCATTTCTCTTTATTTTAAATTTGACTTTTGCTAGTAAATATCCAAATTCTTTCATGATTTTTCCGCCTTATTCTATATATTTAGCAGGAACTCCTACTATTGTTTTTCCTTCTTGATAAAAATCTTTATTTACAACCGCATTTGCTCCTATTTTTATTCCATTTGCTATTCTAATTTTTCCAAAAATTTTTGCTCCAGGTCCAATATAAACATTATTTCCTATTTGCGGTGAACCTGTTCCTATATTAACGCATACGTGCAAACGACAATTCTCTCCTATTTTTGCTTCATGATTAACAACAATAGTGCCAATATGTGAAATACTTAATCCTTTCTCAAAGCAATTAAGTCCAATTGAAAATCCACACATTAATCCCAATATATTCCATATCGATTTACAATATATGCCTGCTATTTTATGAAGCACCCCCCCCGATACATTATTATAATATTCACTTTTTCGTAAATATATCTCATATCGCCATACAATATCTCTTATTTTTGGTTTTTTATATTCATATCCTAAGTGAATTCGATCAGCTTCCATATATTCTCGTAAATCTGCTTTTGATTGAATCATAAATACCTCCCGATAATTTCAATTATTCAAACTTATCTTTTACAAATCTGGACAATCTTCAAAATAGTTTTTTTCAATGCCAATCTACACGCTTTTGGACTTTTTAATATTGCTTTACAATACATTATCCCCTGAATCTTGTCTCCTTTTTTTAAACATACATATCCCAATTCATATTTATGCATTGCATAAATACATTTTCGTTCTTTATCACTAAGTGAATCCATTATTGGTTTTATAGATTTAAAAAACGCTTTTTTGTATTGAACTAATTTATGAGCATCTGGTCTGTTCTGAGTATCTGAAACATCCACACAATGCAAATATTGATTTACTTCTTTTAATTTATATTTTGATGTAAAGTCTACTAAAAGTTGCAAATCTTGATGTCTCAACAAGTTTTCATCGAAATATCTAGTTGTATCAAAATAGTCATGTCTTATAAGCAATGTGCCGGTTGCAACATCTGACATAAGATTTAATATATCTTTATAAATATATCCGTCTCTATATTTCTTTGTTTTTCCTATAACATTTCCATTCTGATCATACAATGTAAACTTACATGACACCGCCCCCCAACTATCATCAAGAGACTTTAGTTCTTTTACCTGTTCTTCCAGTTTATTCAGTTCCCACCAGTCATCATCATCCAAAAAAGCAATATACTGTCCTCTTGCCTGGCGAATACCTACATTTCTTGCAACTGCGCCATTAATATGTTTATCCTGAAGAATCAGATGGAATCTTTCATCATTCGAATATTTCTCTACTCTTTTTTTCAACAATTCCGTATATTCATCAAATGGCTCATTATCATTTACTAGTAACAATTCTAAATTTTTATATGTCTGATTCAATACACTGTCTATTGCTCTGAGTAATTTTTCTGAGCGCTTGTAAGTCGGCATAATAACACTGACAAGACCTTCTACATACTTCATGATACTTTTTTCCTCGCAAATGTTCTAAATACCCAACCTCTTAGCTTGTTAGGCATCAATTTTTGAATAATCAACCTCTTAGTTACATTTTTTATATATGTCGAATGATTAATCATCTTATTCTTCAGCATATAATCCTGAAGTCCTTTTTCACTCTCAAAATACTTTGAACCTCCTCGTCGTTGATACATTTCTTCACCGACCCGAACATTCACAAGCACGCTTCCTGTATTTGCGAATACTGCTCCATTTAACCACATTCTTATCCATAGATAATAATCTTCATTCCAAAACCAATCTTGGTATCCGCCAGCACTTTCCACTGCTTTCTTTTTATACATGACTGAAACATGATTCATAGCACAACGTGTTTTCATATATTCTCTTATAGATTCGTTAGATAATGGAACAGATCTTTTCCCAACAATATTATTTTCTTCTCCGATAAATTCTGTTATATCTCCTCCCACAATATCTATCTCAGGATTTATTTCAAAATATTTTAATTGTTCTTCAAATCGTGTAGAAACAGACACATCATCGCTGTCCATTCGAGCAATTAGTTCATAAGTTGCATTTTCAACTGCGATTTTTAACGCATTTCCCAAGCCACCATTTTGTTCTAATCGTATAACATTAAATACTTCATACTTTTTTTCATATTTATTAATAACATTATTTATCTCGTTACTTACCGGGCCATCCACAACTAATACAATTTCATTTGGTTTAATCGTTTGCTCATCAGTAATACTACTAAGTGCTCTATCAAAAAAATCGGGATTATCACTTTTATATACTGACATAGCCACGGAAAAAGGTACATGATGATTTCTATCTACTTTAACATCTTCTTTAACATCACTTTCCTGATTTAAAATTTTCTTTGCTTTCATTTGTTTATTATTGTAATCTTCTTGACTCACCTTTCCATTATTCAATAAATAGTCACCAAAGTCTTCTGCTGTTGCCATATCTCCATCTGTAATTCCCTCCTGCTTAATAAAAGCAGTTTTTACAGTTTTTAAGATAATACCTAAATCTTCTAACAATGACACATTTTCTATGTACTTCAAATCCCAGTCCAATTTATCTTCCCACTTAATTGCATTTCTTCCATTCACCTGCGCCAATCCACTCAACCCTGGTTTTGCAGTGTGACGCATACGTTGTTCCTTTGTCATAAACGTAAGATCTCTGACCAGTTGTGGACGCGGACCACAAACCGAAAGTGTCCCATTTAAAATATTAAAAGCCTCTGGAAGTTCATCAAGACTTGTACTTCTAAGCCACTTGCCAAATGAGGTTAACCGCACCTCATCTGGCAAAAGCTCTCCATTTTCGTCTCTTTCGTCTGTCATAGTACGAAATTTATACATTTTAAAAATAGTTTCTTTGCCATCTTCTCCAATCAAACCTGGACGATCCTGAGTAAACAATACCGGACTTCCAAGTTTGAATCTGACAAGAATTGCAACACCTATATATAATGGGCTAAAACATATAATCGCTGCTGATGCACAAACAATATCTATTACTCTTTTAACGTATTTCTCATAAAATCCCATTTTACGTGTCGGAATTGCTTCTATGTTTTCAGCTTTATAAATGGTTTTTTTCGCTTTTTTCTTCATAATCCAAGTTGCTACCGCAGTTCCACCAACAATAGATGATGCTATAATTCCAACTATTTTTTTCTTTGACACTATAATCTCTCCCACAATATATTTCTATTCAAAACAAGCTCTAATCACTTCAATAATTCTATCCTGCTGCTCTGCCGTCATTTTATTATCACTTGGCAGGCATAATCCTCTTGTAAAAATGTCCATTCCTACATCTGCCACTCCACCTGCAATATACGCATTTGATCTTGCACGTCCATTACCATTTCTGACAATAAACGGATTTAAACGATAAATCGGCTGCATATGCATTGGTTTCCAAATCGGTCTGCCCTCTGCATTAATAGATGCAATTGCCTCCAGAATTTCAGTTGGACAAGTTTTTCCTGCTTCTTTTACATAGCAAACATCCTGTTCGCCACGAACCTGCTTGCACATTGCCTCTTTATCAATAATCAGACATGACAACCAGTAATTCGGCTCAGAATTTTCAAAGTCAATTGGATTCATAGAAACTGGAAGACCTTTTAATCCTTCTTTATATCTTTCATAAATTGCTTTCTTCTGAGCAATATGTTCATTCAGATATGGGAACTGTCCACGAACTACACCAGCTACTACATTGCTCATACGGTAGTTGTATCCCAGTTCTTCATGCTGATACCATGCTGCATTTTCTCTTGCCTGCGTAGACCATTTACGAACTTTGTTTGCAGCTTCTTCATCATCAGTCAAGAAACATCCACCTGCACTTCCGGTGATAATCTTGTTTCCATTAAAGGAAATCGTATTATACTTTCCAAATGTACCGGTCTGTACTCCCTTGTATGTAGCTCCCATAGATTCCGCAGCATCTTCTACCAGAATTGCATTATGTTTCTTGATAACAGCATTTAATTCATCTACTTTTCCTGGTGTTCCATAAAGGTGAGCAACAACTACTACCTTCGTATCCGGATAAATTTCAAATGCTTTTTCAAGTGCCACTGGGTCCATATTCCATGTGTCATATTCCGTGTCAATGAATACCGGTTCACCACCTTCGTAAACAACAGGATTTACAGTGGCATCAAAAGTCATATCAGAACAAAAAACTTTCTTTCCTTCCAATGCACCATGTCCAACTTTTGGCATACCATATGCTTCAATACCAGCTAATTTCATAGCAAGATGCAATGATGCTGTTCCGGCAGATAATGCAACTGCATATTTACATCCGATATATTCACATGCCATTCTTTCAACTTCGTTGATATTTTTCCCAACTGTTGACATCCAGTTTGTTTCATATGCTTCTTTCACATATTCAATCTCCGGACCATGCATAGTCGGGCTGCTTAACCATACTTTAGACTCAAACTTCTCAAATTTATTACTTTCTTTAAACATGACTCCTACCTCTTTTCATCCATTTTGATATTAAGCAATTTCTTTATTTACATCTTCTGGTCTTTTGAATGTTGGAACAACACTCCTCAGTGCTTCTTTTGCAATTAGATCATCCCCTGTATCGCAGGCATCTTTAAGCACCTGAATCTTCTGGTATATTTCTTTCTGGCTCAGTGCAGTATCTCTTTCGATGAAGATCATGCTGTTGTCTGTTTTATCCAGTTCCTCTGTCTTAACTAACAGCTCCTCATACAGTTTCTCTCCTGGTCTTAATCCCGTTTCAATAATTTCAATTCCCTGTACACCAGACAGACGAATCATATTCTCTGCCAGATCCATAATCTTTACTGGCTGTCCCATGTCAAGAACAAACAGCTCTCCATTATTGGCAATCGCACCACTCTGAAGAACAAGCTGTGATGCTTCCGGAATTGTCATAAAGTATCTGATAATTCGCTTGTCTGTAACTGTAACCGGTCCACCATTAACAATCTGACGTTTGAATAACGGAATAACTGATCCGGCACTGCCAAGTACATTTCCAAAACGTGTTGCACTGTATTTTACTTTTCCGTGTGTACTTGCACTCTGGACAATCATCTCGCACATTCTCTTAGTTGCACCCATAACATTTGTAGGATTAACTGCTTTATCCGTTGATACCATCATAAAGCGTTCTGCGCCATACTCCTCACAAAGCTCTACCAGATTCTGTGTACCAAATACATTGTTGTAAATGGCTTCTACACAGTTATGCTCCATCAATGGGACATGCTTGTGAGCGGCTGCATTGATAATGATCTGTGGATGATATTTTTCAAATACTCTTTCAAGAGCTTTTCTATGAGTGATGGAACAGATTTCAATCTGCAAATCCAGTTTATTTCCATATGCTATCTTCAATTCCTGCTGAACATCATATGCACCATTTTCATAAATGTCTAAGATAATGATCTTCTTCGGATTCATCTTGGCCAACTGTCTGCACAGTTCTGACCCAATAGAACCGCCACCACCTGTAATCAGAACGACTTTATCTTTGTAATATGCATTGGTACGTTCATCCGAAACAACCAGAGGTTTTCTAAATAAAAGTTCTTCTATATCAAATTCTCGAAGATGACGTTTTCCTCCTGCCGCATACATAGTCGGATAATCATATACTTTTAATTTGTATCCTGCATTCTTGTAATACTCATAAAGACTTTTCTTTTTAGCTGCATCCATTGATGGAATTGCAAAAATTATTTCCTGTACTTCAAATTCGCCTAACTTCTTAAAAGTTGCTTCCGTTTCAGACCAAACCGGAATGCCATGTATATCTCGTCCAACTTTTTCCTTATTAATATCAATAAAACATCTTGGTACATACGCTGCTTCTGAATTATTCAAAAGTTCTTCTGCCAGACTCACACCAACTCGTCCAGCACCAATAATTGCAACTTTGATCTTCTGCACTTCTTTTTCATTTCCAGCTTCAATACCTGAAAATATATGTAATAATATAGAAAGAATTTTTCCTCTTGTTGTCTCCTGGTTTCCACATTTGTATGCATAGCGATACATCATGCGAAGCGCCAATGCTCCTAATAAATTCAAGCTAACCAATGAAAGTAATCTTGCAAATGTAATTTTTTGAACTGGAAGTAGGAGTTCCAGACATAGATACGCCACAAAAGCGATAGAATCAGTAAACAGCAAGCGGATATAACACTGAATCCCACCATATCTCCATACTTGCCCGTAAATTTTACCTATTAGACGTGCTGTGAAAATACACAGAACAGAAAGACCTACTTGTTGGAAGATCCCAACAGTTGATAATTTATCCATTCCCCCATATAACACCAGGAGTATAACTGCTACTAATGCATATACAATCAAATCATACCCGACAAGCGTCCAGCGTATGTTTGGCGTGTTATTTTGTTTTGCCTGTTTCATATCCATCTTTGTTTCATTTGTATTATTCATTGTGTACCCCCCCCCACGAAAATCAGGGCGGTTTCATCCTTCCTATAATTATTGATCCTTATCAATCCTTTGTTAATGATGTAAACAGAACACTTCCTTGTTCTGTGCTTGTGTTCATTGCAACCATACTTGTTGATTTCACAATTGTTCCTGATTTTAATGTACAACTATCTCCAATAAAACAATATGGTTCTACCACCACATTGGCACCAATGATCGTTGCCTGCCCAATAGTACTTCCGCAGCCGACAACAGCCCTTGGCTCAACAATACAGCCAGGCATTAAATTAGCTGATGGAGAAATCGTAGAATCCATATGAGCTAAAACTGGAATATTGTAAAGTGTCTCCAACTTTTTATTCCACTCAAGTCTTTCTGTTCCATCGTCACATGCAGCTATTGCACAGTTATATTCCGGATAAAAACTTTCCACGTCCTCCAGTTTTCCAATAGCTCCTTCTCTGTCATTATCTACAAAGGAGATTTCCTCAAAGCAACCCATTGACTCTGCTATCTCTTTTACATAATCTCCATATCTTTTAGAGGCTACAATTAATAATTTTCTTCCCATTTTCAACACACTCCTCATAATTATTCGTTTTTATTAGGTAAGTTCTATAACACGACGACTAGCCTGTGAATGTTCTTATTAAAAAGATCATTCGCAGGCTAGGTCAAACCTCCTTATCATAATTTTTCAGCTTATAGTGTGGGTCAAAATAAGCATCCAAGAAACCATTCTTTTATATTTGTTCCCCCGCTCAATCGACACAACACAAAGAAAAATTATCATAACGAAATTCGACTAAGCCAGCGAAACCCTTGTAAAATCAAGGTTTTTCTTGGTTGTCCCTATTATACCGCTATCTCCTTTCAGCACATTGAAAAACTGAGGAAATTCATCCAGACTTGTCCGGCGGATAAATTCACCGATTCCGGTCTTATGGCTTCCATCCGGCATGATTTGATTTCCGATCACGCGCGGGTCAAAATCAAGCTTGAACATCTTTCCATCGCCCAGCTTATTTTCTTTCATCAGCTCATCACGGCGTGTTTCGGCGTCCATGTACATACTTCTGAATTTGTACATTTTGAACCGTTTTCCGTTTTTTCCGACTCTTTCCTGGGTAAAAAAGATCGGTCCCGGTGATGACAGATAAATCGCAGGTGCAAGAAATAAAAAGAGTACCGCCGTCAATGCACAGCCGATCAGTCCGCCTATGACATCCATCATCCGTTTGAGAAAAAGCTGGAAAGACGACGCATAATTGATGCTCGTTGTCAGCACGGTATACGGTCCTATTTTCTCCACAAACTGTCTCTTTCCCGGCACACTTGTCACTTTTGCCAGGTTCAGATGCACCGTTACGCCGGTTTCTGTCAGCTGGTTCAGCAGCTTATCCGGATATGGCTCCATCTCTGAGGTTATAACAACAACCTCATCAATCCATCCCTGGCAGACATAATGGGGAAGTTCTTCCTCCTCCACTATCACAGGGATTTCTTCGATTTTCTCTCCTACATGCGATTCGTGGCATCCGATCAGGCAGACCCCCGCAATCATGTATTGTGCATAATTGTTTTCCTTGATCGTTTTGACCGTCCGTCCGGCTATGTCCTCATTTGTCACAATCAGCAGAACGCGCTTGTTTCCATCGACTGTTTTTTTTCGCTGCAGATGCCATTTCCAGCATTCACGCACAATATATGCGATTCCGATATAGAAGACAGCCGTCAGCATCAGTGCCAGCCTGGAATACCTCTGCCCTTCCTGCAGAAGGAACAGATATAAAAGAGCACTGCCTTCTATCAAAACGGCCTGCTTGACAGCTACTATAAATTCCACAAAATGGTCTCTTCTTATGACTCCCCGCATTGTCTCCCGGCAAACCAGCAAAATCAGATCCATCAGTCCTAAGAAAATCGCCATATTCCGATACAAAATCGGTGTGTATATATCCCATCCATACCCACTGCATGCATAGGCAAGTATTAATACCGCCTGCAGAGAAATCACATCCAGGATGATGAAATCGATATGCTTCATCCATCCGCCTGAATCTCTTCTGTACATATCTACCGCTCCCCCGTCAATGCCTATTGCAATCGACTTTGTAAATCAGCCTCTCAAGGTACCGGCAGGTACCTCTCTTACCAGGTACCTGCCGGCTTCCGCGGCCTTATCAATTAGTTCTTATGAACCAATGTAAAGACTGCATTGCCCGGAATTGTTACATTAACAGAGTTTGTTGCATGATCAATCCCGTTGACCGGAGCTAATTTCCACTTATGATCGGTTTCACTGTAGTAGTAGATTTCTACATTCTGAACATCGCCCAGAGCTGCTACTGCAATATTTACCGTGACCGGATCACTCACTACACCGCCATTTGCATCGGTTGTCATGAGCTGCTGTGCCGGCATAAGCGGAGAATATCCAACCAGTGCCGGATCACCCGTTACACGATACAGCGGAACACCTGCATTGATCTCAAACACTTTTTCTGCAACAGCCCAGCTATTGCCGTCTTTGATCTGCTGATCGGATGCGAACCCAACCGAACTGCCATTTGCAGTATTTCCCTGCGAAACAGTAATACCGTTGGAACCATTCTGACCACTATTCTTGATACCCGTAGATGTCTTGTTGGTAATGGTTCCCGCATTTACATTGAGACCTGCGCTCTTGGAAGAGGCAGAACCTGAACTGCTTCCTCCGTGACTGACTGTCGCGTTTGTGTTCGGGCTCGCTGCCATTGCCAGTGTGCCCGGCACTGCCATGATTGCTACTGCCATCATGAGTGCTGCGTACTTCTTTTTCATTTGAACCTTCCTTTCCGGCTTTCAAAGCCTTTGCTTTTTAAGCTTTTTCTTTATAAAAAAGATTGATGACAATCTCTTTTAGCTCATCCATATCTGGGTAAAACTCTTCGAATTTTCCCTGATATATTTTTCCCGACAGTTCAATAAAATCACCGTCTTCCATGGCATCCGGACTGTTCAAAAGCGCCAGTCCCATGTCCATGTACTGGTCCTTTGCCATGTTGGTGATCGCCAATTTCTGTATTCCATCCACCAGCCGAGTTATGGTGGTTTTGTCTGCCGCCTGACTTTCCTTTGCCTTCTGAATAAACGCTTTCAGATATCCTTTCTGCCGGTGAAGACGAATACTTGCGGAACCCTCTTCGTCCACATCCCGGAAGCGGACATATTTTTCTGTCAGATCTCCGGTCAGGTTGACTGTTTCTCCCATCTTGAAATCTTCTGGATACTGGTTTGCGACCATCTCATCATCCACAGTAACCGGCACACCACCGACTGCATCATTGAAATAGGGAATCGAATCCATATTGACTGCAAAGTATCCGTCGATCTTAAGACCAAATAAAAGTTTAGAAAGGGCTTCTGCTGTCAGTTCACAGCTTTCTTCCCGCCCGTCTCCAAACGCATACGCCAGCGTCAGCTGCTGTGTCTCGGTCCCCAGAGGTTCCCCAAAATAGTCAAATACCTCTATCTCCGTCATTGTATTTCTTGGAATCAGAACAATCTGAGCCTGATCTCTGGACGCGTCCTCGGCGATCAGAAAGATGGCATCGGCATCGCCGCCTTTTCCCGAAACTACCTGTGATGCCATCTCGCCCTTCGTATCAATACCCATACAAAGAATGGCTCTCATCGCTGTATTCCGGCGATATTTCTTTCCATTCCAGGTCAAAATCCCATTTTTCTGGTCTTCTGCATCCTTGTTTTCCTGCTGCCCGCGTGCTTCCATCTCCTGCACGGCTGCTTCTCTCTCTTCATATCTGTAATACGCATGGATACCGAATCCCACGCAGGCGATTCCCAGCGCCGCTCCGGCAATCCATCGAATCATATTCTGCTTTTTCATTTATCCGACTCGTTTTCGTAATATTTACTATATTTGGAATATTTTCCATAATATCTATGATAGTATCCGCTGCCTGCCATATCGACACGATTCAGTACGGCTCCTAAAATCCGGCAGCCCGTCCGCTCAAGCTGGTTTTTTGCTTTCTGCACCAGGCGATAACTGAGCGCCCCGCTTTCAACTACCAGGATAGCTCCGTCACAGCGCTGGGAAATAATAGCTGCGTCAATGACACTTCCAAGAGGCGGCGTATCAATGATGATCGTGTCATATTCATTTCTTGCCCATTCAACCAGCCGCGCAAATGCGTCTTCTCCCAGCAATTCCGCCGGATTCGGCGCCATCGGGCCAGAGAAAATGATGTCAAGATTTGGCAGATTGGTATGATACAGAATATCCCCCAGCAGTTTCTGTCCTGTCAGGTACTGCGTCAGACCGTAAATCTGCTGCCCGAATCCGAAGCGGGATACCAGCACGGATTTGCGGATATCGGCATCAATAAATAAAACTCGTCCCTCTGTCTGTGCCATTGAAATCGCCAGCTGGGAAGATGTCTCACTTTTTCCCTCATCCGGCATCGTGCTGGTCAGCATGATCACTTTCAATCCACTGCCCGAAAACTGAATGTTGGTACGGAGTGTTTTCATTGCTTCCTCATATTGATAGTCTTTTTTTTCATCCTGTGTAACCTGGATAAATAGATTCTGGTTTGCCATGCTCTCCTACCTTCTTTCGTTTTTCTCTTTTCCGGTAAATGGATTGATGATATCCCAGATGCCGGAGGTACGTTTTACTTTTTTCTCGCCTCTTCCGTGAATCTTGCTCTCCGGAATCACAGCCAGTACCGGCAGTTCCAGATATTTCTCCACATCTTCCTCTGACTGAATCGTATCATTCAAAATAACAGTCAGGCTAATGTATGCACACACCAAAAAGGCTGCTATCAAAGCGCCAATCGCAGCATTTTTGGTATTGCTCGGACTGGTCTTTTTAACAGCCACCTCACCGCTCTCGATGAGTTTCGGCGGTGTCATCTCCATGATTTCTCCTACATAGTCCGATGCCACTTCTGCCGTCGTATCAACGATCTTTTTTGCCATTTCCGCATCCGGATCCTGCGCTGAGATGCTCAGAATACGTGTATCTTTCGGATTCTCCACTTCAATCTTCTTAACCAGGTTTTTATAGTCCATGTCCAGATGAAGTTTATCGACTACCTCTTCCATGACCGAGCGGCCGGTAATGATCGTCTTGTAATCCTGCGTCAGCTGCGTGCCAATCTGCAGGTCGGCCAACGATGTCAGCGTTGTTTCTTTTGTCAGTACATAGATTTTTGCGGTTGAAGTGTACTGCGGTGTGAGCAAAAAGTAACTATATGCCCCTCCAATTGCTCCTCCAATCACAAGCGCTCCGATGATAATCCAGAGTTTCCGGAGCAATGCATACAAAATCTCTCCGACATCAATTACATCCTCGTCATCCCACGCCTGTTTTTGACTCTCTTTCGTTTCCATACCTTACAAATTTCCTTTTCTTTCTTTTTTTCTGACCGGCATTCTGCCAATCTGTTTCAGATGTATTTTAGAGTTCCTCTTATAATCGTTCATCCAGGATTATTTTTTCTGGATTCTCCACTGACAATTGTCTGGCCAATGTATCCCCGCCTTTTTTCCGGATCCAGGCAAGCGCCCTGTCACTGTCCGGTGCACGGTGATGAACCCCATGCATATCGGTTCCCAGAAAACTGATATATCCCGCCAGCAGCACTTTACGGCACCAGCGCCGTTCCAGTCTCTCACGTAAATTCCAGACATTTCTAAGCTTTATCAGACTTCCGTAATTCATCTGAAGATAAGCTCCCTCCTTCTGAAGCTCTGTCAGACGTCCTGTCTTTCTTAGACACTGATAACGCTCAATATGCGCCAGCACTGGGAAATATCCCGCCAGCAGCAGCTCCCGGACTGCATTCTGTATCTGACTCCACTGCGACTGGGGAAGGAATTCTACCAGAACATAATGACTTCCCGCCAGTGTCAGCAGTTCTCCCCTCTGAAGCATATCAGCCATGCCTTCAAAATATTGTATTTCCTGCCCGCTATACAGTCGCAGCTCCGGCATCACCTTCTGAACCGCTTTTGCCATCTGCTCCATAAGTCTCTGTATCTGTTCCGGTTTTGTCCGCCAGTGATAAACGGTATAATGAGGGGTTGCTATCACATTGCGCACACCTTGCTGATATGATTTCCGAAGCATCCGAACACTGGCGCCTATGCTTTTCGAGCCATCATCAAGTCCCGGAAGAACGTGTGTATGTATGTCCGAAATTCTTTGTTCTTTTTTTTTCGGCTCTTCCTGCGATTTTTGCAACATTCTATTCTCTCCCTTCGCTCTCAGCGCCGCTTTGTTCTCCATGATATTTTTTTAGGAATGTATCATAATACTGTTTTTCTGCATTCGCGCCCTTGTTTCTCCCGTCCATGCCAGAATTTCCGTCTTTGACCATATCCAGGTAAGGAGAATCTTCTTTCCATGGTCCCAGAGCCAGAAGCCGTCCATAACGTTCTCCCGTCAGATCCAGCCATCCATGCGTCTGCTTTTTTCTGCGGTAACAGCCACAGCTTTTTGTATGTCCACTTTTTAAATGCGTTCCGTAAACCAGACAGATGTTTCCGCAATCGCATTGGCACACCCAGTATCGGTGAACTCCTGTCTTCTTCTCGCTCTGTCTTATAATCAAAAGATGTCCATATTTCCGCCAACCAGATTTTCCTGCTTTATATATGTCCCTGTATATGACATAATATGTATTATGTCATTGCTGCATTCCTTTTTTTTATAAATTCTTTACTATTGTACTTTAAAATATTACAAACTACAACCGCAACGCAAACTGGAATATTGCGTTTTTTTTGTTTTGAAAATAATATAATCAGAAAATCAACGTTTTCCTTTTTTCTTTTCTCTCATCGGCTGTAAAAGTCCTCATATCACGGCACACTGTATATGACATGATACATATTATGTCATTGCCGTATTCCTTTTCATTTTACACTCTCTGATTTCCGAATATTTGCCTCTACAGCATTCACTGCAATCGGATCACTTACGTGATTTCCATTTGCATCCGTTGTCTGGCGAATGATCTACCGCGTAAATTTCTCCGCGATCGCACCGCTATAGTACGCATTCAGCAGTTTTTCCAGATCTTTGATCTTCTCTTTCAGTTCCCGTCCGATATCGGTATCCCCGACGCACTTGCGCTCCGGCACCCATTTGACCATACGGCTCTCGGAGTGGATATCACTCTCCTTCTCGATCGCCGCCTCGGTGGACTCAAACGGATCGTGCGCTGCCAGAATCAGACCGTAGGAGTTGTAAATCAGCGTATACCCCGCGATACCGGTTTCTTTCTGATATGCCCTTGAGAAACCACCGTCGATAACGAGAAGCTTACCGCCGCATTTGAGCGGGCTCTCGCCGTCTTTGGATTTGACCGGGACGTGACCGTTGATGATGTGCGCGCCCTCCGGCTCCAGGCCAAACTCACGGAGAATGCGGTCAAGCACTTCCTCATTTTCCAGCATATCGTAATACGGATTTTTTACTTCTTTATGTGTCTCTTTTTCTGCCAGAAAATAGCGCTCAAACGTTGCCATCTTGTCCTTGCCGAACAGCGGGGAATTTTCATTCAGCCAGATATACCACATCATGTCCCTGCCTTTTTCCCGCTCTGCCTTATCGACCGCGACAAACCCCTTGCGGACATAATTGTCCAGAATATCGTATAGCGCCTTTCCCTTATATTGCTTGCCGTAGATCTCTACCTCCTTGAAGGTACCGTCCTTATTTAACGGAACGCAGCCATGGTAAAGAAGATTATTGTTGTATACTTTATAGAGACTTCCCTTCGCCAGCAGAAACTTCATATGCTGCTGCAGCTTCTCGCAGTTCATGAATGCACGTTCCAGACGTTCCATAATATCCGCTTCTTCCGGTGTAAATGCATATGGATCTTTCGGATCCACCGTCGGGAAATTCATATCGAGCATCTTGTACTCTCTGCCATCCATTTCCAGAACGCCGCGCTCAAAATCAATATGATGCAGAAGATTTCGTTTCTCCAGACCAAATTCCGGATGGCGCTTGATGATCTGCCCTTCCGCCTTGAACTGGATGATCGAGATCGCCTTGTGCATCTTCTGGTTCATCTCGCGCTCAGACGCACTGTAAGAGTCACTGCCCTTTAACTGGAAGCAGGTGCACGGGTCATCCCCATATGTATTGATCGCAAAGGTTGCCAATGGAAGAAGGTTGATGCCGTAACCATCCTCCAAAATATCCAAGTTTCCATATCTCGCACAGATACGGATTGCGTTTGCAATACAGCCCATCTGTCCCGCTGCCGCGCCCATCCAGAGCACATCGTGATTGCCCCACTGGACATCAATCGAGTGATAGGTCATCATCTTGTCCATGATGATATGCGGTCCCGGACCCCTGTCATAGATATCGCCTACGATATGAAGATGATCGACCGTCAGGCGCTGAATCAGCTCGCTTAGCGCTATAATAAAGGCTTTCGCCCGTCCCACACGGACAATCGTCTGGACGATGGCATCGTAGTAGGATTCCTTGTCCTGCAGATCACCGCGCTCAGTCAGAAGTTCTTCCAGCACATAGGCAAATTCCTTCGGAAGCGCCTTGCGGATCTTCGAACGCGTGTACTTGCTCGCTGCCCGGCGGCAGACCGCAATCAGACGATAGAGTGTGATCTTATACCAGTCATCCGGGTTCTTCTCCGTCTGCAGAATCCGGCTCATCTTCTCCGCCGGATAGTAAATAAGGGTTGCCAGTGACTGCTTGTCCTGACGGCTCAGGGTATTTCCAAATACATCGTCAATCTTTCGCTTGACGGAACCGGAACCATTTTTCAACACATGAGAAAATGCCTCGTATTCCCCATGGATATCGGTCAGGAAATGTTCCGTTCCTTTCGGCAGATTTAAGATCGATTCCAGATTGATGATCTCCGTCGATGCCGCTGCAATCGTCGGGTAAAGCTCTGCCAGTCGATCCAGATAACGCGCCTGCAATGATTTCATGTTTTCTCTAACCCCTCCTGTTTGCGGACGCCCCTTTTGACCCTTTTTCACCCAATCCCGTGCAGCCTGCTTCCGATGCCCGTTATGCATATAAAACACACGCAAAAGATACACGCAGAAAGATGGAAAAGAATTTGTAATGCTTGTTGCAAACAATTACAAAAAATCGAAATGGCGTCTCATTTTTAATTCTGATACTTGTATCTTATCACACTTCTATTAAAAACGCCATTTCGATTCCTATAATAAGTATTATTAGTATTTGCGGGCAATCACGTATTTCTTCTTAAATTTAAAACTTATACCGCATCTGATACCAGATCACGTTTCCATGCACCGATTCCGAGATCCCCTCATTCACAAATCCAAACTTGGCATAATAGGCTATCAATTTTTCCTTGCACGTCAACACAAGTCCCTTCCTCCCCTGTTTTCTGGCATCCTCGATGGCGCACTGGAGCAACTGTCCCGCATAGCCATGTTTCCGGTATGCCGGGATCGTATTGACACCAAAAATCATCTGCCATGCGCCGTTTTCATCGTGCATTTCTGCCCGTTCGTACATCTCATCCGTCAGATCCGGCTTGTCTGTGACGAAGCCGTCCACAAACGCAATCAGCTTTTCGCCTTCAAACATGAGCCAGAAATGATTTCCATAATACTTAATTCTCTCCTCAAACTCCTCTTTCGTTGCGGCTTCCGCTGCCGGAAAGCATTCTGCTTCCACGGCTGCAATCTGAGCCAGATCTGCTATTGTCGCTGTTCTTATCTCCATAATATCTCGTATCATCCAATTATCCTCGTTCGAGGATAAAAAAATAATCTCCTTTCTCTCTTCAAAAGCATTCGCCCATATAATTCAAGTCGAACGTCCGTGAGACTTGGCGCGTGATTCTGGTCAGCGAAGCTGACATATTCTTTACAGAATCACTGCGCATCCTCGCGGAGCGTTTAACTCAGGCGAAGAATGGACTCCCACTGAGACAAATTTGCTATTACTCACCACCTGAAGAGGTGGGAGTCTTCTCGACTGAGATAAAAAACAGAATAATTTCGGTTCTTTCTTTGCAAATAAGCCAATGCATATAGTTTTCCCCATACACATCGGCTTATTTCACGCATCAGGCGGATCTCTCGATCCTGCCTTTTACTTCATATTCAACTATTTCCGCAGCTGTGCCAGGCGCTCCTGTACCTGTGCCATCATCTGGCGGTATTTCTCCAGCTTCTCACGCTCTTCGGCAATCTTTGCCTCCGGTGCGCGGCTGACGAACTTTTCATTACTTAACATGCCCTCGGAACGGGCAAGCTCTTTTTTCAACTTCTCCTCTTCCTTGGTCAGACGCTCGATCTCCTTGTCCAGATCCACCAGCTCTGCAAACGGCATATAGATGGTTGCCTTTGCAGTCACAGCCGATACGGCATCGTCTGCGATTCCGCTCTTGTCCTTCTGAAGGACAACCTCGCTCGCATAGCCAAGAGTTGCGAAGAATACACGGCTGTGCTCGAAGATGGCCAGAACTTCCGGATCCTCGGATACAACGTATACTTTTGCCTTCTTGCTCGGCGGTACGTTCATGGATGTGCGGACGCCGCGGATCGCGCGGACTGCATCCTTGATCGTCTCTACAGCTTTCTCCTCGTCTGCGAAATTCCACTCATCCTTGTACTCCGGCCAGGAAGAAATCATGATGGACGGTTCCTCATCCTGCAGGTTGCAGAAGATTTCCTCGGTGATGAACGGCATATATGGATGCAGCAGTTTCAAGGACTGAATCAGAACCGTTTTCAGGGTCCAGAGTGCAGCTGCCTTGGTGGTGTCTTCCTCGGACCAGAGTCTCGGTTTTACCATCTCGATGTACCAGTCGCAGAACTCCTCCCAGATGAAATCGTAAACCTTCTGGAGAGCGATTCCCAGCTCGTACTTATCCATGTTCTCGGTAACATCTTTTGCCAGCGTGTTGACCTTGGAGAGGATCCAGCGGTCAGCCATCTGCAGGTCAGAAAGCTTCACATCCGTTACCGGCGCTTTTTCGATGTTCATCATAATGAAACGGGATGCATTCCATACCTTGTTTGCAAAGTTACGGCTGGCTTCCACACGCTCCCAATAGAAGCGCATATCGTTGCCCGGTGCGTTACCGGTCATCAGGGTCATACGAAGTGCATCGGCGCCGTACTTGTCGATAACCTCAAGCGGATCGATACCATTTCCAAGGGATTTACTCATCTTGCGTCCCTGGGAGTCGCGTACCAGACCGTGGATCAGGACGGTGTGGAACGGCTCTTTGCCAGTCTGCTCCAGACCGGAGAATACCATACGGATAACCCAGAAGAAAATGATATCGTATCCGGTTACCAGCACATCGGTCGGATAGAAATATTCATATTCCGGTGTGTCCTTCGGCCAGCCGAGCGTAGAGAACGGCCACAGGGCGGAGGAGAACCAGGTATCCAGCGTGTCCTCATCTTGATGCAGGTGGGTGCCGCCGCATTTCGGGCATACCGCCGGTGCGCTCTTGGCAACAGTCATCTCGCCGCAGTCATCACAATAATAAGCCGGAATCCGGTGTCCCCACCAGAGCTGACGGGAAATACACCAGTCACGGATGCCCTCAAGCCAGTGCAGATAGGTCTTTCCGAAGCTCTCCGGAACGAATTTAAGTCTGCCGGATTTAAGTGCCTCTACCGCCGGTTTCGCCATCTCTTCCATCTTGACAAACCACTGTGGTTTTACCATCGGCTCTACGGTTGTGCCGCAGCGGTCGTGAGTACCTACGTTGTGGGAATGCGGAACGACTTTGACTAAAAGTCCCATTTCCTTCAGATCCTCTACCATGGCTTTTCTCGCCTCGTAGCGGTCCATGCCCTGATATTTGCCCGGTACGCTGATGGTTGCATCGTCATTCATGATGCAGATCTCTTCCAGGTTGTGGCGTTTTCCTACCTCAAAGTCGTTCGGGTCATGTGCCGGTGTGATCTTTACGCAGCCGGTACCGAACTCTTTATCTACATACTCATCCGCGATGACTGGAATCTCTCGGTCGGTCAGCGGCAGTTTTAACATCTTGCCTACGATATCCTTGTAGCGCTCATCCTCCGGGTTGACAGCTACCGCAGTATCGCCTAACAGCGTCTCCGGACGGGTGGTTGCGATCTCGACGAAACGTCCCTCTTCGCCGACGATCGGGTAATTGATGTGCCAGAAAAAGCCGTCCTGCTCCTCATGCTCTACCTCGGCATCCGAAATGGAAGTCTGGCAGACCGGGCACCAGTTGATGATACGGGATCCCTTGTAAATATAACCTTTTTCATACAGTCTGGTAAATACTTCCAGAACCGCCTCGGAACAGCCCTCGTCCATCGTGAAACGCTCGCGGTCCCAGTCAGCGGAGGAACCCAGCTTGTGAAGCTGTTTTACGATACGGCTGCCGTACTCTTCTTTCCACTCCCATGCTTTCTCCAGGAAGCCCTCACGACCCAGATCATGCTTGTCAATGCCCTGCTCTTTCAGCTTATTGATAACCTTAACCTCCGTTGCGATCGCCGCATGGTCGGTACCCGGCTGCCACAGTGCCTCATAGCCCTGCATTCTCTTGTAACGGATCAGGATATCCTGCATGGTGTTATCCAGCGCATGTCCCATATGAAGCTGTCCGGTAATATTTGGCGGCGGCATCACAATCGTGAACGGCTTCTTGCCGTTTCTGCGTCCACGCTCTGCATCGGCGTGGAAATATTTGCTGTCCAGCCATTTCTGATACAGGCGATCTTCAATATCCGCCGGATTATATGTCTTTTCCAGTTCTTTCATTGATCGATTCTCCTTTTGTGTTTTAACTCATCAAATGCTGTTTATCCTCGCATTCTATCATGAACCGCATCTTGTTTACCTTCATTTTGTGTAATTTCCGATGCAGTTTCTTACATCTGTTTCCGGACAATCTTGTACTCATCATCCGTCTGGTAGTACGGGCAGACAAAACGCTGGTTGCTTAAAAATGCCGCCATCTCGTCCTCATCCAGATCTGCCTCGCACAGATAATACCCATAATCATCGTCATAGACATAATTGCCGCACGTGTCACAGCTTGTCAGCGGACCCTGTTTTTTCATCTGTTTTGTCCTTTCCGAAGCGCGTTTCCTATGAAAAAGAATGTGCCTTGGCACATTCTCGCGCCGAGCGCGGTCGCTTGCGACATGTTTCTGCTTCGCGCGAGTGCGCATCCTCGCGGAGCGTTTTTTGTTTCATAGGACGTAATTTCCTATGAAATGAAAAAGCCCCTTGCAGACATATCATCTGCAAAGGGCGTCATATACGCGGTACCACCTTAATTCAATCAGGATTTCCGCCTGCCGGTGTTTTCTTTGCACACATCCAGACTTTACCCCAATCCTCTTGATTCTATAACGGGAACTCCCGGGATCTCTTATCCACCACTCTCTTTCACAACATTCCTAAGTCATAGCAGAACGCGGTTTTTCAGAAATCCGGCTCCGAAGCTACCTTCCACATCCGTTTCCCGGAACCGTCTCTCAACCTGCGCGGTTCTCTCTGTCAGGGCTTCTATGTGTACTCCTCTTCTTCACTGCCTTTCATTTTTCAGTTCCTTGTTATCATAGAGGTTTTTCGGGAAAATGTCAAGGTTTTCGGCACAGGTTGATAAATGATATATGCCCGTTACTGGGCACGTATGCGTGAACAGTAACATATGCCCTGGCTCCTCCCACTTTAAAGACGCCCCGCTGTAACAGCTGCACAGTCCCTACTTCGGCAGCGTATCCTTATACTGTGGATACGTCCCATCTGTCACCAGCTTTGCGTATGCATCATATGCCTCCTGCAGATTCTCATACTTTTTATCCTTCGAAAGATATTCCTTATACTGTGTTGGAGTCAGATGACCGGCGATTGCTATATAATTACCAGCTTTATTCACTCGCATAGCGGTAGTTGTTTCTGAAATATAAAACCTTCCATCTGCTGTACTGATAATAACCGGTATCTTCTTTCCTGCACCAACCGAATCTGAGGATATATCTACAGATGTCCAAAATAAATATCGCTTCGACTTATCCTTTGCATCTCCCAGATAGGCCCAGGTTCCCTTTTTTAACAGGCTGTCCTCCTCAATCTTCGCCTGTATCTTGGGAAGCATATTGGATTTTGTACAGTTGGAATCAATTTCAAAATTGTTGTTATCACCCAGCATTTCCAATATGCCACTATTATTCAAGGGCTCATGTACATCGCAATTGATATTAAACGCATATTTCTGTTCCGAACCGCCTGTACCCTTTCCGCTTTTCCAGTTAAAAAGCACTCCCGAATCCGGCCGATAGGAAACTTCACACTCCCCACCCGGAACCGGATAACCAATCCAGTTGGCCGTATCACCCTGATCATTATAATGCATCACTCCACCTATCGTCACCGGGTCATGCGACTGCCATTTTTCTTTTTTCTGCTTCAGCTTTACAACCTTCACTTCATTCTCTGTATCCTCAATCATGACCGCTGCCATAACCTCTGCATATGCAGAACGGACATTGGCAAGATCCGTGGCCTCCCGGCTGGTCTCCAGCTGCCTGGTAAAAATGGGAATAGAAATTGCAGCTAAAATGGAAACTATCGCAACGACTACCAAAAGCTCCGCCAGCGTAAAGCCCTTTTTCCTGTTCTGCATATGAATTTCCATTCTTATCACCCGCCTGTCACCTTTATCTTTTTCTTATTCTATCACATGATTCAAAAAAATTCACGAAAAACATTTTTCATCTGACGCACATTCCCATAAATTGAAAGAAGAGACCTCCGCCTGCGGTTTTCACCGCAAAGCATCCGCCTCTTCCCAATTTCGTTGCTGTAATCAGGTTCCTGCCGTCAATTAAAACAGCGGAACAACCGCTCCATCGTACTTCGCCTCGATAAATTCTTTGATATCATCGCTTGTCAGGACTTCCATCAGAGCTTTTGTCTTGTCGCTCTCCTCGTCACCCTCACGGACTGCTACGACATTTCCGTATGTCTGGGCTGCCAGAGAGTCAGAAGCCTCTACTGCCAGAGCATCGGTTACCTTTAAACCAGCCTCGATTGCGTAGTTGCCGTTGATAACTGCAATATCAGCATCCTGTAAGGAACGCGGAAGCTGTGCTGCCTCAAGTTCTACGATATCCAGGTTCTTCGGGTTCTCTGTAATATCATTGATAGTTGCGGTCAGACCTGCATCCTCTTTCAGTGTCAGAAGACCCTGATCCTGAAGAAGCAGAAGTGCTCTTGCCTCGTTGGTTACATCGTTTGGCACCAGAACCTCTGCGCCGTCAGCCAGCTCATCTAAAGAATCGCTCTTGCCTGCGTAGATGCCGAATGGCTCATAATGGATTGCACCTGCACTTACCAGATGAGTGCCATTCTCCTCATTGAAGGTATCCAGATATGGTTTGTGCTGGAAGTAGTTTGCATCCAGATCGCCGGACTCCAGTGCGTTGTTCGGCTGTACATAATCAGTATACTCTACGATCTCCAGATCGTAGCCCTTGTCTGCCAGAAGGTCTCTTGCAGCTTCCAGGATCTCAGCATGCGGTGCCGGGCTTGCGCCTACTACCAGCTTCTCCAGATCGCCGTCTGCCTCTTTTGCCTCTGCGGTGGTCTCCTCTGCTGCCTCTGCAGCGGTCTCAGCAGTTGTCTCATTCGAGCTGGAAGAGCAGCCTGCTAAGGATGCAGCTGCCAGCAGTGCCAGGAATGTGGTTCCTAAGAATGATTTTTTCATAGTGATTTCCTCCTCTTCGTGTGTTTAAACAGTTCCTTTAAATTTATATTTCAGAAATGTCCTGCATCTGCCACAGACGATAGGCTGCATTTCATTTCTGTAAATATCTTATTAACGGATTCTCTTATCACTTCTTCTCGAACTTCGCGTAAAGATCTCCTGAATCAGCTGTGCGATAATAACCAGAATCACAACGGTAACCAGCATCATATCTGCCTGATAACGGTGGTATCCATATCGGATCGCCACATCGCCCAGACCGCCGGCGCCGACACAGCCTGCCATCGCGGAATATCCGAGGATTGTCGTGATCGAAATCGCCGCGCCGACTAACAGGGACGGCTTGGACTCCGGAAGCAGCACCTTGAAAATAATCTGCCAGGTTGAAGCGCCCATTGATTTTGCTGCTTCAATCACGCCTGCATCAATTTCCTTTAATGACGCCTCTACCATACGGCTGATGTACGGGAACGCCGCGATTACCAGCGGTACAACTGCCGCATTTGCTCCGATCGTCTTTCCCACGATCGCGCGGGTCAGCGGCATTACCATCGCTAACAGGATGATAAACGGCACCGAACGGAGCAGGTTGACAATCACGCCCGCCACTTTGTTGAACAGCGGCACCGGACGGATGCCGTCTTTATCGGTTACAACCAGCGCCACGCCGAGCGGGATGCCGATCAAATAAGAAATCAGAGAAGAAAGACCTACCATATATAAGGTTCTCCAGGTCTCTTTTACCAGCATACTGACTGTCTTCGCATCAAATACCATCTTAGCGCACCTCCTCATAGGTCACACCGACCGTTTTTAAATAATTGCAGATACGCCCTGCATCTACCTCGTCCTCCGGGAGCTGCAGAAGCATCTGTCCCATCGCCTTGCCCCCAATATCGTGGGTATCCGCGAGAAGGATATTGACCGGAACCTTGCAGGCTAATACCATATTGGAAATAATTGGCTCCGAGGATTCCTGTCCATTGAAAATAACGCGGATCTGGCGCGCTCTGGTAAAGCTTGTCTTCTGCCCTGCCGTCTCACCGAGAATCAGCTGCCGCCCAATCTCCGACTTCGGACCGGAGAAAATCTCTGATACCTTGCCAGACTCTGCAATGTGGCTGTGGTCGATGATCGCCACACGGTCACAGATAGACTCAATCACCGCCATCTCATGGGTAATCACGATCACAGTAATGCCGCGTTCGCGATTAATCTTCTTGAGAAGCTCCAAAATCGATTTTGTCGTGTTCGGGTCGAGCGCACTCGTCGCCTCATCGCAAAGCAGCACCTTCGGGTTCGTGGACATCGCGCGTGCAATCGCCACTCGCTGTTTCTGTCCGCCGGAGAGCTGTGCCGGATATGCCTTCATCCGTTCTTCCAGACCGACTAATTTTAAAAGCTCAGCCGCCCGTTTCTTCGCCTCTGCTTTCGGGACACCGGCAATCTCCATCGGAAAGCACACATTCTGGAGTACATTTCTCTGTGCCAGAAGATTGAACTGCTGGAAAATCATCCCCATCGACTGTCTGGCTTTCCGAATCTCCGCCTCCTTCATCATCGACAGGTTCTGTCCCTCAAAAATAACCCGTCCCGCCGTCGGTGTCTCCAGATAATTGATACACCGGACCAACGTACTCTTTCCTGCACCTGACAGACCGATAATTCCAAAAATCTCACCTTGCAGGATTTCCAGGTTAATATCATCTAACGCGGTCACCGTTCCGTTCGTTGTCTGGAATTGCTTTCCCAGTCCTTCCAGGCAGATGATCGCTTTCTTTCTCTGCTCCATTGTCTTTTCCCCTCTCTTTTTCGAATATACAGCATTGATACCCTGTCGCATAAAAGATGCCACTACTGTTTTTCTGTCACAGGAAGCAGTTAGTGCCTTTTTGTGTCATAAGGAATTCCAAGGAATTTCCTATGACACAAAAAAGCCGCGAATCCAGTACGGATCGCGGCTTCCTATGCTATACTTACAGGTCTATCCGACCAGCCCGTTCCGTCTTTCATGCACACAAATATGACAGCACATCATACACATGCCGTTCATCATCATATTCATCTGCATGGCTTTACTCTGACGCATCGGACCTGTCCCCTTTCAGCTTATATTCCCTTATTCCTGATAGGAATTATTTGTTTATGAAGATACACCCATTTTCCGGGTTTGTCAAGTGTTTCCTGAATTTTTAAGAGCTATTTTTTAGAGCTATTTCACTCCTGCTCCGGTTTTTGCACAGCTTCTCTTCTTTTTGATGTCTGGAGTTCCCGTGCTTCTGCACGGCTGCGGCGCAAATTTTCTCCTGGCATCTCCTGTTTCCGGCTGCGCCCTTTCTCACGCTCGCGGATGCGATCCGGCGTGCGGCTCTCAATGATATAGCGCGGGCGGTGCTTCGACTCCAGATAAATCTTTCCGACATACTCTCCGACGATTCCGACCGAGAGAAGAAGCAGTCCGCCGATAAACCAGAGCGATACCATCATGCTCGCCCAGCCGGTGATCGTATTGCCCCGGAAGAAATCAACCACCGCCCAGATAAGGAATCCAATACTGACAAAAAATGCCGCAATTCCCATGAACGTAATCATCCGGATCGGCTTTGTGCTCAGCGAAGTGATGCCCTCGATCGCAAAAGCCAGCATCTTTTTCAGCGGATATTTGCTCTCCCCTGCTGCCCGCTCTTTACGGTCATAATATACCACATCGGACGGATAGCCGATCATCGGGACAATCCCGCGCAGAAACAGATTGACCTCCGAAAATTCCGCCAGCCCTTCCAGTGCCCTCCGGCTCATCAGGCGGTAATCCGCATGATTATACACGGTGTTCGCTCCCAGCGCATTCATAATCTTATAAAATCCCAGCGCAGTTGTACGCTTAAAAAATGTATCCGTCGCCCTGTGGCGGCGCACACCGTACACGATGTCACAGCCAGCCATATACCGCTCGATCATCGCGTCGCATGCGTCCACATCATCCTGCAGATCGGCATCCATCGAGATCGCCGCGTCACACCGCCGTCTCGCCGCCTCAAAAAGCCCGGCTAAAAGCGCGTTCTGATGACCGCGGTTGCGGCTCAGCTTCACACCTGCAAACCGCTCGTCCTTCTCATGGAGTTCCTCGATCAGCTTCCATGTTCTATCCTTCGAACCGTCGTCTACCATCAGCACCCGGCTTCCCGGATGAATCCGGCGGCTGCGGGTTAAATCATCTAATTTTTTACCTAAAAATTCTGCCGTCAATGGCAGAACTTCCTCTTCGTTGTAGCAAGGCACCACGATATAGATAACCGGTGCATTTCTCATACTGTCATCTCCTGCCCGGGTCACTGTCCCTTCTATGCAGACAAGTCCCCTCGTATTTTCAAAAGCAGGTTTCCAGATACAGGTATCTTGCCAGAATCCTCCTGCAGCTGAAATCTGCTTTTTCCGTATTTTCCTATTATATAGGAACTACATTAAAAAGAAAAGTAAATTTTTGACACATCCACCCGATTCCGGTATAATAGAATTGATATTTTTATCACTTTACTATTACTCGCCACCTAAAGAGGTGGGCGTCTTCTCGACTGAGAAAAAATCAAAAAAAGCCATCTATCAGGAGGTATTCATATGTCAAAAACCGAAAAAGCAAAGGTATATTTTACAGATTTCCACACCATTGCATTTGGCGACGGTCTCCCTACCAAATTAAAAAAACTGATCCGTAAAGCCGGGATCGGTTCCATCGATATGGATGGTAAATTTGTCGCTATCAAGATGCACTTTGGTGAACTTGGAAATATCAGTTATCTGCGTCCGAATTATGCCAAAGCCGTTGTTGATGTCATCAAAGAGCTGGGCGGCAAACCATTTTTAACAGACTGCAATACGATGTATCCAGGCAGCCGCAAGAATGCGCTCGAGCACCTGGAATGCGCCTGGGAAAACGGATTTACCCCGTTGACTGTTGGATGTCCAATCATCATCGGTGATGGATTAAAAGGCACCGATGACATCGCTGTTCCGGTGGCCGGAGGCGAATACATCAAAGAAGCTAAGATCGGCCGCGCCGTCATGGACGCCGATGTCTTTATCAGCCTGACCCATTTCAAGGGACATGAGATGACCGGCTTCGGCGGTACGATCAAAAATATCGGCATGGGCTGCGGTTCTCGCGCCGGTAAGACCGATCAGCACAGCAGTGGAAAACCACACGTCAAGGAAAAGCTCTGCCGGGGCTGCCGCCGCTGTCAGAAGGAATGTGCCAACGGCGGTCTCGTTTTCGATGAAGCCTCCAGAAAAATGCACGTGGATGCTGAGCACTGCGTCGGCTGCGGACGGTGTCTCGGCGCCTGCAACTTTGACGCGATCGAATTTGACAACAACGCAGCCAACGAGCTGTTAAACTGCCGTATGGCGGAATACACAAAAGCCGTTGTGGATGGACGTCCAAACTTCCATATTTCCCTGGTCGTTGACGTCTCCCCGAACTGCGACTGCCACGGTGAAAATGACGTACCGATCCTTCCAAATCTTGGTATGTTTGCTTCTTTCGATCCGCTGGCACTCGATCAGGCCTGTGTGGACGCCTGTCTGGCCGCTGCTCCGATGCCGGGCAGCCAGCTTGCAAAACATCTTGCTGATCCGGATTTCCACGATCACCATGACCATTTCACAAATTCCACACCAGAATCTGAGTGGAAAAGCTGCCTGGCACACGCGGAGAAGATCGGTCTGGGAAGCCGGGAGTATGAATTGATCACACTATAATAACATCACCCCCATCTGCCAGCTGTTCCGCCGGTCTTTTTGCGGCCGCAGAGCTGTGAAAAACGGAGCCGCCCCGGTCTTTTCTGCCGGTCGGCTCCGTTTTATGCTCTTCTTTATTTCTGAATCCAGACACCATTCGCATCGACTCTATATCCGTCCGGTGTCGTTCCATTGACAAACAATGCTCCGTCAGCACTCACATAATACCAGTATCCATTCGTCTGAATCCAGCGGCTCTTCGCCATAGCCCCGCTTTCGGTATAATAATGCCAGGAGCCGTTTACCATCTGCCAGTCACGCGCCATCCACGCATCTGCATGGAAATAGTATGTCTCCCCCTTGATCAGGAGACTCTCATTTGCCGCGTAGGTTCCGTTTGCTTTCAGGTATTTCCATTCATTTCCAAACTGCTGCCACGCACCGTCGCCCTGAGCAGCTGCATTGCCAGCTCCAGAGCTACCCGGTCCACCCTGGCTGCCGGAAGAAGAGGTATTTTTGCTGGTCGTATTGCCGGACGGCTTGCTGGAATTTGACGTACTGTTGTTCGCCGCATCCGATACCGAGGTGTTCGTGCCAGCCGGTGTGCCGGATGCGCTTCCCGCCACTGCAAAACCATAGTCCAGCAGCTTCTTCGTATCGTCATAATGGGTCTGCGAACTCTTTAAAATAACTGCAATCAGGCGCACGCCATTTCGCTCTGCACACGTTACCAGCGTGTTGCCTGCCAGGGAGGTATAACCGGTCTTTCCGCCTATGATTCCCTCATAGTACTGGGAATTTGCCGGATTGAGCATCTTATGTCCCATCGTAAGCGTCCGCACCGTCGGCACGCTGGCAGTCGCCGGGAAATCGTAATGCAGGGTCGATGCAACCTGACGCACCGTCGCATTATTGAATGCAGCATTTGCAATCAGCGCCATATCATGTGCGGTTGTAAAATGGTTCGCATTGTTCAGACCGTTCGGGTTTGCAAAATGCGTATGTGTGCATCCTAAAGACGCTGCCTTCTCATTCATCTTATCCGCAAACGCGCTGACACTGCCGGACACATGCTCCGCCAGTCCGTTTGCCACCTCATTTGCCGATTTTAAAAGCAGACCATAGAGACAGTCCTTAACCGTAAAGGTATCGCCCGCCTTGACCTGCAGCGTCACCGCGCCCGATTCCAGATTCGAAACTGCCGTCTGGGAAAAGGTTACCGTATCACTCAGATTACAGTTTTCCGCTACCAGAAGCGCCGTCATCAGCTTCGTGATGCTGGCTGGATAATACTGCGTATCCGCATTCTTGGAAAACAGGAACTGGTTGTGCGTCGCATCATAGAGCACTGCGCCCTGCGCTGCCACCGTCGGCTGAGCTGCATTCTGTGAAGTAACCGTTGCTCCCGAAGGAACTGCGCCGGAGACCGAGCCTCCTGCCGCCTGTCCCGGACCGGTCGCCCCATCTGTCGCAGCAAATGCCGTCCATGACACAGACATCATAAGTGCCATTCCCAGGCAGAGGGAACGCACGGATTTTTTCCATATATTCATCGTATATTGTCCTTCCTGTATGTATTTTCGCTTTTCTCCTACCCGCCAGCTCCCGCAAACGTAAAGTTACGTTCACTCATTGCGCGGACTTTAACGGATTTTGCCAGTGCTGCGCAGGTACAAATCATGCAAATCTGTCTTACATTTTACTTCATTTTAAGCGACAATACAAGTTGAAAGGAAAATTTGAAATTATTACAATTTTATTACAAAAACAGGTAGCCGAAGGACATTCAGCTCCTCCAGCTACCGCTTGATTCTTTTTGTATCTTCTCTTTAAATCGTTGACCAGCTTCGCCGGTTTCCAGTTAACGCCGTCTTTGCATACGCCGTGCGTCACAGAATCCATCTTGTCATGCAGATCTTCTGCATTCCAGACGCTTTCTATTTTTATTTAATAAATTTTTACAGATACTTCTTCCGCAGATCTGCCCCACTCTCTGCCGACAGATACGCCGGTGCCACATCAAAGACGGTCTTGCAGCCCTTCTGGCCTTCCTGGTTCATCTTGTATGCCGCGCGTGCGTATGCCACGATGATGGAGGAAGTAAATTCCGGGTTGGAATCCAGCTTTAAGCTGTACTCGATGATATGGTGGTTCTCTTTGTTCCAGCCGGTCTTACCGCTGCGGAGTACGAAACCACCGTGCGGGAGACGGTTGTGATCGCGTTTCAGTTCTTCTTCGGTGATGAAATGAACCGTTGTGTCATAATCAGAAAAGTAGTTCGGCATGGTCTTGATCTCATTCTCGATCTTTGCCTGATCCGCTCCCTCTTCTGCCACAACAAAGCACTCTCTGGTGTGTTTTTCGCGGGTGGTCAGCTCTGGGCTGCTGCCGCTTCTGACTGCCTCCAGTGCACTTTCAACTGGGATTGTGTACTGTCTGGCATCCTTGACGCCCTCGATCCGGCGGATCGCATCGGAATGTCCCTGGCTGACGCCCTTGCCCCAGAATGTATAATTTTCGCCCTCCGGCAGGCATGCAGCTGCATAGAGACGGTTCAGGGAGAACATACCCGGATCCCAGCCAACGGAGATGATGCCAACCTTTCCGGATTTCTGTGCGGACTCATCGACTGCTGCGAAATGCTCCGGAATCTTTGCATGGGTATCGAAGCTGTCCACTACGTTAAACCACTGTGCATATTTCGGGGTCTGAACCGGCAGATCCGTAGCCGAACCGCCGCAGAGAATCAAAACGTCGATCTCGTCTTTCTTCGCCTCTGCCTCATTTACATGATAAACCGGTACGCCCTCGGTCAGGATCTTGACCGTTTCCGGCGCACGCCGTGTAAATACTGCTTTCAGTTCCATATCCGGATTCTGGCGGATCGCACACTCCACGCCGCGTCCCAGATTTCCATATCCTAAAATTCCAACTCGGATACTCATAGATATTCCTCCTAACGGTACAAAATTTGCCACGGATCCGGCTCTATTTTCCAGCTTACGCGATCCGATTTTACTTAAAAATTTCAAGTGTTCCCATTATACACTAGATCCATCCGTTTTTCAATATAGGTGAGTTCACGCGTACAGGAAACAAATTCTCATTTAATTCTCAACGAAAGCCTTATTCCAGCTCCTTCATTCCGGTATACAGCTCAAAATACCGCCCTTTCTGCGCCAGCAGATCTTCATGGTCGCCGCGCTCAATGATCTGCCCGTGCTCCAGCACCATGATCGCATTGGCGTTGCGGACTGTCGAAAGCCGGTGGGCGATGACAAAGGTCGTCCGGTCCGCCATCAGCCGGTCCATGCCGTGCTCGATGTGCTTCTCCGTCCGCGTATCGACCGAACTCGTCGCCTCATCCAGAATCAGGATCGGTGCTTTAGAAACTGCTGCCCGCGCAATGTTTAATAGCTGGCGCTGTCCCTGGCTTAAGTTTGCACCGTCGCCCTCCAGCATCGTGTCATACCCATCCGGCAGACGCATGATAAAGGAATGCGCCGATGCCGTTTTTGCCGCCTCAACAACTTCTTCATCCGTGGCATCCAGCCGCCCGTATCGAATATTTTCCCGTACCGTGCCGGTAAAAAGATGCGTATCCTGCAGAACCATCGCGATATTTTCCCGCAGCTCCTTCCGGTGCATCCGGCGGACATCGACGCCGTCCACCGTGATCGAGCCGCCCTGTATATCATAAAAACGGTTGATCAGATTCGTGATCGTCGTTTTTCCGGCTCCCGTCGAACCGACAAAGGCGATCTTCTGTCCCGGCTTCGCATAGAGCGAAATATCCTTCAAAATCACCTGCCCAGGCTCATAGCCGAAAGTCACATGGTCAAGCACCACCTCACCGCGGATCGGCGCGATCGAAACCGCATCCGACGCATCTGCCGCCTCTGGTTCCGCATCCAGCACTGTAAACACGCGCTCCGCGCCTGCCAGCGCCGAAAATACGTTTCCAACCTGCATGGAAAGCTCGTTGATCGGTCTGGAAAATTGCCGCGAAAAACCTAAAAATACGGTCAGTCCACCGACATCAAAGTTCCGGAACACACAGAGCAGACCGCCAATGCAGGCTGTCAGTCCATAATTTAACTGGCTTAAATTGTTCATGACCGGTCCCATCACACCGCCGAAAAACTGCGCCCGGATCTGTTTTTCTTTCAGATCCGCATTGAGCCATCCAAATTCTTCCTCTGCGATCTCCTCATGGCAGAATACCTTGACGACCTTCTGCCCCTGCACGGTCTCCTCAATATAGCCGTTCATCGCGCCAAGCGCCGCCTGCTGGGCAGAGAAATATTTCTGGCTCCGTCCGGCAACAAATTTACCGGCACGCAGCATCACCGGCATCATGGCAAGCGTAATCACCGTCAGCCACACGTTCGTGTAAATCATCAGCACCAGCGTTCCCACAATACTGAGTGCGCCGGATAAAAGCTGCACCAGCGTACTGCTGAGCATCATGCCGATCGTATCCACATCGTTTGTAAAACGGCTCATCAGATCGCCGTTGCTGCCGGTATCATAAAACCGAAGCGGAAGCGTCTGCATATGGTTAAACAGCTCTTCCCGCAGCCGCTGCAGCGCGTTTTGCGCCACCTGCAGCATGATGCGCGACTGCATATAGGCAGCGGCAACGCTGACTAAATAAACCGCTCCCATCACGCACAGGGAACGGAACAGCCCCGCCACATCGCCCCGGCTGCCATCTAAAGGCACAATATACCGGTTGATGATCGGGCGCAGCATATAGGCGCCCGCCAGATTTGTCACCGTCCCCAGGATCACACAGAAAAAGGCGACTGTCATCGCCATCCGGTCGCGTTTTAAGTATGAAAGCAGGCGCAGCATCGTCTGACCGCCCGCCTTGGGCTTTCCGCCCTTCATGACCGCCATCCGTTCCGGTCCCCGGCGGCGTTTCGGCGCGTCGGCTATGCGGCTGCCATATCGGCGTTTCAGGCTTTCAATCTGTTTTTCATCCATCATGCCATCCCCTCCCCGTCTGCCCGTTTTCCATATTGCGTCTCATAGATCTCCCGGTACGCCTCACAGGATGCCAGCAGCTTCTCCTGCGTTCCCTCTCCGATAATCCTGCCGTCCTCAAGGACGAGAATCCGATCCGCGTATTCCAGCGAACTCAGCCGCTGTGCGATAATAAATTTCGTCGTATCTTTCAAATCTTCCCGGAATGCCGTCCGGATCGCCGCCTCCGTTGCCGTATCGACCGCACTGGTGCTGTCGTCGAGAATCAGGATCTTCGGCTTCTTTAAGAGTGCCCTTGCGATGCACAGCCGTTGTTTCTGACCGCCAGATACATTGACGCCGCCCTGTCCCATCTCCGTTTTGTAGCCTTCGGCAAACGAATTCACAAAGGAATCTGCCTGCGCATACACTGCTGCCCGCCGCACTTCTTCCTCCGTCGCCGTCTCATCACCCCAGCGCAGGTTTTCCTCGATCGTGCCGGAAAACAGGACGTTTTTCTGTAAAACCATGCCAACGCCGTCCCGGAGATTTTTCAGGGAATACTCCCGCACATCGATACCATCCACCCGCACACTCCCCTCTGTCACATCATAGAGGCGGGGAATCAGCTGTACCAGCGACGTTTTTCCGCTTCCGGTCGCACCGAGGATGCCGATCGTCTCTCCCGGCTCTGCCGTCAGGCTGATGTGGGATAGAACCGGCTCACCGCCTTCGCGGTATGAAAAGGAAACATCCTTAAATTCCACGCGTCCTTTCTCAACCTTCCGGTCCTTCTGTGATGCATTTTCATCGCTCAGATCAATCGGCTCATCCAGCACCTCATCGATTCGCCGGATGGACGCCATCGCGCGGGAACTCTGCAAAAATACCATTGAGAGCATCATAAGTGACATCAGAATCTGTACAATGTAGGTCGTAAATGCCGTCAGATCTCCGACCGCCATCCGTCCGCCGATAATCAGGTTTCCGCCGAACCAGACAATTGCCAGTGTCGTCACATTCATCGCGAACATCATGACCGGCATCGTCGCAATTACGATCTTCAGCGCCCGCAGCCCTGCCTCCTTGAGCTCCCGGTTCGTGTCGGCAAACCGCTTTTCCTCGTAGTCTTCCCGCACAAAGGATTTCACCACCCGCACGTTCGTCAGCACCTCCTGGATGCCGCTATTGAGCGTATCCAGCGCTTTCTGCATGGCCGTAAACCGCGGGTAGGCAGTCCGTAGGATCCAGACGATCGCCGCCGTCAGAAGCGGAATCACCACCAGGATGACAGCTGCCAGTTCCGCATTCATCCAGAACGCCATCACAAGCGCCCCCAGGAACATGCCCGGCGCGCGCAGCATCATCCGAAGTCCCATCATAATCAGGTTCTGTACCTGCTGGATATCGTTCGTCAGACGGGTTACCAGCGATCCCGTGCTGAACGTATCGATATTTTTAAATGAAAACTGCTGCACTCTGGCAAATAAGTCGCGGCGCAGATCGCTGGTAAAGGAAATCGACGCCTTCGCTGCAAAATATGCCCCCAGAATGCCGCCTGCCGCCATCAAAAAGGAGGTAATCGCCATCACAAGTCCCATTTTGAGAATGTATCCGCCGTCTTTCTGCGCCACGCCATGGTTAATAATCATCGACATAAATTTGGGCAGCAGAATCTCACCCAGCACCTCCGTTACCATCATGAGCGGTCCCAGAATAAAGGCGCTCTTATATGGCAGTATATATGATTTGTATCGTTTCCATTGCTTCACGCTTTTTCCTCCTGCCCGTTATTTCTGCAAATTTTTTTATGGATTCTGTTCAAACAGCTCCATCAGTTCATTCTGGCTCAAATCGCCCAGTGAAACCATTCCCTCTGAAACCACCTGCGCCGCCAGCGCAAGTTTCGCATTCTGCAGCTTCAAAAGATTTTCTTCTATCGTATCCTTTAAGATCAATTTGTATACCGTGACCGGCTTTTCCTGCCCGATCCGGTACGCGCGGTCGGTCGCCTGGTTCTGCGCTGCCACATTCCACCACGGATCGTAATGAATCACGATATCCGCTGCCGTCAGGTTGAGTCCCGTTCCCCCGGCTTTCAGGGAAATAAGGAACACCGGAACCTCATCCGAGGCAAACGCCTGCACCATCCGGCTGCGTTCTTCCTTCGGGGTCGCGCCGACCAGAAGATGGGACGAAATGCCCTCCTGTAAAAGGCGTTCCCGAATCCGCTCCAGCATCGAGGCAAACTGGGAAAAGAGCAGGATCTTATGTCCCGCCGCAGACGCCGATGCGATCAGCGAAACACAGGTCTCCAGCTTCGCCGATTCCCCCGTATAATCTTCAAAACAGAGTGCCGGATCGCAGCAGATCTGACGCAGCCGCATGAGCTGGGAAAGCACTTCCAATTTTCCATTACCCGACCACGCGCCACCAGCCAGCGCCTCTTTCAGTTTCAACGCCGACGCCGTATAAAGCTTCTGCTGCCGCCCCGACGCCGCCGAATAAACGATCCTCTCTTCCTTGCCCGGAAGCTCCCGCAGCACATCCTTTTTCAAGCGGCGCAGGACAAACGGTCCCGTCATCCGCCGCAATGCCGCCAATGCTTCCGGATCCTGATTTTTCACGATTGGCAGCTCATACCGCTCACGAAACTTCCGGTAACTGTATAAAAATCCCGGCATCAGGAAATCAAAAATGCTCCAAAGCTCGCTGAGCCGGTTTTCCACCGGCGTTCCCGTCAGGGCGAAACGGGCATTCGCCGAAATCTCCTTTACCGCCTTCGCTCCCTGTGTCTTTGCATTTTTAATGACCTGCGCCTCGTCAATAATTTCATATTCAAACGTGCGTCCCAGATACGCTGCCCGATCCCGTTTCAACAGATCATAGGACGTGATGATCACCTGCGCCCCCTCAGACGCCTCCATCCGCATCTGCTCCTCCAGCTGTTCCTGCCGTTCTTTCGCCGTCCCGGCAATCAGAAGCACGCGGATCTCCGGCGAAAACCGGGCAAATTCCTGTCCCCAGTTGTAGACGAGCGACGCCGGGCAGACGATCAAAGACGGAAGAGGTAATTCTGACCCACTGCCTTCATTTCCAGCCGCTTTCTGCTCGGTTTTTTCCTGATAAAATGCCGTCAGAAGCGCAATCACCTGCAGCGTTTTTCCCAGTCCCATATCATCTGCCAGGATCCCGCCGAAATGATACCGCGCCAGCGTCCGCATCCACGTATATCCGATCTTCTGGTATTCCCTCAGCGTCTTTTCCAGCACCGCCGGAACCGCATAGCTGACACTCTGCGCCGTTTTTAGATCGCGCACCATCATCCCGTAGGCTTCATCCCGCTGAAACAGTTTCATCCTGCCGTCGCCCGAGAGACTGTCCAGATAAAAAGCACGGTAGGCAGGTATCTTCGCCTCCCCCGCCTGAAATTCACTCTTTGTCAGTCCCAGATCCGCAGTCAGGCTGTCAAGCGCCTGCAGGCCGCCGCCCGAGAGCTGCAAAAATTCGCCATTTTTCATGCGGTAATATTTCTTTTTTTGGCGGTATTCACTGAGTACCTGCAAAAGCTCCGCCGGGTCGATTCCCGCCGTCTCAATCTTCAGATCCAGCCAGCCGCCTCCAAGAGAAACCCCCATCGACACTTCCGGCGGGGGCAGGACGCGCAGATGGCGGACAGACTCTGACAGCCATACCTCGCCCACCTCCTGAAACTGCGGCATTCCCTCGCTCAGAACCTGGTACAGTGCGTCTTCATCCCCGCGGATCACCAGCTCGCCGCTCTCATCCTCCCAGTAAGAGAAGTACCGCGTGATCAGGCGGCTGATATAAAATTCCGCCGGTACATCTCGGCAGATCTCCCGCGGAACATGCTCGTCCGCCAGCGGCGAAAACGTAAAATCTCCGTAGGAAAGCGTCGGACGCAGACGCAGCTCGTCCGGCGAATCACTGTCAAACTCAAACCGGGCTTTCAACGCCTCTGGGCGGTATTTCTCCCAATCGATCTCCGGGCTCTGCAAGATCCCAAGTGCCTCCATGCCTTCCAGCACCCGCGCATAAAAGAGCGGAATATCCCGGCTTCCAACCAGCAGCTCCCGCTTCTCTTTCCGGCTTCTGCACTCTCTTCCGCCCTGTTCCATCTGCTCCAGAAAAACGCCCATCGTTTCTGTATACAGTTCACTGCATCCAAACAGATGCAATCCATCTGCCACATACAGACGCTGTTCTCCCCGGAACGAGGTTAGAGCCGATGGAACCGTAACCGCAATTCCATCGCCCCTTGCTTCCACCTCCACCGGGAAACGTGGATCCTTGCGCTCAACCCGGCACACACGTTCAGCACCTTTCTCGTCCTCCGTCTGGACTTCTTTTCCCTCTAAAAGATCAAACAGCCGATCCCTCGCTGCAGATCCCAGCGTTAACGCCCGCATCACCGGAAGCGGCAGCCCCGCATGACCGCGCATCTCCTCATAATGGCGTATGTAGGCGTCCGCCTCCTCCAGCAGAAGATCTAAAAATGGGCGGCTTTCCGGCGCAAAGGCAGACGGGACGTGTTCAAACGCCATGCCTTTTCCGTATTCCACCCGTTTTCCGCTGTGAACCGCCTGTGCAAATTCCAGCAGGTTTTTCACAATATACCGTTTTTCCCGTCCGATCCGTGCCTCCAAAAGCACTTCGCCGCGCCGGATCTGTAAATAGGGGTACAGATAGACCGGTTCCCGCTCTTCCTCGCCCAGAATCCGCGCTACTTCCCGGTTCGTGTACTCCCGGATCATCATCCGTATCTCCGGCGAAGTCGAAACCGGCGGTGTATGCTCGGCCTTCTGCTGGCGGACAAACGCCTCCTGAAGCGCTTTTGCATGCACGCAGGGACCCCGGAATGAATTTCCCTCTGCACAAGAACAAGAGTAGTCATAGATCTGACTACCCTTGATAAAAATTCTTGTCTGATATACCTTTGTCTCATCCTCAATCTGTCCCTGTACCCGTACTTCGCCCTTCCAGAAGGTATCTACGGACATTTTTATTATTTTCATGAGGATTCCTCCATATTACAGATTACATGTGTTCCGGCGATTCCATTCCGAGCAGATCCATACAGGTATCCAGCACCCGCTTGGTCAGCGTGATCAGGCTGATAAAGGCTGCCTGCTTCGCTGCGTCCTCCTCGGAGAGGATCTTATTTTCCAGATAGAATGCATTGAACGCATCCGCCACTGCCGCCATGTATTGGCAGAGCTTATGCGGCGCCGTCTCGTAGAATGCAGATTCTGTCACCTCGCCGAAACGGCAAAGCGCCATCTGAAGTGCTTTCTCTGTCTCGCTCTCAGCCGGACGGATCGGAACCACTTTAGCATCCGCACCGCGCAGTTCCTTGTATTTCTCCAGAATGGACTTGATGCGGACGATCATATACTGGATATGTGGACCTGTATTTCCCTCGAAGGAAATAAAGCGGTCTACATCGAAAATGTAATCTTTGGTCGCCTGATTCGAAAGATCGGCATATTTAAGTGCCGCCAGACCGACAATCTCCGCCGTGCGTGTCATCTCGTCCGCCGGAACCTTCTGCTTCTCCTGAATCTTCTCATATACCTTCTCATCGATATTCTTGATCAGGTGCTCCAGACGCATAACACCGCCCTCACGTGTCTTGAACGGACCACCGTCCTTGCCGTTCATCGTACCGAAGCCCAAGAAGATCATCGGCGTATCTTCTTTGACGATGCCCGCCTTCTTCGCCACACGGAATACCTGGATAAAATGAAGCTCCTGGCGCTTGTCTACGACGTAAATGTAGCGGTCCGGATGGAAATCCTGCTCACGTTCGATGATCGTCGCCAGATCGGAAGTCGCATACAGCGCCGCACCATCGGATTTGCGGACGATACAAGGCGGATATTCCTTCGCATCCCCTTCCTGTGCGATATCGACAACCAGCGCGCCATCGCTCTCATAGGCAAGACCTTTTTTCTGTAAATCCTCGATCAGTCCCGGAATATATGGCTGCGCATCGCTCTCGCCCTTCCAGAGGTCGAACGATACATTTAAATTGCCATAGTTCTTTTTCAGATCCTTCAAGGACACGTTCATGATGTGCTTCCAGATCGCATGGAACGGTGCATAGCCACTCTGCAGTTTGAAGGTTGCCTGCTGTGCCCGCTCACGGAATGCCGCATCTACCTTGGATTTCGCGCTCGCTGCCGGATAGATATCCTCCAGCTCGGAGATCGTAAACGGCGGCTCCGACGGATACTCGCCGGTATAATCCGGGTCAAAATATACCAGATCCGGCTGACGGTCATGCAGCTCCTCGATGATCAGTCCCATCTGCAATCCCCAGTCACCCAGATGCACATCGCTGATGACATGGTGTCCCATATAGCGGCTGATGCGCTTGATGCTCTCTCCGATGACCGCGGAACGTAAGTGTCCGACATGCAGCGGTTTTGCTACATTGGCTCCGCCGTAATCGATGATGATCGTCTCCGGCTTCTTAACTGCGTTGAGTCCCAGCTTTTCATCCTCTGCCACCTGCTGTACATAGGATGCCAGGTAGCACGGATTCAGGCGGATATTGATAAATCCAGGCATCACGGCGTTGATCTCAGAAAACATCTTGCTTCCGGCTGTCTTTTCCACCACCTCATTGGCAATATCGATTGGTTTCTTTTTATACGCTTTGGCAGCTGCCATCGCGCCGTTACACTGATACTCGCAGAGATCCGGGCGGTTTGATACCGTTACGCGGATGTACTTCTCATCGTACCCGCAGCCGGTAAACGCCGGTTTCAGTTCTTCCACGATCAAATCTAAAATCGTTTTCATACTAGATTCCCTTTCATAATTTATATCGCATATTTTCAAGAATGCCTCTGCATTCTTGCTGCGAGATGCGCGTCATGCAAAGCATGACATATTTCTTTTGCGCATCTTAAGCAATCCTGCCGGAGGCTATATCAGATGGGAGCCCCACTCCCACCACTGATACTAATTTGCTCCTCGCCACCTGAAGAGGTGGGAGTCATCTCTCATCTGATATATCCTTCCGCATTGCCTTTTTCACATCCTTGCGGAACTGCTTCCAGGCATCCTCATGATCCACGAAATACTTCGGGCACGCCTTTCCAGTCACATCATAATGACGGATCACGTCTTTCGGACTTAAATCGAGCTGCTTGCACAGCCATGCAGTCAGTTTTACCAGCGAGTCATACGTCTCGTCTGTGAACTTTCCGTCTGCCGCCGGATGGCAGCACTCAATCGAAACGGTGTCCGCATTCCTCTCATTGGAGGCATATGCCTTCTCCCCGACCGGAACGCACTCAATGATCTCGCCGTCCAGACCGATCACGAAATTGCTGCTGACGGAAACAGTGTTACTGCCGCTCTGATCTTTCAACCCCTCAAAATAATCATGGTTCTGCTGTGCCGTCGTCCCAGGATTTGCCACATAGTGAATCACGATCCCGTTGATGACCGGGATATTCGTCCCCGGTCTGGAATATCGGTTGACCGTGAGAAGCTGCTCATCAATCCAGTTTGGCATCTCGATCGTGGACGGATCGATCAGCTTGCGGATCATTTTCCCGCGCAGCGTCCAGCCTGTTCCCGCACCCAGGAGGAAAATAAGCAGACACAAAAACAGCTGCATCATCACACGGCGCTTCTTCTGCTGCCTCGTCCGCTCCCGGCGGATTGCCGTCTGCCTGCCGGATGTACGCCTCTTCCTGCCACCAGATCTGCGCGCCGGCTCATCCTCATCCCCCAGACGCAGACGGTCTTCTCTTCCGTTCTCCATATTTATCACTCCCCATGAGCACCGCTCACTCCGAACCCGCTCTCTGAGATGAACCAACGGACGCGTCATAGACGCCTCCCCAATATGTTAAGCAAAAAAACTGTTGTAAAATCTCGACGTTTCCTCCGGATCTTACAACAGTTTCTCTGCTTGCTACTGTTCATGCGCTACATAACCAGCAAAGGAAAATGCCTGCCACAAACAGTAATCTCTGTTTCCAGTCAGAAACCTGTCAGTGACACGACTGCCTCCCCACAAGGGTACAAACGGTATCGTGAAGACCTTTCTGACGTATATGTTATAACTTAGACTCTGGACAGATATTCACCAGTACGTGTATCGATCTTGATCTTATCGCCCTGGTTTACGAATAACGGTACATATACAGTAGCGCCAGTCTCTACAACTGCCGGTTTGGTAGCGCCTGTAGCGGTATCGCCCTTGAAGCCCGGCTCTGTATCTGTGATCTCAAGCTCTACGAACAGCGGCGGTTCTACGGAGAATACCTTGCCGTTGTAAGAACAGATCTTGCACATCTCGTTCTCTTTTACGAACTTGAGTGCGTCGCCGATTGTCTCCTGGTTTAAAGCTACCTGCTCATATGTGTTTACATCCATGAAGTTGTATAAGTCGCCATCGGAATACAGATACTGCATATCAACTCTGTCGATTCTGGCAGACGGGAACTTCTCGGTCGGACGGAAGGTTTTCTCTACAACGCCGCCATTCATTACGTTCTTAATTTTAGTACGAACGAACGCAGCTCCCTTTCCCGGTTTTACGTGCTGAAATTCCATGATCTGGTATACGTTGCCATCAATCTCCAGTGTGATGCCGTTTCTAAAATCGCCCGCTGATATCATAAATGATGCTCCTCCTTGAAAATACTCGCTTTATCTTTTTTATTTTATACTATAAAATCCTCTTTTTCAACTACTTTTTTGAAAACACAGGGCACATCATGTCAATTCCGCCCCTTATTTTTCTAAAATTGCCGATATTTTTTCTGAAAACAACTGATTTTCCACCGTTTCCGGCACTCCTGTCAGCATCCAGTTCTGCCACTTGGCAAGCTCTTTCAAACCGTTCAAAAACACCCAGCTACAAACTTCCGATATTTTTTTCCTGTCTTCTCACATAGAACCACAGGACAATTTTCTCCAGATACCGCTTTAACACGATCTGGATCTCTTCCTTCGGATTGATCGGCTTTACAAGAATCGAATAGATGCCTGTCCGCCTCGCCCCGTACACATCCGTAAAGAGCTGATCCCCGACAAACATCGTCGAGCGCTCGCCCGTTCCCATCCGGCGCATCGCCTGCCTGTATCCGCTGCGCTTCGGTTTTCTGCCCTTGTAAATATAATCCGAACCTACCTGTCCGGCAAACGGGGCGACCCGCGCCTCCTTATTATTCGAGAGCAGACAGGTGTGGAACCCGATCGCCCGCAAACGTTCAAACAGCTGTACTGCCCGCTCGTCCGCCGGGGCACCGTGCGGCACCAGCGTATTGTCAATATCAAATATGATACCCCGCATTCCCTTCTGGTAAAACTGCTCATACGGGATATCATACGCAGAATCCAGCCATTCATCCGGATAAAACGCATTTCCCATCATCTGGTCTCTTCCCCGTTCTTTCCAGACTCATACGACGGCACTTTCCGCTGCTGTATCTTCTGCAGTTCCTCCATAAATGTATCGACGTCTTTAAACTCCCGGTATACCGATGCAAACCGCACATAGGTAACCACATCCAGATCCTTTAACCGCTCCATCACAAGTTCCCCGATCACCGCGGTCGAGATCTCCCGTTCTTCCCGGTTAAATAAATTGTTTTCCACATCGTCGATCAACGCCAAAATCTGTCCCGGAGAGACTGGGCGCTTGTGGCAGGAATGCAGGATTCCTGCCTCTATCTTCGCCCGGTCGTACATCTCCCGGGTATTATCCTTTTTGACAACCATCAGAGGGATTGTCTCAAGTTTTTCATATGTGGTAAAACGCTTTCCACAAGTCTCGCACTGTCTCCGGCGTCTGATAGAACTGTTGTCATCCGCAGGCCGTGAATCGATTACTTTCGTGTCAGCCGCGTTGCAAAATGGACACTTCAATCGCTCTTCCCCTTTTCTGGTTTTATTGATATGCCCCCGCCAGGTTTTCATAACATATCATACTTATTATAATATCGCAGGAAGTGCGCTTCTGCAAGCAGAAGTTTTCCGCTACTCCTTCTTTATTCTTTCTTTTCTCTCTCTTCTTTCAGCCTCACCAGAATAATGTCATCCCCTATCTGGCAGATGTCGCAGAATGGAATTATGTACTCTTTTTCCCGCCCCAGAAAGCCCCAGACACAGCCCGGTCCCGGCACGATGATCGCAAGCATTTTTCCCGTGCTGATGTCAAAATCGACGTCGCCCACAAAACCAAGGCGCTTGCAATCTTTTACATTTATCACTTCCCGCTGTTTGAGTTCACAGATACGCATAGACATAAACCTCCCGGATCCTTCTGTAATCAAAATATGTACAAAAGGACCGGGAGGTTCTTCCTGGACAGGTATTTTTATCTACTTTTATTTCGTAACTTCTGATAACGTCACGCTGTCAAAATGCAACGTATAATCAATCAGATGCGGCTGGCTCATCGCCACCGTCAAGGCACTGACCGCTACATCCTCATCCAGCGTTACCGGAATCTGGAACTCGGAATTGCCCTCGGTCTGGATCGGATCATACTGCACGTCATCCACCAGCATATACTCATAGTTCGGGCTGCTCCAGACAATATCGGCAATCACCTTTCCATCCTTGACGATAATGGTCGCCGGGCTGTCCACCGATGCTCTGCCGGAACCTCCCTGCAGGGTTACCTCACAGGTATAAGTGCCGTCTGCCACATCTGCAGTCTGCCCTGTCGGTTTCTGGGCATCTGCCGCATCATCGCTATTCTCCGTCTCGGATGATGCCGCTTCCGCGTCCTCTGCCTCTCCGGAAACCGGATTTTCTACCCTTACTTTGTGGTCGTACCAGGTGCCCTTCTTACCAATCAGAGCCAGGTCAAATTCTTCTCCGAGCGCCGGAACCGGCACATCGAAGCCGTTGACCTCCTCGCTCAGACCGTCGCTGTAAGTAACCGTGTCTACGGTTGGCTGCAGCCAACCGGCTTCATCTTCCTTTGCCTCGTCCGCAGTACCCAGATACAGGTTCACGATATTTTTCGAGGTCAGGCTGATATGAAGTGTCGCCTCGCCATCCTTGACCGTCAGGACACCTTTTCCATTTTTCGATTCATTGACCTTGAACATACTGCTGTCCGTCTTAAAATCGACGGTGTAGACGCCGTCTGCAAGGTCAATGCTGCTCTTTTGATCGGCATTCTCGGTTTCTGCGCTCTCTGTCTGCGCCACGGTGTCAGCTGCGTCCTGTTTCTGTCCTCCGCACGCTCCGAGAAAAGCGGCAGCAAGCAGAAGCGCCGCTAAATTTAATTTCTTTTTCATATACATTATTTCACAATAGAATCAATGGCTGTCCGTGTATGAGCAACATAGAAGGATTCTACTGCTTTAATTCTGCCCAGACCGGAAATCTGAGTATCTACCTTGTCAAATGCACCTGATGCCTCAAACTGGCTCTTCCAGGAATCCTCGTCATCGCCTGCCATGTCGTTGTTTGCGTGATCACCTGCAACTACCATCAGCGGACGAAGAACGACATTCTTATAACCTGCTGCCTTCACTGCCTCGATAACAGACTCACAGGAGGTCTCTTCCGGCTCGCCCTCTACGGTACCGATAAATACATTGCTATATCCAAGATTCTGCATCTGGGTCTGCATCTGGCTGTAGGTTACCTTTGCAACGTGTGCGGTACCATGCCCCATCAGAACGAATGCAGTTCCCTGATCGGCTGCGTCAGCTGCATCTTTAAAACCAGCTTCCGAAGCTTCTTCTGCTACAACTGCTTTTGCAACTGCCTCTTTATCTGCATTGATAACGGTTGCATCGTCGCCAACCTCACCCAACAGCGGCTCTGCGACAGCTATCTGCTCGAATTTATCCTGATACTTCTCGAGCGCCTCAACCATCTCGTCATACTCAGCACCGTGCATGAGGTGGGTCGGCTGGACAACCAGCTCTTTAACTCCGTTCTCCACGGCGCGCTCCAGTGCCTGATCCATATTGTCGATGCACTCGCCGTCACGAGCCTCAACGTGGTTGATAATGATCTGTGCGGTAAATGCACGGCGGACTGCCCAATCCGGGAATGCATCCTGGATGGAATCCTCGATACTCTTGATATCTTTCACACGGCTGTCGTTGAAGGAAGTACCAAAGCTGACTACCAGGATCTCCTTGTCGCCAATCTCATCCTGATTGCGCGGATCGTCCAGGCTCGCGTCGCCGGTATCACGACCAAAATAATCTGGATCTGCGTTCTCGCCTTCTACCAGCTCCTTCTGCTCGTCAGTCAGGGCATCCCATGCCTCTTTGGCTGCCTTGCACTGCTCATCCGTGTCATCGGTGCGCTCCTGTACATAGATGTCATCGATCAGCTTTGCCACCTTATCTGCTGCTTCCTGATCGGAATCGGCACTCTCAGCTGCCTCGGTCTCTGCCTCAGAAGCCGCCTCCGTCGAGGTTGCCTGGCTGGATGTACTGCCGCCGCAGGCTCCAAGCAATACGGACATCGTAACTGCCGCTGCACTTACAACTACTTTTTTGTTTTTTCTCATGTTTTCCTCCTTGTGTGACTCGCACAAAAATAGTTTTAACCGATATGTTCACGACAGCCGGCAGGTTTCCTGGCTTTCGGGTCATCATGCACGCCGCGCCTTCTCACTTTCGCAATGGCATCTGCGGCGCCACTCTCCGGTTCACAGTGACGAGATCGCACAGGTTTTGCACCTGTTTCCCTTTTACCCCCTGTCCACGCCTGCCAATCCGAGCAATCTGACTGATCTGGCACAAACAGCGGCACCCACTGCCCATATCAGCTTGTTTCATTATAGATGGGGTATGTTTAAAAGTCAATTTATCCCGGAAATTATATTGAAAAAGAATGTGCCTTGGCACATTCTCGCGCCGAGCGCGGTCGCTTGCGACATGTTTCTGCTTCGCGCGAGTGCGCATCATTGGCACGTTAGTGCCTTTTTGTGTAACAGGGAGTTCCAAGGAATTTCCTGTTACACAAAAAAGCACCTCTCATCCGGATAAAAGGTGCTCTCCTCCTCTTAATGATTTTATATTTTTTATGGCATAAATTTCCGGTAAATCGAAATAATTTTCTCATTCTTCACCGTCACAGCCGTGTTGTATGGCTTAAACTCCCCGATCAGCCGATCACGGATCGCGAATAATTCTTCCGCGGTATACACCTGCGGCGGTGTATCCGGGTCAGAATCATCTGTCAGGACAAAGTTCTCATCCATCTGCAGCGTAACCTCTCCCAGCTTATGGTAACTTCTCCCGACTGCCATCTCCGAGCCATAAAAGGAATCCTCCTCTACCATTCTCAGCTCTTCTCCCCCCTGTGCCGGACCGCCATTGATCTCGATCCGCCCAGACTCCTGTCGGTCAATCGAAGTAATGAGACATTCTTTCCCATCGATAAGCAGCGTATCTCCCGCCTGCAGTTCATCGATATCTGCCTTATGAAAATGCTCATAGTCATAGACCGTCAATGTGATGATAACATTGCTTTCATCCTGATGGATCTGCTGCGGTTTGAACCCAGCTGCAAAGGTACAGTTGTCAAAATGCGTCATATTGAGGGTTTCCCGGACTGGTTCAACCGTGAGCGGTTCCGTCCGCTCAGTTTCCTGCGTTTTATCCCGTTTGGGCTGCTCCTGCGCCTGATCATTTTCAGCCACAGCCTCACGGATCGCCCCCTGGCTCTCCTCATCGACAGCCCCTTCCTGTGTGGCTGTCTCCGATGCCGCGCCCGCACAGGCGGTCATCCATACACTCATCCCAAGTGCTGCGGCGATCCATGTTTGTTTCAATCGTCTCATGTTTGCTGCCGCCCCTTTTCGGCTTCTCCTTTTTCCTGGCGTTTTCGTAACTGTTCAGTACCTTCACAGTCACGCGCAAAAATCCATCAAAAATTGCCTACGGCAATGGGATTTTTCTTCGCCGCCTCAACCAACTTCTCCATCTCCCGCATTACCTCTTCAAAATTCAACGCAGAAGTATCCAGTAAAATGGCGTCCTCAGCCTGCTTGAGAGGCGACAATTCCCGGTGCATATCGCGGTAATCGCGCTCGATGATATCCTGCTCGATCGCCTCCAGGGAACAGCTTTCCCCGCGTTCGGTCAGCTCTTTATAACGGCGTTCAGCTCTCACATGACTGCTCGCGGTCAGATATACTTTCAGGGTCGCATCCGGCAGAACCGCCGTTCCGATATCCCGGCCATCCATCACGACATCCCGGCGTCCGGCTAATTCACGCTGCAGCTCCACCAGTTTTTTGCGAACCGGCGCATAGACAGAGGTATTCGAAGCCATATTTCCAACCGCCTCCGTCCGAAGCTCGCTGCTGACATTCTCCCCATTTAAATAAACCTGCTGGATCCCATTTTCATATTCCAGTGAAATGGAAACCGTCTCACAGGCGCGTCCGATCGCCGCCTCATCATGGCTGTCGATGCCCTGGCGCAGAAAATACAATGCCATCGCCCGGTACATCGCCCCCGTATCTACATAAATATATCCATAATCTTCCGCCAGCTTCTTTGCCACTGTGCTCTTCCCAGCCCCGGCTGGTCCATCAATCGCTATATTAATCGGCATTTCGTTTCCCCTTTTTCATATCGTTATAATTCATGATTTTCCGCTGCGCTCCGTCCTGCCAGCACACCGGTCGACCACGCAATTTGTAAGTTGTAGCCGCCCGTGACTGCATCGAGATCCAGCACTTCCCCGGCAAAATAAAGCCCTGGAAGCTTCTTCGACTCCATCGTGGATGGATTAACTTCTTTTACCGTCACACCGCCCTGGGTAATGATCGCCTCATTGAAGCCTCGCAGCCCGGTCAGCGTCAGTGTAAAATGCTTTGTCACCTCCGCCAGCCGTCTCCGCTCTTCCTTCGTCACGGCGTTGACCTGCTTGTCCGGCTCAATGCCGCTGCGGCGAATTATGACCGGTATCAGTTTTGATGGGTACAGATGGTTCAGCGCATTTTTAAACTGTTTATTCTTCTCCACCTCAAAATCGCGCAGAATCCGCGCATCGAGCTGTTCCATGGAAAGCGCCGGTTTCAGATCGAGCATCAGAGTCAGCGGACCCTTTTTCAGTTTTTTCGCTGCATAACTGCTGGCACTCAAGAGTACCGGACCCGAAACGCCGTAATGGGTAAACAGCATCTCACCAAATTCACGGTAAACCTCTTTCTTTCCATTTAAAATAGCAGCTTCCACGTTCCGCAGGGAGAGTCCCTGCAGCTCCTTCACATCTTCCTTCGTCTCAAACGGAACAAGCGCCGGCGAAAGTTCCGTCACCTTGTGCCCTGCAGCCTCCGCAAACCGGTAACCATCGCCGGTTGAGCCGGTCGTCGGGTAGGACAAACCGCCCGTCGCCACGATCACTGCATCCGCAGCTATGTAGGAGCCCTTTTTCCCACGCTCATTACCGCCCTGCGCCAGAATCACACCTTTTAATACACCATCCTCCAGCCACAGTTCCCGGACTCCCTGATTCAATTCTACTTTCACGCGCAGTTCCCGCAGCCGTCTTGCAAACGCCGATGTCACATCCGATGCCCGGTCAGACACCGGAAAGACACGGTTGCCGCGCTCCACCTTAACATGACAGCCGTTCGCCTCCAGAAAATTCTTCATATCCTGGTTACTAAAACCGTAAAATGCACTGTATAAAAAGCGGCTGTTTGTCACAACACTGTCAAACAGGCCTTCCATATCACAGTCATTCGTCACATTGCAGCGCCCTTTTCCCGTGATATAGATCTTTTTTCCCAGTTTCTCATTCTTTTCATAGATCGTTGCCGCGCAGCCATTTTCCGCCGCCGCAATCGCAGCCGCCATGCCGGCTGCCCCGCCGCCGATCACGATTATTTTTTTCATATTGCTATCCTTTTCGTTTTTATATCGCCTGATGCTATCAATCCTGTACCAGGTGGATCGCAAATCCGCCGACTTCTTCTTTAAAATAGGCGAAAATACAGCGCCCCTGCTCATCAAAGCGCTTCGTCTCTTCCCGAAGCGTCATACCGCGGTTCACAAAGTATCGGATCGCCGCCTCGCAATCATTTACGCCAAAGCCAATATGGCCGTAGGTTCCGTGGCTCTCCACCTTCATATTTTCCGTCAGGTCACCGCTGAACACAGCTTTCTCCGTCTCGCGCGGCATCAGCCCCATCAGGCGCGCCAGTGTCTCAGCAACCTCCCAGGCCTCGTCTTCCGATTTTGTATTGATTCCCACGTGTTTTACGTGCATATGAAATAATTCCATCGGGGTTGGATCCCCCGCATGCTCTGCCATAAATGCTAGTGTGCGCTCTTTTGCTGTCTGCTCCATTTTGTCCGCTTCCTTTCTATCGCTACACTTAACACAAAGTTACACAAATGTTTGTGTTTTTCAAAATTGCCGTCTTTTTCTTTAAATATTGATTTTACTGTATCTTACGAAGAATTGCAACCGCGCTTCTTCATATTTCCACACATGATTACCAAATCGGCCGTCCGCTTCTTTCTATCACTTACGCAGCTTTTTTACCTCACGGATCTTCTCCTCCATCGCCTCCACAACCGTTTCCAGCACCTTGACGCGCGCGTAATATTTGGAATTTCCTTCTACGATCGTCCACGGGGCATAGGTGGTAGAGGTCCGCACCAGCATCTCATTGACTGCCTGCTCGTATGCGTCCCATTTTTCACGGTTGCGCCAGTCTTCGTCCGTGATCTTCCACTGTTTTGCCGGAGCCTCCATGCGCTCCTTAAAGCGGCGTTCCTGCTCATCTTTATCAATATGAATCCAGAATTTCACGATCACCGCGCCAAAATTCGCCATGTGCTCTTCCATCTCGTTGATTTCCTGATATGCCCGTTTCCAGTCCGCCTCACTGCAGAAGCCCTCGATCCGCTCCACCATCACGCGCCCGTACCAGGTGCGGTCGAAGATCGCAATATGCCCCGCTTTCGGCATCTCCCGCCAGAAACGCCACAGATAATGGTGTACCTTCTCCACATCATTCGGTGCCGCCGTCGGATTGACCTTGTAGCCGCGTGGATCCAGGTGGCTTGTCAGGCGCCGGATCGCACCGCCTTTTCCCGCCGCATCCCAGCCTTCAAAGCCGATCACCACCGGAATCCGCAGCCGGTACAGCTCGCCGTGCAGCACCTCCAGCTTTTTCTGCAGCTTATCCAGACGTTCCTTATATTCCTCGCGTGTCAGTGTTTTCGTCAGATCCACGCCGGAAAGCACGCCATTTTTAAACCGCTCATCTGGAAGTTTGACCGGCGGATGCACCGCCCCTTCCTCGCGTTCCATTCGGCGGCGGTTCAGCTCATACTCCAGCCGGTCTGTGACGGTGGATAAAATCTTGACTGCCGCATAATTTTTATCAGTCGCTTCCACGATCGTCCACGGCGCGTACCCGGTATCCGTCCGCTGCAGCATTTCCTCATTCATCTCCAGAAATGTATCGTAATCCTTGTTGCGCTTCCAGTCCGCCTCCGTCACACGCCACGCAGTCTCTTTGCTTTCTTCCAGCCGTTTAAAGCGCTTTTTCTGCTCGTCCCTGGAAATATACAGAAACAATTTGATCAGAATCATGCCGGAATCTGCCAGCTGCTTTTCAAATGAAAGGATATCCCTAAACGCCCCGTTTAGCTCCTGCCGCTTCGTCTCTTTGTCAAACCGGTCAACGGTAACCTTATCGTACCAACTCTTGTCAAAGATCATCATTCGCCCATCTTCCGGTGTCTTCGTCCAATACCGCCAGAGAAATGGACGCATCCGTTCCTCTTCTCCCGTCTCCCGGCTCGCATAAACATCAAAGCCGCGCGGATCCAGCGGCTGGATCAGGCGGTTGATCTGCGTTCCCTTACCGCCTGCCCCGAAGCCGTCAAATACGATGACAACCGGGATCTTTTCCGCCTTACAGGCGCGCTGCAATTCTCCCAGCTTCACATCCATCTCTTCCCGAAGCTTCTTGTAGTTTTCCTTATCCACTGATTTATTCAAATCTACTTTTTCCAGCATCTTTCCACCTCCACATCAAGCAGTAAAATGACCTTTCACCAATCCCATGGCATCACAATGCTTCGTCTTTACCTTTCCCCGTCATCATCTCATGCTCTTTTTTGATCTCTTCATATAATTGTACCGAATCCCACTTCATATTATACGGTGTCAGGACTGCTTTATAATCAATCCGTCCGACTCCCTTTTTTCGGAGTGCATAGATAAATGCATCGATCTGGGCGGAAGAAAAGCCTGCCATGATCGCCATCTCATCCGAGAAATCCATTTTCCTGGAAGAATCATTCTCCGGCACTTCTCGCTGCAGCCTCCCGTCTGCCTGTTTCTGCGCGGTCCCTTCTTTTTGCGTTTCCTCCCCGGCCTCTATTGCCTGTCCGGCTTCCCTGAGGACATCCTCATTCAGTCCTTTCACACCAGCCAGCACGCCCACCGGCAGCCCGTACTCCTCCTTTTTCACTGCCCTTAAACGGAATCCCAGCGGCATAAGCGCCTGCTGCACCTTCATTTTTCTTTTGGAATCAGTAAAATTATACAATAATACAGTTGGTTTCATCGTAATTTATCGATTCTCCTTTCTGTTTCTTATTCCCGCCTCATCAATTCTCCGGCTTCTCAATATGATTCTCTATTATATCCTTTTTCTCCCCTTCTGTGCAAGAAAAACAAAAAACAGCGGCATCAGCCACTTGCTTTCGCTCGTCCGCTGTCTGCCGCTGTCTGATTTTTATTTCATTTATGTATGTTTCCGCATTTCAGATTCTCTTCCGGTCTGCAGTCGGATATCTCCTTAGTGAAGAACACCATTTGCATCCGCTATCATACCGTTCGGAGCTACCATGTTAGTCCAGAGTGCTCCGCTATTCAGGTCAAACAGATACCATGCGCCATCGATGAACTGATAGCCTGTCTTTCTTGCACCGCGAGTGCCGTCGGATACCGGATTCAGATAATACTTGTACGGTCCAATCTGCTGCCAGCCGGTCAGCATCTTGCCTCTCGTACCATCGGATACCGGGTTTAAATAGAACCAGTTATTATCAGTATAGATCCAGTCTGTATCCATGAATCCGTTTGCATTCAGATGATACCACTCATTATCAACATATACCCAGTTGTTCTTAACCGGTACACCATTGATGTAGTAAGACCAGCCGTAAATGCTGTTTACCCACTGACCATTCGCATTTGCCGGAGTGGAACCACCAGAAGAATTATCGGTCGGAGGTGTACCTGTATACACATCTGAAGAATTCATATAATATTCATCGGACTCGTCACTCCACTCACCCTTATCGCTTCCGTCAACCGCGCGCACCTTAAAGGTATAATCGCCGGATTTCGTCATGTATGGGTAGAAATTGTAGCTTGTGCCTGTAGTTGTAACAGTCGTTACGGTAGAACTGTTGCGGTACAGTTTAACTTCATACTTGCTTGCATACGATACGCTGTCCCAGGTTGCGGTACGATTGCTCCAGCTAAGATCTTCGACCGTATCCAAATCGCCGTCAACAGCTGACATCGTAATCTTAACTTTCCACTCGCTCTTATCGCCAGATCGCTTCGTAACTTTGTAAGCCGACTTGGTTGCAGAAAGCTTTGTGCCGGATAACTGATAACCGTCCTTTGCCTCGATCGTCAGGTAGATGACCGGCTTATCACCTCTCTCCCACTCGCTGTCGTCATTGTCAAACTCCTGCTCGGTAATCTCAACATTACCCTTCGTAACTTGTACATCCGGATCCCCGATGCTGTCGCCCGCTTCCGGTTTCGCATTGACACGGAACTTAACTTCCGAGATCTTTTTGTCAGCCGCGTATGCCGGAATACTCATCGCCAGCGCCGCCATGATAGCAAGAACGGAAACCGCCGCTGCCTTCAGGTTATGTCTCATATCCCATCCTCCTTTTTTAATGTACTCTCGCGTACAAAATCTTGTTTCCATTATAACAAACATATCCGCCTGCGTCAAAATAAACTGTCGGTATTTTCAAAATTTTCCCCTTGTTTTTTTGAAGTAGATGTCTGCTTTCTGTTATTGACAGGATAGCACACTTTTATTACCTGAGAATAACTTTTTGTTTAAGGTTTTCTGACATTTTCGTCAATGGTAGAATTTATATCATAATTGATATTTCCTGTGACATAAAAAAGAATGTACCTTTTTGTGTGATGGGGAATTCCAAGGAATTTTCTATCACACAAAAAATAGACCGGGGCAGATTTCTGCGGTCCGGTCTATTTCTACCTTACTTAAAAGCAGGTGTTCATTTTATTTGAAATACTCCACACCTGAAGCAAACAGCTGCATATCCTGATTTCCATAGATATTCATGCCTGTATCGCTCCAGCAGCGCTCGTTGTGACCCATCTTACCAAGAATACGTCCATCCGGGCTTGTGATACCCTCGATGCACTGGTAGGAACCGTTCGGGTTCCACTCCTCGCTGACGGATAAGTTTCCGTTCGGATCGCTGTACTGGATCGCGATCTGACCATTTGCGCGAAGTTTTGCAAGCCACTCCTCGTTGGCTACGAAACGTCCTTCACCATGGGACATCGGGTTGCAGTATACGCCTCCCAGCTCTGCTTTTCTGAGCCACGGGGACAGATTAGATACAACCTTTAAGTATGCCATGCGGGAAATGTGGCGTCCAATGTTGTTGGTTGTCAGAGTCGGGGAATCTGCTTTCTGAGGCTCAATCTTGCCTCCGGTTAAAAGTCCCAGTTTGATTAATGTCTGGAAGCCATTGCAGATACCCAGTACCAGGCCATCCCGGTCATGAAGCAGTTTGTCGATCTCCTCCATCATCGCCTCGTTGCGGAATACCGTAGCGAAGAATTTAGCCGAACCATCCGGCTCATCACCTGCGGAGAATCCACCCGGGAACATAATGATCTGGGATTTCTTGATATCCTCTTTGTACTGCTCGATGGAAGAACGGATATCGGATGCATTCTGGTTGCGGAATACACGCACAATCGTCTCCGCTCCGGCTGCCTCAAACGCTTTCGCGCTGTCCAGCTCGCAGTTGGTACCCGGCATTGCCGGAATAAATACGGTTGGTTTTGCCACTTTATGTTTGCATACATATACCTTATCGGTATTGTAAAGTGTCTCTTCTGCTGCCTTCATCGGTGCGCCGGAAGCGGTCGGGAACACTTTCTCCAGGGTTCCGGTCCATGCTTTCAGAGCCTCTTCCATGGAGATCACGGTACTGCCATACTCGAAGGTTCCCTTGTCGGTTACCTCACCGATCACGGTGTACGGAATGGACAGCTCGCCTACCTTGCCGTCCGGAACCTCGCAGACAATATTGCCCCAGCCAGCGGCGAAGAAGTCTCTCGGATCTACATTGTGCTCAATCTTTACGCCCAGGCGGTTACCAAATGCCATCTTGCTGACAGCCTCTGCCACACCAGCACCCTCAACCGCATATGCGGAAATAATCTTTCCAGACTCCATATCGCGGTAGATTTTCTCGTAACCATCCATGATCTGGCTGTAAACCGGCAGGTCATGTGCATCTTTCTCGATGGTAAAGAGAACAATCTTGCTGCCCGCTTTCTTAAATTCCGGAGATACCACGTGTTTGGTATCGGAAATATCAACTGCAAAGGAAACCAGTGTCGGCGGTACGTCGATTTCGCCGTGCTCTTCATCATAGAAGCTGCCGGACATACTGTCCTTGCCGCCGATGGACGGAAGTCCAAATCCGAGCTGCGCACTGTAAGCACCGAGCAGAGCGGAGAACGGTGTGCCCCATCTCTTCGGATCTTCCGTCATACGTTTGAAGTACTCCTGGAAGGTAAAGCGGATCTTGTGGAAATCACCGCCGTTTGCCACGATCTTAGCAACAGAATCCAGCACTGCGTAAGTAGCGCCGTGGTACGGGCTCCAGCTGGACAGGTACGGATCATAGCCGTAGCTCATCATGGTAACGGTATCGCATTTGCCCTTGCTCATCGGCAGTTTTGCCACCATCGCCTGTGTCTCGGTCATCTGGTGGACACCGCCGTATGGCAGGAATACACTGCTTGCGCCCACGGTGCTGTCGAACATCTCAACCAGACCCTTCTGGGAGCATACATTTAAGGAAGAAAGCATGGACAGCCATTTTTCTTTGACATCCTTTACTTCCTGTTTATCAAATACATTGCCTTCCCTGGTCGGAACCTCAACGGTAACGGTTGTCTCCTGATGAGCACCGTTGGTATCCAGGAATGCACGGCTTAAATCTACGATCGTCTTGCCTCTCCAGTTCAGAACCAGGCGCGGGGACTCAGTAACAACGGCAACCGGAACTGCCTCCAGGTTCTCTTCTGCTGCATAAGCAAGCATCTTATCAACATCTTTCGGGTCTACCACCAGAGCCATACGCTCCTGTGACTCGGAAATCGCAATCTCCGTTCCGTCCAGACCTGCATATTTCTTCGGAACCTTGTCAAGGTCAATCTGAAGTCCGTCAGCTAACTCACCGATCGCTACCGACACGCCGCCGGCGCCAAAGTCGTTACACTTCTTGATCAGACGGCTGACCTCTGGGCGGCGGAACAGTCTCTGTAATTTACGCTCGGTCGGTGCATTGCCCTTCTGAACCTCTGCGCCGCAGACCTCGATGGACTCCTCGGTATGTACCTTGGAAGAACCGGTTGCGCCGCCGATACCATCACGGCCGGTACGTCCACCCATCAGGATGATTACATCGCCCGGATCGGAAGTCTCACGGATGACATTTTTGCGCGGAGCTGCTGCCATAACAGCACCGATCTCCATACGTTTTGCCACATAATTTGGATGATAAATCTCTTTTACATAGCCGGTAGCAAGACCGATCTGGTTACCGTAGGAGCTGTAGCCATGTGCTGCATCCTTTACGATGCGCTTCTGCGGAAGTTTGCCGTGCAGTGTCTCCGACATCGGACGGGTCGGATCAGCCGCACCGGTCACACGCATAGCCTGATATACATAGGTACGTCCGGAAAGCGGGTCACGGATAGCACCGCCTAAGCAGGTGGCAGCGCCGCCAAACGGCTCAATCTCGGTCGGATGGTTGTGGGTCTCATTCTTAAAGTTTACCAGCCACTCTTCTTCCTTGCCGTCGATGGTAACCGGAACTACGATACTGCACGCATTAATCTCCTCAGACTCCTCCAGATCCTCCAGCTTGCCCTCACGGCGAAGCTTCTTCATAGCGAGAACAGCCAGATCCATCAGGCAGACAAACTTGTCATCGCGATCTTTGTAGAGAACCTCGCGATCTGCCAGATACTGTTTGTAGGAAGCTTCCATCGGCTCATTGTAATCGCCCTTTGTAAAGGTAACGTCCTTTAACTCAGTCTGGAAGGTCGTATGACGGCAGTGATCGGACCAATAGGTATCCAGCACGCGGATCTCGGTCACAGACGGATCTCTCTTCTCTTCGTTCTTAAAGTAGTTGTGGATATGCTCGAAATCCTTGAACGTCATCGCAAGGTTCAGGGAATCGTAGAGTTCTTTTAACTCTGCCTCGCCATAACCGCAGAAACCATCGAAAATCTTGACATCCTCCGGCTGCTCAAATACCGTTACCAGCGTTTCCGGCTTTGCGTTGTTATTCTCACGGGAATCCACCGGGTTAATGCACAGGGACTTGATGCCCTCGATCTGCTCCGCGGTCAGTGTTCCGGAAATAACATAAGTTGTCGCGGAACGGATCACCGGATTTTCCTCTTCATTCAGAAGTTTCACACACTGTTCTGCGGAATCGGCTCTCTGATCGAACTGTCCCGGCAGGAACTCAACGGAAAAGATCGTATCGCCTTCCTTGGACGGGAATGCCTCCTCATAGACAAAATCAACCGGCGGCTCAGAGAAGATAGTAATCAGCGCTTTCTGATATGCATCCTCCGATACATCCTCAATATCATAGCGGATCAGTACGCGGACATCGGTGATCGTGTCGATCCCCAGATAGCTTGCGATCTCCTCTTTCAGATCGTGAGCCAATACGGCAAATTCCGGTTTTTTCTCAACGAAAATACGTCTTACGCTCATGTTTTCCTCCTGTTTTTTCGTATTTTAATGTTTCATGTTCTGTAAAATACATTCATTTTTTAGCATAAAAGGCAAATGCCTTCTTCTAGCATCTGCCTTTATCATACACAATTTTTATAGATTAGTAAAATTAATATATTTAATATTTTTTATTAACGCATCTTATTGGTTGCTGTTCCAACGTCCCTGTCTCATTCAGTGCAAGCAGCTTTCCCATCCCCGTCGAACGGTCATACGAAACAACCGACAGACTGGCATTCGCCACAATGATCTCCTGCGGCTCCCGATGGAAACGGAGCAGATAATTCATCAAAAAGACGAGGATCCCACCGTGCGCCACGATCACCGCATCCCCGGCTGTCTCCTCCAAAATCTGTCGGATCGCCCGTTCACTCCGCGCCTCGCAGGATTTTCTTGATTCTCCGCCGGACGGGATACCGACCATCGGCTGTTCCCTCCACAGATGAAATTCGTCCGGGTACTCTGCTTCCACCTGCTGCCAGCTTTTGCCTTCCCAGCATCCAAAATCGCGCTCCCGCAGCCCCGTCAGGCGGCGGAGCGGTAATTTTCCTTCCTTTGCCAGGATCTCCGCCGTCTGGAATGCTCGCGCAAGCGGGCTGGTATAAACCGCATCGATCCGCGTTCCCGCCGGATAGCCACTCCTCTCTTTTAGAACAGCGGCTAGCTGCTCCGCCTGCTGCCGTCCTGTCTCATTCAGCGGAATATCCGTCGTTCCCTGTATCTTTCCCGCCCGGTTCCAGTCAGTCTGACCGTGGCGCACCAAATAAAACAGCATTTTCTATTACTCCTGTTCATCTATCTCTTTCTGAGCCATCTCTGCCGCCTGACCGCTGACCTTCATCGCATCCATCGTCAGCTTCATGATGTCACGGATCTCATCCTCGCTCATCTTCATGCGCTCTGCCAATTCCGCAAGGGTCGCCTCGCGTCCCAGCTCCCGCGCCATGCTCGCAGAAATATCCTTGAGGACATTAACGCGCGCCGCCATCTCCTCCTCAATCTTCGTCTCGCGGTTCTGAATCTGCAGCGCATCCTCGATCGCCGCGCGCACCCGTTTCTCCATCTGTGCGTCAAAATCGCCTCCCTCATACTCGCCTGCAAACAGGAACAGTGCCATATTTGCCTCCTGCACCAGATCGCCCGCCGGAAGTCCCCGATCGTGATACTCCTCCGCGATCTGAACCGCCTTCGTCAGTTTTAACTCCGTCAGACGGGAAACCGCTGTCTTGTCCCCCTCCGTCAGTTTTTTCAGAAGCGCCGTTTCCTCCTCCGGCGTGCCCTGCGGGAGATTTTTCAGTTCCTCTAAGTAAATATCATAAAATGTATTAGATTCCATGTGGTATTCCCTCCTAAAAAATACATACTTCTAAGATGATTCCGTCATTTTATCACAAACAAGACACAGATACAATCATTATTGACTCCGCCCTCCAATCATGTTACACTGAATACAGTTCTATAAGGAGGACTAATAAATGGATATCAACTATGAATTATATAAAGTATTTTACCACGTAGCCTCGACGTTAAGTTTCTCCGAGGCATCTAAGCAGCTTTTCATCTCCCAGTCGGCGGTCAGCCAGTCGATCAAGGTACTGGAGAAGAAACTGAACCAGACTCTTTTCATCCGCAGCACAAAAAAAGTACAGCTTACCCCGGAAGGCGAGATCCTACTCAAGCACGTGGAACCGGCGATGAACCTGATCCGTCAGGGCGAAAACCAGCTGCTCGACTCTAACAGCTTAAACGGCGGTCAGCTCCGCATTGGCGCAAGCGATACGATCTGCCGCTATTATCTGGTGCCATTTTTAAGCGAATTTCACAAGCGCTACCCGAATATCCACATCAAGGTTACCAACCGTACCTCCATCGAATGTGCGCGGCTTCTGGACAACGGTCAGGTCGATTTTATTCTGACGAACTATCCAAACTCCGGGCTCGGTGGAACGCAGAATATCCATGTGCTGCGCGAATTCAACGATATATTCGTCGCCAATGAGACCTATTTTCCGATGAAAGACCACCCGGTTACACTGCACGAGCTGCAGGCGCTCCCAATCCTCATGCTGGATCGCAAGAGTACCACCAGCGAATTTCTGCACAACATGTTCCAGAAGCACCAGCTCGACCTCGTACCGGAGATTGAATTAAGCAGCAACGATCTGCTCATCGATCTGGCACGCATCGGTCTCGGCATCGCATTTGTCCCGGATTTCTGTCTCCCGGCTGGCGAAAAAGAACTTTATGCCCTGACCCTGACTGAAGCCCTGCCGCCGCGCCAGCTCGTCGTCGTCCACAATGAGACAATGCCGATCTCACAGGCATCGCGTGAATTTATTGAACTTCTGGAAAACGGCTCCAAAATGCCTGAAGCTCCTGCTCCAGAGACGAAAGACTGACCCGTTTGACATCGCTCCATTCCCTTGGAAATAATTCCCGATACTCCCGACACCAGAACCGGTCATCCAGTAAAAGGATGACGCCCTGATCGGACGCGGTCCGGATGACCCGCCCTGCCGCCTGGAGTACCTTATTCATGCCCGGATACTGGTAGGCATATGCAAATCCATCTTTTCCCTCTTCTTCAAAATATCCCTGCAAAATTTTCTGCTCCGTGCATACCATCGGGAGCCCGGTTCCGACCACGATCACGCCGATCAGCCGATCGCCTGTCAAATCGATTCCCTCCGAAAACAGACCGCCCATCACGCAGAACGCCACCAGGGAGGTATCACGTTCAGCTGTTCGTTCGGGAGAAAATTTCTGTAAAAATGCTTCCCGTTCCTCCTCGGTCATGTGAGAATCCTGGACCAGGATTTCCATGCTTTTTCCGTTTTTCCCGGAATGATTTTTCATTTTTTCATTATCATCCAATTCAACATTCTGATACGCATATTCCCCTTCACACACCTCACGTACCCGGTTCATATACTGATACGACGGAAAAAACACAATATAATTGCCCTTTTTCACACTTGCCATCGTCTGGATGTACCGCAGCACCCGCCGGTATTCCGTCTCATTGCGCCGCGTATACCGGCTCGTCACATCCGTCGCCGCCAGCAGAAGACGCCGCTCCTGCGGAAACGGGGACGGCACATAGACCGTATAGTCCTCCTCCTGATCCGACAGAAGCATCCGGTAATACCGGAGCGGCAGAAGCGTTGCCGAGAAAAAGACCGCCGCTTTCCCCTGCGACAGGCACTGCGCCAGATTTTCAATCGGATTGACACAATAAAGCCGGATGACAAATTCGCCGGACGGCAGAAGTTCCGTGTAAATCCTGTAATGCTCATCGACCCGCTCATACATATTTAAAAAATGTCGCACCGAAAAATAAAAATCCAGAATCGTGTCCCGTCCGTCTTCCCCGCCCAGCTTTTCCAGATACTTTTCCATTTCTCCAAAAACACCGTTTAACACTGAAACCAGATGTCCGGCATCCTTGAGCAGCTGGTAGCCGCCGCACTCCCGCTTCATCTCCAGAAGCGCCTTATTTAACCTTGTAAGCTGCCGCCCCAGCGCCGGCGCACGATGTCCCAGTACCTTTTTCGTCAAAAGCACTTCTTCCTTTATAATAGAAGCACTGTACATTTCCCGCGCGCGCGATACCAGATTGTGAGCTTCATCCATCAGGAAGAAATAGTCTCCCTCCGCCCCATCCGCAAAATAACGCTTCAAGCGCACATCCGGGTCAAAGACATAATTATAATCGCAGATGATCCCATCCACAAACGAAGAAATATCAAGGCAGAACTCAAACGGGCAGACCTGAAATTTTTCCGCATACTCTAAAATTACCGAACGCGTGATTCCAAATTCCTGATGCAAAATTTCATACACCGCATCGTTGACACGGTCAAAATGCCCTTTCGCACGCGGGCACATTTCCGGATTACACACCGGTTTTTCCAAAATACACAACTTTTCCTTTGCCGTGATCGTGACCGAACGAAAATACAGCCCGCGTTCCCGCAAAATCGCCAGCGCCTCTTCCGCCACCGTCCGCGTGATCGTCTTCGCCGTCAGGTAAAAGAGTTTCTGCCCATGCCCTTCCCCGATCGCTTTAAGCGCCGGAAATACCGTCGAAAGTGTCTTTCCAATCCCGGTCGGGGCCTGGACAAACAGCCTGCGCCCGCGCTCCAGCGTCCGGTAAACCGCCACCGCCAGCTCCCGCTGTCCCGCCCGGTACGGATAGGGAAATTCGAGCGCTTTGATTGATTCATCACGTCGCAGCCCGTTGTGATAGAGGTAACGCGCCCATTTGACATATTCATGGATCAGACCAGCAAACCATTCAGAAAGTTCGTTCATCGTCTGGATCTCCTGAAAGCGGCGGATCTCCTCCGTCTCCAGATTACAGTAGGTGAGCTGCAGTGTCACTTCGTCCAGCGCTTCCTGTAATCCATAGATATAGCCATAACAGCGCGCCTGCGCCATATGCACGCCAACCGCTTCTTCCAGACAGTTTACATCCTGGTAAACACACTTGATCTCATCGATCGTGACATCTTTTCCATCCCGGATGATTCCATCCGCACGCCCCTCGACCACGATCTGGAATCCGTCCTCCTCCACCGAATGGCGCAGCGACACCTCCGCCTGATACCCTGATCCCATCCGCCGCTGTATCTTCCGGTGCATCCGTCCTCCAGCTAACATCGCCTCTTTCTGTGCACCCGCCGTGCGCCGGTTATCAATATCCCCCGAACGCAGAACGAACTCAACCAGATTGCGGACGGAGATCCGTATCTGCCTGCCGGTCAGCTCCATGTGTGGTTCCTCCCTTCCCCGTACATGTACTCTCGGAATCTTTCTGTGCTTGATTTTGTGAAATGATTTTTTGTCAGTTGTGCCCAAATTTCTGAGGCGTACGCGGTGCGTACGTTGATGAAATTCGGGTGCGGCTGGCGGAAAATCAGCCACAAAAGCACGTGCAGAAAGACTCCGAGAGTACATATATATGTCTATCAAAAAGACTGCAGACACCATCTTCTCTCCGGCACCCGCAGTCTTTCTTTATTTTCGTACTATCAACTTTTCTTTCATCATACCGATTCGGGTCATACATATCCTTCCAAAATATCTATGATATCTATGTTCCGCTTGAACCAGCCCTCCAGCCCTTTTATGCCGCTGTCACATTGTCCGCTTCCATCGTGTCAAGGAACGCCTCATACTCTGCATCCTCGCCCGTGTACTCAACGGTCAGAATCTGTGTCAGATCCAAACTCATAACTCCCAGAATCGACTTGGCGTCAATGACAACACGGTTATAAAAAACATCAATATCAAAATCGCATTTCATAGAAGCATTGACAAATTTCTTTGCATCTTCTATCGTTTTCAGCATAATTTTTCTCTGTTTCATAATAAACAACTCCTTTTTCCTGAATGTACCAACAGAATTTTTCCCTCCGTTTTTTAGGCACATTTAAAACCATAACGATTTATTCAGTGTTTATAGCATGATTTTTGTCGAATGTCAATTTGATTTCTTTTATACCGCATATTTTTAATACATGATTTTTACCAAAAAAGCAGAGTGTTTCTTAGTAAAATATTCCGACGTCTAGAACTATCGTCGTATTCATTTCATGATATATTGTCATTATTTATATACATCAAATGGTTTAACGGATTGTTTTTGGGCAGTTGAACTAAATATTCATTGTGATTTTCCACCCAGCATGAGCACACAAATTCTCTTTTACCAAATTATCCTGATCTCTAGTTTCCATATAAAATGATGAATGATACTTAATAAATGGAAAAAAATATATTAAATCAAAAAAAATGAAAAATTATAAAAAAATTGTTGACTTTTCGTTATGGCTATGATATCATAACTGAGTCAGCAGCGAAGGGGAATAGTTCAATGGCAGAGCAACGGTCTCCAAAACCGTTAATGGGGGTTCGAATCCCTCTTCCCCTGCTTCTAAAGGCGTCAGTGATTCAGAGATGAGTCATTGGCGTTTTTGTTTTTTAAACATTCAAGTCGAACGTTCGTGAGACTTGGCGCGTGATTCTGGTCAGAGAAGCTGACATATTCCTATCAGAATCACTGCGCATCCTCGCGGAGCGTTTATCTCAGTCGGAGATAACTCCCACTGAGACAAATTTGCTGTTACTCACATTACGCTAATATTATTTTTCTTAAATTTTCCCGAAATTCAAGCAACCTACAGCAGCCCAATCGCCTCCCGCACATTTGCCACCCCTTCCAGCCGGATATCCGACCTTGGTTTCAATTTACTGACATTGACCATCGGAAGAATGCATCTTGTAAATCCCATCTTGACTGCCTCATGGACTCTCTGCTCTGCCATCGAGACGGCGCGCACCTCTCCGGAGAGTCCGACCTCGCCAAATACGATCGTTTTCTCATCCAGCGGACGGTCTTTATAGCTGGAAATCAGCGCCATCACGATCGCAAGGTCAAGCGCCGGCTCGTTCATCTTCATGCCGCCTGCAATGTTGACATACGCATCGTACCCGGACAGGGCATAACGGCATCGTTTTTCCAACACTGCCATGAGCAGGTTCACACGGTTGTAATCGACGCCCGCTGCCGTCCGCCGCGGCAGTCCGAAATTCGTCTTTGACACCAGCGCCTGCACTTCCAGAAGAATCGGGCGGGTTCCCTCCATCGAGCAGGCAGTCACCGCACCGGATGCCTCCGCCGGGCGCCCTTCCAGCATAAATTCGGATGGATTCGGCACCTCCGCCAGTCCTTCCTCCCGCATCTCAAACACGCCGATCTCATTGGTCGAACCGAAACGGTTCTTCACTCCCCGCAGAATCCGGTAGGACGCATGGCGATCGCCCTCAAAATATAGCACTGTATCGACCATATGTTCCAGCATACGCGGTCCCGCCACAACGCCCTCTTTCGTCACATGACCGACGATAAAGACTGTCACGCCCAGTCCTTTTGCGAGCTGCATCAGGACGCCGGTGCACTCTCTTACCTGGCTGACACTGCCCGGTGCAGAACCTGCCGCCTCGATAAACATGGTCTGGATCGAATCGATCACGACCACATCCGGGCGTACCTCCCGGATCACCTCCGCGATCGTATCCAGGTTCGTCTCGCTCAAGAACGAAAGTGGTCCGCGCACCATCCCGATCCGGCTTGCCCGCAGTTTGATCTGTTTTAATGACTCCTCGCCGGAGACGTATAAAACCTTTTGTTCCTGTCCTGCCAGGTTCCGGCAGACCTGCAGAAGCAGGGTTGATTTTCCGATTCCCGGATCTCCGCCGACCAGCACCAGGGAGCCACGCACCACGCCGCTTCCAAGCACCCGGTCAAGTTCTGCAAATCCGGTTCTCGTCCGATCCGTATCGGAAAGCTCAATTTCATCTAAGCTGACCGGCTTTGCCTGCGCGCCAGCTCGTTTCCCCGGTGCCGCCGTCAGCGAAGCCGCTGCCGCATACCGCCCTGCTGCCGTACCGGATGATGCCGGTGCGGACGGCGCTTCCACCATCGTATTCCACGCCTTGCACGCCGGGCACTGCCCCATCCATTTGGAAGATTCATAACCGCATTCCCTGCAGAAAAATCCCGTTGATTTTGCCTTTGCCATGCTGATTCCTTTCCAAACACTTCTTCTCATATTTCTTATTACACAAAAAGCTGCTACATGGCGGAAACCGGCTTCCGGCGCACACGCCCGCCATTCCTGCCATGCAGCAGCTTTCATCTCACGCATTGTAACTTGTACGTAACGCTTTGTTTTTCTTTTCCTTATCTGGCTTCAATCCGGATTGCGGTTGCCTTGCCCGGGTTCAGCTCCACGCTCAGTACCAGTTTGCCGCTGACGTTGGTCTTCATGCCACCGACCGATACGCCGTCTACATATACCTCATACTCACGCTCATCCTCTAACTGAATGGTAATCTGAGCATCCTTCTCGCCCTCAACCGAAAACTGTACGGAAGTATCTCCCGCCTGGAAATGATTGACTGCCGTGCCCGGTACCGACTCATATACGAACATTCCGTTGCGCTCCAGCTTGGTAATCTCGCCGAATGTTTTTACCTTATAAAGATCGCCCTGAAATTCAAAATCCTGCAGCTTGGACTTTGCTGCTAACATATAATTGCCAAAACTGATGGTTCCGTCATCCTCGATGCGGATTAACTCGCTAACTACTGGCATAATGCTTTATCCTCCTAGTATCCTTTTAATCAATATCGCAACTGCTCCGCACTTACACAGTTACTCAGTAGTATCATTTTAACACACTTCGACCGGGTTTACCAGTCTTTTCGCTTCCAGCCCTTTAGACCGTCTCAAATTTCAGCTGATCGCCATCTTTTTCAATCCGAACCTCTGTTTTTTTCCGGATCGTGCCTTCCAGGATCTTCTCAGAAAGCTGATCCTCGATCTGCGTCTGGATCGTCCGGCGCAACGGTCTTGCACCATATTTGGAATCATATCCCTTGTCTGCCAGAAAATCGATCGCATCATCTGTGATCGTGAGCGTCATTCCAAGCTGATCCTCCGTCCTTTTCTTGATGCCGCGCAGCAGAATGCCCGCGATCGTCTTGATATTCTCCTTCGTCAGAGGATGGAATACTAAAATCTCATCGATTCGGTTTAAAAACTCTGGCTTAAACATCCGGCGCACTTCCTCCATCACGCGTTCTTTCATAAACGCATAATCCGCTTTCTCACCGCTCTCCGACGAGAATCCAAGCCGCTTCGGGGAAATAATATTTTCAGCGCCCGCATTGGAGGTCATAATCAGAATCGTGTTCTTGAAATCCACCTTCCGTCCCTGTGCGTCCGTAATGTGCCCGTCATCGAGGATCTGCAGCAGAATGTTAAATACATCCGGATGCGCTTTTTCAATCTCATCAAAGAGAATAACCGAATATGGATTGCGACGCACCTTCTCGCTGAGCTGTCCGCCCTCCTCGTAGCCAACATATCCTGGCGGCGAACCGATCATCTTGGAAACGCTGTGTTTCTCCATGTACTCCGACATATCAACGCGGATCATCGCATTTTCCGTGCCAAACATCGCCTCCGAGAGTGCCTTGGAAAGCTCTGTTTTTCCGACACCCGTCGGCCCCAGGAACAGAAACGAACCGATTGGCCGCTTCGGATCCTTGAGTCCCACACGACCACGGCGGATCGCACGCGCCACGGCGGATACAGCTTCCTCCTGTCCGACCACGCGCTCATGCAGAATGGACTCCAGTTTCAACAGCCGCTCTGACTCTTCTTCTGCCAGCTTGCGAACCGGGATCTTCGTCCAGTCAGAAACAATGTCCGCAATCTCATTTTCACCGACCACTAACTTGCGTGAATTTTTCTCTTTTTCCCATTTTTCACGAATCTTTTCAATCTTTTCCTGCTTTTTCTGCTGCTTCTTCTTGATCTCACCGGCTTTCTCATAGGCTTCAGCCTTGATCGCCTCTTCCTTCTGGCCTTCGAGTTTTTTGATCTCCGCTTCGAGCTTTTTGATCTCCTCCGGCTCCGTATATACAGTCAGACGCAGCTTCGAGGATGCTTCATCGATCAGATCGATCGCTTTGTCCGGCAGGAAACGGTCATTGATATATCGGGCAGACAGGCGCACCGCTGCCACCAGTGCCTCATCCTGGATCGTCACCTTGTGATGTTCCTCATAGCGGCTGCGAAGCCCCTTCAAAATCTCGATGGATTCCGCCTCCGTCGGCTCATCCACCATAACCGGCTGAAACCGGCGTTCCAAGGCCGCATCTTTTTCGATGTATTTGCGGTATTCTTCCAGCGTCGTCGCACCAATGAGCTGAATCTCGCCTCTCGCCAGCGACGGTTTCAGGATATTGGAGGCATCGATCGCGCCCTCCGCGCCGCCTGCGCCGATGATCGTGTGAATCTCGTCAATAAACAAGAGCACATTTCCACTCTCCCGCACCTCGGCAAGTACCTTCTTAATCCGCTCTTCGAACTCACCGCGGTACTTGGATCCTGCGACCATGCCGGACAAATCGAGGCTGACAACCCGCTTTTTCGCGATCGTCTCCGGTACATTGCCGGAAACAATGAACTGCGCCAGACCTTCCACAACCGCCGTTTTTCCGACGCCTGGTTCCCCGATCAGGCACGGATTATTCTTCGTCCGGCGGCTTAAAATCTGAATAACACGTTTCATTTCCCGTTCCCTGCCGATGACTGGATCGAGCTTTCCGTCCCGCGCCATCTGAGTCAGATCCCGGCTGAAATTGTCCAGATTCGGTGTATTGCCTTTCTCCGGGCGCACCCGTCCTGCTGCCGCATCTTCCGCCGCCTCGGACGGCGCATCATCGCCCATAGCCCCCATCAGATCCACATATAATTTCTGAATATTAACATTCATTGTATTGAGTAAACGGCACGCAGTTGATTTTCCATCCTTGATGATGGCAATCAGGATGTGCTCCGTTCCAATCAGAGGCGCTTTGAAAAAAACCGCCTCATCATAACTCGCCTGCAGCACGGCGCGCGCCCCCGGCGTATATTCAATCTGTCCCTCTACCTGAGTCGCCACTGCCGGGCTTATCAGACGCTCCATCAGTTCCATGACACGCTCTTCTGTCACATCATGTTCTGCCAGAACCGCTGCCGCCACGCCAGTTCCCTCTTTTATCAGTCCTAAAAGCAGATGCTCCGTCCCCACATAGCCGTGTTCCAGCTCCTGCGCTGTCTCGACTGCCAGACGGATCGCTTCTCTGGCTTTCTGAGTAAAACGATCGATCATTTTACTGTTCCTCCTGTTTCTTTTTACTTTACACCAGCTTCGGCAGTTCCTCACGCAGATACCGCGCCCGCTCTGCCTCCAATTCCTCACGTCCCAGCGGCTTGCTCGAACGTTTCTGTAAGTTTGCCGGCTGGATGCCGATCATCAGGCGGTAAATGCTCACAAATTCTGCCGGTTTTAACAGCCCGTCCGCGATGCCCGCCCAGACATGAGATAGAAATGTCATCGCTTCCTTGAGCGTCATCCGGCGCGCATATTTCAGAACGCCGTAGGACTTGTACGCCTCGTCCTCCCGCTCCAGGCGGTGCCTCGACAGAGAAACCTCGCGGAACTGATTTTCCTGCGCCGAGAGCTGCCCCGCCACGTTGGCTACCAGCTCCAGAATCTCTTGTTCGGTGATTCCGAGTGTCTTCTGATTGACTACCTCGTACAGATCGCCATAGTTTTCATTGCCTCTGCCATAAACGCCGCGCACGGTCGTGCCGAAACGTCCCATATCGCCCAGAAGTTCCTGAAATTTCTTATTCATTGTCAGAGACGGCAGATGCACGACCACGGACGCCTTCATTGCTGTTCCGACATTCGTCGGATAGGACGTCAGATACCCATATTTCTCATTAAATGCATACGGAATCTTCTCGTTGATATAATCATCCAGCTCATCCGCTTTTGCATAACATTCTTGCAGATCGAGTCCCGATGCCAGCACCTGTAAACGGATATGATCGTCCGCATTTAATACCATGCTGACCCGCTCATCCTCCGAACAGAGGATCCCACCCGGCGTCGTCTTCTCCGCCAGCGTGCGGTTTAAAAGCCGCCGTTCCCGCAATGCGGTGCGGTCAAGCTTCTCCATCAATTCCAGATCTTCATATTCATAAAACTGACCGTCCCGGTCACCCAGATCGCGGAAATTCTGTTTTAAACGGGCAATCATCGTCCGCGCCTCATCCGGCTCCAGACGGCTCGGAAATTTATATTCCTCCCAGTTCCGAGACAGACGCACCCGGCTGGAAACGATATTGGACGCATCATTCGCCACTTCCTCAAACCATTTCGTCATGTCTCATCTCTCCTTCCAGACTGTGTATCTTATCCCGGCAGGCAGCAGCCGTCTCATAGTCTTCTTCCTGCAACGCCGCTTCCAGCCTGCGTTTCAGCTGCTTAATCTGCTCTTCCGGGCTGAATTCCAGTTCTCCTTTCTTCGTCACCTCTGCAGCCGCCTGACTGCGCGGCTGGATCTTCGGATGTTTGCCGGTATGGCTCGAATTTTCCTGCAATTTCTTAATTTTCTCTCCAAGCAACGGATCAAACACATGATAACAGTCCGCGCATCCGAAACGGCTGTTCTTGATAAATTCTTCATACGTCGTGCCGCAGGTCGGGCATACCACATCCTCTTTCGGTGCCTGGCTGGCAGATGCATCCGTCAGTCCCAAAAGGCTCGAAAGCAGTTTTCCAAGCGGAAATTCTCCCTCAATCAGTGCCGAGTACGGTCCCAGATCCATCTCTTTCGCGCACTGGGCGCAGAGATTATGCTCTGTCTTGACGCCGTTAAACACTTCTGTATATTTAATATTCGCTTCGCGAATCCCACATTTCTCACACAGCATAATTTATCCTCCCAACATACACATCCCGCAACGGTTCCAATACACAAAAACCATCGCCCGCAGCCGGAACCTGCTATTCCGCTGTAAATGCGTCATAAATGGAATCCACCAGATTGTGAACCTCCTCGCGGCTCACATTTTTACAGACACCTCTTGCCAGAATCACACTGAGATCCCGGCGCATCTCCGAGATCGTCCGCATCTTATCCGTGTCAAGTGCAATCACTGCCCCGCGGCGGCGGTCCACACGCAGAAAGCCTTCCTGTTTCAGTACAGAATATGCCTTGTTGACCGTGTGCATGTTAATTCCGATGTTATCCGCTAACTGGCGCACGGATGGCAGCGTATCGCCCTCCCGGATCTGGTCGGTCGCAATCCCGATGATGATCTGGTTTATGAGCTGAATATAAAGCGCTTCCTCACTGTTAAAATCAATCTCTACAATCATACTCCACCATCTTTCATTCTGACGGCAGACCCCGTTTCTAAATACAGTCAGCCGCCTGTTTTATCATTTGTTATATAGATTGTATAACAAACAGGTGTTTTCGTCAACTGTAAAACTGTGTTAATTGTGTGAACTTGTTACTGATCACGGATAGGCACTTTTGGAACTGAAAGTGCCGTAAGAAAACGTGGTAGCAGCAGGAATTTGCCGTATTTAAATGCGAAGCCACGGCAAATTCCGTTACTGGGCACGTATGCGTGAACAGTAACGTGAACTTGTTACAAAAAAAGCGATATAAAAGAAAAGACAGATACCCGCCAGAAATCTCCTGGACAGATATCCATCTTTTCCTCTTTTATTTACTGCGGATCGTCGATATACTCAAATCCATCCTCATCACGCCGATCCCGCTCTAACCGGGCTTTTGCCTCGCGGGCGCGTCTGGATCGCTCTGATTCCGACTCATATCTCGTTGGGCGATCACCGTATTCCTCCCGTTCCAGCGTGTAGTAAAGCTCCGAGCGGGATGCCGGACGCACATGAATCGCCGGGCGCGCATTCCGGCGGTCTCCCGATGCTGCAGACTCTTTCGCCGCACGATGCGCCGATGCAGGCGTGTAATCGCGCTGCAGGCGGCTTTCTTTTGCTGAAACGGCACGTTCCCGTTCTGTGCGTCGGCTTTCTGCCACTGCCTGGCGTTCCCGCTCTGCACGGCTTCCGTCTGCCGAAGTTCTGCGAGGACGCTCAGTACGGCTTTCCTCTGCCGCATCTCTGCGGGTGCGCTGCAGACGTTCTTCTTCTGATGCCTCTCTGCGGACACAAGCCGGACTGCTTTCTTCTGGCATTTCTCTACGGACGCGTTCGGAACGATTTTCGCTTCCTGCTTCCCGGCGGCGTCTTTCCTCCGGCATCCGTTTTGCGCGGTCTGCCGATGCTGCTGCCTCCATACTCCGCTCCCGGCGAACCGGCTGGGACGCGTGCCCCTCATCCCTTGTCCGGCGGACCGGCGGCGTCTCGCGCTCCTCTTCCCGCTCCCGGCGGACCGGTCTTGTCTCCAGCGTCTCTTGGGTTCGGCGCGCACTCCGACGCCCTTCCTCCATCCGCTCTGCGGACGGGCGGCGTCTGTCATCCGCTGCCATGCGCTCCTTCTCACTCCGCGCTGCCGGTCTTGCCGGCGTCATTTCCCCATCTTCTCTCTTGTCGCGCCCAGTGCCTCGTTTCACCCGTGCGTCTGCCGCCGGTCGTGCATTCGGCGATGACGGACGGCGCTTGGACCTCTGTCTGCCTCCGGCTGCCTGCGCTTCCTCTCTCCACTCTTTCCGCTTGAGCAGAAGATTGATCACGATAAAGAACAAGATTACACACGCTACGCCCAGAACCGCAAGCATGACAAAGCGGATATTATAATCCCTGCAAAGTGCGTTGTACTTATCTACAATCTCTTCCACTTGTGCATCATCGTATTTAGTTGCCAGAGACGGGTCTTCAAAATACCGCTGGAAGGTCTTTTCTGCAATATCATACCGGTACAGCGACTTCTCGCCGCTCTCATTCATACCATATACGACACAATACTTCTGCTGTTCATCGCTCTTCCACACCCAGCCCTGCACTTTATACGTGCCGTTTAACTGAATGGTCGTCTCCATAAATCCATCCGGAATCTGAACCGACTCATCCGGTGGAAGCACCAGAATCGACTTTGCTGTCACATCGATCGTCACATACGGCGATAACACACCGGATTCCGGTATATAAATATAAAACGCACCATTTCCATCGGCACCCTGCAAATACAGAAGCGTCAGGTCATTGCCATTTCCACACTGGACCTCTGAACCGCCATAAGTACAGGTAGACTGCGTATATCCTTCCGGAAGCAGGGAGGCATCAAATTCCGTCGCCACCGTATAGGAAACGCCGTCTATTTCCACATCCAGCCCGTTTGTCACAACCGGCGTTGTCCCAACTGCCTCTGTTTCAGCCCCTGTCTCCGCCTCTGACGGCACATCGACCGTATCCAGCTTATTGACTGTGATCGTGTAGCTCTTAGTTGTCTGTCCATCCTCCGCCGTCACCTTGCAGACAACGGTATTAGCACCTACCTTTAAGCTGGAATCACCGCTGACAAGGACTTTCGCCTTGCTGTCCTTCGCACTCGCGCTGACCGCCAGCTTATCGACGCTGGCTCCTACCTGCGCTGTATAGGAAGTCACATTTGGCGAAAATGCAGGAGAAAGTGTTCCTGGAGAAATCTTCAAGGACGAAAGCGCCGCTTCCGCCGAGGAGGTTGCCGGTGCTTTTACTTTGACGCTCGCCGTCCCCGTTTTAGAAACTGTGACTGCCTGTGCATCTGAGTCATAGACTTCATAACTTCCCACAGAGATCGAAGTATTTCCCGCCTGCACTGCCTTGAATTTCAGCGTATAGGAAAATGCCTTCGTCGAATTGGAATCCATCGTTCCAACCAGGCGGACGGAACCTGCACCGCCGCTTGCGTTATTTCCGCTCACAAACTCAATGACCGACGGATCATAGGAAAGTACCACGTCGGATGCCCCTAGATTTCCATCCTGAGAGGAGATCTTCACATTGACGCTGAACTCCTGCCCCACCGTCGCACTCGGATCGGAAAATGAAATTTTTGCGCTGGATGCATAGGCGCTGATCCCGCCAACCGGCGCCGCCACCGTCAGCATACCTGCCGCAAGTATACCTAATATGATATTTTTAAACCTTTTCATTCAACTGCCCTGTCCTATATTCTTTATTGGTAACGGTCCCATATCTGCACCGTTCCCTTTCTTTACAAATTTTCACGTACCCGCTGCCATCTCTCAAGACCAGCCGCAGGTACGTGAAATATCCCTACAGTCCCAAAATCTTCTTCTGCATCAAAAGAACATCCAAAATATCTACTTTTCCATTTCCATTGAGGTCGGCGCGCGCGATTTCTTCCGCTCTTAACTTTCCAAGTCCCAGTATCGACCGCTGTGCCAGCAGGATATCCATGATGTTCAGCTTACCGTCGCCGTTGACATCCCCGCGCACCGACGATGCCGCATGCGTTCCCGATGTGGACTGGGATGGTGCCGTCGCGCTGGTCGGCGACTGACTCCCCTGCGGACTGCCGGCGCTCCCGACAGACTCCCCATTTGGCGCAATCAGGGTTCCGGAACTGCCGCTCCCAAATCCATTCACATTCGATCCCGGTGCGAACTGCCCGGAAGGAGAGCTTCCTGAACTGCTTCCCGAAGAGGTCGGACCGACAATCTGCACATCCGAACCGCCGGAGGAAGAATTTCCTGAACTGCTTCCTGAAGACATGCCCGGTCCCGTCGCCGGACCGCTAGAGCTGCTTCCAGAGGAAACGCCGCTTCCAATCGAGCTTGAGTAGGTCGGACCGCCCGACTGGCGCACTACGTGAAGGACGTAATTTCGCAGATTTCCATTTGCCGCTTTGACCGTCACGGTGATCTCATTGACACCGCTCTGCAAATCGACCGTTCCCGTTCCGGCAATCGTTGCCTTGGAATCAATCGCGCTCGCTGCTACCGTCACACTTGCCACCGATGGATCCACGATCAGATCGTAGGACTCTGTATCTCGGTTAAAGGTCGGTGTCAGTGCAAATCCATCGACACCCAGCGCCGACAGCTTGTTGTTCGGGCTGCCGTCCAGCGTCGGTTTGACGCAGGCGCCCGCCGGCATGTTTTTATACACCGGAATCGAGAACTCAAGTGTTGTATTTGCCAATGCCGTGATCTTCGAAAGCGTCAGTCCTTCGGCAGCTGCCGCCTGCACGTTCGTCATGTACTGGTGTTTATAAAGGTTGCTGCCCTGCACATTAAATTTCTTTAAGTACAGCGTATCCTGTCCTTTTTTTACATAATTCTCGCCGTAATAAACCGAACCGCCACGGATCGATTTCTCGATGCTGTTCCACGGGCGCAGATAGGTTCCCGACTGGGATGCCCACCAGAGTCCGCGTTCTACCGCACTCATCGAGCCGGACTGATATGCCTCTATATTAAAGAAGTTATAATATCCCTGATAGCCGGACACCGTTCCGGAAATACTGCGTCCGGTTCCCTGGCTGCCCTGTTCCTGCAGAATCATCGACGCCAGAATATATGGATTGACTCCCGATTCGGATGCCGCATTCATGATGATATCTACATAGGAAGTACCGATTTCAGACTGCTGCGCCACTCCCGTGGAAGTTCCCGAACTGCTGGAAGTGCCACTTCCCGGTGCACTTGTTCTTCCGCTGCTGGTTGAACCAGAAGTTGTTCCAGTTGTGCTGCTTTCCGGTGCGCTTGTACTGCCACTGGTGGTTCCAGCCGTGCTACTGGTTGTCCCCGATGACTTATTCGATGTGCCGCTGCTGACCGGCGCCGTCTCCCCGTCTGCATTGTTGGAAGAAAATCCATCTCCCGCCATGCCCGGTCCATTGGTCGCTGCCACCCGCTCCGTCTTATGATCGCTGATCGAAGCGATCGGAGACGACAGACCGGCGCTGCTTCCGCTCGAACCTGACGAACTTCCCGGTCCCGTCGCTGAACCGGAAGAAGAGCTTCCTGAACTACTTCCCGTACCGGCCGATACCGACGAGCCGCCCGACACCGTGCCGGAAAGGAAGGTTCCGCTCACCATGTTCTGCAGCCCCGTCTTCGTGTGAAGCGAACTGTCATACGACTGTTTCATGAACTGGTAAATATATTTATCATTTAAGAAATTCCGCGGATCCATATAATAGGCGATAATATCCGAAGACGCCTGTACCCAGGAGCTTCCGTCAAAACCCGGCCAGGTTCCGGTTCCCCAGTCATACGCACCTGTCTCGGTCGATTTCCAGGACGAAATGCTGCTGCTCGCAACCAGGTTCCGCCCGATCACGCTTTCATTTTTCAACGCTGTGTTCCAATCCAGATTCGTCTGGAACGCCGTGAACGTCCAATTCGGATATTGTGCATGCAATTCCCGGAGCCCCTGTTTATAGCTCTCCGGAAATCCCTGCTTTGTCAGATAGATTTCAAAATCCGAATCCGATTTGATCGCCGTCGGAAACTTTATGTATTTGCTCGAAACATACCCCGTCTGCTCACCGCTGCTTCCGCTATATCGTATCTGATACCATACGACGCCATCCGTTCCCGTCTGCTCACCAAGTACTGTAACCGGTGCGCCCTTGGACAGCTTCGCTAGTGCCTGATACGAAGTGCCCGGTCCACTCCGGACATTCAGGTTTGTCGCATTGACCGACGCGGTTCTCTCTTCCGCATAGCTGACGATCCCCAGCAAAGACTCTGCTGCAGTACCTGCCAGCCCTGGGTTGACCGCCATCACAGCGCCCAGCAGAAACGCCGCCGCCCGTTTCCCCAATAACTTCCATTTTTTCATCCGTCTATCTCCTCATTCTGCTGCGGTTTCTGCAATTCATCCCCCGCAGCGGAATTCTTATTCTGTCTGCCGCCGCATTTCCAGACAGCCGCTCGACTGTTTTCCATCTTTTTCACGTTTTTACAATCGTATCTATTATAATGAAAAAAGACCATATGTGTCAACCTTACCGAAAAAACTTCGCAAAATTTGGGGTCTTTGCGTGAAATTGTAAGATTTTCTTAATTTTTAGAAGCAGTATAGGTTGGCTTCGAAATGTTTTCCGGATACATGATTTTTGAATGCATGACCGCATGAAAAAGAATGTGCCTTGGCACATTCTCGCGCCGAGCGCGGTCGCTTGCGACATGTTTCTGCTTCGCGCGAGTGCGCATCCTCGCGGAGCGTTTTTTTGTTTCATAGGACATAATTTCCTATGAAATAAAAAAGGGAGTGCCAACCCGGTACACTCTACCGATTCTGGCACTCCTTTTGGCTCAAAATCCTTAAATTCTTTTTAGCTTAGATCTGGTAAGACTCGCTTTTTCTTCCAGCCCAGGTATTGATTCCGTTTCCATCCATCTCCTCAGTGGACACCGGTGCTTTCTTTACTTCCGGTGCAGCCGCTTTCAGGATTTCGCGTTTCTCAACCGGCGGTTTCTTTGCCGGACGGGACTCGAAGAACTCTTTTGCTACCTGTGGGAACAGTGCATAAGTCAGGACATCCTCATCCTGCTGCTTCCACTGCTTCATCTCCGCCTCAATCTTCTCAAGCTGCGGCTCGATCAGATCTGCCGGACGACAGGTGATCGGTTTTGCATCGCCGATTGCTTTCTTCTGAACTTCTTTGTCGAACGGCTTTACAGTCTGTCCGAACTCGCCCATCAGAAGTTTCTTGGATTCCTTTGTGAACATCTTGTAGCGCTCGCCCATCAGGACATTTAATACAGCCTGCGTACCAACGATCTGGGAAGACGGAGTAACTAACGGCGGCTCACCGAAGTCTTTGCGGACTCTCGGGATCTCTTTCAGAACATCGTAGTATTTATCCTCTGCGCGCGCTTCTTTCAGCTGGGAAACCAGGTTGGAAAGCATACCGCCCGGAACCTGATAACGCAGGGTATTGATGTCAACGCCCAGAACCTTGGTATTCATCAGACCACTCTTTAACGCTTCCTCACGCATCGGGCGGAAGTAATCTGCGATCTCCGCCAGTTTTTCCTGATCCAGTCCGGTATCATACGGAGTACCTTTGAAGGTCTCAACCATAACCTCGGTCGCCGGCTGGCTCGTTCCCATCGAGAATGGGGACATCGCGGTATCGATCATGTCAGCGCCCGCTTCCACTGCCTTTAAGTAAGTCATGGCTGCAACGCCGGAGGTGTAATGCGTATGGATATCAATCGGAAGATCAACTGCCTCTTTCAGTGCTTTTACAAGGATCTCTGCATTATACGGAGTCAGAAGACCTGCCATATCCTTGATACACAGGGAATCAGCGCCCATATCCTCGATTCTCTTTGCAATGTCTTTCCAATAATCCAGTGTATATGCATCACCCAGTGTATAGCTCAGCGCTATCTGTGCGTGTGCTTTTTCTTTGTTGGCTGCCTTTACCGCTGTCTCCAGGTTGCGGATATCATTTAAACAATCAAAAATACGGATAATATCAATACCATTGGCAACTGATTTCTGTACGAAATATTCTACCACATCATCTGCATAGTGGTTATAACCCAGAATATTCTGTCCACGGAACAGCATCTGAAGTTTTGTCTTCTTAAAACCATCTCTCAGCTTTCTAAGGCGCTCCCACGGATCCTCCTTCAGGAAACGAAGGCTGGCATCGAATGTCGCTCCGCCCCAGCATTCTACTGCATGGTATCCAACCTCATCCATCTTTCCGATGATCGGAAGCATCTGCTCCGTTGTCATTCTGGTTGCAATCAGAGACTGGTGCGCGTCACGAAGGACAGTTTCCACGATCTTAACCGGCTTTTTCTTTTCATTTGCCATTCTAAAGATACCTCCCAATACACTTTTATTATGAGTCAACTATCTGCGACCTGGCTGATTAAATAATTCACAGCCATATTTTTATCTATTATACCACAAGTTTTCCGATTTCTGGATAGTTTTTTTAATATAATTTCATAAGTAAATTCTATATCGTGGAAATGTGGGTTGTGATTTTTGCTGATGTCAGGGAGCTTTCCTCTGCGCCGCGTGGGGGCGGCTGGAGAAAAAAAATTTCTTGGTCACGTCTTTCTAGTCCGCAGTGCGGCAGCTCGAAAAAACTTCGTTTTTCCTCGCTGTCGGGCATTCGCCCTATGAAAAAAAGAAGCCACACACAGCTGCTTTTGTGTAAACACAACGCTTCTGTGTGTGGCCTCTTTTTTTCGCACTGCTCTTTGCTTACGCAAGTTTGGACTTAGCCAGCTCTGCCAGTTTTGCGAAACCTTCTGCATCGTTGATAGCCATGTCAGAAAGGATCTTGCGGTTCATCTCAACACCAGCCTGCTTTAAGCCGTACATGAACTTGCTGTAGGACAGACCATTGATACGTGCTGCTGCGTTGATACGAGCGATCCACAGCTGTCTGAACTGTCTCTTTCTCTCTTTACGACCAGCGTAGGAGCTTGTAAGAGCTCTCATTACGGACTGCTTAGCTACACGGTACTGTTTGGAACGTGCGCCTCTGTAACCCTTTGCCAGCTTTAATACTCTATTGTGTTTCTTTTTAGCGTTTAATCCGCCTTTTACTCTTGCCATCGGTTATTTCCTCCTTCTTAATCCTCGAATCTTATAAGTACGGTAAAATCTTCTTCATTACCTTGCTGTTTGTAGCATCAGTAACGATGTCTTTTCTAAGATTTCTTTTTCTCTTTGTAGATTTCTTAGTTAAGATGTGGGATTTGTAAGCTTTATTTCTTACTAACTTTCCGGTTCCGGTTGTTTTAAAACGTTTAGCAGCTGCTCTGCTTGTTTTCATTTTAGGCATGGTGTAGTCCTCCTTAATAATAGTTATGTCCTTATATCTAGCGTTTCGCAGAAAGGAACAGTACAATACTTCTTCCTTCTACTTTTGCCGGTTTATCAACGGCTGCGATATCGGCAAGCTTCTCTGCAAAATCGTCAAGGATATACTTTGTCTTTGACATATGTGCCATCTCACGACCTCTGAAACGAAGTGTAACCTTTACTTTATTGCCTTTTTCCAGGAATTTTCTCGCATTGTTCATCTTGGTATTCAGGTCATTTTCATCGATATTCGGGGAAAGACGAACTTCCTTGATCTCGATTACCTTCTGTTTCTTCTTAGCTTCTTTTTCTTTTCTTGCAAGCTCGTATCTGTATTTACCGTAATCGATAATCTTGCAGACCGGCGGCTTCGCAGTCGGAGCAATCTTTACTAAATCCAGTTCCGCTTCTTTCGCTAACTTGTAAGCATCCTTTGCGGACATGATTCCAAGCTGCTCTCCATTTTCGCCAATCAAACGAACCTCTCTGTCTCTAATCTGTTCGTTAATCATTAACTCGCTAATAGTCGTGCACCCCCATGATATGTGATGATTTTGGTTGATTCAGTGTCAAAAAAAATAAGTGAACAGTACAGACCATCCACTTACTCATAATAGGAAATCCAATATAGGAAATTTCTCAAATTTATGAACCCACAGTCACTTGCTCGTGCTGAGGTGAGGTAGATAACCTGCTTTCCTGTCTTCGTAAAGTTGTTTCCTCACAACTTTTGTTAGTATACTATGGTTTCTTTGGAATGTCAACCGGTTTTTTCGAGATTTTTGAGAAGATTTACAAATGATTTTTAAATATGGTTCACGTGTTGCGCAAATGACGGCAACGTACGCAAATACATTTACGGACATACTAAAAACTACCGCCGGATATCATTACCTCTGCCCAGTTTTGCTTCGTTTCTGACAGAATTTTCCATATCCGGCGGCATTTTTTATTTCGAATACTTATGCAGGCTTTCTTCTATTAAAAAAGAAAACCGCACCAGTCACCGTTTCTGGAAACTCGAACATTCCGTCTGCATAGAAACCGTCGCATTGCCTCCGGTGATTCCGATGTGTTCCGCGCTGCACCGGCGGTCTGTATTATAAACACAGTTCGTTGCCTCGCACTCTACTTCGAGACGGCTCTCCGGTGTTTTAAAAAGGTTGCGGAATGTGCCGCCTTTCTTCTCGTCGAAGCTGCCGCAGCAGGTATCGCATTTATCCTGCGCCGTCTTTCCTTCTACCAGAATGGTATTTTTACAGCAGCAGTTTTCCGCATTGTGCATACATCCGGTTACACTACAATCCAGTTTTGTCATGATTTTTCCTCCTGTTTTCTGACATGCATCACCGAAAGTCTCCTCCGGCATCCAGCCGTCAAACTTTTCAGCGATACACTTTTCAATGTGTCATGGTTTTCGTTGCTGTTCACACATGTATGACCAGTAACGGGATTTTACCGATACTTCGCATTCCAAATCGGCAAAATCGGCAACCAGAACTGTATCGTACGGAATTTTCAGTTCAGAAAATTCCTGCCTGTGAACAGTTACTGGTTTTTAGATTCAGGAGTAGTATCTGCTTCTTTTTTGGATTTATTCGTGTAAACTAAAACAAACGCATCCATGATTTTATCTCACAGATGCGTCTGCCGGATTTTTTAATTTTTCAAAATTATTTAGCTTCGTCTGCTTTCACAGTCTCACGCAGGTTTTTCTCTTCGATCTCCTTCTGGATGGACTCGATGAAGCTCTCTACACTGCTTGCGCCCTCGTCACCCGCAAAACGACTGCGGACGGAAACGGTCTTCTCTTCTTCCTCTTTCTGTCCAACAACCAGCATGTACGGGATCTTCTGGGTCTGTGCCTCGCGGATCTTGTAGCCGATCTTCTCGGAACGTGTATCCATCTCTGCACGGATGCCAGCCTCGGTCAGCTTGTCCAGAACTTCCTTGCTGTAATCTGCGTATTTGTCAGAGATTGGAAGAATCTTTACCTGTACCGGTGCCAGCCAGGTTGGGAATGCACCTGCGAAGTGCTCGATCAGGATACCGATGAAACGCTCGATGGAACCAAATACAACACGGTGAATCATGATCGGACGATGTTTCTCGCCGTCTGCTCCGGTGTACTCTAATTCAAATCGCTGTGGAAGCTGGAAGTCAAGCTGGATGGTACCACACTGCCAGGTTCTTCCGATAGAATCTTCCAGATGGAAGTCGATCTTCGGTCCATAGAATGCGCCATCGCCCTCGTTTACCACATACGGCAGTCCCAGCTCTTCCAGAGCGGAACGCAAGCCTTCGGTTGCCATCTCCCAATCTTCATCACTTCCCATGCTGTCTTCCGGACGGGTGGACAGCTCTACGTGATATTTGAACCCAAACAGGGAATATACCTGGTTGATCAGGTGTACAACGCCCTTGATCTCGTCCTTGATCTGCTCCGGTGTCATGAAGATATGTGCATCATCCTGTGTGAAACAGCGTACACGCATCAGACCATGAAGCTGACCAGATTTCTCATGACGATGAACGATACCAAGCTCACCCATACGCAACGGCAGATCACGGTAGGAACGTGGCTCAGAAGCGTATACTAAAACGCCGCCCGGACAGTTCATTGGTTTAATTGCGTAATCCTCTTCATCGATCACAGTTGTATACATGTTGTTTTTGTAATGATCCCAGTGTCCGGAAGTCTCCCAGAGCTTGCGATTCAGGATGATCGGAGTGGAAATCTCTACATAACCAGCTTTTTTATGGATTTCTCTCCAGTAATCAAGCAGGGTATTTTTCAGTACCATGCCCTTCGGCAGGAAGAACGGGAAACCCGGACCTGCATCGTGCATCATGAACAGGCCAAGTTCTTTGCCCAGTTTACGATGGTCACGTTTCTTTGCCTCTTCCATCATTGTGATGTATGCTTCCAGATCCTCTTTGGTTGCAAATGCGGTCGCATAGATACGGGTCAGCATTTTGTTCTTCTCGCTGCCTCTCCAGTATGCGCCTGCCAGATTCATCAGCTTAAATGCCTTACCAACACCCTTGGTGTTCATCATGTGAGGTCCTGCACATAAGTCAGTAAAATCACCCTGACGGTAGAAGCTAATCTCTGCATCCTCCGGCAGATCCTCGATTAATTCTACCTTGTACGGCTCCTCTTTCTCCTTCATGAACTCGATCGCTTCATTTCTCGGCAGAGTAAAGCGCTCCAGTGGAAGTGCTTCTTTGATGATTTTCTTCATCTCTGCCTCGATCTTTGGCAGATCCTCTGCAGTCAGAGGGGTAGCCGGATCGACATCATAGTAGAAACCGTCTGCGATGGACGGTCCAATCGCAAGTTTTGTCTCCGGGTAAAGGCGTTTTACAGCCTGTGCCATTACATGGCTGGCGGTATGGCGCAGAGCTGCCAGACCTTTCTCATCCTTTGCAGTCAGGATATTTAACTGACAGTCATGGTCGATCACGGTACGAAGATCTTCTTCCTCACCGTCAACCTCACCCAGACATGCCACTCTCGCCAGGCCTTCGCTGATGTCTTTTGCAATGTCGATGATGGACATCGGGCTCGCATATTCTTTGACAGAGCCATCTTTTAATGTGATCTTCATCTTTTTTCTCCTTTTCGTTCTGAAATAATAAAAGCTTCCTGACCAGAAGAACCAAAAAAGTCCCTTAGCCAGATGTTTCTGACTAAGGGACGATAAATCGCGGTTCCACCCTTATTGAATCGATCGTTCGGATCGACTCCACTTCATTCTGATGATAACGGAATCACCGTTCCCGATTAAGGGACATTCAAAGCTGGTATTCAGATTTGTTTTCCTGTCCGGCGCTTCCACCCACAGCCACCTGCCTCTGTTATTTCAGGCTTTTCCTGCGACGCCGTTCTCTGTCCAGTTCCACAATCCTACTGGTCTTCTCAACACTTTCTTTATATAGATAAACCCGTTTCTGGTTCATCATTACAGTCTCGATTATATCAGCTGTTTCTATTTTGTCAAGATATTTTTCTCTTGAGTTTTCACTGCATTGACAGACCGCCTCTTTCATGGTATGATAATAAGGATCTAAATATAAGGGCCAGTACCGGTTTCGACAGGGATCATGAAGCTGGTGAAGCTATCCGCATGCGATGCGTTAAATGGCAAACTTAAAATTAAACGCTAACAACAAATTAGCATACGCTGCCTAATTTGGCAGTTGTCAGCCTTAGAGCACTCACACTTTAAGAATCTGGCATCGAATATGTGAGAAACGATGACAGGCGGGTTCCGGACTGTCAGGCGTATCAGGAACTACTGAAGTTCTGAGGATGTTCGTTTCCGCAGGATAGAGGGAATGTCAAAGAACGGACTATGATAGTAGAAGAACAGGGAATTGGTTTTTGGACACGGGTTCAACTCCCGTCTGGTCCACTAAAAAGAACTGCCGCCCAGCAAATCATTTGCTGATGCGGCAGTTCTTTTTCTTATCTATTTTTATTCTGCATCTTTTACCGATTCTGGAATATCTCAATAATCGCCTTCACGATCGCCACCAGCACATTCCACATCCGTTTTAACGGACCTTCTTCACTGCTGCCGTCTGCCTCCTGATCGGAGATATCGGTTGATTCATCATCATCGCTGATCTCATCGGTCCGCAGGACGATCTGCACGCTGTTCGGGGACGGATTTTTCGAGGAGGTAAAGGAAATCTTCTCCGCCTCCGGATCTATGTTCAGGAAGTTGTTCTCATCCTCAAACTTATCGATCTGCTCATCGAGCGTACTCTTCATGTTTTCCCCCGCTTCCCGAACCGCCGCAAGCTGATCGATCATGGTCAGGTTCTTATCAAGAATCTTCTCCATGCCCTGCAGCGTTGCCTTGGTTCCGGCATCCAGCGAATCACCTGCCGAAATCAGCGTGTCATTCAAAAGACTGAGCATATCATGTGTGGTATAAAGCGCCCTGGTCAGCCGGTTCATCAGTTCTTCAGCATCAGACAGGGAATCCAGCATCGTCGGCACATATTTATCCGTTGTGTCAATCAGGACCCGCATATCATCCAGCAAATTAATCAGTTCATCGGTCGAACTTCTGAGCGCCGATAAAGTCGAACCCGTCTTGCCAGTAATATCTCCCGCCGTCTTGAACGCACCATTCACTTTATTCACAATCGTTTTCGCAGTTTTCTGCGCCTGCTCCACTTTCTGGAAAATGCCCTTCGTCTCTTCCACCAGACTTGCAGCATCCGCAGAATAAGTAGTCGCTGACAGAGACTCCAGCGCCTCCTCTACATCATCTTCTGCATTGCCAATCTCATCTTCCCAGCTCGCATCATTGACACCGCCGCTTCCCGGCTCGCCGGACGGTCCGGCTGTCAGGGCTCCCGCAGAAACCTCGGTTCCAAATGCATTCACCTCTGCATCCTGACCCGAGGAGTTGTCTTCCGAAGCGGAACCCGAATTCTTAGCAGAATCCGTCTCTGCCTTGTCTGCCGTCGAAGCAGGATTCTTCTCTTCCGTCTTTGTCGCTGATTCAGCCGCTTTTTCCGCCTGGTTACCAGCTGCACCAGACGCTATGCCTGCGCCCGCTGCTTCCTGTTCAGCCGAATCTTTACTTTCTGTTCCTGCTGAGCCAGAGGCCGAAGTGCCTGCTGCCATTTCCGCGTCATCCGTGGTATTTGCAGAACCCGTAGTTTTTGCATGATCGGCGGCACCTGCAGAATCCGTGATATCTGCGCTGCCAGCCGCCCCCGCTGTCTGACCATTTCCGTTTCCAGATGCCGCCTCCGACGATACAGATGTCTCTTCCTTCTCCGCACTCTTCATCTTGCGGATCCGTTTCAGCTTCATGCCGTCTAACGTGGCTAAACTCTGATTCAGGCTTCCAATCCCCTGTTCTGTCACCGCCAGGGAGGTATTTCCCTGTCCCAGAAGTTTATCGAGTTCTTCCAAAATTTTCTGGACTTCCGCCGTCTTCTGAGCAAGCTCTTTCTCGATCTCCTCCTGCGACTGCTGGCTGAGCAGTCCCTTGTTCAGCTCATCGGCTGCCGAACGCAGCGATTTACTCAAACCTCCCAGACGATCATACAGGCGATCTAGTTCATCCTGCATATCTTCCATCGTATTGGAAAGCGCCTGTGTGTTGCTGTTAATATCCGTCACCGCATCGCGCGCCGTCTGTAAATACGGAATCATGACCGTCGTCTGATCCGTGACCGCCTGCAGATCGGCAAGCGCCTGTGTCGAGAGCGCCTCGATCTGTTTCCGGTTAGCACTGACGGTTCCACGCGCCTGATCGAGATTTGCCAGACCGCCCTTCACGCCGGAAACATCCGACTTCATGGATTCCATCGTCTTTAACAGCGCATTCATGCTGTCATACATCTTGTTTCCATCCTCGCGCCAGGTATCTTTCGCCTCTTTCAGATCCTTGATGCGGTTCAGCTCATCCAGGGTCCCCGGAACCATCATCATAATGACTCCGATATTCTCATACTTATCCGTGCCGACCCGGACTGTAAAATCGCCGTCCTCGCCCGGAAGCGCCGCAAACATTGCCGCCTGATAGCTTCCAACCGACTGCACCTGCGCGCCCGGCGCATCGACACTATAGCATTTCTCCATATCCACCGGCACAAGCACGGTCAACACCATATTATTTTTGTAATACGCCTTCGCCTCCTCATTCGGGGTCGCCTTTACATTGACCTCAACCAGACCAGACGCCCCCGCCAGTTTGGATGCATCCGCTTCCACTCCATTAAGTTTATAGGAAACGTCAAACGTCCAGGGCAGATCGACGCTGTTTTTCGGCATCGTACATTGATAATAAAAACGCGAATTCTTCTCCGGCAGTTTCCATGTGACGGTTCCATCGCCAATTTCCGGCGCCGTGTCGTCCGTCATGTTGACCACCTTGTCATAGGTACCATAATCGGTATATTCGGTCAGTCCATTCGTGGTACAGCCTTTGACCACATTGATCTGCGTTGCCGTTCCATAATAGTCCAGATTGACATACATCGTTTCATCTACCTGAACTCTTGGTGCAGCCGCCCGGACAGGAACTGCCGCACTCGTTACCAGCGTAACCGCTGCCAGCGTCGCCGCCGCTCCTCTTCTAATGATCTTCTTCATGGCTTCCAGCCTCCCTTTTTTCTGTCATCTTCCGTTTCCGGTCTTTTCTTCGTTCTCTCACTTTTCCGAGTAGCCGGAGCTTTCTTCTGTGTTTCTCCCGCGCCTCCGCATCGGAATCTGTTTTCTCTTGAGAACCGCCCATCTCTGTCATTTCTGTATCTTCCAGCGCTTTCGTTTCAGCTTCGAATTGTTTTCTTTTCGACGTAACTGAATCTACCAGCGGCTTTTTCCCTTTCCACACGGCACCAGCCACGCGTCTTGCCGCCCGTTTCATACGGGCATGGCGGCGTTCGCGCCGTTTTTTGAAAAACAGATGAATCCTCTCAAATTCGTTCTGCATCAGGATATGATCAAACAATACCAGAAATGCCGGCATCAGGGAGCAGACAAAAAGCATACTAATCAGAGCCCCCCGTCCAATCAAATGTCCCAGATCGCCGATCGCCGCGACACTCGATACCTTGTATACAATATATCCGGCACAGGTCAGGATCGAACCGGATGTCAGAATCGCCGGAATACCAAGATTCAGCGCCCCGATCGCCGCTTCCTTCTTATCCATCGTCTTGCGGCATTCCAGATAATTGTTCGTCGTCAGAATCGCATAATCGACGGTCGCGCCCAGCTGGATACAGCTTACGATAATGTAACCAATGAAAATCATCGTGTCTCCGACGATGTACGGTACCGCCATATTGACGAAAATCGCGACCTCAATCGGAATCATGATAAGGAGCGGAATAATCAGTGATTTAAAACTCCACATGACAACCACAAATACGCCGATCAGCGACATCACATTGACACGGCTGTAATCCTTCGTGATCGTCGTCTGGATGTCCTGTGTGGACGGTGTTGTGCCGACCAGATACGAATTTTCCGGATAATATTTCTTCATGATCGCCTGGATCTCATCCGAGCACTGGTACGCCAGCTTGCTCTCGCCCTTACTCTTAACGTAAATAAGGATTCTCGCATAATCTTTTTTATGTAACTGGCTTGTGATGCTGTACGGAAGGAAATCTTCCGGTACGCCCTCCGGGAGCTGCCCGGACAAGGACGTTACACTCTTCATGTACGGCAGGTCTTCCAGCTCATCCGTGAACTGTTTTTCCTTGATAAAAGAAGTATCCGGCACGATTGCCATCATCATATTGCTTCGTCCGAATTTCGCTGTGATCAGCTCATCATCCTCATATACCGTCGTTCCCTCGCTGGCGCCGACCGCGTCATTTCCGTAGAGGAAATCGTTCATGCTCTGCGCCGTGTATGCCGGGATCGCCAGCACCGCAATCAGAATCAGCACGATGCGGCGGCTGTTGTAGATACCGTGGCTGAGCTTATCAAACGACGGCAGGAACGAACGATGGGATGTTTTCTCAATCATCGGCGTCATACGCAGAATCATCGCCGGCATAAAAAACACCACTGTCAGAAGACTCAGGACAATACCTTTTGCCAGCACAAGTCCCATATCAAATCCGATATTAAACTTCATAAAACACAGAACGATAAATCCGACGATCGTCGTCAGGCTGCTGGCGAAAATGGAGTTTAATGCCTCATTGATCGCGTTGCTTAACGCGGTCATCTGATCCAGTCCCTTTGCCTTTTCCCTCGCAAACGCGTGGCTTAAGAAAATCGAATAATCCATCGAGCAGGCGAGCTGCAGGACCGCCGACACACTGTTCGTCAAAAAGGATATCCGCCCGATAAACAGGTTCGTTCCTTTGTTCAGGACGATCGCCACGCCCATGACCGTCAGATACAGCACCGGTTCAAACCAGGAGTTCGTCGTCACGGTCAGAATCAGGAAAATAACCACGACCGCCAGCGTCATAATCAGCTTCATCTCGCTCGAAACATTTTCCTGCAGCGATTTGTTCTGAACCGCCATGCCGACGTAATGTCCCTTGTCTCCGAGAATGTCCTTGATCTCATCGATCGTCTGGGACGTCCTCTTATCCGTGTCGCCGTTTACAAAAACAATATCCATAACCGCCGTATTATCCTTGTAATACTCATCAACACTATTAAAGTTGATAAATGCGTCCGCCGCGTATACGCTGGTCGATGTATCGAGCCACATGACCTGATCGACTCCGTCCAACGCCTCTATTTTATCCTTGTAGGCTTTCGCCTCATAAAGCGAAACATCATCAATCATGATGCGCCCCGTGCCGGGGTAGCCGAATTTCTCTTCCATCAGGTCCAGTCCCTGTTTGGACTGGACGGTCGACGGCAGGTATTCCGTCAGATCATAGTTGATCTCGACAAACGGCGCCATGAGCGCTGATATCAGCACCAGAACCAGAAAGACAATCTCGATCGCCCTGCTCCGCTCAATGATGAATTTCGGCAGGGAGAAGGCTTCTTTTTCCGTCTGTTTTTCTTCTTTGCGTTTATGTAAAAATTTCAGTTTCATGCCTGCTTGCTCCTGTCATACAATGATTGCGATCCTTACCGCATCAAAATAATCATATAATAATGCTTATCGCCGACCTGCTGATGTGCAACACCCATTTCCTTATAATAAATCACCCGGTCCACGCGCTTTTTCTCGTCGCTGTCGTGATTACGCAGAAGCTTTTCTTCTGCCTGCGTCACATCATCACAGTTGATGAGGTAAATCTCCGTATGACGTCTCGCAGTGCTTTCCCCGATGGATTTGAGGTAATTATCAAGTGTGCCTTCATCCGGGATCCGGCTGCTTCCATAGCCCTTACTGCGTGCCATCGCCAGACGGTGTTCGGCGATCTGCTGTAATTTTCCATTTAAAATAAAGCTGGCATCTTTATCGTAATCTTTTTTGTCATCGTCATAGTAATCTTCTTCCTCATCCCCGTCAAACGCGTCCGCCTTCAGCTCATTTAAGCTGTCCGCCATCGCCTGGGTATCTGCATCCAGAAATGCCAGCGTGTACGCGCCGCCGCCCGTGTTTTTCTTCTTTTTGGCGTTCGCCAGGCTGCCGTCCGCGTTGATCGTATACTGCGTCTCATCCTTTGTGAAGGTCGTTCCCTCCATCGCGCCGCTGTCTTTCAGGAAATAGTATTTTCCGTCGATATTCTGCCAGCCGGTCGCCATCGCGCCGTCCCCTTGCAGATAATACCAGGTTCCATTTTCCTGCTCCCAGCCCGTTTTCATCAAACTGTCTGCTCCGAGCAGGTACCATTTTCCGCCCATCTGCTGCCAACCCGTCAGGTAAGAACCGTCCATTCCCACCAGATAATAACCATTCTCCACCGGCTGCCAGACACCCGCATCATCCGCAAGCACTGTCTGGGCGGCAGACGCTGAGAAAAGGAGACTTACTCCTGCAATTCCTGCCAGCCGTACTATCTTATGTCCCAGAACCGCTTTCAGCGCCCTTTTTAACCCCGGCGCCGTCCGTTTTTCTTCCTTCTTCATCCACAAACTTCTGTCCTTCATACGCTGTCCTCACTCTTCTTTATGCTTATTGATCGGATCCATCTGTTTCCAGTTCCACTCCCCGTGCCGTTAAAAGTGCCCGGAGCATCGCCGCCAGTTCCTTTTCCGAGATCCGGCTGCTGTCAATCAGCATATTATAACTTGCTTTATCCGCCCATGTCTTTTTTGCATAAAAATTATAATAATTTTTCCGTATTTTATCCGCTTGTTTGATCAGGTATTCAGCTTCTTTTTCATCTGTCTCGTAACGCCGCATAATCTCCTTCACGCGCGCCTCCATCGGGGCATATATAAATAGAGAAATAAGCCCTTCTGTCTCCTCCAGGATCTTGTCAGCGCAGCGTCCCACGATAATGCATGGACCTTTCTTCGCATACTCCCGGATCAACTGGGACTGCACGACAAACAAGGTATCATTCATCGGCTTTCCATAACCGGTAAACGGATTGCACTTGGCCGGAACCTTAAAAAGAAAACGGTTCGCCTTCATCTCGTCCGCCTCTTCCAGTTCCTCCATCTTAAATCCGCCGCACACCGCTGCTTCCTCTATCAGATGGCGGTCATAACAGGGAATTCCCAGTTCCTTTGCCAGAGACTTCCCCAGATTATGGCCGCCGCTTCCAAACTCTCTTCCGATTGTAATGACAAAATTTTTCATACCAGATTCCACCTTCGTATCTATTTCCTTTTGCTTTCGCATATGCTGCAGGTTCTCATAGCCGTTCCTTTCACGATTGTCAGCCACTCCTGCCGTCTGTGAAACGTTCCATACAAAAGACTTCTTCGCAGTGAACAGTTACATCTAAAATAGAGCATATACAACTCATGTCTGTTTAATTGACATTTGTTCATTTTTGAACTATAATGCATTATACTAAGTTGTTCGAATGAATACAATAATCATTTTTACGTCAGTTGTATTTTAATCAACATTTCATCACATTATGTTTGTTTTTTGTATCTGGTGTGCCCATTTTTACTTATTTTTAACACTCCCTTCATCCACAGCCTCCGATACACAGTCATACGGCGTTTCCCCGTCTGGAAACGTTCAGAAAGGAAGTCACTATGAAAGAAGAAATACTCGACCGGCGTGTACGAAAGACGAGACGCCAGTTAAAAGAATGCTTAACCCGCCTCCTCAAAGAAAAAAAAATTCAGGATATCACGGTGCGCGAACTCGCCGAGATGGCTGACATCAACCGCGGCACCTTTTATCTTCATTATAAAGATGTCTTTGACCTGATGGATCAGATCAAAAATGAACTGATCGAGGAGGTTGAGTCTGTCCTGACGCACCATCCCGTTCCCGAACTGGTAGCGCGCCCTTCCCTCGCACTCTCAGAACTATTTCCTCTTGTACAGGAAAATGCAGAGATTGTTTCTATTTTAATAGGAGAAAACGGTGATCTGAATTTTGTCAACCGCCTGAAACGCATTGTCAGCGATAAATGTTTAAAAGGCTGGCTGGATCTCAAATGTTCCAGCGATCCGGATACGCTCGCGGCATTTTCCGCCTTTATCGTTTCCGGCTGTGTCGGTACCGTTCAGTACTGGATCGAAAGCGGCATGAAGGAATCCACAGAACAGATGGCAATCTTGACAGAGGACTTTATCTTAAAAGGCATCCGGGTGCTGGAAAATCCGGCTTGACTTTCACGAAATTCCGTGCTTTAATAAAACTGCAATTTTTAAAAATTCAGAAAGGAGAACCACATGGACAGTTGTGACAGCAACGGGCGAAGTCGTCGCGATGGGCAAAATCAAACTATGAATTCCAACCATGCGTACCAGACTGTTGGTCTGCCGCAGGGTCTTTTTGAGTGTGAATCGGGCTGTCTGGCAGCACATTTCCGTCTGCTTTAACAGGCTGGTGATTCAGTGCTGAACGTTTCCCGGCACGATTGGTTTTCATATATATTTGTCCATCGCCCTGGCGCGGGTTTGAAACTGCTATCTGCGGCATTTCATCCTGTTCCCGACTGGCGGTGGATTTTTTTATCCCCGCACTGCTCGCCCTGTACGTCCCAAACGGCATTAAATAGAACGACAGAAAGCGAGGGAACCAAATATGAATCAGACTCCAGAAATGGACGAAAAGAAAACAAGCTCCCCGGAAACGGCTCCGATCGCCGCAACCGCAGAGCACAATGCTAATTTTGAAGAAAATATCCGCTCGATCATCCGCAGCGGAAAACCGGCAAGCGTGATCCGGGATGACCTCGACAATTACCATGCAAACGATATTGCCGAGGTTCTGGAAACACTGGACACTGCGACCCGGAAACGCCTCTACAATATTCTCTCTCTGGAAATGACGGCAGAGATTTTCACCTATCTCGATGAACCGGCGCCTTATCTGCATGAACTGGGGCTTGACCGGGCGGCAGCCGTTCTGGCAGAGATGGATGCCGATGAGGCGGTCGATATCCTCGAAAATTTAGATCCGGAGGAAAAAGAAGCCCTGATCGCGCGCATGGATCAGGAATCCAAGGATGATATCCACCTGATCTTTTCCTACGATGAGGAACAGATCGGTAGCCGGATGACAACCAACTACATCGTCATTCCCAATAACTGTACGATCAAGCAGGCGATGCGCCATCTGATCTCCCAAGCGGAGGACAACGACAACATCGACACCATCTACGTCGAAGACGAAAATGGGCGCTATTTCGGTGCGATCGAGCTGAAAGATTTAATCACTGCCCGTGAGTACATGAAGCTGGAGGACATCATCAGTACCTCCTATCCGTATGTGTACGCGGATGAGAAATCTTCGGACTGTATGGAAGAGCTGATCGATTACAGCGAGGATTCTATCCCGGTACTCGATCGGAACCATAAGATCATCGGCGCCATCACTTACGAGGATATCGCCGAGGCGATCGATGACGAGATGGGTGATGACTACGCAAAGCTGGCAGGTCTTACTTCAGAAGAAGATCTGCACGAACCACTGTTACAGAGTTTGAAAAAGCGCCTCCCGTGGCTGGTGCTGCTGCTCTTCCTCGGCATGGGTGTTTCCTCGGTGGTCGGTATTTTCGAGCCGATCGTTGACCGTATCGCCCTTCTTATCTGCTTCCAGTCGATGATCCTCGACATGGCAGGCAATGTCGGCACCCAGTCGCTGGCTGTCACCATCCGTGTCCTGATGGATGAGGATATCTCCGCGATGCAGAAGCTGGGATTTGTATTCAAGGAAATGCGAATCGGATTTTTAAATGGACTGCTGCTGGGCTCGGCTTCGTTCGTCGTAATCGGCATTTTCATCCATATTATGAAACAGAAGAGTCTTTTCTTCTCGTTTGCACTTTCCGGCTGTGTCGGCATCTCTCTTCTGACCGCAATGGTAATCTCCAGCCTGGTCGGCGTACTGGTGCCGATGCTGTTTCACAAGCTGAAGGTTGACCCGGCAGTTGCGTCTGGTCCGCTTATCACGACGGTGAATGATCTGGTAGCGGTTGTGACTTATTATGGACTGGCAGAGATTTTGCTGGTGGATGTGTTTCATTTAGTATAGAAACCGTTTAATACAGAGATTTGTCAGCGATCTTCTTTTTTAGCGACTTCTCCCTGCTTCTTATAAATAGAGTTTGCATCTACCCCGCCGCGCACGCTGGAAAGCGGATAGATATTGGTGCCGCGTCCGATGATGCTGCCTGGATTTAGGATGGAGCCGCAGCCTACTTCTACGTTATCACCGAGCATGGCGCCGATTTTTTTGCGTCCGGTTTCGACCTTGCCGTCTTCGGCGTGGATTTCTACCAGAAGTTTATCGGATTTTACGTTGGAGGTGATGGAACCGGCGCCCATGTGGGATTTGTAGCCTAAGATGGAGTCTCCGACGTAGTTGTAGTGCGGTACCTGTACTTTGTCGAACAGGATGACGTTTTTAAGCTCAGTGGAGTTTCCGACTACTGCACTTTCTCCGATCAGGGCGCTGCCGCGGACGAATGCACAGTGGCGCACCTCGGCGTCTTTGCCGACGATGGCCGGTCCGTGCAGATAGGCGCTGTCAAATACCTTCGCGGTCTTGTGAACCCAGATGCTTTCACCGCGTTTCTCATATTCTGCCGGATCCAGGCTATTTCCCAATTCGATGATAAAATCACTGAGACCTGCCAGCGCCTCCCACGGGTAGGTAAACTGTTTCAGATAATCTGAAGCCAGCGTATGGGTTAAATCATATAATTCTGTGATTTTCATTTCTTCTTTTTTCATGATCATTGCCTTTCCTAAAATTCAATTGATTCTATTATTATAAATAAGCTATTTGGTTCCAGCTTTTGTCGCTCTTGCAGCTTTCATATTTCCCGCGCTCTTCGCACTTCTCGAACTCTTCTTCTCTTTCTCTGCATTCTGGTAGAACACAGCAACCGCATCAAACGCCGGCCGCAGCCCATACGCATTTCCCATATGAACCGCATTGTAAGTGCGTCCGATAACGAAGCGCTCTAATTTCTGCATATATTCATCCGGTGTGATGCTGCCCTCTGCCACATAGGTCAGACCTTTTTCCCAGCTTGCCGTCAGCTCCGGGTTGAGAAGCTGCTTCATGGATGTGTGTACGACCTCATAAATCAGTTCTCCCAGATAGGTCGGCGTGATGACCTGCGTTTTTTCGTTGAGCGCCATGTATTTGATGTTGAACAACTTTTTCAGGATCTCCGCGCGGGTTGCACTCGTTCCGATGCCGCTGCCCTTGATCTGGGCGCGCAGCTCTTCGTCTTCGATAAGCTGACCGGCATTTTCCATCGCCAGAATCATCGAACCGGAGGAATAACGCTTCGGCGGAGATGTCTCGCCCTCTTTGATCTGCAAATCATCCAGTGACACTTTCATCCCCTTTTTGAGCTGTTCCAGCATCTGGATAAACTCTGGGTGGGACGCGTCAATTACCTTTGGCTGGCTGCTGTCTGTTCCATCTGCTTCTCTTGCCGGATTTTCCGCATCATTTCCATCTATACCTGGTTCAAGGCGGTTCGTTCTGCCGACACTTTCCCCGGCGGTGTCCTTTTTCTTTTTCGGAATTTCCGCCACCTTGAGATATCCCGCTTCTTTCAATACCTTGAAACCGGCAAAGAAATGTTCACTTTTTACCTCAATCTCAACCGCATATTTCTGGTAAACCGCCGCCGGATAAAAGATGCTTAAGAAACGGCGCACAATCACCTGGTAAATCTTGCGGTTCAACTCCGGGAGACTTCTCAGCGCGCCGAGTCCCTGTCCGGTCGGTATGATTGCGTAGTGATCGGTAATCTGCTTATCATTGACATAACGCGTTTTTGCTATGTTCTTCCACAGCCCTGCCTGCATCGCCTCCGATGCAAATGCCGCCAGCGGCTCATAATGCGTCAGACCGCCGATATTTTTGCTGATCTCCTTCGCCACCGCCGTTGAAAGCACACGCGCGTCCGTTCGCGGATAGGTAACCAGCTTTCGCTCGTACAGCTCCTGCACCACTTTCAGGGTCTGATCCGGGCTGATTTTAAACATTTTAGAACAATCATTCTGGAGCTCCGCCAGGTTATAGAGAAGAGGTGGATTTTTGGTTTCCTTTTTCTTTTCCACTTTTAAAATGGTTCCCTGCGAAGTATTATATACGCCCATTAAACCCGCGTCCGCTTTTTCTGCGTCGCTGATCTCTGACTGCATGACTCCCGAATTTTCGCTTCCATTCTCGCGTTCCCACAGCCATGCAATCAGCGCCTCCGCGTCCTTTCGCTCCTTAAAACCATTTTCCTTATACAGACACGGCGTTCCATAGTAACGGCTTCCTTCCACCGCCCGCCATTCGCCGTCAATCGAGATGCCTGCCGGTCCAAATGTACCGATCACGCGGTAAAATGGCGTTTTGACAAATTCCCGGATCTCCCTCTCCCGGCGGACTACCATACCGAGGACACAGGTCATGACGCGTCCGACTGAGATCACGGTCCGGTCAGAACTTCGCATATAGTTAGAAACAGATGGTCCATATTTCAACGTCAGTGCGCGGGAAAAGTTAATTCCCATCAGATAATCTTCTTTTGCCCGCAGATATGCCGAATCCGCCAGATGATCGTATTCGGACAGATCCTTCGCTTCGCGGATGCCGCGCAGAATCTCTTCCTCCGTCTGTGAATCGATCCAGACGCGCTTCTGTCTCTTGCCCTGCACGCCAGCCATCTGCGCGACGAGGCGGTAGATATATTCTCCCTCCCGTCCCGAGTCGGTACAGACGTAGATTGTATCTACATCCGCCCGGTTTAAGAGACCGCTCACGATTCCAAACTGTTTCTTCACGCTGTCGATAACCTGATATTTCCATTCTTTCGGGAGAAATGGAAGTGTCTCCAGACTCCAGCGCTTATATTTCATATCATATACTTCTGGATAGCTCATCGTGACCAGATGTCCAACACACCAGGTCACAACCGCATTTTCCGACTCAATATAGCCATCCACCGATCGTCCATTTACCTTGAGTGCATTTGCGAACTCACGCGCCACGCTCGGTTTCTCGGCTATAAATAACGATTTTGCCACGTTGTTCTGCTCCTATCTTACTAATTTCGTAACTGTTCAGTACCTTCACAGTCACGCGCAAAAATCCATTAAAAATTGCCTACGGCAATGGGATTTTTGTCTGCTGGCCCATGTTTTCGTACGGTCAGCGCAGTAAATGCGCAGACCTGCTGAACAGTTACCTAATTTCCTCTAATTACTTTTCCGCTTCGGCGTCCACTCCGCCAGAATCGCCGCCGCAAACATCAGCGCACAGCCAATTAGCATCCGCAACGTCAGCTCCTCATGCAGCAGCCAGACAGAGAACAGGAGCCCAAACACCGATTCAAACGACAGTAGAATCGAGGATGTGCTGGCGCTCAGATATTTCTGCCCCACTGTCTGAAGCAGAAAACAGAGCATACTGGATGCGAGTCCCAGATATAGCATCGAAACTGCTACTCCCGGCAGTGTAAATACTTCCGGATGGAATGCTCCTTCCGTGAGAAGCCCCAGCACCCACGAACACGCCGCCGCTGTTCCCATCTGCATGACCGTCAGGCGGATCGGAGTGCAGTATGCCGTGAAGCGATCCAGAAAAATCATATGAACCGCAAAGCAGATGCCGCACACCAGCGTCAGGAAATCACCAAAATTGACCGACAGCTCGCCTTTCAGCGATAAAAGCGCCAATCCCACAACAGCAAATCCCGCTGCGATCAGGTTATTTGCCTTCGGGCGCACATGATTAACCGCCCATGCCAGAAACGGCACGATCACCACATACAACGTCGTAATAAACGCATTTTTACTCGCGGTCGTGTATTTCAGCCCATACGTCTGAAAATAATAACTGATAAATAGAAACAATCCCGCCAGTGCGCCGCATTTAAACTCCTGCATCGACATTCCCCGGATCTGTTTCCAGAAAAGAGCCGCCATCCCAAGCGCCGCGATCGTAAACCGGTACGCCAAAAGGTATGTAGGTGTAATCGCGTCCATCGAATTTTTCATCACAACGAACGCGCTGCCCCAGATAATTGTTACAAATAAAAGGCTGGCAGATGCCAGCACTTTTACTCCCTTGTTGTTTGTCTCACTCATGTCAATCTCTATCCTATGTCAAAATGATCACAAATCAAATACAAATTTAAACCGTCATAAATTTATAACTGGTCGTTGTATCGTATTTCTCGCCCTTTTTCACGACCGGGGATGCAAATCCCGGCATGTTGACTGCGTTCGGGTAATACTGCGTCTCAAAGCAGTATCCCTGGCGTCTCGCATACTTCACACCGCCCTTACCCGGAACCTGTCCGTCCAGGAAATTGCCCGTGTAGAACTGAACTCCCGGCAGATCGGTGTATACCTCCATCTTGCGCCCGCTCTCCTCGTCGATCGCAGCCGCCGCCAGACTGAATACGCCTGACTCATGGTTGAGAATCCAGTTATGATCGTAGCCGCCGCCCAGTTTTAACTGATCGTAATCCGCTTCAATATCACGTCCGATCGGCTTGAAATCTGAGAAATCCATCGGAGTCCCCATTACCTTGCGGATCTCACCGGTCGGGATCAGCACCTTGTCTACCGCCGTGATCGCATCACTGTCAATGTAAACCATCTGCGAAAGCACCGGACCACTCTCATGGCCTGCCAGATTGAAATACGCGTGGTTTGTCATATTAAAAATGGTATCCTGATCGCAGGTTCCCTCGTAATGAATCTTTACTTCATTTTCATCTGTCAGCGTGTAGGTCACACGGATCGAGGCATTTCCCGGATATCCCTGATCGCCATCCGGGCTTTCCAGTGTAAACGAAACCTGATTAACGCCCGTCTCATATTCTGCCGCCCAGATACGGTTCCGGTAAAAATCCATGCCGCTGTGCAGGTTGTTCGGACCATCATTCGCCGTCAATTCGTATTTTTTATCATTTAACGTAAACGCCGCGCCGCCAATCCGGTTTGCATTTCGTCCAACAGCCTCGCCCAGATGTCCATCGCTTACCAGGCAGTCTGCTACTGTTTCATGTCCCAGCAGGACATCCGCCATCTCTCCGTTCCGATCCGGCACCAGCATCGTGGACCAGATTGCACCCAGATCTAAAAAGGATGCAGAAACTCCATTCTGATTCGTCAATGTATAACGGCTGACCTCTCTGCCATCTTCCATTGTTCCAAAGATTGTCTTCTCAATCATGCCAAATCCCCCTTCATTTTTAGAATCCGAAAAATATTTTTCGCATTTTTTATGCTTACTTATGTCAGAATAAATCTATTTAACTTTTCAAGTCGAACGTCCGTGAGACTTGGCGCGTCATTCTGGTCGGCGAAGCTGACATATTCCTATCAGAATCACTGTGCATCCTCGCGGAGCGTTTATCTCAGTCGGAGACAAGGCTTCCACTGAGACAAATTTGCTATTACTCACCACCTGAAGAGGTAGGAGTCTTCTCGACTGAGATAAATAGCTGATTTATTAAGTATACAATACTTTTCCCCTCATGCACACCCATTTTTTCCAAATCCCATTATAAAAATTTAAAGATTCGTTACTGTTCACACATGTGTGCCCAGTAACAGGCTTTTGCCGATGCTTCACATTCCAAATCGGCAAAAGCTGTAGCCAGAACTGTATCTTACGGAATTTTCAGTTCAGAAAATTCCCACCTGTGAACAATTACCAAGATTCCATTTCAGATAAAAAAGAATGTTCCTTGACGCATCACGCGGAGCATTTTTTGTGTCTTAGGACGAAGTTTCCTATGGCACAAACAAAAACTGCCGTTCCGGACAGAGTCAGCCATCGTTTTTTAAACAGCCTCTCCGCCACTGGGCGGCAGTTCTTACTTTTATCAGTTTTAATTTTCTATTTCACGGATTCTCTGAACAGATTTCTTTATTTCGCCTGGATATATCCCTGTGCGGTCAGAAGCTCTGCACACAGTACCGCACCGCCGGCTGCGCCGCGCAGTGTGTTGTGGGAGAGACCTACAAACTTCCAATCGTAAACTTTGTCTTCTCTCAGACGGCCAACAGATACGCCCATGCCCTTCTCATAGTTGACATCCAGCTGTACCTGCGGACGATTATCTTCTTCCAGATACTGGATGAACTGCTTCGGCGCGCTCGGAAGCTCCAGTTCCTGCGGAAGTCCCTTGAAATTAACCAGCTTCTCGATCAGCTGCTCTTTGGTTGGTTTCTTTCTGAACTTTACAAATACGGCTGCTGTATGTCCGTCCAGAACCGGTACACGGATGCACTGGCAGGTGATCACCGGCTCGGATGCTTTCACGATCTCGCCGTCCTTGATCTCGCCCCAGAGACGAAGCGGCTCCTGCTCGCTCTTCTCCTCCTCACCGCCGATGTATGGGATGATGTTGCCTTCCATCTCCGGCCAGTCTTTGAACGTCTTGCCAGCTCCGGAAATTGCCTGATACGTCGTAGCTACTACCTCATATGGCTCAAATTCCTTCCATGCAGTCAGAACCGGTGCATAGCTCTGGATGGAGCAGTTCGGTTTTACCGCTACGAAGCCTCTCTTGGTTCCCAGACGTTTTTTCTGAAACTCAATTACCTTAAAGTGCTCCGGATTGATCTCCGGTACTACCATCGGAACATCCGGTGTCCAGCGGTGTGCGCTGTTGTTGGAAACAACCGGTGTTTCTGTCTTTGCATACGCATCTTCAATCGCACGGATCTCTTCTTTTGTCATATCTACGGCGCTGAACACGAAATCAACTTCGGATGCTACCTTCTCGATCTCGTTTACGTTCATAACGGCCATCTTCTTCACACACTCCGGCATCGGGGTCTGCATTTTCCAGCGTCCGCCGACTGCCTCCTCATATGTTTTTCCTGCAGAACGCGGGCTTGCTGCCAGCGCAGTAATCTCATACCACGGATGATTTGCCAGAAGCGTGATGAAACGCTGACCTACCATACCAGTTGCTCCCAGAATGCCTACACGTAATTTCTTTTCCATGTTCATCGTTTTTCTCCTCTTCTGACAGCGGCTTTTTCAGCTTCTCATGGCAGGATGGAGTTTGGATAGGAAGCTCCTGCTCTGCAACACGTTTTCACTCTGCCGCTGTAATTCTTGTCTATCCTATAACAAAACAAACAAAAAATCAACATTTTTCCGCAAGAAAAATACATTTGTACGTCACTCACGGACATTTGATAAATTTATAACGTCTGTCACGGATTTAACGATGTTTTAACTCAAAATAGGTTCTTCTAAGCTAAGTATTCCGCTGCAGCCTTCTCAATCCCATCCGGGTACTGCGTCCGGTAGCTCTCAAAATCAAGCCCCCTTGCCGCAATCTCTTTTCCAAGTTTGACTAAGAACGACGGAATCTCGCTCTCAAACATCGTGCCAAGCTCACGTCCCATCGTCTCTTTTCCCTGTACCTCATTTCCGCCCAGATAAAATACAAATGCCGGCTGTGCCTTGCCATCTGCCATCCGCACGCCGCCGCGGAATCCCATCGGTCCGGTCTGGTGGGTACCGCAGGAAGACGGACATCCGGAAATATGAATCTGCGGAAGTGCGCCGTCCGGGATCTGTGCCTCCCCGACCGCCTTTACACACGCCTGTAACAGAGCCTGCGAATCGCGTGCACCAACCTGACAGATCGACGCACCGATACAGCTTACCGATGTCTCAAACTTTGTCTGAGCCGTCTCCTTCGTCGCCTCCAGAATCTTCTCTGCTTCTGCTCCGGTCAAATTGATGATATACGCAGTTTCATCCGGTGCCAGGCGAAGCTCTGTGCCGTCAATCGTCTGCATCAGTTCTCCCAGGGCTGCCAGCGTCTCCGGGCGCGGCTGTCCGCCAATCGGATGCCAGATAACCGTATAAAGTCCCGGCTGTTTCTGCTCCAGCACACGTTCTCCCGACGCGCTGCTTCCATCGCCTGTTTTGCTCTGCTTTTCTTTTATTCCTGCCGCTGCCATCACTTCCTCGCGGGAAAGATCCAGCTGCTCCCCGGATGCCAGTACCTCCTGAAGCTTCTCCTGATACGCCTTCCGGTAATTTTCCGCTCCGCCGAGCGCTTCCTGCATATACCGGGTACGCGCTTTTCCGCGGTTTTCGTAATTGCCATATGCCCGGAATGTCAGCCACATCGCCTTAATGTAATAAAGAATCTTCTCCGGCGCAACGCCCTCAGCAACTTTAACGCCAAACTGCGGATTGTTTCCCAGGCCGCCTGCACTGTACACATCAAATGTTCCGTCCGGACAAGCCGCAAATCCCAGATCGCGGTAGGTCGCGTGCGTCACATTCGCCGGTGAATTAGAGAAACAGACCTTGAGCTTGCGCGGCATCTTTTCCGCATTGATAAAGGTCATCAGATATTCGCCCGCCGCCTTCGCCCACGGCATAACGTCGAAATATTCGCCCTCTTCCACGCCGGAAAGCGGAGAACACATCACATTTCGCGGAAAATCCCCGCCGCCGCCCATCGTCACGATCCCGGCATCGAGTGCCTGCTCCATCAATTCACAGACTGATTTCTCATCCAGATTGTGAAACTGCACGCTCTCACAAGTCGTAAAATGTACCATATTTACCTGATATGCACGGATTGCCTTTGCGATAAATGCAAGCTTCTCCTTCGACACACATCCTGCCGTCATACGCAGACGCAGCATGCTCGCCGCGCCGCCTTTCTGTGCATAACTGCCGTAACGTCCTGAAAAGCCCTTATATGAGCCCTTATCCATCTTTCCTGCATAAAAATCCCTCGTTTTTTCACAAAACTCCGGAAGATCTGTTTTCCACTCCTTTGAAGCAATTCCTATCATTTTTCTCTCCTGTTTTCTCTTCAAATGTTACTGGACACGCATACGTGTCCAGTAACGGAATTTGCCGTGGCTTCGCATTTAAATACGGTAAATTCCTGCTGCCACCACGTTTTCTTACGGCACTTTCGGTTCCAAAAGTGCCTAACCATAAACAGTAACCTTCAAATTCTACTTTTACCAGCTTAGCTCTTACACCAGATCCAGCGCCACTTCCATCATATTGGTAAACGTCTTCTCGCGTTCTTCAGCCGTCGTCGCCTCTCCGGTCACTGCCGAATCCGATACGGTCAGGATACAGATCGCATTTGCGCCCGCATAGGCAGCGTTGCTGTAAAGTGCCGCCGACTCCATCTCCACTGCCAGCACGCCCATCTGCGCCCAGGTAGTTCCGGTCGGCTCAAGCGGTGGGTTGTAGAACATATCGGAACACAAAATATTACCGACATGATATTTTAAATTTCTCTTTTTCGCAGACTCAACCGCCTTTTCCAGCAGCTCATAGCTACACACGCAGGAATAATCCCCCGGCAGGCGGAACTGTTTTACATAGTTGGATGTCGTACAGGAGCCCATCGCAAAAATAAGCTCGCGCACCTTTACCTCCGGACGCAGCGCACCGGCAGTTCCGATCCGGATCAGATTCCTGCATCCATAAAAATGAATCAGCTCATACGAATAAATTCCCATCGACGGACAGCCCATGCCGGTTCCCATGACAGACACGCGTTTGCCCTGATAATAGCCGGTATAACCGTACATATTTCTCGTTGTATTGAACTGTTTTGCATCCGTCAGAAAATGTTCTGCGATATACTTTGCCCGCAGCGGATCGCCCGGAAGCAGAATCGTCTCCGCAATCTCGCCCTGCTTTGCCCCGATATGAGGGGTCGGTGTGTTCTGAAGTTCAGCCATATGAAATACCTCCTTTTTTCGTAAATGTACTCTCGGAATCTTTCTGTTTGATTCTAGCTTCTCGCCCGGCTTCCCTTGCCATCGCGGTGCCCTATTTTCAAACGGCTCAAATGAACCGGTTTTTCTTTATACATAACGATCGGATCGTCCTCAGTGCCGTCCAGCAGATGGATTGTCTCCAGCGACTCGGTACGCCCCAGCTTGATGCCGCGCACACCTTTCGCATTCTTCTTCATCTCCGATATCTCCTCGATCGGGAATCGCAGGAAGATACCGCTGGTCGTCTGGATGACCGCCTCTTTCATGCCGTCCGCCGGCTGTACCGAGAGAAGCATATCATTCTCCTGCAGCTTGGTCGCCGCCACTGTTCGGTTATTTGTCTCAAATTCCCCGCCGGGCACGATCTTAATCATCGCATCCTTCGTTGCAAATAATAGCTTCTGTCCCTTTAACTGCGCCGCATTCACCACACAGACCGGACGTTCTTTGGTGGCATCAAATTTACTCAGGTTATCGATCGGCACCCCCTTATCGCGCAGCTTTCCAAAGGGAATCTCAGTCACCTTCACCTGATGGAATGCACCCAGATCTGTAAACAATCCTATCTTATCCGTCGTATGGCACGGCAGTACATACACATTCTCCGTGTCCACTGTCTCCCGGTTCCGCTCGTAGATCGACGGTTCCAGAATCTTGCAATAACCAAACTTGTCCAGCACGAACACGCCCGGTCTGGCGCTCTCCGCCGCCTCGTCATACACTGCCTCGCGTCCATCCTCGATTTTCGTCCGGCGTTCCACTGCAAACTCTTCCTTGATTGACTGCAGATCTTCTTTAATCACCTCGTCCATCGCCTCACGGCTGCCGAGAATCTTCTGGTATTCTTTGATCTTGCGAAGTGTCTCTTTGTACTCCTTCTGCAATGCCAAGATCTCCAGGCCGATCAGTTTATAGAGACGCATTTCCAGAATCGCAGATGCCTGTTTCTCCGTAAAATGAAGCTTCTTGGCATCTTCCTCAAATCCCGGTGTGCGGAACTGGATTTTGGAAATATCGCCCTCCATCAGGCAGGCTTTCGCATCTTTCAGATTCTTCGAACCACGCAGGATCGCGATAATCAGATCGATGCAGTCGCAGGCTGTGATCAGACCTTCCTTGATCTCCTTCTTCTCCTGCTCCTTTTCCAGAAGCACCTGATACTTGCGGGTATTATTTTCATACTGGAAATCCAGATAATTCTTTAAGATTCCCTTTAAATTCAGCGTCTCCGGACGTCCATTCGCGATCGCCAGCATATTGACACCGAACGTATCCTCCAGTTTTGTCTTTTTATACAAAATATTCTGGATTTTCTCAATATCCGCGTCTTTCTTGAGTTCCAGAACAATCCGGATTCCTTCTTTATTCGATTGGTTGGAAATATCCACCACATCGGCAAGTTTCTTGGACTCAACCAGATCTGCGATATCCGACAGACATTTATTGATGCCAGCGCCGATCATCGTGTACGGAATCTCCGTGATCACCAGCTTGTCCCGGTCAGAACGGCGTTTTCCAAGCTCCACCTCCATCCGGGCACGCAGTTTGATGCGCCCCGTTCCTGTCTCATAGATCGCCGGAAGTTCACTCTTATTCGCAATGATGCCGCCGGTCGGGAAATCCGGTCCCTTTAAGACGCTCAGAAGCGCTTCCGTCTCCATCTCCGGCTGATCGATATACGCCATCACCGTATCGATGACCTCGCCCAGATTGTGCGGCGGAATGCTGGTGCTCATGCCGACCGCAATTCCTTCGGCACCGTTGATCAGCAGATTCGGCACGCGGACCGGCAGAACCTCCGGCTCTTTCTCCGTCTCATCGTAGTTCGGCACAAACCGGACGGTCTTGTCCAGATCCTTTAAATACACTTCCTCCGCAAACTTCTGGAGACGCGCCTCCGTGTAACGCATCGCCGCCGCCCCGTCGCCCTCGATGGAACCAAAGTTTCCATGTCCGTCTACCAGCGGCATTCCCTTCTTAAAGCTCTGGGAAAGCACGACCAGCGTCTCATAGATCGAACTGTCGCCGTGCGGGTGGTATTTACCCATCGTATCACCGACGATACGCGCCGATTTCCGGTGCGGCTTGTCGTGCCCCAGATGCAGCTCCCCCATATCGTAAAGGACGCGGCGCTGTACCGGTTTCAAACCATCCCTCGCATCCGGGATGGCGCGGGCCGTGATGACACTCATCGAGTAGTTCATATAGCTGCGCTGCATTTCCTCTGAATATTCTGTCGTAATGATCGTTTCAGCCATTCTATTTTCTATCTCCTAAATTCCTGTCATATACTTTCATAATCGTAACTGTTCAGTGCCTTCACAGTTACTCATAATCTTTCTATTAAGCATCTATCTCCGCCTCATCCGCGTGATCGTAGATAAACTGCCGTCTCGGCGGCACGTCGCTTCCCATCAGCATCTCCGTGATCTCCGACGCCATCCGGGCATCCTCGATCTCCACACGCTTGAGCACACGGTTCTCCGGGTTTAACGTCGTCTCCCAGAGCTGTTCCGCATCCATCTCGCCCAGACCTTTGTAGCGCTGCAGGGTAAATTCCCCTGTGTGGGTTCTGCGGTAGCGCTCCAATGCTTTCTCATCGTATAGATACTCTTCTTTTCCCTTTTTCGGAATCACCTTAAATAACGGCGGCATCGCAATATATACGTGCCCGTTCTGAATCAATTCCGGCATAAAACGGTATAAGAAAGTCAGAAGCAGCGTATCAATATGGCTTCCGTCCACATCGGCATCCGTCATCAGGACGATCTTGTGGTAACGCAGCTTCGCAATATCGAAATCATTGCCATATCCTTCCGAAAAGCCGCAGCCGAACGCATTGATCATCGTCTTGATCTCGGCATTCGCCAACACCTTGTCCATCGAAGCTTTCTCCACATTTAAAATCTTGCCCCGGATCGGCAGGATCGCCTGATAGCGGCGGTTTCGTCCCATCTTGGCTGAACCGCCCGCGGAATCTCCCTCGACAATGAAAATCTCACACTTCTCCGCCTCGCGGCTCTCACAGTTTGCCAGCTTTCCGTTGCTGTCAAAGGAAAAACGGGATTTCGTCAGCATATTGGTCTTGGCGCGTTCCTCTGCCTTCCGGATCTTTGCAGATTTCTCCGCACAGGCGATGATCGCCTTCAACACCTCTAAATTCCGATCAAAATAAAGCTGCAGCTCGTCCCCTGTCACGCTGAACACCGCTTTTGTCGCATCGGCACTCGCCAGCTTTGTCTTAGTCTGCCCCTCAAAGATCGGATCCGGATGCTTGACCGCCACAACCGCTGTCATGCCGTTTCTCGTATCCGGTCCTGTAAATTTTGTATCTTTTTCCTTCAGGATTCCCAGCTCTTTCGCATAGCTGTTGATCATCTGGGTAAAACGCGTCTTAAAGCCCGCCAGATGCGTGCCGCCCTCCTGTGTGAAAATATTGTTGCAGAAGCCGAGTACATTTTCCTCAAATGCATCGACAAACTGGAACGCCACTTCAACCTCGATCTGGTCGCTGACGCCCTTAAAATAAATCGGATCATGAATCGGCGTCTTCGTGCTGTTCAGCTCGCGCACATACGCCACGATGCCGTCCGGCTCCGAATAAGTCACCTTTTCAGCCTCGCCTGCCCGCTTATTCTCATAAAGAATCGTCAGCTTCGGGTTCAGATATGCCGTCTCATGCAGGCGGCTCTTGAGCCAGTCCGCCTTGAACCGCGTTTTCTCAAAAATCTCCGGATCCGGCAGGAAATTGATCTCCGTTCCGGTCTCTCTTGTCTTTCCAACCACCGGCAGAAGACCATCGATCAGTTCAACCGTCGGGATGCCGCGCTCATACGCATCGTGATGGATCTGTCCATTTTTATATACATTGACCTCCAGATGCGCTGAGAGGGCATTGACAACCGATGAACCGACACCGTGCAGACCGCCGCTCGTCTTGTACGCATTGTTGTCAAACTTGCCGCCCGCGTGCAAGGTCGAGAGCACAATCCGCTCCGCTGCCATACCCTTTTTATGCATCTCCACCGGAATACCGCGTCCATTGTCCCGGACGGTGCAGGAGCCGTCCGCCTCCAGTGTCACGCGGATCTGGGAACAGGCACCCGCCAGGTGCTCATCGACCGAGTTGTCCACGATCTCATAGATCAGGTGATTCAGTCCCTTCGTTCCCACACTTCCTATATACATACCAGGACGCTTACGGACAGCCTCCAGCCCCTCCAGGACCGTTATGCTGTCCGCATCATACTGTGTTTTACCCATAGATTCATTCCTCCTGTGCCCGACCTGGGAATAATATTGGCTGCCATTTACACGTGTGATGCAAACGGCAGCTTTTATTTCACAGGTCAAGCTGATTTCTTCCACTTATAATACGTATTTATTTTATGACTTTGAAATCATGCAAATAGAACATTCTAACTCTCTGGCATCACACCCGCCAGCCATTGTTTTATAGACTTTTCATTAGCGAAAAAGTAGTAAACCGTTCTCATTTACTATAAAATATTAGTAACTGTTCAGTACCTTCACAGTCACACGCAAAAAACCATTAAAGATTGCCTGCGGCAATGGGATTTTTGCCTGCTGGTCCATGTTTTCGTACGGTCAGCGCAGTAAATGCGCGGACCTACTGAACAGCTACAAATATTATTACATAAATTCAAAAATTTTGCAACGCATTTTTCAGAACAAATGTTCGCTTTTTTCAGACAACCGGATTCCATGCCAGCACTGCCTGCTTTCTTTTATCCCAGCGCCACATCCAGAATCATCATCAACACAAATCCAACCGCAAATCCGATCGTTCCCATATCGGAATGACTGCCCTGCGCCGACTCTGGAATCAGTTCCTCCACAACCACGTAAATCATCGCCCCTGCTGCAAGCGCCAGGAGAATCGGCAGAACCGGTTCCAGATAGCGGTACGCGGCGATCGTCGCAAGCGCCCCGATCGGCTCGACGATACCGGAGAGTGTTCCCATCGCAAATGCCTTTTTCCGACTCATCCCTGACTCACTCCGAAGCGGCAGGGAAATGATCGCTCCCTCCGGGAAGTTCTGAATCGCGATTCCAAGCGAAAGCGCCAGCGCCGCTGCAAGCGTGATACCGCTCTTTTCTGCTAAGAATCCGGCAAATACCACTCCGACCGCCATGCCCTCCGGGATATTGTGAAGTGTGACCGCCAGAACCAGCATCGTCGTCTTCTTGAGCCCGCACACATGCCCCTCCGGCTCATCACTTCCCAGATGCAGATGCGGGATCACACGATCCAGCAAAAGCAGCATCAGAATACCCACCATAAAACCAATGGATGCCGGCAGAAATGCCAGATGCCCCATCGCTTCGCACATATTCATCGACGGAATTAAAAGTGACCAGACCGACGCCGCCACCATCACCCCCGATGCGAATCCCAGAAGCGTTTTCTGGATGATCGGCTTTAACTCATTTTTCAAAAAAAAGACGCAGGCTGCTCCCGCCGTCGTACCGACAAACGGAATCAAAACCCCAAGAAGCGTATTTTGATCCATATTCATTCCTTTCTTTTTCTTTTTAAACATCTGAACGGTTCTTTTCCCGGAACCTCGTTTTTTTTCTTCTATTTCTCTTTGATGTACCGGGTCGTTCAAAGAAGTCATCTCAAGTTCCTCTGATTGAATATTCCTATTGTAGCATATGCGCCTTTCTTTTGCACGGTTCCTTTTTATCATTAAGCGGTTTCATCCGCCAATCCCGGCTCAAATCCGATTCAAACAACCCTCTGTTTATACATCGGCATTCTTTCATATGTTTCTCGTTTGCAAACGTCTTTCCGCAAACAAAAAAAGAGAACCAAAAATCAGGATGTCCCTAATTTCCAGTTCTCTTTTCATTCTTTGAATACAATGATTTATCACTTTTTAATTTATTTCTGCTCAGAATTCTGTTTAATAAACTCATGAACATCGTTTACGCTTAAATTGCTCTCTTCGATCGCATCCAGTAATTCGCTTAATTCAGCTTTACGAATCTCAGCCGCTAATTCCTTTTTCTCTGCTTTCAGAGCTTTAACGGTTTCTTCTAATTTAGCCAGCTTCTCTTCTACCGCTGCCAGCTTCTCTTTGTTTACTTCTAATGCAGAACGTTTCGGTCCTCTCGGCATAATACATACCCCTTTCGTTTTCTTTGAGAATAGCACAAATCTCTTATTTGTGCAATATCGATTCGTTTAAAAACCAAGTTTTTCATCAATCCGAGTAATCTCCATTTCAATAAAACGCATTTTTTGATAATATACTTCCTTTTTGAATCTCTTTTGAATGACTTTCTCTCTGGACAAATTTCTTTTTCCTTATTATAATATCAGATTGTATCCAAACGCAAGAAAAAAGGAGTTTGTATGAGTGCTTCCAATACACAGAACGATTTTTCCAAAGGAAGTATCGTTAAAAATATCATGAATCTCGCGATCCCGATGACGTTGGCGCAGCTTATCAATGTCCTGTACAACATCGTTGACCGCATCTACATCGGACGCATACCCGATCATGCCACCCTGTCTTTGACCGGCATCGGGCTTTCGCTGCCGATCATCACGCTCGTCATCGCATTTGCCAACCTGTTTGGCATGGGCGGCGCGCCGCTCTGCTCAATTGAGCGCGGACGCGGGGATATCAAAGAAGCCGAGGCGATCATGGGAAATTCCTTCTCCATGATGGTTATTTCCGGTATGCTTCTGACCGTACTCTGCCTGATATTCCGCAAACCAATGCTGTATCTGTTCGGAGCCAGCGACGCTACTTATCCATATGCGGACGCCTACATTACAATCTATCTGCTCGGCAGCCTGTTCGTGATGGTCGGACTCGGCATGAACTCGTTCATCAATTCACAGGGATTCGGGCGCATCGGCATGATGACCGTCCTTTTGGGCGCTGCCGCCAATATCCTGCTCGACCCGATTTTTATCTTTATGCTTCACATGGGAATCCGCGGCGCGGCGCTCGCCACCATCCTGTCGCAGCTTCTCTCTGCCATCTGGATTCTGCGGTTTTTAACCAGTGACAAAACAATTCTGAAACTGAGACGTTCTTCGATGCGCCTTTCCGCACGGAGGGTCCGGAAAATCGTCGGACTCGGTCTGTCCGGTTTCACGATGGCGATCACCAACTGCACCGTCCAGATCATGTGCAACGCAACCTTACAGGTATACGGCGGCGATCTCTACGTCGGTGTTATGACCGTTATCAACTCCATCCGTGAAATTGCAACTCTTCCGGTAACCGGCGTTACCCACAGCGCTCAGCCGGTGCTCGGTTTCAATTATGGGGCAAAAGAATACGGCCGCGTTAAAAAGGCAATCGTCTTTACCTCTTTTATTGCAATTTTATATACGACCGGTATCTGGCTGATCGTCGATGGTTTCCCAGCATTCTTTATCCGCATTTTTAATCAGGATGCAGAACTCATTGCGGCAGGTATTCCGGCGATCCGCTTATACTTTTTCGGATTCTTTATGATGTCGCTCCAATTCTCCGGACAGTCGATTTTCGTCGGTCTGGGAGAATCAAAAAAAGCGATCTTTTTCTCTATTTTCCGAAAAGTAATCATCGTCGTTCCGCTGACAATCCTGCTACCAGGTATGTTCGGAATGGGCACCAACGGCGTATTCGCCGCCGAACCAATTTCCAACTTTATCGGCGGAATTGCCTGCTTTGGAACGATGCTTTTTACCATCTGGCGGAAATTGACGAAACTGCAGAAACAGGAAGCAGTTTAAAATATATCGCACAAGCCTGTAAATAAAAAGCAGCTGTAAAACAGATATTTCTTTGAATTTCTTTATCTGTTTTATAGCTGCCTTTTTATTTATACTTTTTTGCGGCGGTTCTGCGTCCTTATTATATTATCACGACTTCTTTTTATCTATTTCCTTTTTCATCGAATATCCGCTTAATTATTCCGTTGTCTCATACGCATACAGAATCGTCCGAGCATTGTCAAATTCATAGCTGCACGTTACAAAAGAATAGAGACGTACAATTGTCCCCCTCGATCGGGGCTTTTGCACTCGCGCCCAATATCATCTGTGCAGATCCTCCTCCGGTGTGCTGATCGGTGCAATGTTATAATTTTCCACCAGATACTGCAGCACATTCGGAGAGATAAATGCCGGAAGGGACGGTCCGAGGAGAATATTTTTGATCCCCAGATGAAGCAGTGTCAGCAGGATACACACTGCTTTCTGCTCATACCAGGAGAGCACCATGGAAAGCGGCAGATCGTTGACACCGCAGTCAAATGCTTCTGCCAGTGCCACCGCAACCTTGATGGCGCTGTAAGCGTCGTTGCACTGTCCCATATCCATTATTCTCGGAAGACCGCCAATCGTACCCAGATCCAGATCATTGAACCGGTATTTGCCGCAGGCAAGGGTCAGAACAATGCTGTCTGCCGGTGTCTGCTTTACAAATTCGGTATAATAATTGCGTCCCGGCTTGGCACCGTCACATCCGCCGACCAGAAAGAAATGTTTGATGGCTCCCGATTTAACGGCATCGATGACCGTATCCGCCACTGAAAGAACCGCATGGTGGGAAAATCCAGTCATGACTGTTTTGCCGCCGTTTATGCCTGTAAAATGCATATCCTCAGGATAACCACCCAGTGAAAGTGCCTTTTCAATAACCGGCGTAAAATCTCTCTCTTTGCCGATGTGTACCATTTCCGGATAAGATACGACTTCCGTCGTAAACACCCGGTCGGCATAGCTCTTTTTCGGAGGCATCAGGCAGTTCGTCGTAAAGAGAGCCGGAGCCGGAATATCTGCAAATTCCTTCTGCTGGTTCTGCCATGCCGTGCCGAAATTGCCCTTCAGGTGAGGATACTTTTTCAGTTCCGGATAAGCGTGCGCCGGAAGCATTTCACCGTGAGTGTAGATGTTGATGCCCTTATCTTTCGTCTGCTCAAGGAGCTGTTTTAAATCGTATAAATCATGGCCGCTGATAACGATAAACGGGCCTTTCTCCACGGTCAGAGACACCTGCGTCGGAACAGGATTTCCATAAGTTTCGGTGTTGGCTCGATCCAGAAGCGCCATGCACTTGAGGTTGATTTCACCCACTTCCAGGACAATCGGAAGCAGCTCGTCCATGCCCCAGTCATCCATGCCAATCGCAAAGAGCGCCTTAAAAAAGAAGCGATTGATCGTGTCATCGGTATATCCCAGAACGGCCGCGTGGTAAGCATACGCCGCAACGCCGCGGATTCCGAACAAAATCAGCGATTTCAGAGAACGGACATCCTCGTCTGCCTCCCAGAGATTATTCATATCATAATTGTTATTTTTGCCGCAGGAGACCGTGCACACGAAACAATCAGGCACCAGGCGTTCTCTCTCTTTTTCAACCCGCCGGATCAATTCAGTGATGGTGTCATTGTTAAAATTCACATTTGTTACCGTGGTAAACAATCCTTCCAATACAAGCCTGCTGGTATCCCCGGTAATCAGGTATTCATTGCCTTCCGTCGCTCTTGCAAGGCCAATCAGCGCACCCGTCAGCTTATCCTGCAGCCTGGCGGTGTCCGCTCTCTTGCCGCACACACCGGCATTGCCGGTACAGGCCGTACAGCCTGCCGTCTGCTCACACTGGTAACAAAACATTTTCCGCTCCATACTTTATAACTCCTTTTCGTTGTTCTGCAATCAACTGCCATTATTTCTAACCTGCGGCACCCTCACGTTCAAGAACACATTCGCGCACTTCCAGGCTGCCGGCTTTTTGTCTTTCTCAGCTTTACAAGCGTATTATAAAAAAATACCGGCAGAAATTCAGTTGTTTTTACAACGAAACAGAATTTTAAGTTCAAAAGAATATTTAGCCGTAAAAATACCGACCTCCAATCGTTAGATTTTTAGGTCTAACATTTGGAAGTCGGTACATAGATGGAATCTTTTCTTTTATTTCTGTCTCGCCTTAAACGCCCGGTCAATCTCCCGCTTCGCATCCTTTTTCGCCAGATCATCTCTCTTATCATACAGCTTCTTACCACGTGCCAGACCAATCTCCACTTTTACGAGACTTCCTTTAAAATAAACCTGCAGCGGTACCAGCGTGTATCCTTTTTCTTTGATCTTCGACATCAGGCGGCGGATCTCCAATTTGTGAAGAAGGAGTTTCCGCACACGCAGCGGATCTTTATTAAAGATATTTCCCTTCTCATATGGACTGATATGCATGCCGAATACATACACCTGACCGTCGCTCTCGATCTTGATAAATGCTTCCTTGATGCTGCATTTACCCATGCGGATCGATTTAACCTCGGTGCCGAATAACTCGATCCCGGCTTCGAATTTATCATCAATAAAATAATCATGGTAGGCTTTCTTATTGTTCGCCACCATCTTGATTCCTGCTCCCATTTTAATTCCTCTTTCCCTCTCTACTTTTTACATCTTATTTTACAATCCCCTACTTCCAGTACACCGCCGGCATAAAATCAATCGTCCTCGCATACCGGTCGCAGGCCGTCACGCGGACGCGGATGGTCTGACCGAGCTTGTACGTCTTTCTAGTCATCTCTCCGACCAGCTCATAATGTGCTTCGTCAAATACGAAATAGTCGCCGCGCAGTTCGTTGACATGAACTAATCCTTCAACCGTGTTCGGCAGCTCAACATAGAAGCCCCAGTTGGTGACACCGGAAATGACTCCCTCGAATTCTTCTCCGATGTAATGTTCCATGTACTGGACTTTCTTCATCTTATCGGTTTCGCGCTCGGCTTCGTCAGCGCGGCGCTCCAGGGCCGAGGTCTGGACTGCCACTTCCGGCAGGATTTTCTCAAAATGGGCGGTTTTTCGCGCATCCATATTGCCGTGGAGGCATTCTTTGATGATCCGGTGGATCTGCAGATCCGGATAACGGCGGATCGGGGAGGTGAAATGAGTATAATATTTCGCCGCCAATCCGAAATGACCGGAGTTCAAGGTCGAATATTTCGCCTGTTTCATGGAGCGCAGCGTCAAACGGCTGAGCAATGCCTCCTCCGGCGTGCCCTCTATCTTTTCAAGCAGCTTTTGCAGCTCTTTCGGGTGGATTTCGCCGCCCGGCATCCGCAATGTATATCCGAAATTGTTGATGAACGTGCCGAGTTTCGCCATCTTCTCCTCATCCGGTTTCTCATGGATTCGGTAGAGGAACGGAATTTCCTGCCAATAATAGTCCTCGGCTACCGTCTCATTTGCCATCAGCATGAAATCCTCGATAAGCTTCGTCGCCGCGTTGCGCTCATACGGCTTGATCTCGATCGGGCGTCCTTTGGCGTCGAGTAAAATCTTGCTCTCTGGAAAGTCGAAGTCGATCGCACCGCGCTCCTGGCGTCTCTTTCGGAGAAGCTGCGAAAGTTCTTTCATTTGCAGGAATAAATCCACAAATTCCTTATATTTCTCCTTTGTCTCTGCATCATCATCCGTGATGATCGCATTGACCGCCGTATACGTCATCCGGCGATCGACGCGGATCAATGTCTCTGCAATCTCATGTCCGATCACGACGCCTTTGTCATTGATTTCCATGATACAGCTCAGCGCCAGGCGATCCTCGCCCTGATTCAGGGAACAGATACCGTTTGAAAGTTTATGCGGCAGCATCGGAATGACGCGATCGGTCAGATACACGCTCGTTCCGCGCTTTAATGCCTCGCGGTCAAGCGGGCTGCCCTCGCGGACATAATGGGTCACATCCGCAATGTGTACACCGAGCCGGTAGCCCTGCTCCGTCTTTTCCAGCGTGATCGCATCATCGAGATCCTTCGCTTCCTCACCATCGATCGTGACTGTCGGCAGCTCACGCAGATCCTTGCGTCCCGCCTTGTCCTCCTCGCGGACGGCATCCGGGATCTCTTCAAGCTGTGCCATGACCTCCGGCGAAAATTCTTCCGGCAGACCGTATGCTTTCACGATGGATAAAATATCGACTCCCGGATCGTTCATATGTCCGAGAATGCTGGTGATCACGCCCTCCGGCTTCTTATCCGGGCTGTTTCCGTAATCCTTGATCTTCACGATGACCTTATGACCGGTCACTGCGCCCGCGTCACACCCCTGCGGGATGAAAATGTCGCGTGAAATCCGTGGATTGTCCGGGATCACAAAGCCGAAACCGCCGTTTTTCTCATACAGACCGACCAGCTCCTGATTAGCGTGCTCCAGGATCCGCACGATACTTCCCTCAGCTCTGCGTCCGCCGTCGCTCTCCTGCTCAATCACAACCAGCACCTTATCGCCGTGCATCGCGCCCTTTGTTTTTTCACGCGGAACGAACACATCCTGCTCACGTCCCTCGATTGTCACGAAACCGAAGCCCTTCGGGTGTCCCGAATAAATACCTGCCTCTGAAAATGTCTCCGGGCGTCCCAGCTTGCCCTTGCGGGACATGCTGATTTTTCCCTCTTCCAGCAGATGATCGATAACCCGCTGCAGCTCCCGGCGCTGTTCCTTCGGAATATTTAAAAGAAGTGCCAGCTCCTTCAGCTTCATCGGCACGTATGCCGGTTCATTCATGACATCCTGAATCATCTTGCAGCGGCGGGTAAACTCCTCCTCGGAAACGCCAGCATCCTCACGCTCCTTCTTGCCGCGCTTTTCGCGCTTCTTATCCATCTCACGCTCAAGCTTTCGATCACGGTCTTTCTTTCCCGCTTTATCCTTTTTCTGGCGCACCGATTCCTCTTTCGGACCTTTCGCACGCTCCGGTTTTTTCTTCTTTTTTCCGTACCTCTCTTCCCACTCGCCGATCAGCCCATCCCCGTCAATCTGGCGCTGTACGCTGCTCTCCCGGTCTTCTCCGGACATTTTCTCTTCCCGCGCTTCTTCTTTCCGCATCGCAAACCGCTGTTCTGCATTTTTCCGGATCGTCTCCAGCATCTCATCCGAAAGCTTCATCTCCGTCTGCTGACGTTTTTCAAACGCCTCTCTTTCTCTCCTGCGATTTTCCGGCATTTTCTGTCCTTCCTCTTTCTGTGAAGCTGCCGCACTCTGCATCTGCGCCTGGCGCTTCTGCTGTTTTGCGTATTTCTGAGCCTCGCTTCTCTTTATTTTTTCCATGATTTTATCAAATATGTTCAAATCTATCTCACTTCTCTTTCTTAATTCACATTCTCGCGCCATTTCCTATGAAAAAAAGCTGCCACGTCCAGCGCTCTCTGCCTCTCACCCCTGCATCTGCTCGGAAACCACCGGCAAATATCAGATTCAGGAAACAGAGCCCGCTGCCACGCGACAGCCTCTTAAAGGTTCCTTACAGGAATTTCAAATTCAAAACTAATGCAAGGATCAGCCACAGAATTGCAGCATATTTGGTCAGCTTCTCCAGCTTTCCTTCCATAGAACGGCTTTTATTTCTGCCCCAGTAGCTGTCAGCCATACCGCCGATGGAACCGGACAGACCTGCCGATTTGCCCTCCTGCAGTAGGATTACCGCCGACAGGAATACACAGATAATAATAAATATGATCGTAAGGATCGTCTTGATCATCTTCGCACCTCCTGAATAAACATAGTAATCATAGCATATTTTCGGCGGAAGGACAACTGTTTTTTTCCCGACTTCAACCCGGGAATTTGCCGTATTTAAATGCGAAGCCACGGCAAATTCCGTTACCGGGCTTGATTTTATCTCCCGTCGTGCGATACAATAGAGTTCTATCACATTTACAATCAGCGAAATCCTTTTTTTCATGGGAACAGCTATTTTTTATCATAAAACGAGTCAGGAGGGTTCTATTTTGAAAAAATTCACTTCGGCGTTTGGGCGTCTGTTTCTCTCTGCCGTCCTTATTTTTCTGGTATTCTACACCATGATGCCAGCCATCAACCTGCACGATCACGATTTCATCGTATTTCTGATTATCTGCATTCTGATTGTACTGGCAGTCAACTTTATGGAAAGCATTCTCATATTCCTAAAAACAGTGCAGCAAAACCGCGGCGTTGAGATCGTGCGCGACCCTGTGACCGGGCGGATGGTTCTGCGGCGCAAGTACGCCGACGCCTCCGGCAGTCCGTTTGCCGGTTTTAAGGCGATGGGACGCCCGTGCAAATATGGCACAATCGCGATCGCTGTCCTGATCTTCTTTTCCCTGATCGCCTCCGCGGCGGGCATCCAGCTTTTTAATGCGTCCCGCTACCGCGATCTAATCACCGTTACCGAGGGCGATTTTGCCTCAGATGTCGCAGAACTTGGCATGTCGCAGATCCCGGTCGTTGATAAGGATACCGCCTCCCGGCTCGGAAGCAAAAAGCTCGGTGAGATGACCGACCTGGTCTCCCAGTTTGAGATTCAGGAAAATTACACACAGATCAACTACAAGGGGACACCGTACCGCGTGACGCCTTTGCGCTATGCCGACCCGATCAAGTGGCTGTACAACCAGAAGAAGGGACTTCCGGCATACATTGCTGTCAATATGGTCGATCAGAATACCGATCTCGTCTGGCTGTCCTCCGGCATGAAGTATTCCACCAGTGAATATTTCTTCCGCAATATCAACCGCTACATCCGTTTCTGCTACCCAACACGGATGTTTGAGACGGTCTCCTTCGAGATCGACGACGATGGAAACCCATACTGGGTGGCGCCGACCATCGCCTACCGGATCGGCTGGTGGAGCGGCAAGGACATCGACGGCGCGATCCTCGTCAATGCTGAGACCGGCGAATCTAAGTGGTACGCCAAGGCGGATGTCCCGCAGTGGATCGACCAGCTCTATGATTCGAACCTCATCATGGAACAGCTCGACGACAACGGCAGATTCCAGAATGGTTATTTAAACTCTATCTTCGGTCAGCGCGGCGTGCGTCGGACGACCTACGGCTACAACTATCTCGCCATCGACGACGATGTGTGGCTGTACACCGGCATGAGCTCTGTAACCTCAGATGAGTCGAACATTGGCTTCGTCCTCGTCAACCTGCGGACGAAAGAAACGAAATTTTACACCGTTCCGGGCGCCACCGAGCTCGCCGCAATGGATTCCGCGCGCGGACAGGTGCAGCACTTAAATTACAGTGCGACCTTCCCGCTTCTCTTAAATATTTCCGGACGACCGGCATATTTCATTTCCCTGAAAGATGCTGCAGGGCTTGTGAAAATGTATGCGTTCGTCGATGTCGCGCAGTACCAGATCGTCGGCACCGGACAGACGATCGATGAGGCGAAGCGCAATTACCGTGAGACGCTGGGACAGGAGGAAATCGAAGATCCGACTGCCAAGGAACCAGCGGCAAGCGAAACTGTCTCCGGCACGGTCGAGGCGATCGAGAATGTCGTCGTTTCCGGTAACACCTACTACTATTTCACGCTGACCGATGACCGCACCGACAGCGTCTACACCGCTGCGATCACCGTTTCCGAGCGGCTTCCGTTCGTGCAGGCGGGCGACTCCGTTTCCTTTGAGTGCGTCGAGAATGGTTCTACAAAAGAAGTTATAACCTGGAGGTAAGATAACATTGAAAAGTGAAGATATGATTTTAAAGGCAGCCATCGTACACATCCTCGATTCTTCGGTGGGAATCCCGGTTCTCTCCGACCAGAGCATGGAGGTCGGACCCGATTTCTCCGACTTCCTGAAAGCGCATATCGAGAAAATAACGGAAAGTGACGATGTCAAGCACTGTACATTTGCAGAAGGATCCGAGGTCAAAGAGCTGCTGCAAAACTGCACCCCGGATAATTTCGTCGAGACGAGCAAACAGCTCGCCGAGCGCCTCTACGACATCATGAATGCGAATATTGACATTCCAGCCGCCGATGTGGCGATGACCGTGTTCGGCTGCAAGGGCAAGGATTATCTGGCATTCTTAAAGATGAACTACAAGACCTCCTACACACATCAGACCAGGGAAACGGACGGCGGCAACAGCAACGAGATCATTTTACAGCGCGCACTGCTTCCGGGACAGGGACAGCGCCTCTCCGAGGCGTTTGTCCTCGATCTCTCCGACGGCTCCCTGATTCTGGCTGAGAAAAAATATGAGGTCAACGGCGAAAAATGCTTCTATTTCTCCGAGCTCTTCCTCGAATGCCGCGCCCCGCTCTCCCAGAAATCCAAGCTCGACATCGTCACCCGCGCCGTCGATCAGGTTGCCAAAAAATATTACGGCGACGAGGATGCACAGAAAAAGATGGAAATCAAAGACATTATCTGTAATGAATTAGAGGAACAGGGCGAAATCAAGGTATCCGAACTGCGCGAAAAAGTATTTCCCGGAAGCCCGGAGATGCTCGAGGAGCTGGATGAAAAACTCGACCGCTACAACCTCTCCTACGAGACGGTCGCGCCGAAAAATGAGCAGACGATCAAGAAATTCCAGAAACAGAAGCTGTACACTGACACCGGCATCGAGATCTCGATCCCGATGGAAGAATACAGAAATCCCGACCATGTGGAGTTTATCACCAACATGGACGGGACAATCTCGGTGTTGATTAAAAATATAGGGGTGTTGAGCAGTAAATAGCGTCTCACACAAAATTTATTTGTCCGCTGAGTGAAATGATAGCGATACATAATGTTCAAGTCGAACGTCCATCAGTCATGCCGCTGGTCAAACCGTGTATACACCTCACAGAACCGCGCCGCAAACGACGGCTCGCGTCCACCCGCATACAGATGAGAAACATCCCCAAAACGGCTCATGCGGAAGGATGCAACGCCGGAGCGGCGCTCTTCTGTATAGAGCACCGTCACCGACGACGGTGCCGCACAGGTTCCGTGCCAGAGCTGCATCGGAGAGATATTTAAAAGATGGGAAAGCAGGACGCACTCGACGCCAAAATGACAGAATAACACAATCGTGTCCTCATTCGGTGCCACGGCCTGGTAAAACAATCCATTTCTCACATATCCGTGCCGTCTGAGCAGCCGGTCAAGCTCTCCAGTCACCCAGTCGTACTCTTCTTTTACATGGGCGTTCTGAAAGACTTCTGTTTCATGCCAGTGATCCTTATCAAAATACTTCGGCTCCGCCATCCACGCATCCGGCAGCCAGTCCCAGACACAGTGCCCGGAATCCTTTCCCGGATGTACCGCCTGCGGGGCAAATTCACGCAGCCAGCTGCAGGTTTCTGCCGTGCGGCAGGCTTTTTTTAAGGTCAGGGACGCCGTGTCCTTCGCACGCCCCAGCGGCGATACATAATAAGCCGCCACCGGAATCGGCGCCAGACGGTCTGCCAGAAGCTTTGCTTCCTCCCAGCCAGCCGGTGTCAGGGAATCAATCGAGTAATCAGGATCCGCATGGCGGACAATCAGAAGGCGCATAGGAATACTCCTTTCGTAAAGAAATGTTACAAAACCAAAAAGCGCGGTGCTCATGACCAAAGGATGTATCTGGGCGCGGGCAAAATTAGAGCATCTTCCGATACTCCTGCTTCCACCCATTCAGAAGCTCTCCCGCACTCTCCATCCGCCGGACCGGATTGCGGTCAAACATCGTCTCGACCATGCGGACATTCCCGCACTTCTCCGCGGTCCGGTTCGCCTCGTCGAGTTCCCGTTTCCAGATCTCCTTCTGTTCCGGCGTCATCGCAGCCGCGTGGCGCTCCTTAAGTTCCAGCTTCGGGTCAATCAAAGCAAGCTGGTACAGGTGCTTCAGCATCTCTGGGCTCTTGTCGAAATTGTACGCCATTTCATAAGCGGTAAACGCTTTCTCAAACCAGAAAATCCCGGCATATGCCGCCCCGATATTGTTCCAGATCTTCGCGGTAAATTCGTCCGTCAGTGATTTGACCCGCCAGTCCTCCAGAATCCGGTTGTAGTAATAGATCGCCGTCCCAAACTGCCGCAGGCGGAAATAGTAATCCGCCGTCTCCTTCCGGAACTCCGCCGCATTCATTTTGCGAAATGCCGCCAATTTCTGGCGGTACGCTGCAATCTCCTTCGCCGTATAATAACAGCACTCCTGCAAAATCACAATCGGCAGCTCGTCCTGATTCTCGCCGCTCCTCTGCCATGCCTCCAGTTTGCCAGCCAGAAACGAAAGCCCCAGCTCCGAACGGATAAACTCAATCAGGCGGTCGTCCACAAAACCATCCAGCACCAGAAGCGGATTCTGATAAATGATATAACACAGCTCCTGCGACGATGCGATATGGACGCCCAGCCGTTCTATGTAAAAAGGATGTCGAACCGGCTCCTGCCGGCAAAGTATCAGACTCATAATGAAACCTCTTGTTTAATCATCCGGTTTGTCGCCGGAAATAATTCTCCAAATCCCAAATCACGTATCATGACGATCATCCTGTCTTCCCCGGTAAATCCAAATGCCATCTCGATCCGGGTCGTCCGGTCCGGGCGTTTCGGGAATCCCTCAAGCGGAATCTTCACCGTCTTCTTTTTGCGCGGTTCCAGCGGCTGGAGTGAAAATTCCACCTCCGGCGTGCCCGACACAATAAATTCCGCCGTCATTTTCGTCTCATACCAGCTGTCCCCGGCGGATGCCAGCACCAGCTGTCCCTCTTTTTCACGCTCCTGAATCTTTAAGGAAACCGTTGTTTTCAGCCGCCCCTCACAGATACAGGTAAAATGGTACGCACTATGTGCCTCACAGAGATCTTCCGAGCGGATCAGCGCCCCTCGGGTAAATACATCCATCTCCGCAAATACACGGCGCCGTTTGCAGATCTGCTGCATAAAATCTGACGCCCAGTCCGTCTGTGCAAATCCCCTTCCTGTCAGGATGATCGCTGAAAACAGGCGCTTCTGCAGCAGCCGTTCCGCACAGGAGGAAAGAATCCGGTCTGCCATCTGGATGCCCGCGTCGCTGTCCAGCACATTTAAGTGAAACGACTCCTCCAGTTCCTCCTGATCCGCGACCACCTGCATCTGGCGCAGCCCGCGCTGCACTCTCAATTCATAATAATGAAGACCATTCTCCGAAAGTTCAAACATTCCCACCTGGTTGCTCCAGACTTCCCGTTTCTGGCTCATCACGTAATATACAAAGCTCTCCGCGTGACTGATCACATGCACCCGGCTCCGGTCGATTTCCAGAAAATCGGCACAATACATCAGGCAGTCCAGCAGCTTTACCTCAAGCTTTGGCACCGTGATCACCAGGTTTTCTATCTCTTCTTTTCCGGACGCCTGTCTGGGAATCGCAAGCACCTGTTTCAGGAACATTTTCAGCAGATATAAGCCCTCGTAGCGGACACCGTCGATCGTGGCGGTGCCGTCCTTCATCGCCAGGGAAAGCAGCTTATCTTCCACTACCATGCCCTCTAACGCGCCCCCGGCACTCTCCTCTGCCACCCGCCAGACATCCGAATCCGGTTCTTTTCCGATCCGGGTCGGAAAAGACCAGAGCGTATCCTGACCCTGACAGGATATATGTGTGCATGAATCGCACAGATCCATGCCAATTATAAGTCCATTCATCTATCGTTTGTCCGTCTGTCCCTTTCCTCAGACGATCGGGAAAAGTGCGCTTACCGCCGCATCTCTCTTCTGGTACTCCCGCATCTTTTCCCGAAGCGCCGTCTCGTTATTTACTTTTAAAGAAAGACTCATCTCATTGAGCGCCGCAAACCGGCTTTCCCGGCTGCGCCCCGGAATCTCCCGGCAGGAAATCTCTCCCTTTTCTTTCGTCTTCCGGACGCCGTCCTCTTCCTCTTCGATCTGATATTCCAGCGTCTCGCCCTCAAAAATCACCTTTTCACGGATGTAAATATCCCGGTAAACGAGACGCATTTCCTCATAGTGGAACTCTTCCTCCTGCGGCAGAATCCGCAGCCGCAGATACGGGCGCACCGCCCGGTTTCCGTGATACTCGATGATTTCTTTATCTAAAATATTGCCCGGGATATGGATAAACCGCGCCAGATCCTTAAAATAGGCAAAAATCATGCCCGCATCTAAAAGCACATCCACCACCGACTGGCACAGGCGCCGCTGTTCCTCCGAAAGCTCCGGCAGCGTCGCATAATACTTTGTCAGCGCCAGCAGATAAATATCCGGGATCCGCTCCCGATCAGAGCTTCCCTGCACAGCACCCTCCAAAAATGCGAACACCTTGTCGTCCGTCGGACGGTTTTCCAGAAAATATTCCACGCTCTTGACCGTGAAATACGCGCGCACGATATTTTCCCCTGTTTTCTTGCGTGACGCATAAAGCTCGAACACCCGGTCTAACTTTGCTGTATTGCCGGTAAAGAGCATCTGCGCCACCAGCCGTTCCTCCAGATCATACGTCTCCACCCGGAGCCGCAGTCCCTGCATCAGGACGCGGTACATCTGGTCCACCGTACCGTTGAAATGTTCGCAGAGATAATCGAGAATCACACTGTCCGGCTTCTCATGTTCAAAGACATACCAGGTCAGATAAAGCAGGTGGTCATCCCGGTCAAAGAGATTTTGAAGCAGTATTCTCCCGCAAAGCCGCAGCAGCAGATTGACCGGCAGACCTTCCTGACCATACCGACACACCATCTCATACGCCTCGCTGAAATGCCCGCACCGGATCAGCGTCCCGCAGACGCCGTTTCTCTCATCCCGCGTCAGCTGGTCCTTGTCAAGACTCAGAAGGTATGAAACACTTCCATCCTTTTTCGCATCCTCAATCCCATCCGCCATCCTCTTATAATACCGCACGATCGCTGACAGCACCTTTGCCCTAAACAGCGGGTGCAGCTCCATCTTCTGATCCGCGTGCTCCAAAAGGATCGCATCGTCCCCGGTCAGCACCTCCTTGCGACAGGCTTTTGCACACGCATTCATAAAGAGGAACGGATGCATCGGATTCATTTCAAAACAGGTCTGTAAAAGTTCCTCCATATCCGTAAATACCGGCTGGATGGCGCAATTTACCCGCGCATACCGCGTCTCATTTTCATCCTGGAATAGAACCAGATCGCGCTCCGAAAACAGCGGCACATACGCCGTGCCCTCGTTCAGCACATACGCGTCCTCCGTCATCTGCTCCTCATGGCACACCACCACGTATTTCATCGCCGGTTCCCGGCATTCTACCCGGCAGGATTTCAAAATCCCCGGCAGGACACGCGCCATCTGCGTATCGATCAGTTCCGGATAGATCAATTTCCGGTACAGGACCGCCAGGGCACCGTCTATCCGTTCCTTGAAAAGCTGATCCACCGCAAACTCTTCCATCGCCCGCTCGTACATCCGATAAATATCCGAATCCGGCGTTCCATATGTAAGAAGGTTCGCATAAAGCTTCGCCAGTGACCCCGCATCCAAATTTGCCGAATACGAAAAGTATAAAAATACCTCACGCGACATCAGGCGGTCATAATTCTCCGGCATCGCATATAAATAATATTCATACAAGCGCGTCAGACTCAAATCTGCCTCCAGCGCCCGGCTATACCATTCAAAACAGGCTGTCTCCCGGCAGTCTCCCCGGATCAGCATTGCACAGAGCGCCTCCAGAATCTCCGTCTCCGGATACAGCCCGTAAAGTTCCGTCAAAAGGCGTCTGTAAAACTCCCGGTACGAACGGGACGCACGCATCACCCGGACCGCCGCCAGTGCCAGCTCGCGGCTGATGATTTTCCGGCGTGCCCCATAGTACAGGGCATGAAGCTCAAAATTGCCCGCATTGTCTAAAAGGATCGGATCACTCTCCAGAAGTTTCAGTCCCGCCGCATAGAGGAATGGGCTGTGACAGCCGTCCTTAAACTCCTGCTCCATGCTGATCAGCACCGTAACCGGATTTTTCTGCAGTTCCTCATCCAGACGCAGAAGCATCAGATAATAAAACAGGCTGCTGCCCGTCTCCTCCGACGCATACTGCTGCAGCAGGCGGATCAAAGTATCCTTCTGCTCGGCATTGCCGGTCAGCGTCACGTACAGATAGCGGTACAGGCAGTTAAGCTTCCGGTCGCCCGATATTTTAAGCGCCGCTGAATCCTGCAGTTCCTTTAAAATCGTCTGCGCTTTCTCGCGCCGATCAGTCAAAAGGTATAATTCCGCCTGCAAAAGCCGCAGTCCCGCGTCATAGTGCGTCATTTTCATCAGATCTAGCTCCCGCTGCATCTGGTGAACCGCCTCCGTGCCGCCGATCCCATTTTCATACGCCAGACGGGCAGTCAGATAATTTCCAAGCTCTTTCTGGAATGACATATGTGCCCGGTCGCATCCGCCCGCATCGGCAGCCGATGCCTCGATCGGGATCCGCACTGTTTCTCTGGCAGTGTGAATCAGGACGGCACCGAAATTCTTTCCGGCATGCAGCCGTTCCGCCAGAATCCGTACCGGAAGACGGAGCAGACCATCTTCAAAATCCGCCTGCGTCGCACTCTTCTTCGGCAGATGGAGGAACTCGCCGTCTGCCGTCACCTCCAGGTACACACTGCCCCAGTTATCCATCCGGATCTCGATCGTGTCCTCGGCATTCTCAGCCAGCTCGGCATATACGCGCGCCCTGCCCGGAATCGTCAGACCGACCGGCTTTTTCACGCCCAGTCCAACCAGAAATTCTTCCATAAAATTTGCCCGACTGCCGTGCCCCTTCAGGCCGTCATAGAGTGCCCGCACATGCAGATCCTGCATAAACGGCACTTCCACAAAATCCGGGTACTCCAAAAGCCGGAGCGCCGTCTCCATATCATTTTCCGCGACGCGCAGAAAATCTTCCGCCGTTTTCAGATCACCTAAAGTCTTCCCGGCGTCTGCCACCTCGACGTGAAACTCATACGGAATCTCCTCTTCCCCGCAGTTTGTCACCAGATAAAAAGAACCCGTGATCGTGTCGCCTGCCGTCAGGAACGAAGTGTCCACTTCATATACGATCCGGCACCTGAGTCCGCCAAACGAATTGTTATCCCCCGGAATCCGCACCCGCAGGTTCGAGGAATACACAAATCCCTTCACACTTAATCCATTTTCGCTCCCGATCCATAAATTTCTCTGCATCAGGGTATTCATCCGCAGCGTCTCATCTATCTTTTCAGGCGACCAGGTCATCTTCGGCTGTTCCGAATCGATGATTCCCTTCGCCAGCCGGTTAATTTTCTCTTTCATTCCTATCACCTGCCGTTTCATTATCCTGTCCCGGTAACTGCTTCGTCTTCCCACAGTTCCGTCGGTTCGAAATCTCGCACCTTATATCATACCATATTTTGTCTGCATTTACATCAGGGAATTGGAGAATTTCGCTGATTGCCCATCCGGCATTTTTATAGAAACAAGCGCTATCGTTTTCTAATTTTTCTTAATTTCCTAATCCCAGTCGCCCACATACAGGCGTGTGCCAGTCTGCCAAGCTGTTGGTTCATAGATCGTCCAAATTGGATATGGATATGCTTTTCCTTGCAGAGAATCATCTATTGCGATCGTCTGATCAACGCCATTGGTGCCTGTTTTGGACGACAGGTCAGCGGCACCTGTCCTGGTAATACTGAAATAGCTGTCCTTTACAGAGTTGCTGTCTACATAAGGTACGCCGATGATTGCTTCGCTTAACTTCGGCAGATACCAGCATTCTTCCGGAACCGAAAGACTGCCAGCTTCCAGCTGTGCGCCCTGCCACCAGGTATTGTTCAACTGACCAATATAGTGTCCAAGGAACATTGAGGTTCCAGCCGCTTTCACACTTCCTGTTGTGTAGCAGTTCGAAAGAACCAGTTTTGCAGAATCATATTTTCCAAATAAACCGCCTGCGATGGCATTATATGTATTCGTTCCACACGCATCCGCTGCACTGAAACTCTGTATTACCGAAATCGGACCATCCATCCACCCCACGAGGCCTCCGGCACACCAGCCGCCTGACACATTCTTTCTATCTGACAGCACTTCCGCACCACTTTCCGTATAACCGTAAGAGCGGTTCCGTCCGCCGACATAACTGTTTTCAATGCTGAATTCTTTCCCGGCAGTTCTGCCATTCTGGTTGTTTTTCAGGTATCCATACAAACCTCCGGCGGTTCCAGTTGTATCCACATACCCAGAGAAGAAGCTGTTTTCCAACTTCATCTGACCAGAGCTCTCGGCAAAGCCGACCAGACCTCCGCTAGCATCGGTTCCCTGTATCCGTGCATTTTTTCCTGAAACATATACGTGATTCATCACTAAATCACTTACTTTTGCTTCCCCGATCAAGCCTCCGGTTTTTCCTCCACTTATTTGCAGCGTCGATGCATCCACAACTACATGGTCGAGTGTCAGACTGCCACTATTCGTGCTTCCAACCACCGCGCCTGTTGCCAGCGTTCCAGAAATCCGGGATTTTTCTCCATATATATGGATATTTTTAATCGTTAGATAGCTGTCCGCCGAAGTGCCTGCCTGTGCCACCAGCCCTGCTGTATTCTGCCCCTGACAGGAAATGTCCAGATCCTTCAGATTCAAGTTTGATATCGTCAGATGATCCGTCTTCTGAAATAAAGCCGCACCATTCCAGGCAACAGGAGTTATCTTTAAGCCTGCAATCGTATAACATTCACCCAGTTTTGCTTTTTCTTTCTCATCCACCTCCGCATCATAAGAGATAATATCCGGGTTGTTAATCGGCCAGAAACTTCCACCTTCATACTTGGAATTTCCCGGACTGTAGATCATCATCTCTCCGTATGCATCTTTCACCTCTTTACAATACGCTTCCGTCTGTGAGGTAATCGAATCATCCTCCTGCCAGAGAATATTATCGGTCTGGATGACCCGTGTGATCTTTAAACCGCCATAGCCTTCTCCGCAGAAATTCAGATTCTGCAGATGACGTCCATTGGCGACCTTAACCGTATAGGTATCCGTTCCATCACCATTTCGTTCAATTACATCGGCAAAGCAGCTGTTGAACTTGTATGAGAGCGTTGCATTTTCTGTCGGCGGACAGCCATCCTCACTCAATTTTACGATAACATTTTCTCCATTTATGTAACCGTGATCGTCCGGCTGATAACCTCCCCAGGTACCCAGACTACAGAAATTTCCACCCTCACGTGATAAATCATCCAGATAGAAACGCAATTTCAACTTCTTATCTTTCGTTATGCCTATTTCAAAACGATTTACCCTGTTTTCTTCAGCAAAGCTCTTCCAACTGCCATTTATCTCATTTTCTGCACAACTGGCAGCTTTCTCTTCCGTATCTACAAAGCAAAATTTCGATCCCGTTCTCAGAGTATCTTCCTGCAAATCACCCGTATTGACTTGGAGAACATACCACATCGTTTTACCGCTCAATTCGCCGGTAATCGAAAATATCAGATGTATTCTCTGATTTTCTTCAAGCGGAGACGGAGAGACATAATCGATATACAGCCTGTTTCCAGTATGCAGCGCCTCTTCGTTCTCGCCCTTGTCCCAGTCCCCGACATGGTTATTCAGAAACCACGAAAATCCCTTTGAAGCGTCCTGCGCAGCAAGTTTTTCCGCTACTTTCTGGATCGTCGGCATCGGATAAATCGGTATTTCTGCCTTCTTTAATTCCGGATCATACGGATATGTATTCCGCTTTTCCTCCGTATCTTTATTTTCTTCCTCACTGCTATCTGCATTCGGATCCTTTACACCAAACAGACTTGCAAGAGCCTCGTCATATGCAAGCACATACTTCTCATTCACCTTACTGCACACATAGCACCCCGGATAAACTGATTTTTTGTTCGTCCCCGTACCACTCGTCTCCGATGGAAGTATTCCATCCGTTCTACTTGCATAATCATAGAACGCAACAAACGCAGGTGCTTTCATCGCCGGATCCTCTGTTTCATCCGCCGCCGTACCGCTTCCACCTTCCGTTTCATCCGATTTTTCCTCAGCCGTCGGCGAATACACCGACGCCGACACATATGTATTCGCTATCTGACTGTCTGCCGGAAGCTGTGCGGCGAGACCCCCTGCGAATCCGCCGGTATATGCCGCTACGTTATAACGTCCGGTAAGATTCTCAAAGGCTGCATTGGCGTTTGCCCCATTCCCTGGTTTTTGGGAGGTATCAAACTTCTTGTTTGCTGTATGACCGCCGACATAACAGCTCTGAATCTGCACCGTGGAACCGCTTGCGGCGGCTACAGCTGCTGCTTTCTCAGCAGTTCCGACCAGACCGCCGGCGTACATACCTTCCACATAGAGCGCCGCTGCGCTGTCGGTCAGGGAAATTTTCCCCTTTGCCGTGCCGATCAGGCCGCCCGCCGTTCCCTTTAAAGCGCGGATCCGGTATTTGCTTTCTTCCTCCAGCTTCAGATCGGCTGCTTTTTCTGTGCTACTTCCCAGCTTATCACGGAAATGATTCTCCGCCAGCGCATCCTGGACGGTCAGACTGCCGCCCTCAAATGTGCCGATCAACGCACCGGCAGAAGCGCTGGTCTGCTCTGCCTGCACCTGTGGATATTCCACCTGCACCTTTTTAATTTCCACCGTTGGCAGCTTTATAGTTCCCCGGGAATCCGTTCCCGGCGTCACCGCGCCGATCAAAGCGCCTGCATTCGCCTTCGTCCGGACCACCGGCTGGCAGATCAGCAGGTTTTTAACACTCATATCCTGCGTTACCGTTCCAAACAGTCCGCCCGTCCCATCTACTGCTGTGATTGAACTTGCCGCCGTTTTTCCTACCTGCAAACCATCAATCCGGTATGTATTTCCCTGATAGTCCAGTGGATACGGCAGGCTAAGCGGAAGATAGCTTCCCGCCTCCGTGGTATATGTCTGTGCCGTCGGGTTCGTCCGATCTGCATTCGTTTCATCCGTCACCCGGTAGGCAATTGAGATGGTTTCCGCATTCTGATTCAAAAAATTCGAGCCAAATGCCGTATGCAGCTTCGCCACATGTCCGCAGTAACCGCTCTCGTCCGCAGTGTTTTCTCCCGCTTTCCAGGTCAAATCGCTATTCTGCATCGCCGTAACCGTTTTGGATGTAGTCACCGCTCCCGTGTACAGCTGATCCGGATCCCAGCCTGAAACCCGCTCATCCAGATTTTCCAGATGGCGGAAGCTGCCGATCCCCACGCTTCGGTCCGTACCGATCGATGCAAAGAGGCTGCTGCCTGAATCTGTATTGCTCGTCTTAACCTGCGAAAGCGCTTCATTGTTGAAAACCTGCGCGTACACAAAGATATTTTCGCCCGGAATAAAGGAGGCAAAACCTCTTTCATCCTGCTGAAATGTCATATCCGTCTGTGCCGGCTGGTTGAAATCCATAAATTTGAATCCTGTACTTCCGCCCGTGCCGGCTGGCGCCGCTATGTCATCCAGAATGACCTGATACGTTCCATCCGAATCGCCCGAAGTTCCGGACACCTTCGCCACACGCGCCGAACGGCTGCTTCCCGGGGCATTGACCTCGATGTAGCCGGTTGTGCCGCTCTTTTCTCCCTTTACAAACAGGCTCAGCGAATGTTCATTTTTATTCGGATCCCCGATTTCCGCATATAAAATATCATCATTCACCAATTTCACTGTCGGTGCCTCGAATTTCTCCACCGGCAGTTCCGGAACTTCCAGATTTCCTGATGCGTAATATCCGATCGGCAGCTTCTGATCCTTATAATTGGAGTTAGCACCCGTAAACCGCTCCCGTTTTCCGGCATCAGACGCCGCCGCCAGAAGTGCCTCGCTTCCGATATCTGTCTGCACAAACTGATAATAATCCGAATACCACACCTCGCGGACCAGTCCTGCCTCCGGATCATAGAAAATAAGATAGCTCCCGTCTGCACGGACAGTCTCATCCATCGATCCAAACGGAAGAAGGCGCTGCCGGATCTCCTCGGTCACATTCGCAGACACCAGCGCTGCCTCACCGCCAGACTCTTCTTGTTCCGATTCAGGCTGCCCTGCCTGTTTTTCCGGCACATAGAGAACCGCGTAGATATTTCCCTCTTTCTCCTCCGCCATCACTGTATTTTCTACCGAAATTCCCAGTTTTGCCTGCTTTTGATCGTCCGAAAATTCCCCCTGTGCCTCCATATGGAGCAGACGCGGAATCGTCCCATTGGAGACTTCCAGTGTCAGATGATTCTGCGCCGCCAGAAAGATCTCCTTCGCTGTCTGATCCATCTCCAGACGGCGGAGCTTTCTCTGATAACGAATCACCGCAACAAAAGAAAGACTGGCAAGAATACCGACAATCGCAATCACCGTCAAAAATTCCGCCAGCGTAAACGCCGCCCTTCTCTTCTGTTTGTTCTGTCTCTTCTGCTCCATCTGTCCTCGTTCCTCTTTTAATTTTATTTCTGATCCAGGTTGACCGCACGCACGGTCAGGTTAATCGGCTTTACCACCGCTTTCCGGGAGGTTCCCATCGTATCTTTTTTCCGGTAGATCGCCAGATTTTGAACCGTAAAGCACGCCGTCTCCTCCGAATAGGTATAGCCGTCAAATGCCGTATAATATTCATCCGAGATCGCCGCCTGCGTCAGCAGCGGTATCTTATTATACGCATCATCGTAAGTATAATCCCCATACCATTTTTCAATGCCCGTGCCAGACCAGTCTGTCGCACTAAAGTGCAGCCACAGGTGGCTGTTTCCACTCCGCAAAAGAGGTGTTACCATTTCTCCTGTTTCGGAAGTCCCAGCAGAATTTTTCACTTCCAGCGCATTAGCAAATTCATCGGTCATCAGCTGCGCCGTGAGCGACAGCGCCTGCTCTGCATCTGCCTGATCCTGCGTCCTCTGGTAAACATTTTTTACCATCATCACGCCGCCGCCAAGCACCGTGCCGATCATGCCGAGAATCACAATCGCCGCCAGCAGCTCCGTCAGCGTCATACCGTTCTTTGACCGGAGTTTTTTCTGACATACTGAAAAGAGCTTCCAGTGACCCCTGGATGCCGTCTGTTTCTGCTGCCTGCAATGCCTATTTCTGCATCTGCGGCATTCACTTCTCTCCTGTCCCATCTCTGTCTCCTCTATCGGTATCTGTAAAGCAGATCTTGTAAGTTTACCTCTTCCTCTTCTGCATCCGAATCAGCCTGGCTCACATACAGCACGATCGGATACTGTCCCGTCCGGTAATTCGTCTGTGTGCTTGGCTGGTAGGCATTTGACGCCAGGCTTTTCTTCATGCCGCCGGTTCCAGATGCCTCCAGCTCCAGAACATATCTGCCCGACGCCTGTTCCGCTGTCCGGTTGTTCTCCAGCTGATTGCGGCTGTCATAATAGCCCGCCATCTGCTCTTCGCCCTGCTGCAGCATCCTGCCGGACGCCAGAAATGCACTCAGAAACATCGTCATTCCCAGTGCAATCACAAGAACCGATATCAGTACCTCTGTCAGCGTCTCTCCCGCATTGGCACGCAGCTTTCTTCCAGCTGCCCATTCCATTCTACTTATCATCCTGCAGCAGCTCCTTCTCTATTGTTCCGTTCTGCCAGCGGATCGTCGTGATGATGGTCGTGATCGTGTAGGAATCGTCTTCCCCACCCGAATCGCCACCCTCCGTTCCGGCAGCTGCCAGCCCGGTCTCTCCGCTGTCATCCGGATCTCCTTCATTTCCCGATACTATATCCTCCCAGCTCTGGGTAGATGTAAGCGCCTCCAGCTCCAGCCGTCTCTCGCACCGCTCTTCCTTTTTATCTTCCGCCGTCAGTGTATCCGAGATAACCGCCGTGATTTTATAATCATCCGCCATCCACAAACGCACATTTGTTTTTAATGGGGCAATCGCGTTCCCACTCGTCCCAGATTTCTTTACCGTCAGGGTAAACTCTTTGTACACCGTATCCGCGTCCGAAGTTCTGGAAATGCCGCCTAAGCTGCCATTCAAACCTCTGTTTGAACCGCCAGTCCTCATTTCTTCCTCCGATGCATCATCCCGCTCCGTCTGCTTCCCGTACTCATTATTTTTATAAATATCCACGATCAATGAATCGAGGATCGCACCCACCGTGCCCGTCGTACCCGCATCCGTCGCATAAAACTTCTGCCACGATGCCTCATTGTCCATGTTCTTCTGGCTGCCAACGTAATAACAGTAAAAATTGTCCTCGATGTCGTCTTCCCGGCTGTCCTCCACGATCACTTCCTTGATCTTGACTATATTCTCCGTCTTCTGCAGCTCATCCCGCAAAAATGCCGCCGCCGAATCTACCGCATACCGCTTCTGGTCCTCCCCAGGCAGGTGGCGGATCTTTCCAGCCGACGCGGAAGCGGACGCCAGAATGATCGACGCGCCCACCCCGCAAAACACAAAAAACAGGAGCGCCGCCATCAAGCTGGCGCCATCCTGATTTTTCATACGCCAGAAAACCTGCCTCCAGATTTCCGGGCGTTTTTCACTGTTCTCTGCTTTTTTCATGCTTTATTCTCCCAGCACCGCCTCTGCCGCTGTCTCAAGGTCAGAACGCTGCAGGTTCGACGCATCCGCATTTACCAGTCCCGACGGTGCCTGCGTCTCCTCCGGTTCCAGCTCCAGGCCTTCCTCCGATTCCGCATCGTAGCGGGTCTCAAAATAGGTCAGCTGGAACGCCACCGCCACTGAGTGGATGCGGATATCCTCTAACTCTTCATTTTCCAGATCTTTATCATCCTGAATGCTCAGATCCTCGATCAGACAGCGGTACGGTCCTTCGACCACCTCATGAAGCATCGAAACAGCGTGATCAAACGAATCCGCCGTAAAAGAAATATTCATCGCGCGGCGGATCTCCATTCCGTCCACCTGCGGCTCTGAATACTGGAAAGTAAAATCATACGCATTCGCCAAAATACGGTTCAGCTCCTCCGTCTCCGTCTTGAAATGATTGTAGGCCGGAACCATCGGCGCATTCGATGCCTTGTTTTCCTCGATCTCTTCCTCCATCTGCCGGATCTGCATCGCTTTCATCTGCTCCAGCTGAATCTGGGCATCCAGCTCCGCCGTGTCCGCCGCCTCAATCCGCCGCTGCACCGGCAGGTAAAATCCGGCATAGTAGCCGCCCGCGATCAGGGCAAAGACTACAACCAGCAGCACTATTTTCTGTGTTTTTGTTAATACATATTTCCCTAACGAATTCATTCTTCTTTGCCCTCTTCTGGTTCGTTAAAAAATACAGCCATTGACACTCCCACCTGCTTCAAGGATGCCAGAACTCTCTCTTCGCCATCTTTCTTCACTGTTTCCTCCAGCGAAGCGGTCACATAGCGCGCATTCGGATCCGCCTCCGCATCACGGACCAGCTGCGGAAAGAGTGTACCATTGGGAATGGTTCCTTCCAATGACATCTGATCCGAAGTGATCGAAACATTCGAAACTGCCGTCAGCGGGAAAATCTGTGATTTCAGGGAATCCAGCATCATCCGGCGGTCCGGAAGCTTACTCTCTTCCTCATTCAGATACCCATTTCCATAATGCGCGTACTCTGCCAGAACCTCACCGTACACCTCGTTGGATTTCTCCAATGTACGAAGCTCCTTCTCTGTCGCCGCATAAACCGCCTCTGCCCGGTCTGCCTCCTGCAGGGGAAGCATTACGCCAAATCTCGAAAATCCGTAGACAAAAACCATAAAAACGGCAAACGCGCCCAGCTCCGCCGCTATTTTTCCTTTTTTAGTCTGCTTCTGATACAGATTGATACGCCGTTTTTTCGGATACTTCGGACCGCCAATCTGCATATTTGCGATTGATTTTAAATCAGCCACCGCTCTTCCTCCTTATGCAAGTAATACACCGTATGCCTGCGGGCTGTCGATCCACTCGTCTTCCTCATCCAGAGAGACCTCCGGCAGAAGCTCCGCCACACTCCGCACCGGCAGATCCAGCGTTTCTTTCAGCGCATCGATCAATTCCCCGTATCGTGCGCCTCCGCCGCAATAATAGAGGCTGTCGATCGTATTATTCACATTGTTGAAGCTATAAAAGTTCAAAACTCGCATGACCTGGACGGCGCGGGTCCGGTACTGCTCCTCCAGCACAGCCGCCAGATTTTCTTCGTCGGTCTCCTCGCGGTTTTCTTCCTCCGCCTCAATTCCCAGTTCCTGCATCTTGTTCTTATCTCCCAAACGGATCTGCTCGATCTCCTCACAGCCCGGCTCCATGGTACGGGTAATATCATAAACCCCCTCACGGAAGAAATGAATCCGCAACGCCTGTGTTCCCAGATCCAGAACAGCGTAATCCTTTCGCTCTTGTGCATACTCCAGAATCCGCTCCAGGCCAAGCACCGCCGGGACCAGGCCGACGAGCTTCAGGCGCGCCATCTTTGCCAGCTTTTCAAACTGCTGCGACAGCGTCTTCGTGCACGCCGCACCAAGAAGATCCATCGTCCCCTCTTTCGTCTGAATCATCGCGTAATCAAAAACATACTTGTCCATCTCACCGCCGATATAGTCATGAAACTCATACGGCAGGTTCAGCCGGAGCTGTTCTTCCGTCATCAGCGGCATCTCAAACCGCCGCACATACACATCCTCCTGACGGATGACAAATACCACATTCCGGCACCGGATCGCATATTCCTTCAATAAATCCATTATCAAATCCGCACAGACGTGCATATCGGTCAGATCCATTCCCTGAACCCGCTCGCTGATGAACTCTTTCAGTTCACCCTTTTCCGCATATGCAATCTTGATACGGTAATGTCCAATTTCAATTCCTAAACAATTCTTCATCTCTGCACTCCCCTTAAAAGAGTTTTATCGTGTACAGCTTACAAAAGCCACAGCCCCCTATACCATCCTGTCAGTTGTTCACCAAACAGAAGCATCAGAAAGAAAGCTGCCGCAATCGCCGGTCCAAATGGGATTTTCCCCTTTCTCCAAACCAACGAACATCCGATTCCAAGCACACAGCTGAGAATCAGAAAAAATAATACCTCCCAGATAGAACGAAGGTACAGCCCCGTCACAAAAAAGAGCTTGATATCCCCGCCTCCCAGGCTTTCCTTTCCCGTCAGGCGGTCAAATAAAAGTGAAAGTGCCAGCATACCGCCCGACAAGCCAGCCCCCGTCAGAACACCACGCAATATCTGTGCGCCCGTTTCCGGCAGACAGACTGCCGTTCCGAAAAAAATCAGGACTCCTGCCACCTGCAGGCGATCCGGTATGATCCACGCATGCAGATCCGTGAGCGTCAGGCACAAAAGCACAATCCACAGAAGTATCCCCCGCAGTGCCAGCACCGAAACATCGAACCGGTACACGATCAGACAGCACGCGATCCCCGAAACAAGTTCCGCCCAGAACGATTCCGCCGGGATCTTTGCCCCACAGTAACGGCATCTGCCCCGCAGACACAGCCACGAAAACAGCGGCACCAGATCCGACACGCCCAGCACATGCCCGCAGGCATCACAGTGCGATCTCCCCTTTAGGATCAAAGCCCCCGCAAGCATCCGCCCCGCCAGACAGTCTGTGAAACTGCCGAGGGCACAGCCAAGGATAAATGTTATAGTTAATATGTAAATCGTTAAAAATGTGGTTTGATGCAGCATCGCCGCGTTCTCTCCCGTCTATGATTTCGTCTCTTATCTGCTATCTTGCCCCTTAGTAATACACCCTTTTGTGGGTGGTGTTGGTTTGTGCGGTATGGATCATTCTTATTTAATAAAATGATTTTAACACCTTTTTATATTTTTAGCAAAAATGGATGGGAAAACCCCATCCATTTTTCCACGTATGTGGTTCTAGTTTTTAATTATCTGTTTACTTATTTCTTAGCATACAACGTAACCTCTGCGTTACCTAAAGAATCACTATCATCACTATTGATTGTAAGTGCTACCTGTATGTTTGTATATTTATAATCGCCTGTTACGTCTTCATCTAAATTATTTATCGGAGTATATCCTTCCGGAGTCGCAAGAGTCTTTATATCTCCTTTTGTAGCTGTTCCCGCACTAATATCATATGTATAATATACTGCCTTACCATCATTTGTAGATACACTTACATCTCCATCTGTTAAATACTCCGCAACCGCTGCCGCCTTCGCAGCTCTCAGGTTTGCTTGATTCGTAGCCTTTCTAGCCTTGCTCAGCTGTGCCGTAAATACTGGAATCGAGATTGCAACCAGGATACCCACGATTGCAACAACCACCAGCAGCTCAGCCAGTGTGAAACCTTTTTTGTTCTCACGAACTTTCTTGATTAAGCCCTTCATAAAATCAATCTCCTTATTGTATAGTATTTTATTAATGAACACAGAATTTCCTCTGCGCCATCCAGCCTCTGCTGTATCACATTTCACATGTGTGCAGTCAATTCTTACATCAGATCATACATTGTAAAGATAGGCAGATAAATCGACACTACAATGATACCCGCAAAAATCGCAAGCACCACCAGCATCGTCGGTTCCAGCAGTGCCAGAAGCCGCTGGATTCGGTAATCCGCCTCGTTGGTGTAATAATCGGCGACATTGTCCAGTGTCTCCTCGAGTTCACCGGTTTCTTCTCCGACGGAACACATATCGACCATCGTCAGCGGGAAATATCTCTTTCCCTGCAGACATTCCACCAGGCTGCGTCCCTGTTCGATCCCTGCCCGCATGGAGCGGACATCCTCGCTCAGAAGTGCATTGTCCATGACCTTCGCCGTCGTATCAACCGCCTGATTGATCGTGATACCCGCTGCCAGAAGCACCGACATTGTATTGGCAAACTGTGCTGCGCCGTTCATCTGGTTGATCACGCCCACAAGTGGAAGGGATAACGCGATCTTTGCTTTCTGAATTCGCCCCTGCGGCGTATTGCCATAGACCTGCGAACCAATCTTCAAAAACACCAGCACCGCCAGCATCAGCAGCCACCACTTCGCGAAGAAATGGGAAGTCGCAATCAGCATCCGCGTCATCAGCGGCAGCGTACCGCCCAGATCGGTAAATACATCTGCCAGTGTCGGGATAACCTTCGCCATGACGATAATCAGGACAACCACCGCAATCGCAACGACGAACAAAGGATACGTCATCGCTCCCTTGATCTTCTCCGTCGTCTTGTAGGACTTTTCGTAAAACTTCTGAAGCCGGTCAAAGGATCGTTCCAGTGTACCGGACTGCTCGCCTGCCCGGATCGTCTCGATAAACGTGAGCGGAAAACGGTCGCTATACTTTTCCAGCGCCGACGCAACGGTACTTCCGGCAGCTACTTCCTCTGCCGCAGCCCCCATGATCTTCCGGATCCGCTTGTCCTCATTCTGAGCTGCCAGCATACGCATCGCGCGCGCCACGGTCATACCCGAATGAAGAGTGATCGCAAACTGCGAACACAGGATCGCCAGCTTCTTCGTCTTGATCCGCCTGCTTCCGATCTCCATCTCCAGGAGACTGCCGTCATCAGGTCTTTTCTTCTCTTTCTTCTGACTGATGCTCAGAAGAATCGGATAGTTTTCCCGGATTCTGGAAGCGGCTGCCGCTTCACTCTCAGCCTGGAGCACTCCCCGGACTTCTTTTCCATCCCGTCCCAGCGCTTTATATGAAAAATTCGGCATCTCTCATACCTCCAGCCACAGGATTCAGCTGTACGCCATCTGTATGTACATCGCCATCTGCATCCTTTTTATGATTATTTTAACATCTTTGTTTGTTTTTGTAAATATACCGTCAATCCTTTGGGTATTTTATGCAAATTTACACATCTAAATTGGCTTATTTTTTGCTATTTTCTCTATACACGCTTTGTTTTTGCCAATCTATTTTTGTATATATTTTCACCAACACATCTGACTTTTCTTTTCCAGACTATTTCTGGTATATAGATCATCAGAGCGGAAATGGTACGTCCCGCCTGACACTCCCAAAAGAATAGCTCCCGTTTCTTTTTATCTTCTCTCTTATTTCTCGTTCTTCTTATCCAGCATCTCTTCCATCGTATGCCATCCCAGCACCGCGCATTTGACACGCGCCGGCATATGGGAAACATCGACCAGGGCACCGGCTTCCTCGAGTTCTTCGATCTCGTTCTCGCCTGCCTCGCCCTTGATCATCCGCAGGAACAGATCCGCCAGATGGCGTGCTTCCTCTTCGGATTTTCCGATGATCAGATCCAGCATGATATCAGCGGACGCCTGGGAGATTGCGCAGCCGCTTCCCTCAAAAGCACCGTCTACCACCTGTCCATCTTCGACCTTCAACTGAAGAATGATGTCATCTCCACAGCTCGGATTGACGCCCTCTAATACCAGATTGGCATCCGGCAGCTTTTCTTTATGTAACGGATGCAGATTGTGATCCGTCAGTATTTCATTGTAAAAGGTTCTATTCTCCATATCCCATTTTCCTCCGGATTTCTTTCAGGTTCTGGACAAAACGGTCGATGTCCTCCTCCGTATTGTAGAACGCAAAGCTGGCACGCGCTGTTGCAAATACACCCAGATGTTTTAAAAGCGGCTGGGCGCAATGGTGGCCTGCGCGCACATTGACATTTGCGGCATCCAGAATCGACGCGATATCGTGCGGATGTACGCCGTCCACGGTAAAGCTGATAATTCCGTTGTGCTCTTCCGGCTTATCGCTTCCCTGGATATGAACGCCCGGAATCTGCTGCATCGCCGTCATTGCCCGTGTTGTCAGCAGCTCCTCACGCTTCCGCACCTCGTCAAATCCGACGTTCATCAGATAATCGATCGCCGCCTGTAAGCCGACCGCACCGCCGCCATTGACGGTACCGGCTTCGAATTTATGCGGCAGTTCGGCAAAGACTGCGGATTCCCGGCTGACCGAATCGATCATCTCGCCGCCCGTCAGGAACGGCGGCATCGCATCCAGAAGGGTCTCTTTTCCGTACAGGACGCCGATTCCCATCGGTGCCATCAGCTTGTGACCGGAAAATACAAGGAAATCTGCATCCAGTGCCTGCACATCCACCGGAATATGCGGGGCGCTCTGTGCCGCATCGATGACGATGACACCGCCTTTTTCATGCACCAGTTTCGTCAGCTTCTCTACCGGATTTCTGCGGCCAAGGACATTGGAAATCTGCGGCATCGCTGCAATCTTTGTCTTTTCTGTCACCAGGGCTTCCATATCCTCATCCCGGTAGGAACCATCCGGCTGACATTCCAGATAAACGAGCTTCGCACCTGTCTGTCTGGATACCATCTGCCACGGCAGGATATTGCTGTGGTGGTTATCAATGCTGATTAAGATCTCATCGCCTGCTTTCAGACTGGTTAAACCATAGCTGTACGCGATCAAATTCAGGCTCTCGGTGCTGTTGCGTGTAAACACGACCTCGCTCGTCTTTTCAGCATTGATAAATTCCCGCACGCGCTCTCTTGCCGCTTCATATGCCTCCGTCGCCTCGATTCCCAGCTCATAGAGCCCGCGGAGCGGATTGGCATTTTTCTTTGTATAGAAATCTTCCACTGCCTTTAATACCGCCTCCGGGCGCTGTGCCGTCGCCGCATTGTCCAGATATGCGATATCCGAACCCGCAAGCAGGGGAAAATCTTTCTTATAATCTGTCATGTTCTGTTCCTTCTTATATATTTGTTTGTATACTTGCTGCAAAAACAAACCGCAGCCAACTTACAGTTTTTTCATTTTATTATCGCTTCTGGTTCATGAACTCCTGAACCTGCTTCTGTACTGCCTCGTCTGCTACCAGCTCATTCAGCGCGTCGATTCTCGCCCGCGCTACCATGCGCTCAGCTTCCTCTCTCGACAGTCCGCGGGAGCACAGATAAAACAGCGTTGCATCGTCCAGATCGCCCATCGAAGCGCCGTGATTTCCTTCGACATCTTCTTCCGCACACAGAATCAGAGGAATCGTCTGGTTTACGATGTCGTCGCCGAGCAGCAGCACTTCCTCGCGCTCAGTTCCCTTTGCCCCGGCGCATCCCGGCACGAAATCGATCGTTCCACGGAACAGCTTGGAGGAACCGTCCTGCAAAACGCCAGAGACTTCCATCATACTCTCTGTCTTTTTGCCGCGGTGGCGTACTGTATAGTTCATATCCAGCTTCTGGTTTACACTGGTGTAATAGCCGATCTTCGCGTCAAATGCGCTCTTTTTTCCTTCCAGCTCGGTCAGGCAGCCCGCGTAGACCTTGCCTGCGCCCAGCTCCAGTTTCAAAAGCTCAAATGTGGCATTTTCCCCGCAGGACGCACCGATATCACTCAGGCAGGTATATCCGGCGCCGAGAAGCTGCACTTCCTGAAGCTGTACCTTTGCATTCTTTTCCGCATGGACCTTTACCTGGAACGAGGATGTTCCCTGTGTGTCCTCCCCGGAGCGGAATACGATCAGCACGTTTAAGCGGCTGTTTTCCTTTGCATCCAGGCAGAGGCGGTTCTGGTAACTGCCGTTTTTGTAATCGACGCAGAGAACCGTCCATTCTGTATTTTCATTCTGCAGCACAGCTGCCGCTTCCGCTGTCAGCCGGTAGATACTTCCCGCACCGGCATTTTCTTCTGCAACAGCCGTTCCATTTGCAGTGTCCGTTCTATTTGCGCCAGCCGTTCCGCATTCCGCCGCCATCGCATCGTACTCGCGTCCCATGCCGGTCTGGATCTCGTCCCACTCTTTTCCGGAGATTTCTTTTTCCCAGGTCACACCTGCTGCCAGGCGCTCCGGTTTTATCAAAACACTTTCCTCCGGCCACTCAATCTGTATCTGGCTTTCGTTCATTCCCAGCCGGTTCCAGGTTCGGGTCGGAAGAATGTTTACTGTCATTTCTTTCTGTCCCATTGTTTCCTCCTGTCGTTACCATTCATGCACTTGCATGCCCCGCAGCAGAACCTGTTATTTCAAAATCCCCGCTGCAAACAGTAACCATCTATTATCCGATACTGCCTTTCATCTCAAGCTGAATCAGGTTGTTCATCTCAACCGCGTACTCAAGCGGCAGCTCCTTCGATACATCATCCGCAAATCCGCTGACGATCATTGCGCGCGCGTCCTCCTCGCTGATGCCGCGTGACATCAGATAGAAAACAGCCTCGTCGCTGATCCGTCCGATCTTTGCCTCATGGCCGACGTTCGCGTCGCGGGTCCGGATATCCATCGCCGGGACCGTATCGGAACGTGAAATATCATCCAGCATCAGGGACTGGCAGGAAACCGATGCCTTAGAACCGGATGCCTGTTTTCCAATCTGCACGCTGCTTCGGAACGTACTGATACCGCCGTCCTTGGAAATAGATTTCGTATTAATATAGGAAGAAGTCCGTTTGCCCGTGTGGACTACCTTCGCACCGGTATCGAGGTTCTGACCTTCTCCGGCAAAAGTAATGCCGGTAAATTCCATTCTTGAATCATCGCCCTTTAAGATACTCATTGGGTACAGATACGATACATGGGAACCAAAGGAACCCGATACCCACTCGATCGTGCCGCCCTCTTCCACAATCGCGCGCTTGGTGTTCAAATTGTACATATTTTTCGACCAGTTCTCGATCGTCGAATAGCGGAGTTTCGCATTTTTGCCGACGTACAGCTCGACACAGCCCGCATGCAGGTTTGCTACGTTATATTTCGGCGCAGAACAGCCCTCGATAAAATGCAGATATGCCCCCTCATCAACGATGATCAGAGTATGTTCAAACTGTCCGGCTCCCGGTGCATTGAGTCGAAAATAGGACTGAAGCGGGATCGTAACCGACACGCCCTTTGGCACGTACACAAAAGATCCGCCGGACCAGACCGCTCCGTGCAGCGCTGCAAATTTATGTTCCTGCGGTTTGACCAGATGCATAAAATGCGTCCGGATCATTTCCGCATATTCGCCGTGCATTGCGCTCTCCAGATCGGTGTAGACAACGCCCTGCGCCGCTACCTCCGCGCGCACGTTATGATATACTAACTCCGAGTCATACTGGGCACCCACGCCTGCCAGTGATTTCTGCTCCGCCTGCGGGATTCCCAGACGCTCAAAGGTATCTTTGATGTCCTTCGGAACCTCCGACCATTTGGCGCTCATCTTGGATTTCGGGCGGACATAGGTTACGATATTATCCATGTCCAGATCCTCAATATCCGGTCCCCAATTCGGGACCTGCAGGGAATTGTAAATCTGTAAGGACTGCAGACGGAACTGCTGCATCCATGCTGGGTCATTTTTCTCCTTAGAAATCTTCTCAACGATCTCCGGGGTCAGACCCGCTTTTACTTTATATGCGTCATTTTCTTTGTCTTTTATATCGTAGATGCTACGATCTATGTCATCTACATACGTTTTTTCTTTCATGTTCGATGCCTCCATATTACCCGTGCTGATTCGTTATTACTGTCTCGTTATCCTGCGGCACCTTCGATTTCAAAAATGCCTGCCTGCGAACAGTAACGATTAGTTCCGGGCGTCTGCCACACCCGCCTCACGGATAAAGGATTCGTAGCCTTCCTGGTTGATCTTATCAACTAGGGAGCCGTCACCGGTTGCCACGATCTTTCCATCTACCATGATGTGCGTATAGTCAACATGCAGTGCATCGAGAATCCGGGTGCTGTGCGTGATAATAAGAAGCGCGCCGTTCTGGTTCTTCTGGTACTCTTCCACACCCTTAGAAACCAGACGGACTGCATCAACATCCAGACCAGAGTCTGTCTCATCGAGGATTGCCAGGCTCGGATTTAAGAGCATCAGCTGTAAAATCTCAGATTTTTTCTTCTCACCGCCGGAAAAGCCCACGTTTAAGCTTCTCTGTGCATACGATTCATCCATCTGGAGAATGTCCATCGCCTTTTTGAGCTGTTTATGAAATTCCCAGATCTTTAAGTTCTTGCCAGTCTGCTGGCGCATCGCGCTCCGCAGGAAACTTTCCAGCGAAAGTCCCGGTACCTCCAGCGGCTCCTGGAAGGACAGGAACATACCGGCTTTGGAACGCTTGTCCGTGGACTCATGTGTGATATCCTCACCCTTAAATAAGATCTGACCGCCCGTGATCTGATATCGCGGGTTTCCCATCAGGACGTTTCCGAGCGTCGATTTGCCCGCGCCGTTCGGTCCCATCAGGACATGTACCTCTCCTGCGCCGACGCTCAAATCAACGCCGTGCAGGATCTCTTTTTCTTCTATATTTGCTTTTATCTGATTTACTTCTAACACTTTTTCTGCCATAAAGCACTCCATTTCCGGGACCGGCTGAGACATTCATGCTCGGTCTGTCTGATCTGTGACAGCCGCCTCGTCACGAAAGCGGTTATCCTTCTTAGCAAACGTCCATCTCTCTGGTTCCTTTTTTCTATAATGAATCTGGCTGTTCAGACGGTCAGATTACCCTATGGCTATTATAGGTATTTATTTCCGGATTGTAAACCCTCATTTTTCACAAAACAAGAAAGATTCTTATTATATTATTGAGACTTTTTCTCGTTTATTATTGAGTCAGCATCATCCACCCCCAATACACAACCCCTAATCCCCACGAACTCAGAATCCCATACAGGATCACCGGACCCGCGATTGTAAATATTTTGCATCCGACACCAAACACCTGTCCTTCCGCCTTGTATTCCAGCGCCGGGGATGCAACTGAATTGGCGAATCCGGTGATCGGAACCAGCACACCAGCCCCAAAAACGCGCGCCAGCTTCTGGAATACATTTGCCCCTGTCAGGATAACGCTGAGCAGAATCAGTCCCAGCATCGTCCAGAGCGCCGCCGTTTTCTCCTCCATGCCTGTCTGAACCAGACAATTTGTGCTGATCTGCGCCGCCAGGCAGATCAGCCCGCCGGAAATGCCCGCCATCAACACATTTTTCCATGTACTGTGGACGGGCGTAATCGATTTGACATATGCTTCATATTGATCTTTTCTGGCTTCCATGGTTTCTCCTCTCTTCTACTGTCTTCCAATTCCATATAAGAAATAATACAGCGAACCCGCACATTTCCCCGCCGCAATCGCGAGAAGCAGATATGGCAGCCCCACTGCCAGACGCAGGCGGCGGCTCAGCACCGGCAGGGCTTTCAATGTCTCTGCCAGCGACATGACGAGGCAGCCCACAAAAATACCACAGGAAAGTCCCGCAGCCGCTAGAAGCAGCTGTCCGGAGACATTTCCAAGCATCACCAGAAATCCAGCACCAGCTCCCGTTCTGCCACCGCCTTCTGCTGCCTTCTGCCACAACTCTACCTCCGGCATTGCCGCTGGCCACGCTATTCTCAGAAAACTCCCGGTCAGCTGTTTCACTTTCTCTGTAAATAAATCCACCACATTTCCAAACAATCCTCCCAGCGCGATAATCGTCTCATACAAGAAGATTTTCCCCTTCGACGCCGTCGCCGTCTTTCCAATCAGGCGCGGATAAACGCCGATGACCACCAGAAAGGCGTAGACTCCTGCTGCCACCGTGCTTCCCGCCGCCAGCCCCGCCAGCAAAAGCAGCGCTTCTTTAAGAAACATCGATGTCATCCTCCTTCCGCTCCTCGTTCTGAATCAGCGTTTTATTGACATTTTCCTCATACAGGCGCATTTCTACCTCCAGCGGCGTCGGATCGAGACTGAATTTCCACGAAGTAAAATGGTTAAAAAACAGCAAAATCCCCACCGGAAGCCCGATCGAATAACCGACCTCCAACGCCGTTGTTCCGTCCGACGCCTGCCCCGTCGTGATCTCATATATTTTCCTGAATACATCCAGCACGTTTGCATCGTTGTTGAATGTCATGATCGCAAATGCCGCCCCGAAAAAGCAAATCAGGCAGACGAACAGCGTCTTGCACCACTGCCAGACAAGCGCCTGACGGCGCGGCGGCTGATAATGAATGACATAGTCCGTCTCCCCCAGATTCTGCACCGATGTCCCCGGAATTTCCCGTTCAATCTGCTGGATAATCTCCATGACGTTTCCAACCAGACGGCTTTCGCGCTGTTTCCCGCCGCCGCGGATCCTCTTCACGATCATCGCACGACAGCGGCTTTCCACGCTTTTTTCACTGCAATAAACTTCTCCCAGGCTTGCAAGCGGTACATTTTTCTCATGTACCTGCGTGATCTGGCTGAGTTTCAGATAGACCGTCTGTGTCATAATGCTGCCTTCTCCGTCTGTGCCTCCGGTCTCAAAAATGCCTCCGCGCTGTCCCCGGAATGCTGTACGAAGGTTCCGTCAATGTAGACGCTGTCCCGCCCCACTGCCATCAGACAGAGACAGAGCGCTGCCACAATCAGAATCATGCATCCGACCCAGATACAGATTCCCATCTTTTTTTTCATTGTCACTTTCACATTTCCCGTCATTTTTTTCCATCCTTCCTGTGTATTCTGGAAACTCCAAAAGTTCCTGTATCCAGTAGTATGGCTGTCTTTCAATGGAGTATGCACATTCATATATTCTGAATTATGAGCCTGTCTTTTTTTCTCATGTTTCTTCCAGCTTTGCGCGCATCTGCCCTAATATTTTCCGCTCGATCCGCGACACCTGTACTTGTGAAATGCCGAGCTGCGCCGCGATCTGAGTCTGTGTCTGATCATAAAAATAGTGCCGCACAATGATCTCCCGCTGCCGTCCATTGAGCATTTTCAGCAAATCTCCCAAAAGCATCCGGTCAAGCAGAACCTCATTCTCCGCTGTCTCCCCAGCAATCCGGTCCTGAAGCAGAAGACCAGTTTCTTCCCCGGCGCTGGCTGGTGCAGAGAGCGATTCAACCGGACTGTCCGCCGCCATCGATGCGGCAGCTTCCTCACAGCTCACTCCAATCTGCGCCGCCAGCTCTTCCAGCGTCGGCTCCCGCCCAAGCGCCGTGCAGAGCGCTTCCCGCGCTGCCCGGAGCCGCTGGTTTTGCTCTTTGATGGAACGGCTGACCTTGATGATCCCGTCATCCCGGAGAAAACGTTTGATCTCCCCCGCAATCATCGGCACCGCATACGTCGAAAAACGCACCTCATATGATAGGTCAAACTTATCAATCGCCTTCAACAGCCCGATACTTCCGATCTGAAATAAGTCCTCCGTCTCACACCCCCGCCCCGCAAAGCGGCGGACGATGCTCCATACAAGTCCCAGATTGTCCTTTACCAGCGCCTCCCGCGCCGTCTTATCGCCCTGGTGTGCCCGTTTGATCTGCTCGATGGTTTTATCCATAGGACTCTGCCGTTTCTTTTTCTTCCTGCTCTTTATTCATATATCCCCTTCCAATTTGCTTTTTCATCGTCACACACGTTCCGCAGCCCACCTTGGACTCCACCTCAACCTCATCCATAAACGCTTCCATAAACGAAAAGCCCATCCCTGAGCGCTCGCCGGTCGTGTCTGTCGTATACATCGGCTCCATCGCCTTTTCCACATCCAGGATTCCTTTTCCCTCATCCCGGACCGAAATTATCAGTTCTTCTCCCTCAATCCGCGCTTCTATGTAAATAATTCCGATTTCATCGCTATACCCATGAATCACCGCATTTGTCACCGCCTCCGAGACCGCCGTTTTCACATCCTCCAGCTCCTCCATCGTCGGATTCATCCGACTCATGAAGACTGCCGCTGTGACACGGGCAAACTCCTCGTTCGATGAATGGCTGTCTATCTCCAGGTGCATCCACGTGCCATTCTTCTCTGCTTGTCTCTGTTCATTCTGTTTAAATTTTCTGTATTCTTCTGAATCTTTTATTTTTTTAAGTTTTCCTTTCACTTCCGTTTCTGATACAGATATATCATCCGCATACATATTCATCTCTCCTTTAATGTCTCCCATCCAGTGCCTCCTCTCTCGTCCGGTACGACTGCACCAAACGATACACGCCGCCGATCCGCAAAATCCGGCGCATCCGCTCGCCTGCCCCGTACACCGCCACCGTGCCGCTGCTGCCCTCCATCTGCTTATACCGGTTGAGAATTACACCGATCCCGGAACTATCCATAAATTCCGTCCCTGAAAAATCAAAAATAATCCGATTAATATAATTTTCCGCCAGAAGCAGGTCTGTTTCATATTTGAGTGTCAGGCAGTTATGGTGATCTACCTCCTTCGGCAGATGAATCACCAGCGCCGAATCGATCGCTTCGTATGTAAACATATTTCGTTCCATATCAGGATTCCCCTTTTTTCGATTTTTTATGCAGCATGTTTCTGCTTCGCGCGAGTGCGCATCATTGGCACGTTAGTGCCTTTTTGTGTAATAGGGAATTCCAAGGAATTTCCTATTACACAAAAAAGCACCGTAAAGTTTTTATCTTTACAGTGCTTTTCTTCTTAATTATCTGCCGTATTATATTTGTACTTACTGCGCCGCTTGCGTCTCCGCTCCGCTGCCTGCTGCCGTTTCATCCGCCGCAGTCTCTCCCTGACTGATGATGGACTGACCTGGAACTGCAGCCTGCTGGTTATCCGGCGCAAGCTCGGCGAGCTGCTGTCTTGCCTTGTCCGCCTGCTCGGAATCCGCATACTGGGTCACAATCTGCGTAAACATTTCGACCGCCTTGTCTGTCTCGCCCTGTGCCCGGTAAATCATACCCATGCTGAAGATAACCTTCGGGTTTGCCGGACGGATCGCCAGACAGGTCTGGTAATCTGCCAGCGCTTCCCCCATACGGCCTGCCGACCACATCGTGTATGCCAGATCCTCCAGCGTCTGGTAGCCATTTGTCTCGATGTCCTGCTTTACCCCGTTGGCAATGGAAACGACCGTCTCGTCCGTAAATAACGACGGATCAAAGCCCTCATAATAGGTAACCGCCTCTGCCAGGTTATTGTTGCGGTATGCCTGCAGCATTTTGACGAGCTTCGCATACTGGTTCAGAACGCTGTCATTGCTGTTGAGCATCGTATCCAGCTTGTTCTCCGCCTCTTGTTTGTCCTTTTTCGAGGTCTCAATGCTCTCATTTAAACTGTCAATCTCTTCATTTTTCTGATTGAGCTGCTCGTTGTACTGGAGCATTTCCTGCGTATGTGCATTATTTGCCTGCTTAATCTTGGCTGGCATCACCAGGAAAAAGATAACTGCCGCGCCCAAAAGCAGTCCAGCGCCGATATTGAGCACCGACTGCAGTCCCGTATTCTCCTTGTACGTCGGCGGCATAATGACATCATCATCCTGCATCTGGCGGTGGGAAAATGCGTTTTTCAGCTTTCTTCGCTCGATATCCGCCTTACCGGTATGTTCCTTAACAATCTCCATATACCAGTTCGCCTTGGGATTGTTTTTATCAATCTTGAGTACCTTATACAGGGATTTGCCCGCTTTCGTATAATCCTCATGACTAATATGCAAAAGAGCCAATAGAAGATGCGCTTTTACAAATCTCGGATTAGCTTCTACAACTCTTGTAAGCTGTAAGGTCGCCAGATCGTCGCTTCCGGTCTGCGCCTGCAGAAGCGCCTGATTATATTTCTGAATCGTCGCGCTCGCCTGATCCAGACGATCCTGTTTGCGCTGAATCTGGTCTAAATAATAATCAGCCCGGTTATCCTGCTCCTTAAAGTTCATGCTGATAACCCACTGCACCAGCGCCTCCGACACCTCACCCATCTCATAATAGATAAGTCCGAGAAGATTTCTGGCATCAATATGATACTTGTTCAGGTTCAGGCATTTTTTCAGATACTCGACCGCCCCTGTTAAATCCCGTCTCTTTGCCCGTTCCAGCCCGGCATTGTAAAAGCTGTTGGAAATCAGGCGAATTTTTCTTGTTCGATCCATCATGTCCGCCTATTCCTTCATATGTTTTAAAAGTTCCATCATAATATCCGACATATCTGTCAGGTCACTCTTCACGATCGCCTCGCCGACCTCCTCGACCTCCAGACTCGGTTTAAAATGTTCGATTTCTTCCTCGAAATTGATTGTCATTCCTTCGCCACTCATGTTTTTCCTCCAGAGTTTCTTCCTTTATTACATGGATATACATTCCCGCTAATCTTACACCATTCTGGCGGTGCTGTCAAATCCAGTTCGGGAAATCTTTTTCTCCAGCTCTCCGATTAAATACAGAGAACCCACACAGAAGCAGGTATCCTCCGGACGTTTTTCCTGAACCAGTGTCTGATAAGCTGTTTTTACATCCGGTATACTTTGAACCTCACAGCCTTCTGCCACCCGGTGTGCTGCTTTTTCCATCGCCTCCATCGGAAGTGCCCGCGATGTATATAAATGAGTCAGCACCAATCGATCCGGCTTCAGTTTCCGCATCAGTGTTTCCAGCATCGATTCATAATTTTTATCTGAAACGGCTGCAAACAGCAGAAAAATCCGACCATCTTTCCCTGACTCTTCTCTTCTGCGCGCTGCCACCTCTGCCGCCGCGCCCGCAAACGCACGGATTCCGCCCTCATTGTGAGCGCCATCCAGATAAACTCCGTCCTGGATCTCCTCCATGCGTCCGTGCCATACCGCATTCCGGATGCCCGCTGCCGCTGTCTCCTCGTCCACTGCAAGAAGCCGCGCCGCCTGGTAAGCGATGCAGGCGTTGACCGCCTGATATTCCGCTTCGAAGGGAATAAACAGACGCTGGCTTTTCTCTTTTATCCTCAGAATCATCCCGCCATGTTCCCGCCGAAGATCCGTATACACTGCCGGGCTGATCGGATATGCCGGACAGGAAAGTTCCGCCGCCCGATTTCTGATAACAGCCGAAGCCGCCGCATCCGTATCATCGTACACCACCGGCATATTTTTTTTCAGGATTCCCGCCTTTTCGCCCGCGATCTGTGTCACCGTGCCGCCCAGGTATTCCATATGGTCAAGGCTGATCGAAGTGATGACCGTAAGCGCTGGATGCTCGATGCAGTTCGTTGCATCCAGCCGTCCGCCAAGCCCCGTTTCCAGAATCACATACTCCGGCTTTTTCCGGCGCACCATCCACATGAACATCAAAAACAGATATTCAAAATACGTCGGATGCCCCAGTCCTTCCTGCTCAAAATGAGCATATGATGCCTTAACCGCCTCAAACGCCTCCAGGAACAGTGCATCGTCTGCTTCCTGTCCATCAAAAGAAAAACGCTCCGTCACGCGCACCAGATGAGGAGACGTAAACCGCGCCGTCCGCTTCCCGGCTTTCTGCAAAACCGCATCGAGAAACGAGCAGACCGACCCTTTTCCATTTGTTCCGGCCACATGTACGATTCTTTCCTCCTGCGGCAATGCATTCAGGTATGAAAGCATCCTGCGAAGCCCCTCCGCCGTATGTTTTTCACTGGTAAATTTCGGTATCTCATTCAGATATGCATCTGCCGCTTCTACCGTCCATTCTTCTTGTCTCATGGCATGAAATATCCTTTCCTGGCAAGCGGAAGCGGCAGTACGAACTCTGCCGTCTGCCGCCTTGTCTTTTGTATGTTATTATTTTATATCATTTGCGGAGATCGTGCAAGTGGTTATATGGAATAAAGGCTGTACCTTCTTGTGTAATAGTAACTGTTCACAGGCAATGGAGAATTCCAAGGTATTTCCTATTATGCAAGAAACCCCTCTTGATAATCAAGAGGGGCTCCACTCATCAGCTCCCTGCCGGACTTGAACCGGCGACCTACGCATTACGAAAGAGGAATTTCTTTTTCTCCACATTTTTCTAAATCAGAGAAAGCCTTGATTTATAAGGCTTTCTCGACTTTCTATTTTCTCTGTTTTTATCTACTTTTATCTATTGTTTTCTCTCTTTGGTCGACAAATGGTCGACAGAAGCGACCAACAATAAAAATGTAAAAGTCAAAAAATCACTGTTCACCTGTGTTCAAATATTCAATCAGCTTTTCTAAATTAATCAGAAATCTTCTTCCGGCTTTAATATGCACGATTTTACCTTCTAAACACAATGTTCGAATTCTACTGTATGAAATGCCAGTTTTTTCGGCAGCTTCTTTTATTGTAATCATGGTTGGAATCGTCATTTCCGTTACCCCCTTAATCATTTATTGTATAATTCCATGAATGTTTCTGAATAATACATTGGCTACACTTCTTTCTGATTGTGCAAAGACATGGAATTCTCGCCTGTGTTATGCAATTTTCTAAAGTCAACTTTATTGACTTTAGAATTCGTCAGCTTAACAACCTATTTCTCATTCATTTTTGCAACAGCCATCTTCACTGAACTGTCACCCAACTCCAGGCAAGCACCTACATGGTACGGATTAAATAATATCTGTCCATTCAGTTCAAATACCTCTACATCGTGTCATTCAAAAATCATTAAGTTATTCATAAAACGTTCTCCCTTCTTATTTTAAATCCTGCATTACGAATTCGATTCCGAACTTTTGTGTAACTTCTTCTCCATATCGTCTGATGTCAATGGCTTGATCGTCGCTGACTCTGTTTACTTCCTTTATAACTGCATCTACAAAACGCCACAGTTTGTTATGCATATCATTTTCCCATCGAGGGCTTTTCCATCCAAAGTCTTCACACAAAACCTTGACCGGTACCGACATCAGTAAACAGAGTGCTTTCTGCATTCGTTCAGTCTCATCAGTTCCAGAGAAAAATTCTTCTCTCTTTCTCCATTCTTCGTCAATATGTTTGTCAATTTCAGCTCTGGTTTTAGCTTTGATTCGCTCTGCCGCTTCGGCTACTGCCTGGTTTTTGATCTGCTCAATCTGCTCGTTAGTATATTCATAGCGAGTCTGAGCCATTTTATTTTCTCTTTCCGCTCTTCTTCTTTCTGCTCGTGTCATTTTTTCACTCCTTTTCACATCTCAAACGTTTATAATCCATCATATCTCAGATTTTTTTCTTCTCATGACCAGTTCGAATTCCGTATTAGGATATGTGATCTGATACTCTTCTTTTTTTCCATCAGAATCTTCCATGTTTCCCATAAACCACTCATACACAGCGGCTATTGCATCATCCGTAACATCCGTTTTTTCGCCAATCCACATCTGTTTTTCTGTGTTTTGCTTGCCATAATAAATCCTATTTGTGATTGGGCTTACCCCAAAGCCTTTTCTAACCAATTTATCATCATCCTTTCACAATCTCACAAACAATGCTAATCTCATCATTAACTGTTCGACTTTTCCGAACTGTTCAATCTACGTTCCAAAATCTCTAAAAACCACATGATCATCGGAACTGCTGTCAAAACTTCTTGCATTTGACCATCTTTATAGGTACGGTGTGTAAATTCTTTATATTTTTCAGTGAGAGCTCCCACGTCATTTACAATTTCATTCCATTTCCCGTCTGACATATCCTCTGGCGTTAAATTTCGATATTTCAAGAAAAAGACGTTGTGCACATCGTTCATCAAGGACATTACATCCTCATTTTTCATTTCCTTTGTCATACAAACACAATCTCCCCTGCATCAATAAAACCATCATTTTCGGCTTCCAGCGATTTTTCCCATCCAAATTTGCGATGCAGCTCATCCGCATTGGAAAAAATACGCTTTGATTTTTCGTCATATTGTAAGATGTATCCCTCGTAATTCAGTTTTCCGACTATTCGACTCTTAGATAAGACCAATCGGCGCTGACTCTGATCCAACTCTTTATCCCGGTCGTAGCTGACTACTACAGTTGCCATGTTGGTAATGTCTCCAGAACCCGAAACTTCATCATTCACATCAGTAGTCATGCTGCTTTTCCGGCGATGCGCTACTAGCATGATGATAATGTTGAATTTGTAAGCCAACTTTCTTAATTTGTTCACGAATTTTGACTGTTTCTCAAACTTATTCGATTCCTCTTCTGCATCCAAATCTAATGCTGTCATGAGGTTATCAATCAGTATTACTTTGATTCCATACTGCATGATGGCATCCGTGATTGTTTTGATTAAATCTTCCTGCTCATCATCATCGATAATGGAATTGTCATAAAGGTACATTTTGTTCCAATACCAATCATTAAGTCTATTTTGAATCGGTGTAGTGACAAACTGGTACTTTGTGTTATCCGGATTGTAGTTTTCTGCTATATTGTTCGGACCGGCAGCCTGTAAATCCATCCAGTTTTTACACTGATTTTCTGTCATTTCTCCGGAATAGATAAGTGTTGGGTATCCTTGATCGATTGCGTTCAATGCAATTTGGTTGGCAAATGTACTTTTTCCGTCGCCTCGTTTACCTGCTACCAGGAATATTCCGCCGAAAAAAATACCACCACCAAGGATCCTATCCAATTCTCTAAACCCAGTTTTCATTTTTGGAAGATCGTTGAAGTCTACCTTTTTTATATCTGCAAACTGTTTAATTCGTTTTACCGGAAGTAATTCTGCGTGTTCCACGGCCGCTTTAACTGCATCTTTCCCATGCTTTTGCAGTAATTCGTTCGCATCTTTGCAATCTTGATAATCATCCGGCTGCACTACACGGATTTTATTTGGAAACCTGGACTTGATTTCGTCCAAAAGAGTTACATGCTCTTTTTCATAATCTCCAAACACAACAATCTCTTCAAATTTTCTTACCCAGTCCCAGCAGTATGGAACCCATGTAAATCCTTTTGCTCCAGTTGGAACGGAAACAGCATTTTTAATTCCTGCCTCTGCTACAGATAACGAATCTAGCTGCCCCTCTGTAATAATCAACTGATGAAAGTCTACACACTGCTTCATTCCAAATAAGATTGGTTTACAGTTAGACTCACACCATTCCTTTGCTTTATCTTTTTCTTTGTCAAAGTCAGTTTTACGGTATTTGACAAACTGCATCTTTCCTTTTTCATCATAAAATGGAAATACAAGGACATTTTCGTGCCCATTTTGAACAGTTATTTCATACTGTATAGCGGTATTTGAAGAAATACCTCTTGACTCCAAATATGCTATTGCTGGGTCTTTAGGAACAATCGGTGCTTCTGGTGTTTTTAATTTTCTGAACTGTTTTGTCGGATGGATATATTCTCCGAAATCTCCGCTCAGTTTGAAATTAAAATCCTTTGCAAGTGTTACCATATTACCTGTTGCACTGCATGATTCACGCAAACACTTAAATTGGCCTGTTTTCATGTTGATAGAAAATGTATTGCTGTCTCTGCTATCTCCACCCTTGCAATATGGACAGATGCGGAAATGCAACTCATCTCCTTTCATCTTTGGCTGTTCCCCAATGGTTCTGGCAAAATCCCATGCATCCTGTTGATTGAATTTATACTGCATTATATCGTCACTCCTGCCGCCCTTATTTTATCGGCCTGTTCTGTCGTTAATTTAGCGTAATTGATTGCTTGATTAACAATTACACCTGATTTTTCAAGTTCTGCACGGAAGTCTGCTGAAAGTACGGAAAATCTATCATTTGATGAATCATCAGACGCTAAATCCGCATCCTTTTTGAATTCATCCATTCGATTCCAAACAATCCCCATGTAATTGGCTGATATTGCAGAATCAATTGCCAAGCGTACTGCCGTAATTCCAAATTTATCAGCATATCGAATCATCTGATTTAACAGACGAGTCATAGATAGCTCTGAATTATAGTGATTCTGCGCTTTTGGCAGTTTCCCATCTTTGTGCTGCATCCACATCAATACGCTATTGTAGAAATCAGAATTGCTGGAAATGGCAGAAAAAGATTCATTCCCCGCAATAATTGCTTTGAAATTCTGTTCATTTGTGCGCAGTTTAACAAAATGTGTGCTTTCTTTTTCTGGTTTGGCTTTGTCAGAAGTTTTCGAAGCTACTATTTGTTTTTCCATGTCGCTTTCTTCATATTCAATGTCAATCATTCTCAGTTTATAAAAAGTATTCATGGCTTTTCTAATTAATTCTATCGGGCGATTGAACTCCTTAGATAACATCTGTTCAGAATATGCCATTTTATCATTGATAAGGAAAATTCCATCATTAATCAGCCGTCCAGAAAAACGAATAAGTTTAAACCACATGCACTCTATTGAATCCGCATCCGGCATTGTATCGATTTGCTTAAATTTAGCATCTAACGATATGTTTGTTTTAATCCTAATCCATTTTACTCCAGACATTTCAACCCCTCCTACTCTTTATAAGGAACTCTCCATTTTGGTTTGTTTACCGCTTTATCATCAATGTAAACGTCTGCGGATATCTTCCTGGGATCGTTACCCCAGAAATTGACAAGATCTGCTAGATTTTCGTTTACTGCATCAAATTCTAATCCGTACTTTTTGCAAAAATCGACCGCTTCTTTAAGCCTATCATTACAACGACACGTCCAAAGAATCACTTTGTCTCCAGATGCCCTTTTCGCTATCAGATAACGAATCAAAGACATATTCGGGACTCCAATTCCAGGAAAGGCACTCTCACAAAGAGTCCCATCAAAATCCACTGCAAATACTGTATATTTTCTTCCCATCATTACTCCTACATGATACATCTTCTACGCCCTGGGGAACGATAGTACAATGCTAATTGTGCATAAGATACGCAACATCCATTACTCAATCTGACAAGGAATGGATACTTTGCAATAACAGTTGCCATTTCAACTTTCCCCCAAGAATCATCGTTTCGATTCCAGATTTTATTGTTGAATACACGAATATTACTGCCAATCTTGCATTTCTTTGCAGCTTGTACAAGTTCACTTTTATAAATTGGAATTGAAGCGGATTTAGCAAGCGCTTCTTCTACTGTTTTATCTGGCTCTGCCCGATAATAATACAGTTCTTTCTCGTGCGGCTTATTGGCTCTTACCAGGATTCCAGCAATCTCCATTCTATTAACAACTGGAGCTGTCTTTTCTCTTGGTAAATTCAGTCTGGAAGATATTTCCGTGATGCATAACGGCTCTTCGGTTTTCAGCGTTTCTATAATATGTTTTCTTATATCTACTTCAATTGTAGGCATAGTGGTTTTTCCTTTCCTGTTTATCTTTTAATGGGGAGAACTTGTTACAGTTCTCCGCCATCATCTTCTGGGTCATCGCCAATTCTACGTTCTTCCCACATTTTTTTTAATCTTTCAGCTGCCTGATTCTTCTGTTCTTCTGAAACCTTTTTTGGAGGACTGACCTTGATATATTTAACCGGCACATGATACAAAACTGAACCATCCACATTTTCAAACACCCGTTTTACTTCTTCTGGGCGTTTTTCTGCCAATGCGATCAGTTTGCTTTTTAATGCTGTTCCAGATGGCGCTGTTACTGTCGCATAATCTCTATCTTTCGTCCATTCAATACAGAATTCGTTCATACTGCTCACTGCTCCATACCTCCTAATTCATACTTTGTTTCCAATAAGCCTTGTAGCTTTCGTCTCTTGATTTAATACACTGGTTAATAGACAAAATTCTCTGTTTATAGCATTTTGGACAAACTTTCTTATTCTCCATTACCTGTTCTTTTCCACAAATATAGCAGATGCCATAGTTAGGTCTTTCAGAACGAGAAATTGTCTTTTTGTCATGTTCTCTTTTGGCTTTCATCGCCGCTCTGCACGTTTTGCAATAAACTTTTCCACTATCTGATGGTTTGCCACATCTGGGGCAGATGGCATTTTCCTTGCACTTTTTATAATGTTCACGTCTTGGCATACCAATCACTTCCTTGCTCGGGCAATACATCTGGAAAATCCGAAAAATCCATCTGTGCATCTCTTTCAAAAACAAGCATTTCAATTTTAGCTCTGTTGTAAAAATTTCGGTCAATTTCAAAGCCAAAAGAACTTCTTCCAAGCTCCGCTGCCGCTCTCAAAGTGGTGCCACTTCCGCAGCATGGATCAATTACTACATCCCCGGGATCTGTAAAAATTTCAATCAAGCGTTTTAAAACAGATACTGGCTTCTGTGCTGGATGAATCTTAGGAATGTCTTTTCCATCCTTTTCCCATGTAAACCAGTTAAATACCATATGACCGGTTCCGCGGATGGTTTTTCCGTTCTCGTCTAGTTGCGCTCCATTTCTAAATTTAGGCAATCGACCGCGATAGAACAGTAACGCATATTCTGTGGCTCCAACCACCCTCATGTTGGCTTTTAAAACCTGTGGGCTATAATTCTTCACAAAAATTAATGGCGTGTAATTTACAAAACCATGTTTTTTCGCTGCTGAAATAAGCACTGGAATTTGCTCAAAGGCACAGAATACAATCATGCATGGACTGTTTGAGCTTCTTCCTCTTGGAACTGGTTTTGTATCATCTTTTTTGAGCATTTTTGAACAAAAATGGAAATACTCATATAAATTGAAGTTAAAATCACTGTTAAAAGCTGCTTTACCGGCAAGTTTGCTTTCTCCATTTTTATTGTTTCCGCCTTTGTACCACATCGGATTGCTTCCATAAAAATTAGAACCCACATTATACGGCACGTCTGCAATAACAAGCTGTGCCGGAGGTATCGCGTATTTTTTGTAATTTTGCATCGAGTCACGATAAATTTCACATTTTAACTTTTTTTTCATTGTTTCAAGGAACCCGATATATCGTTACCCCGGCCGGAGGTTCGGTTCCTTTCTAAAGTATTAAATTTTGGAATTTTCCGGCAGAATTGCCGGACGTCTGAATAAAAAATCGCTATCACTCATAGCTGAGATTGTTTGAAGTATTTATATCTTCATGTATAAATTTGTGGCTGTCAAGTGTTTTATGAGTTCAAATAGCACATAATCCCACATTCTGGGAAAACTTCTGTATTCATGTTTCCTCTGTTTGGATCCAGTTCATCCAAGTAAATAGGAGATCCCTTACTGTCTTTCAAAATAGAATGTCCGACCAATCGTTCTAATTCGGATCTACTTTTGAAAACATCTGGAAAATCTTTTCTGATCTTATTCCAATATCCCATGCCTCCTTTCGTGCAGCCGAGGCAGTTGTTGTTCGGATATCCCAATTCATACATAAAAGGGCGTTTGAATGGGAATGTTCTCTCAAATAGTCCATGAACTTCTTCTTTTGACAGATTCCTATCTATAAGCGGAAATTCATGTCTAGCCTGCGGATTCGATTCAACCGTTCGTTCCGCTCTTGATTTTTCTTTAAAATCAAACCCCCATACATAAATCAGTTCATAATCCTTGTTTCTATTTTCCCACTCCTTTCTGACACGCTTCTTCATCCAATTGGTACACGGTGCAAATCCATTTCCTGGATTTCTGAATCCTCCAAATGCTCTCACACAATCATCCACGCAAGTGTATTCATTGGAACGCAACACTTGAATTGGTTTCCCAATGGCTGATTCACAATCTTTAATGAATCTTAAACTATCTGGGTGCTGGTCTTTAATGTCTATGTAGATCCACTCATCTACATCACCTGCAAGATATCCTGCCATAAAACTGCTTATTCCTGCCGAAACCCAACACACTTTTTTTGTCATAACACCACGCTACAAATGCTGTATCGTGGATCACCATTCGTTTGCCCTTATACGACCTACGCCGTTTCCGGCGAAAGCCTTATGGCCACGGTGTTGAAATTTTTCGGTACGTCACCGCCGTTCACTACGCACCAACCCGGTTTACCGGGCATTCGTTATTCCTTTCCTGTCAAATAATTGTCTTCATTAATCAAATTCATAAATTTTTCAAGCTGCCGTTCTGAAACCTTGTTCCCCTGCTTTTCTGGTTTCAAGCCGATAACAAGATGTTTTTCTGCGATTCCAGAAAGTTCCTTGGCAAGAGATTTCTTCCCCTGCTGGATGCCTTGATGATAGTTCTTGGGCGACTTGTACTGCCCTACTACCTGCTTTCCAACTCCTTGAGATCCGGCTGTGACGTTGTACATCTGATAGCCTGCATCAGCAAGTGCTTTAATAGTTGACACTTCTTCTTCGTCAAGTTTGTTTTTAGGATAAACCTTGAATTTCAATGCCCATCCATACGGATTCTCTGTGCTGCGAAAGCCATGTTTCTTCAAGCTCAATGCGATATGATCATACTCCGCAAGATGTGAAGCGCAACGTTCGCATAATGAAACCGCCTGCCCGCAATAGGCTCTCCGGATTCCGGCTTCATCTATGCGATAAAAAACATAGATTCCGCTTTTGTATGGAATGCCAGGGCATATCTCCTGTATCTTCTTCTCTCTCTGTGCTTTCATAGCATAGATTTGTCTGTAATTTGGTTTTTGCATTGTAAAATCTTACGCTCCTTTATTTGGACTTCCAATCAAATCTGCATCCGCAGTTGCAGCAATAATTCGGCGCGTCATTGTTATTCAATGTCCCAACATCATGGAAGACCTTGACTCTGTTCCCACATTCGCAATGATACAAACTACATGTATCTGAATAATTTCTATCGAATATCGGTTTCTTAGTCATTGTTTCTCACTCTCCCCCATTTTGTTTCTTTCTTCCATCTACGGCACCATCCATGCATGCATTCCGCGTACCCGATGCGATGCCCATCTAACTCACAGCTACATGTGATCTCTGATGAATTAGACCTGATATTATGGTCGCAGTTGCAACACACTCGTTTTCTATCCTTTTCCATTTGGTTCTCCTTATAACAACGAACTTATTTCATCCTCTCTCCAATAGCACTAATTACTGATACAGTCACGCCATTCCCTGCTTGCTTATAAAGCTGACTATCTGAATTAACAAATTGAGCCTTTTCGAAATAATCATCCGTCCATCCTTGAAGTCTAAAGCATTCTTTTGGCGTCAATTTTCGAATGGCAATATAGCATTGATATTTCTCATACCATACTGCATAAACTGTCAATTCTTCGGATATTTTGATGAAAATTCCATCAGAATCTTTCTCTATCGGATTTCCAATGCCAATTCCTACACCATGCCGATCCTGCGCTGTTAAAGTAAACATTGGTTCTCCATTCTCTTTGAACCGACGTCCATTTTGACGTTTTTCTGCTCGATCTGGTGTTAATACTGGAATCGCAATTCCACTGTCTTGCCCAGCATGATTCGCCATTCCTTTGTAATATCTTGCTTTCAAGCACCGGGCAATATCAGTCGTTTGAGAGCCTTGGTAGCACAAATCTATGAAACACGGTAAAGCAACGTGATGTCCACGACCGCCTCCTTGCCCTGTATCAAGTGTCTCTACGATTCCATCAAATGAAAATACTTGTGTATTTCTTCTGTATCCATCTTTATGACCGATTATTGAAATGCGATTTTCTCCACCTGCTCCTTCGATAGGAAATACTTCTGCGCTACTTCTTCCTCTAAGATGTCCGATAATGAAACATCTTTCCCGGTTCTGTGGCACTCCGAAATCTTTGGAGTTAAGCACCTGCCATTCAACATCATACCCCCCCTCATCCATTTCAATGAGCAGTCTGGCGAAATCCCATCCACCATTAACACTAAGCAGATTTTTAACGTTTTCAATGAAAAGGTAAGTGGGTTTATTTTCTTCTTCGAGCTGTCTGATAAGGTACATAACTCTGAAAAACAGGCTTGAACGGTTTCCTCGAAATCCGAGTTGTTTTCCTGCAACTGATATGTCATTACATGGGAATCCGAAGCACCAGCAATTTGCTTTTGGAATGTCTCCGGCATACACTCTGCGAATGTCATTTGCATACCATTCTCCATTTCGATACTCCTCTTTAAGAATCTCTTTTTGCCGTTTATTTAATGGAAGAGTGCTTAAATATTTTCTCTGTTCTTCTGTCAATAAATGCATAGAAGTGTAACTAGCTGTAGCAAATTTATCAAATTCGCAAAATCCGACGCATTTATGACCGGCTAACTCCATCCCTCTTCGGAATCCTCCAATACCGGCAAAAAAGTCTAAAAAATCCATATATTCCTCTTTCTTCCAGACCCACCGAAATGAGTCTGGAAAATTTGCTGATCGATTTAGTTGAACGGCAATCCTGCATCTTCCACGTTATCTGGAATGTTCATGAACCCATCATTTGGCGTTGCCGTAGGTGCACTCTGCTCGTTCTGAACGTTGTTCTCTGACGACAATTTGCTTTCTGCAAACTCTATACGCTCAATATAGACCTCTGTGGTATAAACTTTCTTTCCATCACGATTGGTATAGCTACCAGTCTGAATATGTCCTTCGACAATAACTTTGGTTCCTTTATGGAGATACTTTTCTGCGAATTCTCCGTTTTTTTCAAAAGCAACGCAGTTGATAAAATCAGCCGTCTGTTCATTGCCATCTTTATTCTTGTTGGCACGATCTATCGCCAATGAAAAACTGGCAATTGCCATTGGCTTTTCTCCCTGGGTGTATCTGACTTCCGGATCTCTTGTTAATCTTCCCATCAGTATTACTTTGTTCAATGTTCTGTTACCTCTCTTTCTTAAATGTATCTTATCCTCATGTGTTAATTTGTGGTTGTCAAGATGTTTCTGCCTTAAAACGGAATTTCTGACAATTCGCAAATCAAACCAGAATGCGCAATTTTCACAGACACTTCATCTCCAACAACAGTTTCAATCTCATGTTGCATTATTTCTGGATTTCCCCAGCTTTCTGATAAGTGACATAAAATCACATTTGACAGATTAGGTGATTTGTTAATCTGCATGATCTTCTTTACTGTTGATAACGAAGAATGCCCTTTAATACTATGCTTATACTTGCCAGATGTTTTATCTGGTGCCATGTCCAGATGATTACACTCAATTAAAAAATGAGTGATTTTGGTTTTTTTGAACGTATATGGCAAATACCCAAAGTCTGTTGCATATAGCAATTTTTCGCCATTTGGTAATGTAATTAGATAAGCATAATTCGGTGTATCGTCATGCGGTACATAAAATGCAGTAACCAGAAACCTTCCTATCGGAATCGCAATTTTTTCCGGTGCTACTTTGGCCATCTCTAACTGCTCTGCTGTCTCCCTGTTCGCATATACTGGAATCCCAGCTCTGCTGACTTCTTTATATGATTTTGCATGATCTCCATGTATGTGGGTCAGCAATGCCCCGACTACATTGGAAATTTTAAAATCAATACCTTCAAGAATCTGCTGATACCTACATCCGAAATCCAACAAAAGAATTTCGTCATCTGCGCATATCGCATAGCAGTTTCCATCCGTACTGCCTGTCCTTATGACTTTTAATGATATGTTCACATTTATACCTCTTCCGGCATAGAATCGATGCTGTCCAGCTGGTATCTGTCACAGATACTTTCGTCAGCCATGCGCCCCCAATCACAGAAATCATCAAATTCACAGTTCCAACATGATTTACTCTCCCTCTCCATCTCTGTCTCCCTTTATAAGTTCTCCGTACAGATCATGGTCATACCCAACGGATTCTTCGATTTTATTAAGATAGTCGCAAAACTCTTGGCATTCTTCCTTTGTTGTGAAGAACACCTTGGTCAGATTTTCTCCGCTTATTTCTTTAAAGTTCTTATCATGGTTTACTATTGTCCTCGCGTATCTGGAAAAATTAACCATTTTCCAACCTGGGCGACCTTTTGGCACATTTGCCACCAGCGGCATCATGAGATAGCCGCCTACTTCGTCCGGTTTTCTTGGTGTGATCATTACCTTCATCGTTCTTTTTCTTCCCATCTATCCAGAAAACGTTCTACTTTTTCGTTAATTTGCTGCCAGTCCACCGGAATTAATAATTCAGAGGCGCACTGAAAAACATCCGTGTATTCCTCCGTCAAATGTTTTCATCCTAACGCCTAAATCATCATGTACTGGCATATATGTACCTCTCTTTCAATATATTATTCTCCAAATATAATTACCATCTGCTTGTATATCTACTATCTATAAATAACTCTTCTTTTGGTCTTGGATTTTTTAAATCGCTACTATCTAATCTAAGTGGATTGCCATAATACCCATTCCATGAACCACAACCTCTTACATTTACCTTTCCGTCAAAAAAGATATTAGTAATTCGATATGCAGGTTTATCACAACATTGCCAATAACTGATTTTGAAGCAGTTATCCTTATTTACATTCTTTAAATGTTCAGGCACAGATCTCCAAATCTCACACTCGTCATTGATTTGCTTTAATGTGTATCCTTCATTAAGCATCTCATTAGCCTTCTCAATTCTTTCATGTCTTATTTCATGTGCTAATGCTTTTTCAGGTGTGTCAAATAATTCTCCACATTCAGAACATCTATATTTAATTACTTTCTCCAAGATTTCACCTCCTCGCAAGAAATCGAAATTTACTTCGTTTCTCTCCAACTGATACTGTAATATAACCACTTAACCCTCTTCATCTGCTATGTACTCCTCGCACGCATCTTCATCCCCCGCCGGATGCCAGTCACAAAACTCATCATACCAGCAGTTCCAGCACGCTCTATTCTTCTCTGATTCCGGCATTCCCTCATTCTCCTTTTTTCCTAGTATGTTTTTAAAAATTTATCGTACAGTTTACCATATGCCTCCCGGTGCCTGTTTCCATCCTTTTCTTCTGCTGCCTTCTTTTCCTCCCATCTCTTTCGGAAGCGTTCTGATTCCTCATCGTATTCCTCTATCAAATGTTTCCTTGCCTCTCTCCGTGTTACTGGCGTAGGATTCTCGCCGCGTAGCACCCGCGCCAGTTTCAGTGCCGCCTGTGCCAGCTCCGCTGCTTCTTCTGCCATCTGCTCCAGCATGGCAGGCGTACCGATTTTCTCAATCATCATCGTTTTTCTCTCCTAAATGTTTTTCAGACGAATTTTAATTTCTTTCGAAACTGAATCGTCCAACCCGCATGAAACAGACAACGCATCCGCACTGATGATTAAATCTGCTAACAACTCAACAAAATTTTCTCTGTCAGCACTTTCTAAAATTTTACCTGATTTCTTTTCCTCTTTTGTTTTGCTCAATAGATGCACCAAATCTGATGCGCTACTTTTCACATAATGCCTCCAGTATGTTTCATCCCCATATTCTGCCAGTTTGTCAATTGCATCTCCTAACATATTTAGCCTCCTCTTTCTTAATCCAACCAATTATTCTGTAGGTAACAGAATCCATAAATTGCAAAGCCTGTAAGTATTATCCAGAAAATCCAAAACATTACTATCCACCAAAATCCGCCATCTTCTATAGATTTAACCACTTCTTTCGGACTTTCGTTTTTATAAAAAATCGAATGTTCCGATATTGTACCGTCTGACATATTGGTAAAAATCGTACCCGTATGGACTGAATCCACTCCAAAGAATTCTTCCCTTAAATGGTAGCCTGTGTCTACTGTGTCAATGTAATGGCTTTCTGGTGTATCTATTTTTGAACGTTGAAATTCTGAGCCGCAGAAGCTGATCGTTTCACAGTGTTTGGACTCTGAGTCGATTGTGTCCCAAGTCCAATATGTTTCTGTATGGGAAGATTTACCGCTTGAAACCGTCCTAGTATGCATCGTATATTTCTGGGTTTTGATATACAAGTCCATCCATTCTCCATCGATGTTTGGATCGCTCACGGTATCAATTGCTTTTAGTTCTCCATATATCAGACCATTTCCAGAATTTACACTCATGCAATATCGGAACAGCTCCGGTTCTTCTATCTGAATGGCTTTCTGATAAGTCTCTTGCTTGGAATCTCCCACGTCGTTGATCTTCCCAGAAATAAAAATCCCAACAATGAGCATTATGAAAGCAATAATTAAACTTACTAGGATTTCTCGTTTCTTTATTTCCATAGACTAATCCTCAAACAATTTTGTTGGTGCAGAAACGGGGGCCTGGTAATCAAGGCGTTCAAAATTATGCACTTCATATCCTGTCCATGATAAGAAAATTCTGGTCGGGAATCTTTTTACATAGCTGTTATATTTTTTGATACCGTTGTTATAATTTTCCCGGTACTGCGACAGCTGATTTTCGATAACTGTCAGTTCCTGCATTAGCTGTTTATAATTCTCATTGGATTTCAGTTCTGGATATGCATATGTAACTGCTGCCAGCGCTGTATTGACATCCTCGATTTGGTTTCCTTTAGACATACTCTCCGCAAGCTGAGATAATGTATTGGATTCGTGCTTATCATACTGCTTAACGCAATCTGCCAAATTGTATACCTTATCTACGCGCGCCTTTTCCTGAACCTTAATATCAGATTCAGCCGTATAAACCGATTCTTCCAGACCGATTGCTCTATTTTGTGCCGACTGTACCCAGACAACACCGCACAAAACAATCGCAATGATGATTCCGGCAACGATTAAACCAACTTTCCAACCATTATTCTTATTCATGAATTATTCCTCCCCGAAAAACATTTTTCTGACAGACACTACATTATACTTACCTTCCAGTCTATCTCTGTTCATTTGGATTCCTTTTGCCGGATAATCACATTTGAAGCTCCGGCAGATTTCTGGTCTGACTTCGTATATCGTGCACTTCTGCTTGTCATTGTCGCGGAATGGGCAGGTTAAATCCCACCCGATCCGCTCTGACGTTGGCAAGAAATGCTTTGACTCTTTAATCTTGTGCTTGTGAATGTATCTTTTGATTTCTTTGATTTCCTTATTAGATATTGGAAATAAATCTGAACAACAATTACCACAATTGCTGCACCCTCCGTCTTTCGTGAAATCAAAAATTCCTGATTCCATATCACGTATCGCTTCTTCTAAAGTTGAGCATTTCGGCATTTTTAGTCCTCCATAAACTCCGGCACTTCTTTTGAAATGCTTTCCGCATTTACAACTTCCGGTTCAATTGTTTCAGCTTCTACCGTATCTGGCACATCTTCCATGAACTCCTCTTTGTTGGCTTTCATTTCGATATCGTATGCCATATCCTTTGCTGTCATATCATCGGATGATACAGTTTCGCTTCTGTCGCTTGCCTCCTGCATGTACCCATCTCCATACGTATTCATGAACATTTTCAATGCACGATTAATAACCGTTTTCTTTACCATCTGATCGGTAAATTTGGCATGCGTGCCGTTTCCGCCCTCTTTGTATCCGAACCCCTGTGCCCAGGCTTTCTTAATCTGGTTTATGTTCATTACTTCCAAATAATGCTCTCCAGACTTAGTGATGGAAATCGCATATGCACCTTTAATTTTGTCTGTATCAATGTTCATAAAATCCTGCTTATGAGAATCGAAAACCTTTTTTCCGTCTTCGATATGATAAGAAAACTCATCTCCCTCGTAGATAACTTCTGCACGAATTTCTTTCAATCCGTAGCGTCTGGCAATGGTAATATTTCCGAAGTATGAACGCTGGAACTGACACTGACCTCCGTAAGCAATGAAATACCCCTGCTTTTTCTGGACAGAAAGCCCTAATGTTGCCATATCCATTAAGCTGTTGGCGATACTTGCCTGTGAACAACTTTCAAGGATTGGCTTATTGTTTCTATCCTTGGTTTCTTTTAACACCAGATATGCGCCTGTCAATGCATTGGCTAGATTGTAATCTGCCGGAAATGACATTCCGTATTTACACTTTTCTTCCAGCTGATGAGTTAAACCGTTAATAAATGAATTGTTTACCACCAAATCAGTTGCTGTCTGCTGTTTCTGAACTTCCTGTTTTGCTGCTGTCATCTTATACTTCCTCCATTTTTTTTAATTCTTCCGCAAGTGCGCGGAGCGCTTTTTCCATGTTGCGCGAATCTGAAGACATATGCTTTTCAACTTTGCTTTTATCAGCCATACTCTCTCCCCAAAGCATTGCGTGTTTAACTATTATTTCTGGAAATGTTTCAAACATACTTCTAGCAATGCTAGAAAACTCTGTAAGAATATCTCCCCCTTTACCAGAGATTTCAACTCCACAACTATCCTCATTTACCGTTGCCTTAATCATTTTTATCCTCCTCATATAATTTTTTGGTTGACTGAACCGATCATCTCCTAACAAAACAGTTCCTTTTCATTTCGAATCGGTACTCTTCCGTTACATCGCTTTACTTCTCTACTCTATTCCGTTGCAGAAATATCAGTCCAAGTAAATCTTCCTTTCCCGGAATTATGCCACTGACCTATTCCATTCAGCTGCCCGTAATCCAGCCATTCAATGACATTTTTCATAAGCGAATCCACCATAACCATAATGGTAAATTCCACCTGCGTACCTGCCGGAACAGTTTCACTGTTTGCTAATGAAATCCGTTCTCCCTGTGCTGTCTGTGCTCTAAGTGGGCGCTGGCAATCTCCAATTTCTTCTCCATCAGGAATAATAAATGGGATGCGTCTCTCCCGGATAAACACCAGATTATCAATTTTTGTTTTGTATGCAGGTAATTTACTGCTGCCACCAACATAGCCAAATGCTTTTGCCGCATTTTTGAAGAATCCCTTAATCTGATAATCGAACAGAAATGGATGCCCGTTTTCATCCTTTGGGAATACGGTCTTTCCTTTTGCAATCGCCTCATCTACACCAATCACTGCAATTTCCTCCTCTCTGGACAGTGCGTCCGGCGCTTTAGAAGCAATGAACTCTGCATGAATCTCCTTATCATTGCTTGCTGTTCCTAACACTTCCTCTGTGAATGTTAATCTAACTTTCATTTCTTTCATTTTTCTGATTTCCTTTCAATTTTTATTTTTTAGCAAAACACTACTTCTCTACGCGATTCCTTTTCAATACATCGCTTTTCCATTTCACTACCAAACTAAGCGTAACTGTTCATAACCATTGCGTTTTCATTCCTTTTCACGGCATTACAATTCAGTACCATTTCGGTGCGTCACATTTCTGCGCTATGCCATTCCAGTTCATTTTTTCACTAACCCAATCCAATGCATTGCGATACTGTTCAAAGCTAGGCCTTTTCTATTCAATTCCGCGTTCTTCTTAACTCATCTATGCACTTCCCATGCACCACTTATCTAAACTTCTCTTTTCCTTAACGGTTCAAATCTACACCACACTATCCCTCCACAGGTCCCAACTTTACTGTTCCTTTTCTAATCATCACTTCGCCAATCCATCCATACAATTCCGATGCAAGACTAAACGAGACTCATCCCTGCTTCACCGTTCTTTTCCACAACTATTCTGTTCAAAACGCAGCTTCGCCCTTGCTTCGCAGAACCGAACTTTTCTACACTACTCCACGACCTAACAGAGCAAAGTAAATACGTCTTTTATACTGCTGATACAGAAAGTTCCTGATTTGTTACCTTTAAAAAGATGATCTGACAATCGGCGTTGATGCTCTTCATATTGGAATCATCCAATTCAGCTGCATAATCAACAAATACCGGGAAATGCATTCCAAAATAATTCTGCAATCCATTAATAATTGCGATCTTCCCTTTAATCGCCAGAGCAGTATTTGCACATCCAATCAGCTTTGTCCATTTCTTGTTGGAATCATCAAATACAAACCAATCACAGGCATCCATAGCATCTCCATTTTTCTGGTACGTGTAAAGCTGTACCTTTACACCAGAAAAATAAGAATTCACTTCTTCGTCCAGTGTTTCGTTTTTCTTCATACGGATCGTTTTAACTTGGAAGAGAATCCTATCTGCATCGGCACTTCTTTGTGCGTTTTCCCGTAAGGCCTCTTTCAACTGAGAAATCTGCTCATCAATTGATTCATTATTCCATGATTTTGAGATTTCCTGTTCTACTGAAATTAACTCTGATTGTTTGTCGCTCAGCAGATGATTATATTCTGCTTTTTTATCTGCCAAATTAGGAAGAACCTGAATTTCCTCTTTTAAAGACTCGAGCTGTTTGCTGTATTCTTGATACATTTTATTTTCGTCCATTGATGCAGTTTTCTGGAAATTTTTCATGGCATCCTCTGCCACTTTGTTTTCTGCGGCAATCTTAGCCAGTTCATCTTCCAATACTGAGACGGAACTTTCTGATTCTTCTTTGGCTTTCTGAGACTCTTCTAAATCCGTTTTTGCTGCGTTTCCCTCTGCTGCGATTGAATTTAACTGTACCTTCTTTCGCAGTTCCCAATCTTCTTTTGCTTTTCGAGCCATATCAAGCCGCTTTTTCTTGGAAGATTCAAACTGTTCTTTAGCCTGTTCTATCTGCTCGTCTAGCATTTTTTGTCCACAAGTCGGGCAAATGGAAAGTTCATCACCAAATGACTCTGCTTCAATCTTCTGAATTTCAGAATCATCATATGTAGAGTCTCGAAGAGTCTTGTATCTTCCTCTCGCATTCTGCAATTCCAGGGCATTTCTGGTGATTCCGCTCTCGGCATGTCTTAAATCCATTTGGACATTAGAAATCCTTCTTTCCAATTCTTCCTTTTCTGATGTTGTGCGATTAAATTCTTCCTTTCTTCGCCGATACTCTTCATCGACTTTTTTCTGGGCTTTTTCCTCTTCTTCAATCATCAATGCTTTGATTTCATTCATTTTTAAGCGGAGAGCATCCACCTGGCTGTCATCAGAAATAGAATCCAACTGTTTCTGAATCTGATTCATCCGCTCTTTAATAGCATTTTTCTGCAATTCCAGTTCTGCCACATCAATATCAACCTTTGCCATTTCCAAGCCTTTAATCTGGTTTGGAATCGAATCAATCCGCTCGTCAGCATTTTTCTTCTTGGCTTTATTCATCGCCTCGATCTCATCCAGTCGATAATCATTCAGCAATTTAGCCACTTCTTCACAGTCCGCACATTCCTGTGCAATCTCTAAATCAGGATGCGTACTTGCCATAGAAAAAACAACACTTCTCATATCTGCTAATTTCTGATTCGTAAAAGCATCAATGTGGGATAATACAATAAAATTGTCAAAATCAATCCCTTTGATTGCCATATCCTCTCGAAAGGCTTTCTCTGTTTTTGCCACACCATTGATTTCATATTTGTTGGACAATGTAACCCGAACCGTTCCATCCGCTTTTGGCTTGCTAACGCTCTTTTTCTGATATTTAGCAATATTGAGCGGTTTTCCATCGATTTCCAGTTCCATGTCTACCCGAGGAACACAATCTCTTCCATCATCTGGTCGAATATCTGGATTATTCTTTAATAAGTAGTCCTTGTCAGCCATCGTCCAATACCAACTATCGGCCAATGTTGTTTTCCCACTTCCATTCTTACCTGCTACAATAGCATTGGTTCCATTTAACAAGATTTCTTTTTCATGCTGCCCCTTGAAATCGGTCAGTTCGATTCTTTTAATTGATACCCTGCTCATTCTTCTTTCTTACCCTCGCTTTCCTTTTGATAACAGTAAAATGATTGACTGCTATTTCGTTTACTATCCTCCACAACCTTATTTTTTTGTCAAAAAAACTCCGGCTCTGCATTCTTCCACAAATTGTAACAATATCTCCATCGCGCAAGAAAGCCGCTGATTTCGCCACATTCGACCAAAGAACACATGGGATGCAATCTATTATTTTCTCATTGCCATGACGATCGATACTGACGGATAAATTAACAACCATATTTGAGGGAAGCAAATCCTTAATCATTGGCATCCCTTTTATGCTTCCCAAAATGGTAATTTGATTTTCGCCCACTGCTGATTCTTCAATATTCTTGATTTCACTGACGTAAACGTAAATTCTCAATCGTGTACGACCATATTCAATAACCTGTCTACTTCTCAGCAAACCAGAAACTTGAACCCATTTTATGGAACGATCAATCCCATCAAGCAAGCCGTTAGGAATGACCACTTGAATAAAATCAAATTCGCCATTTTTACGTTTTACCGCTATCGTAGATTCGTACATACTAGGGATATAATTGATGGGAGTAGAAACCCCTGAAAGAATGCCAGAAAGAGTCACTTTGCTTTTTAATTCTTCCATTTTTCACTCCACCAATTTTTATTTAACTTCACAAAAATTTCCGTCAACAAGGCGATAAAATACATCTTCTTTGATCCTCGTTCCGTCAACATGTTCCGTTTTTACGCACTTAGGAATCCATTCCCCATCTTCTTGAACCCATTCTGCTAAAGTAATCCAACTTCCGATTTTTGCCTTTGCAATAGACTTGTATCCAGCTGCCATTACAACAGCGTTTTTGCCAGTTGATTCAATCTTGGCGGAATATCCAGAACTTCCAATCTGGGCGGAATCTCCAGAACTTCCAATC